>NZ_JACVZC010000046.1 GCF_016658545.1 Pseudomonas sp. S37 | reverse complement strand
CCCCCCCCCCCCCCCGGGGCCGGGGGGGGGGGGGGGCCGCCCCCCCCCCCCCAGGGCCGCAAGGCGGCCTCACAAAGCTCAGCGCGCCGGCGCGAGCTTGCCTTTTTCATCGGAGAACACAATCTCGACCCGACGATTCTGCGCCCTGCCCCGCTCCGAGGCATTGGCCTCGATGGGGTACTGGTCGCCATAACCTTCCACCTGCAGGCGTTTTTCGTCGATACCCAGGTCCACCAGCATGTCAGCCACGGACTGTGCCCGATCACGCGACAGCTTGACGTTGTCCTCGGGGGCGCCGGTGCTGTCGGTATAACCCTCGATACGCACCACCCGGCGCGGGTTCAGTTGCAGGAACTGCACCAGCTTGAGCACGGTCCGGCTGGCGGAGTTCTTCAGGTCGGCGCTGCCGGTGTCGAACAGCACGTCACCCAACGTCATCACCAGGCCACGGTCAGCCTGTTCCGAGGCCAGCGCAGCAATCTGCGACTCAACCCACTTGCCCTGCTGTTGCACGCTGGCCAGCTTGGCCTCGCGCAAGGCCAACTGCAGGCGCTGACGCTCCAGATCGAGCTTGGCCTGGCGCTCCTGGCTCAACGCCAGCTTGGCATGCTCGCTGGCGATCTCGCTATAGCGCTGGCTGAGGTAAGCGTAATGGCGCACATCGGAACCGGTGCCGATGTAGCTGGACAGCCGCTCGGCGCGCGCCAGCGACTCGCCTGCGCGGATCACGTCACGCGGCGCACTGCGCAGCACATCGGAATCATCCTTGACCTTCTGGAAAGCAGCCGTGGCGTCATCGAGCGCGGCGCTGCTGCGCTGGCTGGCGCAACCCTGCAAACCGGCCGTTAACGCCAGCAACACCAACGCAGCCAAAGGGGTACGACCATTCATGGCTGCACCTCCAGTTGCTTGCGCAGGCGCTTGACCCGCGTCTGCAGCAACTGCAGCTGCTCTTCACTCTTCTGGTTCAGCACCTGGGCCTCGGCCAGGCGCGCATCCAGCTCGGCCTGCTCGGCGCGCATGCGCGCATCGCGGTAGTCTTCAGTCAGCATGTTGCTTTTGGCCCGGGCCAGCTTGTCTTCCGCCAGCTTCAGCGTTTCGACCTGTTCGGTGGCACCGACTGCCCTGGCCTGTTCCAGTGCCTGTTCGGAAATGCGCATCTGCTCGACAGGGGCCGGGTCATTGGCGCAGCCAGCCAGGCCGAGCGCGGCCAGGGCAAGGATTAGTGGTTGGGTTCTCACGCAATCTTCCTAGTGTTTGGGGGCGTCCGCCGGTACCTGCAACTGCGCTTTCCAGCGCTCGACATTACGTTGCAGCACCGCCTCTGACGCGCCGGAGATCGGCAATTCTGTCAGTTTTTTCGCCAATTGCCCACGCAACCAGCTGTCATTGCAGGCGGAGTTGTGCGATAGCGCCAGGTACAGGCCCGGGCGATCCACCGGCAGGCCGCGGGCGATCAGGTCATTGCTCATGCCCAGGCTCTGCGCCATGGCCATACCGGAATAGCGGCCTGCCAGCACATAATCCACCTGGCCGAGCACCAGTTTCTGGAACGCCTGGGTCAGGTTTTGCGCGGGCACCAGCTTGAGCTGGGCCTTGGCGAAGGCGGTAAAGGCCGGGGTCAGCCGTGCACGCTCGGACAAGCTGCCCTGGTACCGGGCCAGGTCTGCCGGGCCGTCGAAGGTCAACTCGGCATCGTGACGGGTCCACACCAGGTATTCATTGAGTTGCAACGGCGGATGGATGTAATCCAGCGCAGTCAGTTGCTCTACCTGCATGGGGGTGTCGAGCAGCAGGTCCATGCGCCCGCTGCGCACTTCTTCCAGCGCCTGGTCGCGACGGCCGGCATTCAGCACTTCCACCTTCACACCCAACTCGCCAGCCACCTGGCGCAACAGGTCGACGTTGGCGCCGATCAGGTGTTTCGGGTCTTTCGGGTCTTGCCACGAATAAGGCGGCGCATCGGGGCTGCCGGTGGCCACCAGGCGCTCGCATTTGCCTGCGGCCATGGCCAGTGGTGGCATCAACAGTGCCACACATGCCAGCACCCTGCCCGTTCCGCTCAACGTCATCCCTCGCTCCTTAACCCATAAAAAAACCCGGCCCCCTGTACGAGGGCCGGGTTCTTTATAAGTGAAGCAGGCGGATCAGACCAGCTTTTCCAGCTCCGGAACCGCTTCGAACAGGTCAGCGACCAGGCCGTAGTCGGCTACCTGGAAGATCGGCGCTTCTTCGTCCTTGTTGATCGCAACGATCACCTTGGAGTCTTTCATGCCGGCCAGGTGCTGGATCGCGCCGGAGATACCGACGGCGATGTACAGCTGTGGCGCAACGATCTTGCCGGTCTGGCCGACCTGCATGTCGTTCGGCACGAAACCGGCGTCGACGGCGGCACGCGAGGCACCCACCGCAGCACCGAGCTTGTCGGCCAGGCTGTACAGGTGCTTGAAGTTGTCACCGTTGCCCATGCCACGGCCGCCAGACACGACGATCTTGGCAGCGGTCAGCTCAGGGCGGTCGGACTTGGCCAGCTCTTCGCCGACGAAGGCCGAGATGCCGGCGTTGTGGGCAGCGCCAACAGCTTCAACGGCAGCCGAGCCACCTTCGGCAGCGACCGGGTCGAAACCGGTGGTACGCACGGTGATGACCTTGACCGCAGCGCTCGACTGCACGGTGGCAATGGCGTTACCGGCGTAGATCGGGCGCTTGAAGGTGTCGGCGGACTCGACCGAGATGATCTCGGAGATCTGGTCCACGTCCAGCAGCGCGGCAACGCGCGGCAGGATGTTCTTGCCGTTGGTGGTGGCCGGGGCCAGCACGTGGCTGTAACCGCTTGCCAGCTCTTTGATCAGCGGCGCGACGTTCTCTGGCAGCACGTGGGCGTAGGCGGCGTTATCGGCAACCAGTACCTTGGCCACGCCAGCGATCTTGGCAGCGGATTCGGCAACGCCGCCCACGTTCTGGCCAGCGACCAGCACGTGCACATCACCACCGATCTTGGCGGCAGCGGCGACAGTGTTCAGGGTGGCCGGGGCTACGGCACCGTTTTCGTATTCAGCGACAACCAGGATAGTCATTTAGATTACCTTCGCTTCGTTCTTCAGCTTCTCGACCAGTTCGACCACCGATTTGACCTTGATGCCTGCGCTGCGGGCAGCCGGGGCTTCAACCTTCAGGGTCTTGTTGGTGGAGGCGAGGGAAACGCCCAGCGCGTCTGGAGTAACGGTCTCCAGCGGCTTCTTCTTGGCCTTCATGATGTTCGGCAGCGACGCGTAGCGTGGCTCGTTCAGGCGCAGGTCGGTAGTGACGATGGCAGGCAGGTTCAGTGCCACAGTCTGCAGGCCGCCGTCGATTTCACGGGTGACGTTCAGCTTGTCGCCAGCCACTTCCACCTTGGAGGCGAAGGTGCCCTGGGCATAGCCGGTCAGCGCAGCCAGCATCTGGCCGGTCTGGTTGTTGTCGCTGTCGATGGCCTGCTTGCCGAGGATGACCAGCTGCGGCTGCTCCTTGTCGACAACGGCTTTCAGCGCCTTGGCCACGGCCAGGGAGTTCAGTTCATCGGCGGCTTCGACCAGGATGGCACGGTCGGCACCCAGGGCCAGGGCGGTACGCAGTTGCTCCTGGGCAGTGGTCGGGCCGACGGAAACCACGACGATCTCGGTGGCCACGCCTTTTTCCTTCAGGCGGACGGCTTCCTCGACGGCGATTTCGCAGAAGGGGTTCATGGACATCTTGACGTTAGCAAGGTCGACGCCGGAGTTGTCCGCTTTGACGCGAACCTTGACGTTGTAGTCGACCACTCGTTTGACAGCTACAAGAACCTTCATGGATTCCTCGTTACTCTCCGGTGAATAGATAGTCGCCTGGGGCAGAGCCCAGCGATGCGCGTGGGTACAAGGGCACCTCTAAAAACGTATCGGGAGGCAGTATCTTCACTGTGACCGAACAGTCTTGTCCGGACTCTTGCGACAAATACTCACGGGTCATTTCCTGTCGTGGCGTGTAAACTCCACTACAAACCGGCCTAAGCCCGCAAAACCCTGCTCCACACCTGGTCTTTAGAGGTGTACCTGCGCCCGGCTGCAAGCCTACGGCGAACGTAAAACCGCTCGTATCTTGACCGTAACACCCAATCCGGTCAATACGGCAAATCGGTCACCCTCCAGCCGCGTTCCTGTGATTTTACTGGCCTGCGGCAAATTCAAACAAACGTTTGTATTGGACCCGCCAAGTGGTGTAGATATAATGCGCGGCCAAGACAAAACGGTGTAGTCCGTCATTTGCGCAGCTACAGTTTCGCTCCCGTGATGAGCCACTGTGCGCAAGCACCCATAAGACAAAGCAACAGCACGAGCCTTGATGAGTAGGAGAGAACCTGTGGAACGCGAATACATGGAATTCGACGTGGTCATCGTCGGCGCCGGCCCGGCGGGCCTGTCCGCCGCCTGCCGCCTGAAGCAGAAGGCCGCCGAAGCCGGTAGCGAAATCAGCGTCTGCGTGGTGGAAAAAGGCTCTGAAGTCGGCGCTCACATCCTCTCCGGCGCGGTGTTCGAGCCCCGCGCCCTGAACGAGCTGTTCCCTGACTGGAAAGAACTCGGCGCACCGCTGAACACCGAAGTGAAGCGCGACGACATCTACGTGCTCAAGGATGCCGGCAGCGCCACCAAGGTGCCTGACCTGTTCGTGCCCAAGACCATGCACAACCATGGCAACTACATCATCTCGTTGGGCAACCTGTGCCGCTGGCTGGCCCAGCAGGCCGAAAACCTGGGCGTGGAAGTCTACCCGGGCTTCGCCGCCCAGGAAGCGCTGTTCGATGAAAACGGCGTGGTGCGCGGTATCGTCACCGGCGACATGGGTGTGGACCGTGAAGGCAACCCGAAAGACGGCATGTACACCCCGGGCATGGAGCTGCGTGGCAAGTACACCCTGTTCGCCGAAGGCTGCCGTGGCCATATCGGCAAGCAGTTGATCAAGCGCTTCAACCTCGATAACGAGTCCGACGTCCAGCACTACGGCATCGGCCTGAAGGAAATCTGGGAAATCGACCCGGCCAAGCACGAGCAAGGCCTGGTGGTGCACACCGCTGGCTGGCCGCTCGACGTAATGGCCAAGGACAACACCGGTGGTTCGTTCCTCTACCACCTTGAAAACAACCAGGTGGTGGTCGGCCTGATCGTCGACCTGTCCTACGCCAACCCGTACCTGTCGCCGTTCGACGAGTTCCAGCGCCTCAAGCACCACCCGGTGATCAGCCAATACCTCGAAGGCGGCAAGCGCATCAGCTACGGCGCCCGCGCCCTGGCCAAGGGTGGCATCAACTCGCTGCCGAAAATGGTCTTCAATGGCGGTGCACTGATCGGTTGCGACCTGGGCACCATGAACGTGGCCAAGATCAAGGGCAGCCACACCGCGATGAAGTCCGGCATGCTTGCCGCCGACGCGGTAGCCGATGCCCTGATCGCCGGCAGCGAAGGCGGTGACCAGCTGAATGGCTACGTCAGCGCCTTCAAGGCCAGCTGGCTGTACGAAGAACTGTTCGCCAGCCGCAATTTCGGCCCGGCCATGCACAAGTTCGGCCCGCTGCTGGGCGCGGCGTTCAACTATGTCGACCAGAACTGGTTCGGCGGCAAGCTGCCGTTCACCCTGCACGACACCAAGCCGGACTATGCCTGCCTGAAGCTGGCGGCCGACTCGCAGAAGATCGACTACCCGAAACCGGACGGCAAGCTCAGCTTCGACAAGCTCAGCTCGGTATTCCTCTCCAGCACCAACCACGAAGAGGAACAACCCTGCCACCTGAAGCTGACCGACCCCAACGTGCCGATCGCCAGCAACCTGCCGCTGTACGACGAGCCGGCCCAGCGTTACTGCCCGGCGGGCGTGTACGAAGTGGTCACCCAGGAAGACGGCAACAAGCGCTTCCAGATCAACGCGCAGAACTGCGTGCACTGCAAGACCTGCGACATCAAGGACCCGGCCCAGAACATCACCTGGGTTACCCCTGAAGGCGCGGGTGGGCCGAACTACCCGAACATGTAAGGCCCTGCCTTGCGATAACAAAAAGCCCCCGGTTCTCACGAGCCGGGGGCTTTTTGTTGGCCATGTGCGGTCGTTGTAGGAGCGGCCTTGTGTCGCGATCGGGCCGCATAGCGGCCCCCAGCAATTTGTGCCGGGGCCAAGATCCTGGGGCTGCTGCGCAGCCCGATCGCGACACAAGGCCGCTCCTACAAAGGCGGCGTCGTGCGGAAACCGGGACCGCTACATGTTCATTTGTCACCACACATGACCGGCATCGGCTCCGCGGCGAACGCCAATGGCTCACGACGCCCGAAATACAAGGCCGTCAGCAGCCCCACCGCCCCCATGATCAGACAAAACCCGACACACACCCACGGGCTCCACGGCATCAGCGCAATCAGTGCCAGCGGCGTGGTACTGGCCCACAGCGCGTAGGCCACGTTGTAGGTAAAGGAAATGCCCGACACACGGATCTCGGCCGGGAACAGGCCGACCATCACCGACGGTACCACCCCCACCACGCCGCAGCTCAACCCCGCCAGCGCGTAGGCCAGCCAGGTCATGCCCCACTGCCCCACCAGGCTGGCGTACAACGCGCCGACTCCCAGTGGCAGCAACAGGCTGTAGAGCATCAGCGCACGCCAGGCGCCCACACGGTCGACCAGCAGCCCGGCCAGCACGCAGCCAATGTTGAGGAAGACGATACCCACACTACTCAGGGCAAAGGTGTGCCCGGCAGTCATACCGAAGCGCTGTTGCATCACCGTCGGGGTGATCACCACCAGCACTACTACCGCCGACGTCAGCACACACGTCAGCAGCGCGGCCGGGATCAAGGCCCGGCGGTGCTCGCCGAGCACACGCCGTAGCGGAAACGTCACGGGTTGCTCCTGACGCGCGCGCAGGGCCAGGAACACGGGTGTTTCGCTCAGCCAGCGGCGCAACCACACACCAATCACTCCAAACACCCCTCCCAGCAGGAACGGGTAGCGCCAGGCGTAGTCGAGGATTTCCTGCGGGCTGAACAGCTGCGCCAGCAGGGTCGCGGTCAACGCCCCCAGCAAATAGCCAAAGGTCAGCCCGGCCTGCAGAAAGCCAAGGGCATAGCCACGCCGCCCGCTGGGTGCGTGCTCGGCGACGAAGGTCCAGGCACTCGGCACTTCACCGCCCACGGCAGCACCCTGCAGGATGCGCAGGGCCAGCAGGATCAGCGGCGCAGCGTAGCCAATGTCGGCGTAGGTCGGCATCACCCCGATCAGCAGGCACGGCAGGGCCATCATCAGGATGCTCAGGCTGAACACCCGCTTGCGCCCGAGGTGGTCGGCAAAGTGCGCCATCAGGATGCCGCCCAGTGGCCGCGCCAGGTAACCGGTGACGAAAATGCCGAAGCTTTGCAGCAAGCGCAGCCATTCGGGCATTTCGGGCGGGAAGAACAGCTGGCTGAGGGTCAGCGCAAAGAATACGAAAATGATGAAGTCGTAGATTTCCAGCGCGCCGCCCAACGCCGCCAGGCCCAAGGTCCGGTGGTCGCCGCGGCTGAACCGGGGCGGGCGAGCGGTATCGATGGCAGTCATGGCAGGGTCCGCAAATCGGCAAAGGGCAAGAGCATAACAAATAGCGGCCCGGTTGCCCTGCCTACAGCGGCGCTAGCGGTGGAACACGGTACGGGCGAAGTTGGCTCGTGGCCGCGGCCGCGCCGCATTGGCCGCCAGGGTGCCCGGCAGCGGCAACTTGCCGACCAGCAGCGGCGCGTCGATGATCGCCATGAACGACTCCAGCGCCTCGTTATCGGGCGCCTGAGGCAGGCTCAGGCTGACCGCCTGGCGCTCGGCCTGCGACACTGCAGGTACTTTCAACTGGGCTGAGTGGTAAAGCAGGGCGTGCTGGATCTGCGAACTGACACGGCAAAAGCGCTCCAGGTCGACCCCGGCATGGCTGGCCAGCTCGATATTGCCCAGCAACAGGTGGAAAGGCTGCAAGGCGCACTGCACCAGACGCTGCAACTCCTCGAAGCTGTCCACGGGGGCTATCCGGTAATAGCCCAGGCCATTGAGCAGCCGCTCCAGCTGCAGGCGCTGGCACGGGTGTGCGTCGGCGATGAGGATGCGCAGGGTCTTGTTTGCCATGGTCGGACCTGGGCAGTTGGGTAATGGGTGCATTCCATGACCTACTGCGCCAGTAACGGCTACTGCCAAGCTTACCCCCGGCAGCGGTCTTCTTTGATAGAAGTCGGAAAAACCGCATAAATCAAGTGATTGGCTGACGGAATTTACATTCACCTTCACGCCAGCAGTCGCCCCTGCAGACAACTCCCGCACTAAACCCAGCCACTCGCGTTTCGTATGAAAAGAGGCCCATGCCCCAAGGCATCGCTTCATACATTCGCGGAGAACCCAGATGTTTCGCCCTGCCCTAGCCTTTTTTGCCCTGACCCTGTCCAGCGTCGCATGGTCCGCCGAGCACTGTTCGGTGGACATCCACAGTACCGATCAGATGACCTACGACCTGAAGACCATCAACGTACCGCAGACCTGTCAACGCTTCACGGTGAACCTCCAGCACACCGGCACGCTGCCCAAAAACATCATGGGTCACAACTGGGTGCTGGCCAAAAAGGAAGACATCAAAGGCGTGACCACCGATGGCGCTGCGGCAGGCGAAGCCGATAACTACATCCAGCCCGGAGACAAGCGAGTACTCGCCCATACCCGACTGATCGGTGGTGGTGAAAAGGATTCGGTCACCTTCGACACCCGGGCGTTGCAGGCAGGCCAGGCATACGAGTTCTTCTGCTCCTATCCTTTCCACGCAACCATGATGAAGGGTGCCCTGACACTGGGTACTTCTTCCGCCGACTGAAGCTGGCGGCAAGTGGGCCGCGCGCCAGAAATGCGCTCAGGCTTCGGCCCACTCCCGCATGCGCAGGCGGCAATGTTTCATGGCGTTGACGATGTGCTTTTCCACCATGGCCCTGGACAGCCCGAGACGCGCGGCGATCTCGCCATGCGAAAGACCTTCGAGCTTGCGCAGCAGAAAGCACTGCTGGCAGGTTTCGCTCAATTCCGCCACCGCTCGTTGCAGCAACGCCAGGCGCTCTTCCTCCCGGCAGGCCCCATGTACTGGCGCGACGAAGAATCGCTCGTCGGTTTCCAGTACTTCCAGGGGTTCGACGCGACGCAACTGGTTGCGCCGATGGCCATCGGTGACCAGGTTCAGGGCAGTGCGATAAAGGAAAGCGCGCGGATGGGAAATCTGCGTGCCGTCACACCGTTCGAGTATCCGCAGATAGGCTTCCTGAGCAATATCCTCGGCAGCATGCTGGCTACCAAGGCGCGAACGGAGGTAGCCCACCAGTTCGCGGTAATAATGCTCGAGCAGTACACCCGAAGATGGCATCGAAGCGCTTTCCCTGTAGTCCGATGATGATAGAAACCCGATAGAGGCCAGGTAATGGCACTGCTGACCCATAAAATATAATAATTCTCATCAAGCTTAAAGACGTTGTTACATTTCCCGCGCTTGGTGCGGGTGTTCCCAGCTAAATCCGCGCTTATCGCTTTCGTTTAATCGGCAGCCTCCCTAGCTGATCCCTGGTGACAGCGGCCCTCTAATGGTCGGAATCCTGCATGATCCCACAACGCCTTACCCGTCGTGCCGTAACCCTCGTACTGTGCCTGGTCCCGGTGGCCGCATTCGCTGCCTGGCAATTATTGCCCGCCGAGGCCGATCAGCGGCCTTTCGTGAGCGTCAGTCGGGGCAACATCGAATCCAGCGTCACCGCCCTGGGTACCCTGCAGCCCCGTCAGTACGTGGATGTCGGCGCGCAGGCCTCCGGGCAGATCCGCACCTTGCATGTAGAGGTGGGTGACACCGTCAAGCAGGGTCAGCTGCTGGTAGAAATTGACCCTGCGACACAGCAGGCCCAGCTGGATGCCGAGCGCTATGCCATTGAAACCCTGAAAGCGCAGGTCAAGGAGCAGCGCGCCGAGCATGTTCTGGCCGAGCAGCAGTTGCGTCGCCAGCAACGGATGGCCAGCGACGGCGCCACGCGTGAAGAGGATGTGCAGACGGCCCAGGCCAAGGTACTGACAACCCAGGCGCGTATCGATATGTATCAGGCGCAGATCCTCCAGGCACAGGCCACCTTGCGTAGTGCAGAGGCCGAGCTTGGCTACACGCGCATCTATGCCCCGATCAGCGGCACAGTGGTGGCTGTCGATGCACGACAGGGGCAGACCTTGAACGCGCAGCAGCGCACTCCGCTGATCTTGCGGATCGCCAAACTGTCGCCGATGACGGTCTGGGCCGAGGTCTCGGAAGCCGACATCGGCCAGGTCAGGATCGGCATGCAGGCTTACTTCACCACCCTGGGCAGCGGTGGCAGGCGCTGGACCAGCACCGTCAGGCAGATTCTGCCAATTCCGCCAAAACCGCTGGATCAGCTCAGCCAAGGTGGTGGCAGCCCGGTCGCTGCCAGCGGTGCAAGCGGCAACGGGACCGGACGCGTGGTGCTCTACACCGTGCTGCTGGACGTCGAGAACGATGACAACGCACTGATGGCGGACATGACCGCACAAGTATTCTTCGTCGCCGGCGCCGCCAAGGATGTACTGACCGTACCCATCGCCGCGCTTCAAGGACGCGCCCAGGGCGAAGGGCTGCAGACAGCCCATGTCCTGACCGGCAAGGGCGACGTTCAGACGCGCCAGGTACGCACCGGGCTCAGCGATCGCCTGCGCGTGCAGGTACTGGACGGGCTGGCCGAGGGTGACAAGTTGCTGATCGGCCCTGTCGGCGGCGAGGGCTGACATGAGTACTCCGCTGATAGAGCTGGCAGGCATCTGCAAATCCTACGGTGGCGGCGACAGCCCACAGGTCGATGTGCTGCGCGGCATCGACCTGCAGATTCATGCCGGGGAGTTCATCGCGATTGTTGGTACCTCGGGCTCTGGCAAGTCGACCCTGATGAACATCCTCGGTTGCCTCGACCGCCCAAGCAGCGGGCAATATCGCTTTGCCGGCCAGGATGTTGCCGGCCTGAACAATGACGAACTGGCCTGGTTGCGCCGCGAAGCGTTCGGCTTCGTGTTTCAGGGCTATCACCTGATCCCTTCCGCCTCGGCCCAGGAGAACGTTGAAATGCCGGCGATCTACGCCGGGACCGGCGCCGCCCCGCGCGCCGAAAGGGCACAGGCCCTGCTGCAGCGCCTTGGCCTGGGAGACCGCACGGGCAATCGCCCGCGTCAGCTTTCCGGCGGCCAGCAACAACGGGTGTCCATCGCCCGGGCATTGATGAACGGCGGCCACATCATCCTCGCGGACGAGCCCACCGGCGCGCTGGACAGCCACAGTGGCACCGAGGTCATGCGTTTGCTGGATGAGCTGGCCGAGCAGGGCCATGTAGTGATCCTGATCACCCACGATCGTGATGTGGCCGCTCGTGCGCAGCGCATCATCGAGATCCGCGATGGCGAAGTGATCAGCGACAGTGGGGCCGGACAGCCACCGCCACAAGGGCGCCCGGGCGCGCTGCAGGCAGATGACCTTGCCCGGCGCCTGGTCCGCGCCGACAGCCAGGGCAGCCCCTGGCTGGGCGAGACCCGCGACGCCCTGCAGGCCGCCTGGCGGGTCATGTGGAGTAACCGTACGCGCACCGCGCTGACCCTGCTGGGGATCATCATCGGTGTCGCGTCGGTTGTCGTGATGCTGGCGGTGGGTGAAGGCAGCAAGCGCCAGGTCATGGCCCAGATGGGCGCGTTCGGTTCGAACATCATATTCATGAATGGTGCCCCCCCGGCACCGCGCGCGCCGCCCGGCGACGTTCGCCTCAGCGACGTGCAGGCACTGGCCGAGCTACCCCAGGTGAAGTCGATCATGCCGGCAATGACGGTGGAGGCGCAGGTGCGCTTCGGCAATCGCGACCTGGAATCGACCATTGGTGGCTATACACCGGTGTTCCCGAGCCTGATGAGCTGGCCCGTCAGCGAAGGCAGTTTCTTTACCGACAACGACCTGGCAACCGCGGCGACCGTGGCGGTGATCGGCTCGGAAGTGCGCAAGAAGCTGTTCGTCGACGGCCAGGACCCGATCGGCCAGTACATCCTTATCGAGAACGTGCCTTTCCAGGTCATCGGCGTGCTCGCCAGCAAAGGCTCCAGCGGCGCCAACCAGCGCAACGACCTGCGCATCGCCGTCCCGTACTCAGCAACCTCCATACGCCTGTCCGGCACGCAACACCCGGAATACGTGATTATCGGCGCCGCCGACAGCACGCAGGTGCATGAAACCGAACGGGCGATCCGCCAACTGATGCTGAGATTGCACGGTGGCATCGAAGACTTCGAGATCGACAACAGCGCGGCGATGATCCAGGCCGAAGCAGCGACGCGCAACGGGCTGTCCCTGATGCTTGGCGCCATTGCCGCCATTTCTCTACTGGTCGGCGGGATCGGCGTGATGAACGTGATGCTCATGACCGTTCGCGAGCGCACCCGCGAGATCGGCATCCGCATTGCCACCGGCGCCCGCCAGCGCGACATCCTGCGCCAGTTCCTGACCGAGGCCGTGGTGCTGTCGTTGGCCGGCGGCCTGATCGGCGTCTGCCTGGCACTTCTTATCGGCATGGCGCTCAGCCTGGCCCAGGTGGCCGTAGCGTTTTCCGCCCTGGCGATCGTGGGGGCCTTTGCCTGCTCGGTAGCCACTGGCGTCATCTTCGGCTTTATGCCCGCGCGCAAGGCCGCCGCCCTCGACCCTGTCGCCGCCCTGACCAGTGAATGACCATGACCAGATCCCCGCTTTTTCTGCTGCCGCTGCTGACCTTGCTAGGCGCCTGCAGCCATACCCCTGCGCCATTGGACAGCGGCATCGCTGCGCCCGCCAGTTGGCAAGGCCCGACTGGCGATACGGCTACCTCGGCGCAATGGTGGACAACCTTCAACAGCGCGCAATTGAGCCAACTGATCGAGCAGGCGCGCCAAGGCAGCCATGACCTGCGTGCTGCCGTGGCCAGGGTCCGGCAGGCACGGGCCGACCTGCGGATTGCCGGTGGCCCATTGCTACCGCGCCTCGACGCCAGTGCCGACGCCTATCACCAGCGGTTGCTGCGAGGCCAGGGTTACAGCGAACAGGACGCCTCGAGCAGCGAGCGGACCTACCGTTACTTCAACACTGCGCTGACCACCAGTTACGAGCTGGACTTCTGGGGTAAGAATGCCGCTGCGCGTGACAGTGCTCGCCTTGGCCTGCAAGCCACTGCACTGGATCGTGACACGCTGGAGCTGAGCCTGACGAGCAGTGTTGCCGATTCCTATCTGGGCACCCTCGCCGCTCGCGAGCAGGCGCGCATCGCCACGCTTAACCTGGATAACGCCGAGAAGATCCTGAACCTGGTGCGCACACGCGTCCAGGCCGGGTCATCCACTGCCCTGGAACTGGCCCAGCAAGAGAGCCTGGTGGCCAGCCAGCGACGCCAGTTGCCGCTGTACCAACAACAGGCCCGCGATGCGCAGATCACATTGGCGATCTTGCTAGGCGTACCCGTGCAGACACTGGAGCTTGCCGATCAGCCTTTCGAACAACTGAGCGGCCCGAGCATTGCCGCCGGCATTCCCAGCCAGCTGCTGAGCCGCCGCCCGGACATCGCCAGCGCAGAGGCACGCCTGGCCGCGGCTCAGGCAGATGTCCGCGTTGCGCGCGCGGCCCTGTTTCCCACCGTGAGCCTCACGGCCAGCCTGGCCTCCGGCGACAGAAAAGCCATCGACCTGCTGCACAATCCGGCGCTCAACCTTGGTGCCGGCCTGACTGCCCCCATTTTCAACAATGGCGCATTGCGTGCCGAGCGTGATCGCGCCATCGCGCGCCAGGATGAGTTGCTGGAGGCCTATCGCGGTGTTCTGATCACCAGCTTCGGAGAAGTCGAGAAGGCGCTGAACAGCGTCGACGGCCTGGACCGCCAGACACACTGGCAGAATGAAGAACTTGCCCAGGCACAGCGCGCCTTCGATCTGGCCGAGAACCGCTATCGGGCCGGAGCCGAAGACCTGCTCAGTGTGCTGGAAGCGCAACGCAGCCTGTTCACCGCGCAGGCCGAGCGGGTACGGCTGCGCCAGGCGCGATTGCAGGCAAGTGTTGCGCTGTACAAGGCACTGGGCGGGGGCTGGACGGCGGCGGGCACAGTGGTGACGGCAAGGTAGCCTGATGATGGCCGGCGAGCACCGGCGCAGCCGGTGCCATGTACCGCAATGCCCGCACCTCATACTGCGTGCGCTACAAACCATCCCGTCGTGGGCCCGGTGCCAGATGGCGGGCATACCAGGGCCGCTGTGGAACCCTGCCGGACAGACGATCGCCATCTTCCTCAGGGCTGAAGATGACTTGCAAGGCCAGTTTCATGGTCTCGATGTCCAGTTTGCCGGTACCGCCACCATTCCCCAATCCCCAGGCACCACAACCATCACGGGTAGGCCCCAGCCATGGCTCGGCCACACGCACCCAGCGCCCCGGCGCAAACCACGGCACACCATCGATCATGCGCCGCTTCACCTCACCCGGGTGCGCCTGCTGGTGGGCCAGGTACCAATCGTCAAGGCGGTCGTCGATCCAGCCATGAAAGGCCCAGAACACCGGGTTTGCATGAGAGGAAAACGGGTCGCCAAGGAAGTCGTTGTCGGCGCGGAACCAGCGTTCGGCAAAGTCATAGTTGCGGCGCCCGTATGGCATCGGGTAACCCGAGTTGGGATCTCGCCCCAGGGATGCCCAGCGCATGTGCAGCCAGTCGTGAATTCCCAACTCGATGCGTGAACCCAATTCCCCCAGGCACAAGGTGCTGAGGTATTGCGGATCATGCAACTGGGCTTCCCACAACTGGAAGTTGGCGTGCAACCCCTGGCTGCTCTTGACGTAGTACAGCCACTGGCTGAAAGCATCATCGCCAGCCGCCTGCCAGTTGGGCGGGACGCTGTAGCCGTCGCGATTATCGAGGTAATCGTAGAACGCCTGGGCGCCATGCCCGAGCGATGGACGTGCCGCAGGCAAGCTGACCCAGGAGCGCAGGTCCTGGACTTCACGTACGCCATGCAGCATGTGCCGATGCATGAACAGAAAATCCTCGCCGGAGCCGTTGCGGTGGCGATCATGCCCGCGGGCGTTGCGCTCCTTGCCCAACGGGCCAACCTGCCACCCCAGCGCACGCACCATCTGCCGCCGGGATTCATCGATGCGGTGCCAACGATCGCGGCTGGCATGCCACAGCTGATGATAGTAACGGCGCTGTGGTGAAATCAGGTCTTCGTGCAGGGCGGACACGAACGGCAGCCGCTCACGCGCCAACACGAAAGGCCGGCGAACGGCGACAAAGCCCGCCTGCGCACCTGAATGCCCTGCCTGGGTGCCTGCCAGGCGGACTTGCCCACTCAAGGTCGCACTGCCGCCACCCTCGCTCCAGTCAACCCAGATCTCATCCAGCACGGCATCGCAGTCATAAGCCACGCCAGAGCCAGCAACCATCTTCAGTTGTACCTTCGGCAGCCGGTCGGCAGCCAACGGCCCGTAAACCTGCAAACCCTGGCCGCCATACGGCGCAGTGCCCAGGTAGCCGCGCAGGGCACGCCCCCCCTGGCCTACGTCGAGCAGCAATTGCTGCGGCCGGGCCAGTTCGGCCAGCCCGGGATGATCGCTGGTCAGCCGCCAGTCCCAGATCCCGACCAGGCGCTCACCCAGCAGCGCATTGGGCAAGTCATCGACCGGCACAGCAGGCTCGTCACTGCTCAGCTCCGCTTCCTCGGCCCGCTGCCACTCCTGCCGTGCGTAATAGCCAGCAGGCAGTACTACACCGGCGGCCACCAGGCCAGCCAGGATCTTTCGACGTGACACCTTCATCCACTGTACTCATGACGTGACTCCTGCTGCGAAAACGAATGGTTGAGGGAGCGATTTAGAGGGTTGCTAAATTCTCTTGGCCTCGGCTCGTTTCACCCAGCAAGTTCGAACGGCATGGGGCCGTCGTGCAGGCGGTCGAGTACGCAATGAAGAAACAGGCTTTTTTTTCGCGCAGATGGCCATGGGTTCTGGCACTTCTGCTCTTGCTCCTGGCGGCCGCAGGTGCCTGGTGGTATTGGTTCTATCTGGCCAAACACCCTTACGGCCGGGAAATCGAACAACGGGCCAACGCCCTGCAAGCGCGCATTCCGGCCCTGGATGCACACCTTGACGTGCCGCTTAGCTATGGCACTGATGGCGAGGAACCAAACCGTGACGGCCCCACCCAGTTCGACTTGGTAAAAGCCGCCAAGGGCCGCCTGAGCGGCGCCTCGATCGCGATCTGGTCATGGCCGGAGTTCTGGAGCGGGCCCAATTGGCCGCACCGCCCCACACCCGGGTTCGAAGCCGCGATGGCCAATGAACTGGAAGTGCGCTACCGGATCATCACCAGCATCGCCAGGGATTTCCCTGCCCAGGCCGGCATCGCCTACACCCCGGCCGACTTCCGCCGCCTGGTCAGCGAAGGCAAGTTCGCCATCATCATCAGCATGCTCAACGCAGCGCCCCTGGGCGACGACATCGACAAGCTGGACCACTGGGCGGCACGCGGCATGCGGGTATTCGGGCCGGGCTACGTCGGCAACAACAGCTGGGTCGATTCGGCGCGCCCCCTGCCCTTCCTCGGTGATTCGGTCGACCCGCTGGGCGGGCTTTCCGACATCGGTCGCCGCGCCATCACCCGGCTCAACGACCTCGGCGTGGTTATCGACGTGTCGCAGATGTCCAGCCAGGCCCTGACCCAGGTCACCCAGCTGAGCCGGGCACCGGTCATGGCCTCGCACACCGGCGTGCAGGGCCTGATGGACATTCGTCGCAACCTCAGCGATGCGGACCTGGCACACATCAAGGCCACCGACGGGCTGGTCAACATCGTTGCCTACTCCCACTACCTCAAGCCGTTCTCGCGCCCGACCATCGACAAGATGAACGCCTTGCGAGCCAAGCATGGCTTGCCTGACGTACAGAACCAGACCCAGATGGGCACCACCACCGACCCGGTGTTCTCGATCTGGTCGGAGAAGAAGTTCGGTGAATACCTCACGCCGTTCTACGACATCCTCGGCGCCGAGCCCGAAGCGACCCTGGCCGACTATGTCGACTCGATCGATTACGCGGTGAAAAAGATCGGTATCGACCATGTCGGCATCAGCTCCGACTTCAACGACGGCGGCGGTGTGGCCGGCTGGGAAGATGTCAGCCAGAGCCGCAACGTCACCGCTGAACTGATGCAGCGCGGCTATTCCGACGAAGACATCGCCAAGCTCTGGGGCGCCAACTTCCTGCGTGTGTGGGAAGCCGCCCAGAAAGCCGCCAGACCGGCTCCTCCTGTTGCCCACAACCCGTAAGGAACTCCATGAAACGGCTGACTTCACTGATTGCCCTCGGTTGTCTCTCGCTGTCGTTCGACGCCCTCGCTGCCGACCCGACTGCACCAGGCAAGGTCTTCAAGGACTGCAAGGATTGCCCGGAAATGGTCGTGCTGCCCGCTGGCAGCTACGTAATGGGCACCCCCGATGACGAACTGGGCAAACAGGACGATGAAGGTCCTTTGCACACGGTGACATTCGCCAAGGCCTTCGCCATGAGTCGCTTCCATGTGACCGCCGGGCAGTGGCAAGCCTATGCCAGGGAAACCCACACCGTACTGCCCGATGGCGACGACCGCCCGGGGCGCCTGTGCAGGAACGGCAAGCCCAGCTACCCGCAAGGCCCCACCCAGCCGGCAGTGTGCATGACCTGGGATGAAGCGCGCGGCTACATCGCATGGCTCGCGAAGAAGACCGGCAAGCCCTACCGCATGGTCAGCGAGTCCGAACGCGAATACGCCGGCCGCGCCGGCTCCACCGGCCCCTTCCCGTTCCCCTTCGACCAGGAAGGCGAGTACCAGATCAGCAAGCATGCCAACACCTACGGGCCACGTGATGGGTTTACCCATACGGCGCCGGTCGGCAGCTTCCCTGCCAACGCATTCGGCATGTACGACATGCATGGCAACGTCTACGAGTGGGTCGAGGACTGCTGGCATACCGATTATGTCGGCGCGCCCACCGACGGCAGCGCCTGGACCACAGGTGGCACCTGCACGCACCGGCAGATCCGCGGCAACGACTACCTGGAGCCCCCCATTTTCTCCCGCTCGGGCAACCGCAACGAGCGCGAACCCGACGTGCGCGGTGACTGGCTGGGCTTCCGCGTAGCCCGCGCCCTCCAGGATGGCGAACACAACTGACAACCCACAAGGAAAGTGACCATGCCCACTTTGAGCAGACGCCGTTTCGTAGCCGCGGCCACCTTCACCGGCCTGGCACCCGCCCTGCCCGCCTGGGCGGCTGGCGCCACCAGCGCAGCGCCAGCGGACGACGGCATCATCCGCCTGGACTATAACGAGAGCCCCTACGGCCCCTGCCCTGCGGCACTCGAAGCGATGCTGCTGGGTGCACGGCAAAGCGGGCATTATTTTCCGGAACATGAATATCGCCTGGCAGAGCTGTTCGCTCGGCAGAACCAGGTTGCCGAAGACCATGTGGCGGTTTTCTGCGGCTCTCGTTCGCCGCTGCAGTACGCCCTGGCTCGCCACGCCGACCAGCGTGGCGTGGTCACCGCCGCGCCAACCTACGACTCGGTGGCCAACGGCGCGCGGGCCGTCGGCGCGACCGTGCATGAGGTGCCACTGGATGCCCGCCACGCTCATGACGTACGCGGCATGCTGGCCGCCGACCCGCAGCCCGGGGTGTTGTACCTGTGCAACCCGAACAACCCCACTGGCACGCTGACGCCACGCGCCGACATCGAGCACCTGGTCAGCCACAAGCCGGCAGGCAGCCTGGCAATCATCGATGAAGCCTACATTCACTTTTCAGACGCACCTTCCTGCCTGGATCTGGCAGTCAGTCACGACAATGTCCTGGTGTTGAGGACGTTCTCCAAACTCTACGGCATGGCCGGTGCCCGTCTGGGGCTGGCGATCGGCAAACCGGCGCTGCTCGCCGACCTGCAACGCCTGAACGGCTACAACTTCGTGCCGCTCGCCGCCGCCATGGGCGGTATCGCCAGCCTGCAACAGGAAAACCTGGTCAGCGAACGCAAACGCATCAATAGGGGTGTTCTGCTGAGCACTACCGACACCCTGCGAAAGGCCGGTTACCGCTGCACCGATGCACAGGCGAACTGTTTCATGGTCGACCTCGGCCGGCCGGCCAAAGCGGTGATCGAAGCACTTGCGCAACGCCAGGTTCGGGTCGGCCGGGTGTTCGAAGCATGGCCGCAGTGGATGCGCGTCAGTGTCGGCACGCCGGAGCAGATGCAGGCCTTCCTGAAGGCGTTCCTTGAAGTCATGCACGGCTGAAGCCAGCCACCTAAATCCACCCGTTGCGGCTTCGTTTCACACCTATCCAACAGCAGCGCACGCAAGGCGCTGCCCCCCCGCCAGCGTCGGCTGACCTATTCAGGAGCACATCATGTCCCAGCCCACCCGCGGCGCCGTGCAGGACCTCTTGGCCCTGCTCAAGCCGTTCAAGTATACCGTCGCGCTATCCGTCTTCCTGGGCATGGTCGGCGGCCTGAGCATCACCTTGCTGCTAGCCACCATCAACCGTGCCCTGCACGACGACACCGGCCTGACCCAAGGCGTGGTCTGGGGTTTCGCCGGCCTTTGCCTGGTGGCCCTGGCCAGCTCGGTACTTTCCGACATCGGTAGCAACCGGGTCGGCCAGAACATTATCGCCGCCTTGCGAAAGGAGCTGGGCGAGAAGGTGCTGTCGGCGCCCATCGAACAGATCGAGCGTTATCGCAGCCATCGACTGATCCCGGTGCTGACGCACGACGTGGACACCATCAGCGATTTCGCTTTCGCCTTCGCGCCACTGGCGATTGCCCTGACCGTTACCATTGGCTGCCTGGGATACCTGGCAATGCTGTCCTGGCCAATGTTCCTGCTGATGCTGGCAGCCATTGCACTCGGTACCGTCGTGCAGTACATCGCCCGGGCCAAGGGTATTCGAGGGTTCGTCGCGGCACGGGATGCCGAAGATGAACTGCAGCGGCACTACAATGCGATCGCCGGCGGCGCCAAGGAGTTGCGTATCCACCGCGCTCGCCGCCAGCGCATGTTCAGCCGCAACATCCAGGGCACGGCCGACCAGATACGCGACATCCAGATCCGTTCCATCAATACCTTCGTCATCGCCAAGACCTTCGGCTCGATGCTGTTCTTCGTGGTCATCGGCCTGGCGCTTGCCCTGCAATCCTTGTGGCCTAGCAGCGACAGGGCAGTGATGAGCGGATTCGTGCTGGTGCTGCTGTACATGAAGGGCCCGCTCGAGTATCTGGTGGGGACTTTGCCCATCGTCAGCCGCGCCCAGATCGCCTTCCGCCGAATTGCCGAGCTGTCCGAGCAGTTCTCCTCTCCCGAACCGCACCTGCTGCTCGAAGACAAGGCCAGCCAGCTTCCCGCCTTGTGCACCTTGGAGCTGCATGACGTGCGCTTTGCCTTCCCTCCGGTCGACGGCAATGCGCCGTTTACCCTAGGGCCGGTGAACCTGCAGATCAGCCAGGGCGACATCGTTTTCATCGTCGGCGAGAACGGCTGTGGCAAAACTACCCTGATCAAGCTGCTGCTAGGTCTGTATCCGCCGCAAAAAGGCGAGATACGGATCAACGATCAGGCCATCACCGCGCTGAACCGCGATGATTATCGTCAGCTTTTCACCACCATCTTTTCCGATTACTACCTGTTCGAGGACCCCTTCCTGGGGGCCCAGCAGGTGCCGGAAAGCGCCGAGGTCTACCTCAAGCGGCTGGAAATCGCCCACAAGGTCAGCGTCCGCGACGGCAGCTTCACCACCACCGACCTTTCGACCGGGCAACGCAAGCGCCTTGCGCTGATCAATGCCTGGCTCGAAGAGCGCCCGGTGCTGGTGTTCGATGAATGGGCTGCGGACCAGGACCCGACATTCCGACGCATCTTTTACACCGAGCTGCTCCCTGAACTGAAGCGCCTGGGCAAGACAATCATCGTCATCAGCCATGATGACCGCTACTTCGACGTCGCCGACCAGCTGGTGCGCATGGAGGCCGGGAAAGTGGTAGTCGAGGCGTGCGTCGCCTGATGCAATGAAAGCGAAATATTTGCATTCCGGTTTATGACCCGCCGTGCGTCATACCCGTAGTCAACATAAAAAACAGATCTGCCCAGCCTACTCATTCAACATTCACCACGAGCACCGAAATGCCCACTCACCTTCGTTTGAATCATTTGACCCGGGCGCTTGGCCTTCGAAGCGCTATCAACGTACAACTGCCGGCACTGGCATTGAGCCTGGCTCTGCCCTTGGCCGCCCACGCGCAAGATCAGCAACTGGCCTTGGACATCCCCGCGCAACCATTGAGTTCGGCGCTGCAGAAATTTGCCGAACAGACTGACGTGCAAGTGTTGTATGAGCCTGATGCCGTGCAGAACCTGCGCTCGGGTGCGTTGAACGGTCGCTACAAACTGGATGAATCGGTACGTATCCTGCTCAGGGAGAGCGGTCTGCGCTATCAGTTGCGCGACAACACCCTGACCTTGCAGGCGTCCAATGAGAGCGACAGTGCAATGCTCCTCGATGCCACAAACATCCAGTCCGCGGCCCTGGGTGCTACTACCGAAAACACGGGCTCATACACCACAGGTGTGACCAGCACAGCCACCAGGCTGGGGCTGTCGCCACGCGAGACGCCGCAGTCGGTTAGCGTCGTCACCCGCCAGCAGATGAACGACCAGAACATGCAGTCCCTGGAAGACGTGGCCATGGCCGCGACAGGGATCAATACCGTCAAGGGTTTCGGTACCGAGCGTCCACTGTATTACTCACGAGGATTTCAGGTGGACGACCTGCAGGTCGACGGCCTGCCGACCAGCGTGACCGAAAGCTTCTCGATGGACGTCATGTCCGTGAACAACATGGCCATGTACGATCGGGTCGAGATCGTGCGCGGCGCCAATGGTCTGCTGCAGGGTGCGGGCAACCCATCGGCGGCCATCAACATGGTGCGCAAGCGGCCTACCCGGGACTATCAGCTCAAGGCCGAGATAGGCGCAGGTTCATGGGATAACTACCGAACCCAGCTGGATGTTGGCGGCCCGTTGAATGCCGAAGGGACCCTGCGCGGTCGAACGGTACTGATGTACAACAACCGCAATAGCTACCAGGACTACGCTGGCAAGGAAAACCAGCTGTTCTATGTAATCGGGGAAGCGGATCTGAGCGACTCGACCACCTTGACCGTCGGTGGATCGCTGCAGCAGGACAACAACAACGGCTATGACTGGGGTGGGCTGCCGACACACAAGGACGGCAGCTTCTACGACTTTTCCCGCTCGACGTCCCTGGCTGGCAAATGGGCCTATCTGGACAAGCTGAACCGCAACGTCTTCGCCGATATCAAGCACGCCTTCAACGAAGACTGGAACCTGACCGTCGCGACAAATCTCATCTGGTCCAATGCGGACTTTCTGGCACAGGTCGGCTATCACACCGCCGACAGCGACTCGATGATGCAGTTCTACCCCAACAGCGCCAGATACGATGATGAGCAGATCAACCTGGACGCAGCGCTGAACGGCGCGTTCAACCTGATGGGCCAGAAGCATGAAGTGGTCGTGGGGACGAGCATGCGCCGCGATCGCCTGCAATACGTGACTGGCTCGCCTGCCATCTACCCCACGGTGGACGTCCTCGACTTCGACGCTTCGCAGTTTCCCAAACCGGAAATTGTCGGCGATCTCACACCAAGCCGCCATGTGCGCAAGGACAAAGGGATTTACGCGGCTACCCGCCTCAATCCTACCGACGACCTCCACGTGATCCTCGGCAGCCGCTTGAGCTGGGTCGATTACGATACCCAAGGGCCATGGGAAACCGACCGCTTCAAGGAAGACCGCAAGGTCATTCCGTACGGCGGCATCGTTTATGACCTCACTGATCAGACCTCGGTCTACGCCAGTTACACCGAAATCTACAAACTGCAAAGCAACTACAGTGTCGACAACAAGCTGCTCGCCCCCACGACGGGTAGCAACTACGAGATCGGCCTGAAGAGCGAGCTGTTCGACGGCAGGCTCAACACCTCCCTGGCGCTGTTCCAGGTCGATCTGACGGGTCTGCCCCAGGTCGTTCCCGAGGCAGGCCGTGTGTGTGGACCGAACCGCGACGCGCGCTGCTATACCGAAGGTGCCAAAGTGCGCAACCAAGGTTTCGATGCTGAAGTATCGGGCGAGCTCATGCCAGGGTGGAATGCCTCGATGGGTTACACCTACAGCCATCCCAAGTACGTTGCCGGGGCCAGCAAGGGCGACACCTACGGCACCGAAAACTCGCCTCAGCGACTGTTCAAGGCGGCTACCACCTATCAGCTGCCGGGTGAGCTAGACCAATGGCGGGTGGGTACCAGCATCTATCACCAGAGCAAGCTGTACCTGAACAACATTACCCAGAGCGCTTACAACCTGGTCGATCTCAATGCGAATTTCCGCGTCAACCAGAATGTCAGCGTCCAGTTGAACCTCAACAACGTGTTTGACGAGAAGTACTACACAGCCATCTTCAGCCCTGACACCGGTAACTACTACGGCGCCCCGCGCAATTTCGCGCTTACCCTGCGCTACGAAAACTGATCTGCCCTGCGTCAGCCATCTGTGAGCCCGGGCTCACAGGTGGCTGACGCCTTGCCCTTCTCCTTTGAACACCACCTCACCCGTCGATTCAGCAGGCCCCTGTGCAAGCGGGCTTGCCCTACGCCCCTGACTGACCAATGCTCACTGCCAGGCCAGTCCGGGCTGATGATCTATCGGGCTTTGGCGATCAGCGCAAGCAGGCTGTCGACCAACCGCTCGTAGACGGTTGAAACTTCTGCAGACACTGACATCATGCGCAGCAGATCGTGGGTCATTTCCTGTGCCAGGATAATCTCCACCTCCACTCCGGATGCTTGCAACCGCTCGGCGTATGCCTGCCCTTCATCCAGCAGCGGATCCAGGCCGGCCAGCAAGACGATGGCTGGCGCAACACCGCTCAGGCTCTCGACCCGCAAGGGAGAGAAGCGCCAGTCGTGACGATCCTGGGGGGTGCGGGCATAGAGGTCGTAGAACCACTCGAGCGTTTCGTCCTCCAGCAGGTAGCCCTCCCCGAACAGGGTGCGGGAGGTGTATTCGCTTGCCGCATCCGTGACCGGGTAACACAACAGTTGCCCGATTGGCCGGACCGCGGCAGCCTGGCCTTGCCTAGCGGCATGCAGGGCCAGGGCGGTGGCCAGTGTCGCGCCGACGCTGTCGCCGGCAAGGACGACGCGTTGCAGGTCCAGGCCCTGTGCCCGGGCCAGCGAGGGCAGCGCCTCGAGCACATCCCAACCGTCCTCGAAAGCCGTTGGGAAGCGGTGCTCGGGAGCCAGGCGATAACCTACCGAAACCACCGCGCAGCCTGACCGTGCGCACAGTTCACGGCATACGCCATCATGTGAGTCCAGGCTGCCGACGACGAAGCCGCCCCCGTGAAAATACACCAGCACCGGTAGCGGCCGGTCATCGGCTTGCGCAGGTTTGTACACACGCAACGGCAAGGCCACACCATCGCGTGTGGTACAGGTCAGCGAACCAAGTACCAGGTCCTGCGGCGCGGGCCAGCGCAGACGCTGCGTGGCCAGCTCGAAACTCGTGCGTGCCTGCACCGGACCAAGCCGATGCAAGGCCTGATCCTGTGGGTTCATTGCAACCATATCGAGAAACGCTTCCAAATCGTTGTTCAACTTGAGATTCCTTGAAAAAAACCGCCTGGCGCTTGCCCTCAGGCAGCGCCAGTCACGCAGAGACAGTGGTCGATCAGCAGTTCAAGTTCTTCGCGGTAGCTTTCCATCAAGGCATCGATGGTCTGCGCCCGATAACGGCGCTTGCTGTAGACGCATCGCAATGAAAGTGAGCCATCGTAGACCTGGCCGACGATTTCCAACCAGTTGGCCAGACGTGCCCTCGGGCTATAGCAGTCGCCTGATCCTTCCGGCGCGGGCTCGAGCAAGGCCTGCTTATCGAAGCTTTGGTCGAACTGGCCGAAATAGTTGAACGTCACACGCGGTTGAGCTGCAGCCGCCAGTCGCTCGCGCATCTGTGGTTCGCCCAGGTAACGCAACACGCCATAGCCGACACCCTTGTCAGGTACCGCCGCCAGTTGTCGTTGCGTCGCCTGGATCGACTCACCAACCGCCGCCGCATCACCCGGCGCCAGCCGTACCGGAAACATGCTGGTGAACCAGCCCACTGTCCGGGACAGATCCACGCCTTCGTAAAGGTCCTCGCGACCATGCCCTTCGAGCTGAATCAATGCGGCATCGTCCCCACTCCAACGGCACAGCACACGTGCCAGAGCCGCCAGCAGGATGTCGTTAACCTGGGTGCGATAGGCGGCAGGCGCCTGCTTGAGCAACTGTGCAGTCTTTTCCCGTGTCAGGTACAGATGGGCGGCCGCCTGCTCGCTGACCTCGTTGCGCCCACGCGGGTTGTCGCATGGAAGCTCGTTCGACAGCGGTTCGAGTTGAGCAAGCCACCAGTCACCCTGCCGCGCGGCAATCGATGCGGCCTCTGTGCGCAGAAGCTCTGCCCAGGCCCTGTAGCTAGTGGTGCGCGCAGGCAGTGCCGGCGTGTCGCCCTGGGTACAGGCTTGGTAAGCCCGCTGCAGGTCTTCGAGCAGTACCCGCCATGACACACCGTCCATGACCAGGTGATGAATGACCAGCAACAGTCGCATCTGCCCATCGGCAAGCTGTACGTGCAAAGCTCGCCAGACAGGCCCATCGACAAGCCCAAGGCTGCGTTGGGCCTGATTCGCCAGCGTCATCAGCGCCTGCTCGTCACACGCCTGCTCGCGCTGCAGCAGCGGCTGCCTGACCTCATCGGCTGTCAGGTAGCGTTGCAGCCAACGACCATTCTCCTGGACGAAGCGCAGCCGCAGGGCATCATGGTGTTCTTCGATGCATGCCAGCGCATGCTCAAGTGCATCCAGGTCCAGCGCGATGCGCGGTTTGAGCATCAGGGCCTGGTTGAAGTGCGCCGGGTCCGGAAGCGCTTCGGCGAACATCCACTCCTGGATGGGCAGCAGATTGAACACGCCGTCCACCGCTGCGGTGGCGGCGGCCTGCACGGGCGCATGATCGGCCTGTTCCTGCTTGCCGACAATCGCCTTGATGGTCTGGTAACGCAGCACATCACGCAGTTTGAGTTCCATGTCCAAAGTCGGGTGATTCCTCACCCGAGACACGACTTGCAGGCTGAGAATGGAGTCGCCACCGAGCTCGAAGAAGTTGTCCGTTATGCCGACGGAATCGACCTGCAACACCTCTTCCCAGATCTGCGCCAGCAACCGCTCCTGCTCGTTGCGCGGAGCGACATGCCCTGAGGACTCGAATATCGGCTCCGGCAGCCGCTTACGGTCGAGCTTGCCGTTCGGTGTAACCGGGAACGCGGACAACACGATGATCTGCGAGGGCACCATATACTCCGGCAATTCGCCGGCCAATGCGGCTTTCAAAGCCTTCGCCATGTTCGCATCTTCACCGACCACATACCCGATCAATTGCTTGCCCACCGACGTTTCGTGCACCACCACTACAGCGTCCCGCACCCCGTCCTGGGTGCGCAGCACGGCTTCGACTTCACCAAGTTCGATCCGGAAGCCCCTGATCTTGACCTGATTGTCGATACGGCCCACGTAGTCGACCGTGCCGTCATCACGTCGACGCACCAGGTCACCGCTGCGGTAGATCCGTGCTCCGTGCTTACCCAGTGGGTCAGGCACGAAGCGCTCCGCCGTCAGGCCAGGGCGGCCGTAATAGCCGCGAGCTACCCCGTCGCCGCCGATCATCAATTCACCCGCAAAGCCCGGAGGCAGCGGATTGAGTTCGTCATCGAGTACGCGAAGGGAGCGCCGGCCTACGGCATGGCCGATAGGTGCATAGGGAGCCAAACATTGACCGTCACCAGACACCTTCCACAGAAGCGGCGTCACCACCGTTTCAGTCGGGCCGTAGCCATTGGTCATCCAGGAAGGCTTGAGCGCCGCCCTGACCTGCTCGAACGTCTGTTCGGGCACCGCATCGCCGCCGAAGCAGTAGATCTGCACCGGTGGCGGCTGATCGCCGCTGGCCTGTACCGACTCTGCCAGTTGCTTCAGGTAAGCCGGCGGGAAGCAGGCGATGCTGATGCGCTCGCGCCACAAGGCCTGCAGGGTCTGCTCCACGGTCCACAAGTCGCCGTCGCGTATAACCAGCGTGCCACCACTGAGCAGGGTACTCAACCAGCGCTCCTGAGCCCCGTCGAAGGCGAACGACATGAAATGCAGTTCGCGCGTCGAGGGCCCCATTTCATATCGTTCAACGATAGCCTGGCAATGCCGGCTCAATGGCCCCTGAGCGACGGCCACGCCCTTGGGCTTGCCGGTCGAACCTGAGGTATAGATCAGGTAGGCCAGGTTGCCATCTTCGATGACCGCGGGAGGCAGCACGCTCCGCGAGGCAGGCTGATCGCCATCAGGCTCGACGACTTGTACGGTATTAAGTGACGGCAGGCGCTGAAGCAGCGAGTGGCGCGTCACCAGCAGCTGCATGCCCGAATCCTCGATCATCCAGGCCAGACGATCAGCCGGATACTCGAGATCCAGAGGTACATAGGCGGCACCCGTCTTCATGATCGCCAGCAATGTCACGACCAGTTCCAACGACCGCTCCAGGGCTACGCCGACGATCACTTCAGGCGCGGCGCCCTTGAGCCGAAGCGCTGTGCACAGTTGCTCGGCCTGCCGCTCCAGCTCCGCGTAAGTGAGGCTTCGCTCGGCACACACCAGCGCGACGGCATCAGGTTGACGTTGAGCGTGTGCTGCGATCGACTGCGCCAATGTCTGCGCACCGTAGACCGTCGCAGGCTCGGCACCCCATCGCGCTGCCTGCTCCAGTTGTGCAGGCAGCAAGCACTGGAGGTTGCCAAGGCGCGCCCGCGGCTGGCTCAGCATCGCGTCCAGGGTGGCTTCCATGGTCTGCCGTATACCTTGTACCGACGCCTCACTGAAGCTGTTGCGCAGGTACAGGTATTCAATCGACAAGGTGTCGTTGAGGTGCACAGCCAGGTCCATGGGGACGTTGGTGACACCCACGCCACTGGACTCGCCAAAGCCCACTTCAGTATCGGACGACTCGCGCATGCTCTCGTCGATCGGGTAGTTCTCGAACACGATGATACTGTCGAACAGCGTCTGCCCTGGGGTATCGGACCACCTCTGGACATCGTTCAGTGGGGTATGCGACCAGTTGCGCAGCTCCAGGTTGTAAGCCTGCAGGTCACGGAGCCAGTCTTCAAGGCAGGCGGTCGGATCAAGTTCCTGCGATACCGGCAACGTATTGATGAACAGACCCAAGGTGCTGTCGGCGCCCGGCAGCGACTCCGGCCGACCGGCGACGGTCGCCCCGAAGGTCACCGCAGATTTGGCCGTGTAGCGTTGCAGCAACAGCAGCCAGGCACCTTGGATCACGGTGTTGGGCGTGATCCTCAGGCTTCGGCAGTAATCCTGCAGCCGCGTCGTCCACGCTTTGTCCCAGCGCGAATAGAGCGCGTTGTGCCCGGTTTCGATGGAGCTGTGCCGCGGGTGAATCGTCTGGGCCAGCAAGGTAGGCTCGACACCTGCCAGGCTTTCACGCCAGAACGCCTCCTGCCTCCCCTTGTCCTGGGACTGCAGCCACGCGATGAAATCACCATAGCGACCGACATTGCCGGACACCGGTTTCCCGGCGTAGTGCTGCATGACCTCGGCAAACAGACGGGATGTGCTCCAGCCGTCCATCAGGATGTGGTGGCTGGTCCAGATCATGTGATAGGTGTTCGAGTCGAGCTTCACCAGCAACAACCGATGCAGAGGCGCCTGGGTCAGGTCAAAACCGTTCAGCCACTCTTCATGGGCAAGCGCCTGCAAGGTGGCTTCAGGCGCCTCGCTGCCCTGCAGGTCTATTTCCCGTACGGGCATTTGCGCGTGTGCATGGACAACCTGCAGCGGTTCGGCCAGGCCGGCCCAGTGGAAACTGGTGCGCAGCACCTCGTGACGCGCGGTCACCGCTGCCCATGCCTGAATGAAAGGCGCCGTCTTCAGGCCGGTCACTGGCAGGCTGACCTGATGGATATACAGCCCTTCACCCTTCTCCTCGATGGAATGAAACAGCATGCCTTGCTGCATCGGCGAGAGCGGGTAGACATCTTCGATGACGTCGACGGACAGGGGCAGCAGTGCGCGCTGCTCTTCACTGACGACGATACGTGCAATGACCGGCTCTTCGCATACAGGCGCCTGGCGCTCCAACGTCGCGGCCAGCTGAGCGATGGTCTGATGCTCGAATACCCGTTTCGGAGAGACGTCGTAACCCGCGAGCCGCGCCTTGCTGGCAATCCGGATCGACACGATCGAATCGCCACCGAGTTCGAAGAAGTTATCGTGGATACCTACCTGTTCCCGCTGCAGGACTTCTTGCCAGATCAGCGCCATGACGCTTTCGACTTCGTTGCTCGGGGCGGTGTATTGCTGCACGGTGGCCTTGAGCTCGGGCATCGGCAGGCGCTTGCGGTCCAGCTTGCCGTTGGGTGACAAAGGCATGCTCTCGAGCAGGACATAATGGTAAGGCACCATGTAATCCGGCAGCCGTCGGGCCAGCACCTCCTTCACATCGTTCAGGTGTTCTTCCCGGTCGATGACGACAAATGCCACCAACTGCTTGCCGGTCGCAAGGTCGATTGCCAGCACTGCGGCTTCCTTCACGGCCGGGTGCTCCAGCAGGCTCGCTTCGATCTCGCCAAGCTCGATACGCAGGCCGCGGATCTTCACCTGGTGGTCGATCCGCCCAGCGTATTCGATCACGCCGTCTTCACGCTGGCGCGCCAGGTCACCCGTACGGTACAGACGCTCTCCGTCACCGAAGGGGCTGACACAGAAACGCTCGGCCGTCAGCATCGCGCGCTCATGGTAGCCACGGGCCAGGCCGATACCGCCCAGGTACAGCTCGCCTGTAACAGGCGGCGGCACTGGATTGAGCTCATCGTCAAGAATGTAGGTACGCAGGTTGGCGATTGGTCGGCCGATCGGGACGCTGTGACTCTGTTCGTCCACACAGTGCCAATGGGTTACGTCGATGGCCGCTTCGGTAGGCCCGTACAGGTTGTAGAACTGGGTACCTGGCAGCAATGCCATCGCGCTGCGTTGCAGCTCCAGCGGCAGCGCCTCGCCGGAACACATCACCTGCCGTAGCGACGTACAGGCCGCCTGCGGGCTGTCGCCGCTGATAAAGGCCTGCAGCATCGACGGCACGAAGTGCAACGTGGTGATGGCTTCAGCCTCGATCAGACGCATGAGCAGCGCCGGGTCGCGATGTTCGCCCGGTTGCGCGAGCACCAATCGGGCTCCCGTCATCAAAGGCCAGAAGAACTCCCAGACCGATACATCGAAGCTGAAAGGGGTTTTCTGCAGGACCTTGTCATCGGTGCCCAACACGTAGGCATCTTGCATCCAGAACAGCCTGTTCAGCAGCGCTTCATGGGTATTGGCCGCACCTTTTGGCTTGCCCGTCGAGCCCGAGGTGTAGATCACATAGGCAAGGTTGCCGGGGTGCCCCGCAAACACCAGGTTGTCTGCCTCTCGTGGCAGGCAGGCGTCCGGCTCGTCGAGCATCAGGGTGTGGATGTGCGGACAGGCAGGCAGCTGCACGTCTCGATGGGTCAACAGCAGCTGGATGCGGCTGTCTTCGATCATGTATGCCAGACGGTCCTGCGGATACTCAGGGTCGAGGGGCACATAGGCCCCTCCTGCTTTCAGGATTGCCAGCAATCCCACAACCATGTCCACCGAGCGTTCCAGGGCAATGCCGACCAATACGTCCGGACCCACGCCGCGCTCGCGCAAGCTGTGCGCCAAGCCATTGGCACGGGCATTGAGCTGTCGGTAAGTGAGCTGCTCCCCCGCGAATACCAGGGCAATAGCGTCGGGCCGTTGCAGGGCCTGTGCCTCAAACAGCTGATGCACGCAATGCGAGCCGGGATACTCGACCGTTGTGTCGTTCCACTGCTCCACGATGCGACGGCATTCATCCACGCCCAACATCGGCAGCTCGGCGATCAGGCGCTGCGGCTTCTGGATGATGGCATGCAGCAGGTTGGCGAAGTGAACGGCAATTTGCTCGATGTCCCGGTCGCTGAAGCTCGAACGGTCATAGCTGTAGTGAACGGACAACTGCGTGCCAAGGCCGATGGCCAAGGTCAACGGATAGTTGGTCTGCTCGTGAATGTGCGTGTCGTTGAACTTCAAGCCTGCAGGAGCGCCTTCGCGCAGTGCCTCAGAAACAGGATAGTTCTCGAACACCAGCAAGGTATCGAACAGTCCATCGGCAGATACCCCCGCCAGACGCTGGACATCATACAGCGCGGTGTGTTCATGCTCGCGCAATGCCAGGTTCCGACCCTGCAGCTCGGTGACCCATTGTTCCACGGTCATCGTCGGCTGCAGCCGATTGATTACCGGCAACGTATTGATGAACAGACCCAGCTGATGCTCCGAGCCGGGCACTTCCGCCGGTCGGCCGGCGACCGTAGCACCCACGGCGACGCATTCCTGGCCAGTATGGCGCTGCAGCAGCAACAGCCAGGCCGCTTGCACCAGCGTGTTGACGGTGACCCGTCGCTCACGGGCAAACTCACTCAGCGACGCCTGCCAGTCCAGCACCTGATAATGGTCGGCATAACCGCTGTCCTTGCCCGACTTGCCTTGTCGGAACACTTGCGCCAGATGAGTCGGTTCCTGAAAATCCTGCACCTGCTCCCGCCAGAAGGCTTCGCTGCGGCCCTTGCTCTGGGCCGACAGCCACTGGATGTAGTCACGGTAGCGTCCAGGCTTGCGCTCGGCCGGTTGTCCTGCATAGTGCTGCAGCACCTCGCCTAGCAACTGCGAGTTGCTCCAGCCATCCATGAGAATATGGTGGCTGGTGTAGATCAGGTGATGGCTGTCGGGGCCGGTACGGATCGCGGTGATCCTGAGCAACGGATCACTCTGCAGATCGAAGCCCTTGCGCCGATCGTTCTCGGCCCAGACGGAGAGCTCCCGCTGCAGATCCTTGTGCGCCGACCAGTCCAGTTCGATGCAAGGTACCTGCACCTGCTGACGGATGATCTGCAACGGCTGCTCGAACAGCGTGATGAAACTGGCCCGCAGGATGTCATGCTGTGCCGCCATCGCTTGCCAGGCCTGACCGAAGCGCGCCACATCCAGGCCCTGCACGTCGACACGCATCTGGTTGATGTAGTCTCCGGTCTGCTCATAGGCGCTGTGGAAAAACATCCCCTGCTGCATCGGCGACAAGGGGTAGATGTCCTCGATCCCGGCAACGGCGACAGGCAGCGCGTCAAGTTGCGCCTGGCTCAAGTTGCACAGTGGGAAATCCGAAGGCGTCCTGCCGAAGGCACCTTCGGACACGCAATGATCAATCAGGTCCTGCAGTTCCCAAGCGTATTCGGCTGCCAGTCGTTCGACCGTCGTGACGTCGAACATGGCTTGGCTGAAGGTCCAGTTCAGGCTCAATTCACCTTTGTATATCTGCCCATCGATCGATAACCAGTTGCCCAGCGGCGCGGTCTCGCCCCGGCTTGCCCCACTGTGCTCGGCGGCAGGTACCAAAAATGCTGCCTCGTGGAGCTCGTCGGCAGGCTCGTCGAAGCTGGCATCGAACTGCCCGAGGTAATTGAAAGTGATCCTTGGCAGTGCCAGTTCCGCCAGGGCCTGGCGGGCCTCCTGATCGCCCAGATAGCGCAGTGCGCCGAACCCGAGACCTTTGTTGGGAACCGCCCGCAACTGCTCCTTGATGGTCTTGATCGAGGTTTCCATCGCTTCGGCAGTGCTGAGCCTGACCGGGAACATGCTCGTGAACCAACCCACGGTGCGGCTGAGGTCGACGGTATCGCACAGTTCTTCACGACCATGCCCTTCCAGTTGCACGAGCACATCATCCTGCTTCGTCCAGCGGGCGATTACACGGGCCAGGGCAGTCAACAACAAGTCGTTGACTTGGGTGCGGTAAGCCCCAGGGGCGTGCTGCAGAAGCTGGCGGGTGTAGCGCTGATCCAGCCGTGTCCGGGCAACAGCTGCATGCCTGGCTTGCAGTGAACCTTCAGCGTTGTCGCAAGGGAGCGTGGTATCGACATCCGCTGTCAGTGCCTGCCAATAAGGCAGTTCATTGCGCAATAGCTCGCTGTTGGCGTACCCCTGCAGCGCCTCGGCCCATGCCTTGACTGAACTGGTCTTGGCCGGCAGGGCAATGGTCTGACCGAGCTCCGCCTGACGGTAGGCAGTCTGCAGGTCCTCGAGCAGAATTCGCCACGAAACGCCATCCACGGCCAGGTGGTGGATCACCAGCAATAGCCGCTGGGTACCGTCGGGCAGGTCTGCCAAAACGGCTCGCAGCAGTGGCCCTTGCTGCAGATCGAGGCTGCGTTGGGCCTTATCGCACAGCGCGTGCAGTTCGGACGGGTGTTGCAGTTGCGCTTGCCACAGGCAGGTCGCCTGGGCAGGCTCGCCAATCTCGCGATAGCAGGCGGACCAGGAACTGCCGTCCTCCTGGCCGAAACTCACACGCAACGCATCGTGATGGGCCAGCAGTGCCAGCAGAGCGCGGTCGAGCACGTTGCTGTCCAGGGCCTGGCCGGGCTTGAGCAGAAGGGCCTGGTTCCAGTGGTGACGATCGGCAATGGCATCGTCGAAGAATGCCTGGTGAATCGGCAGGAGCTGCATGTGCCCCTGCGCGGCACCCTGATCAATCTGCATGGCCTGGGTCTGCCCCTTGGCGACCACTGCCGCCAGACCTTCGACTGTCTGGAGCTGGAATAGCTGCTTCGGAGTGAACGTCATGCCCTCGCGTCGGGCCCTGCTGACCACCTGGATCGAGATGATCGAGTCGCCGCCTAGTTCGAAGAAGTTGTCGGTAGCCCCTACCCGTTCAAGCTTGAGGACGTCAGCCCAGATCGCTGCGATTCGCTGCTCGAGAGGGTTGCGCGGCGCCACATGGTTTTTCTGCCGCTGACGTGTATCCGGGCGTGGCAGTGCCTTGCGATCCAGCTTGCCGTTTGGGGTCAGCGGCAGGGCATCGACGAACAGCAGATGGCTGGGGACCATGTAATCTGGCAGTGTGGCCTTGATGTGTCGGCGCAGATGATCTTCCAGTTCAGGGGAAGGCACATCGACCACCAGGTAGGCAGCCAACTGCTTGGCACCTGGCCCGTCGATATCGATGACCACGGCCTCGCGCACATTCTCGTGCTCCAGGAACTTGGACTCGATTTCGCCAAGCTCGATGCGCAAGCCACGTATCTTCACCTGATGGTCGAGGCGGCCAGCGTATTCGATCACGCCTTCCGAGCGGTACCGCGCCAGGTCCCCGGTGCGGTACAAGCGTGCACCGCCCTGTTCGCTCCGATCATACGGGTCGGGCACGAATCGCTCTGCCGTGAGCCCCGGACGACGATGATATCCACGCGCCAGTCCCACTCCGCCCAGATAAAGCTCCCCTGCCACACCTTGAGGCACCGGCAGCAAGGCGCTGCTGAGGATATGGGTCTTCAGGTTATCGATAGGTGTGCCGATCGGCACGCTGCCATTGGCTTGCGCCTGGCAAGTCCAGTGGGTAACGTCGATTGCCGCTTCCGTCGGGCCGTAAAGGTTGAAGAGCCCGGCTTGCGGGAGCCTGGCCAGGACTTGCTCCGAAAGGTCGGCAGGCAACGCTTCGCCACTGCACACCACCCGCTTGAGGGTGTCACACAGTTCCACGTGCTCGCTGGTCATGAAGGCCTGAAGCATGGACGGTACGAAATGCAAGGTCGTGACCTTGTACTGCCTGATCGCCTCGACCAGACGTTCCGGATCCCGGTGATCACCAGGTTGAGCTACCGCCAGCCGCGCACCGGTGAACAGTGGCCAGAAAAATTCCCACACCGATACGTCGAAGCTGAAGGGGGTCTTCTGCAGCACGGTATCGCCGGAGTCCAGACCGTAGGCCTTCTGCATCCACCAGAGCCGGTTGACCAGCGCCTGGTGGGTGTTGCCCGCGCCCTTTGGCCTGCCGGTCGAGCCAGAGGTGTAGATCACATAAGCCAGATCGGCCGGCAGGTTGAGGTTGGCCGGGTCCGCGTCGCTGTAGCCAGCCAGCCAGTCATCTGCGCCATCGAGCACGATGCAGGCCACACCGGGGTCGATCGGCAACTGGTCACGCAGAGCAGTCTGAGTCAGCAGCAGGCGGATGCCGCTGTCCTCCATCATGTAGGCCAGGCGGTCGGCCGGGTACTCCGGATCAAACGGCACATAGGCGCCCCCGGCCTTGAGCACGGCGAGCAGACCGACCACCATCTCCAGCGAACGCTCCACCGCGATACCGACCAGCACGTCCGGGCCTACGCCTTTGTCGCGCAACGCGTGGGCGAGCCGGTTGGCGCGCTGGTTCAGTTGTCGGTAGGTCAATACATCCTCGCCGAACAATACCGCAGGGGCCTGCGGCGTCGCGCGGGCTTGCGCTTCGATCAGCTGATGCATGCCCTGGTCGGCAGGGTAGGACGCTTGAGTGCTATTCCACTGCTCCACTATCTGGTGGTGCTCCTGCGCCCCCAGCATCGGCAACTCGGCTACAAGCTGCCAAGGTCGCTCGGCGATCGCCTCCAACAGGTGGGTCCAATGCGAAGCCATCCGGGCGATGGACGGCGATTCGAACAGCGCGGTTGCGTAGTTGAGCTCTACCGCAATCCCATGCTCATGCTCGACAGTATTCAGCGTCAGGTCGAACTGCGCGGTCTGTCGCTCCCAGGCGATGCCCTCGACATGCAGACCCTGCAAGCGCCGGGCATCTCCCTTGGGCTGCGTCTGGTGGTTGTACATGACCTGGAACAACGGGCTGTGGCTCAGGCTCCGTTCCGGGTGCAGGGCTTCGACCAATTGCTCGAAGGGCAGGTCCTGATGAGCCTGGGCCGCCAGCGTGGTCTTGTGCATCTGGCCAAGCAGGCCAGTGAATGTCAGCGACCCATCGAACTCGGCCTTGAGGACCTGGGTGTTGACGAAGAAGCCGATCAGACGCTCGGTTTCGAACCGGTTGCGATTGGCGATGGGAATACCGACGCGCACTTCATTCTGGCCCGAATAGCGATGCAGCAAGGTCTGGAAACTGGCCAGCAGCAGCGTGAAGAGCGTCACTCCCTGCTGCTGCGCCTGCTGCTTGAGCGCGCCGGCAAGCGCTGCTTCGAGCTCGAATTTCAGGCTTGCGCCTTCGAAACACTGCGTCGCCGGGCGCGGCCGGTCGCTGGGCAGTTCCAGCACTGGATGTTCATCCCCCAGGTGCGTCTGCCAGTAGCCCAACTGGCGCTCCTGCTCCCCCGCCTCCATCCAGTGCCGCTGCCAGATGGCATAGTCGGCATACTGGATGGGCAGCGGTGCCAGCGACAGGGGGTCGCCGGTACATTCGTGGACGTAATGTTCGATGAGTTCGTCGACCAGCACCTGCATTGACCAGCCATCGGTAGCGATATGGTGCAGGGTGATGATCAGAACATGATCATCCTCTTGCAGACGCAGCAACCTGACTCGCGTCGGCCACTGACGCTCCAGGTCGAAGGGCGTCCGGGCCTCGGATTCGACCCATGCCTTGAGCTGTGGCTCGACTGCAGAGTCAACCCCGATGGCGACGGGTTGCGCGTCGAACTCGAATACCCCAGGCGGGTGAATGACCTGCACAAGCTGCTCGTCGTCGAGCGCGAACGTGGTACGCAAGGTCTGGTGCCGCAGGATCAAGGCCTGGAAAGCGCCGCGCAGGGCGTCGATATCCAGATCTCCCCGCAGCCTCAGCGCGATAGGCAGGTTGTAGGCCGTGCTCTGCGGATCCATCTGCCACAGGAACCATTGACGCTGCTGGGCGAACGATACCGGGACCCGGTCGAACAGTGACTGGGTGCAAGGCACTGGCAAGTTGGCCGGGGAGATGTTCTCGGCGTGCATCTTCTGCAGATACAGCTTGCGCTTGGCCAGTGGCAGCGTGACAAAACGCTTGGCGATATTCAGCGCGGCATCATTACTCATTCATTCACCTCGAACTCTTCAAAAAGCATATCCAGACGCTGCAGTTTTTCGTCGAACGCCGACGCGTCGCCGATGGATTCGATAAATCTGGCGAAATCGCCCAGCACCGGGTGCTCGAACAGCACGGCCGGCTGCACGGTCACTCCCAGTGAAAGTTGCAAGCGCGAGAGCACCGCCAGCGCCAGCAGCGAATGCCCTCCCAGCTCGAAGAAATTGTCATTGAGGCCGACCTTCTCGACGTTCAGCAGCTGCGCCCAGACGGCCGCAACCTGCTGTTCAATCTCGCTTTGCGGCGCCACATGGCCCTGCTGTGCCACGCCCAGGTCAGGCTGGGGCAAGGCTTTGCGGTCGAGCTTGCCGTTGGGCGTCAGCGGCAGCGCATCGAGCCAGGTCAGGTACGCAGGCACCATGTAATCCGGCAAGTTCGCCCGCAGCTGCTCGCGCAGATGTCGGCGCAAGGCGCTACGCTGCTCTTCCGTCTCCACCGCTGCCGCGTCGGAGACCAGGTAGCCGGCCAGTTGCTTGCCACCAGGGCCATCGATGTCGATGACTACCGCCTCGCGCACGGCCGGGTCATCGATCAGCCGTGCCTCGATCTCGCCCAGCTCGATGCGATAGCCTCGGACCTTCACCTGGTGGTCGATGCGGCCCACGTACTCCAGCAGCCCATCGTCGCGATAGCTGGCCAGGTCACCAGTACGGTAAAGCCTGCCGCCGCCCTGCCCGCTGCGATCATAGGGGTCCGGGACAAAGCGTTCGGCCGTCAACGCGGCACGACGCTGATAACCCCGGGCCAGGCCATCGCCACCGATCATCAGTTCACCGGCAATACCGGTGGCGGCAGTCGAGAGGTCGTGCGCCAGTACCTGCAAGGTCGTGTTGGCGATCGGCTTGCCCAGCAACGGCAAGGGGTGCTGGTCATCCAGGCAGTACGCCGCCGACCAGATCGTCGTCTCGGTGGGCCCATACAGGTTCCAGATACGCCCGCACAGCGGCAACAGTTGCGCGGCGAGGTCGACAGGGAGTGCTTCACCGCCACTGATGGCCTTGCAGCCGCGCAACGTCTGCGCAGGCAGCGCCTGCAGCAGCATGCGCCAGGTCGAAGGTGTGGCCTGGATGGTGCTGATGGCGTGGCGCTCGATCACCGCCTGCAACGCCGACGGGTCCTTGTTCTGACGCTCGCCGAGCAGGACGACCGAAGCGCCGGCCAGCAACGGCAGGTACAGCTCCAGGCCGGCGATGTCGAACGACAGCGAGGTCAGCGCCAGAACCCGGTCGCGGGCGTCGATCCCAGGCTCGACCGCCATGCTGGCAAGGAAGTTGACCAGTGCCTGGTGGCGCACCTCGACGCCCTTGGGCCGACCGGTGGAGCCGGAGGTGTAGATGCAATAGGCGAGATGCTCAGGATGCTGCACGACGTCAAGATTTTCGCCATCAAACGCCTCAACCTGGTGCCAATCGCTGTCCAGGCACCAGGCCTGCGCAGCGTGCGTAGGCAGCTGCGGCAGCAGATGGCTGAGGGTCAGCAGCAGATGCGCGCCACTCTGCTCCATCATGTAGCCCAGACGCTCACGGGGATATTCCGGGTCCAATGGCACGTAGGCGCCTCCGGCCTTGAGGATCGCCAGCAAGCCAACGACCATCTCCACCGACCGCTCCACGGCTATTGCCACCAGCACATCCGGGCCTACGCCCAGGGTGCGCAGCTTCCTCGCCAGCCGGTTGGCGCGCTGATTGAGTTCGCGATAGCTCAAGGTCTGCTCGGCAAACAGCAGTGCCGGGGCCTCAGGGGTGCGTGCAACCTGCATTTCGAACAGCTCGGGCAGGCAGCGCTCATGCGGGTACTGCATTTGGGTGCAGTTCCAGTCGTGGACGATGCGCTGCTGCTCTGCGGCATCGAGCATCTGCAGTTCACCGACAGGGGTATCGGCGTGCTGGACCAGGGCGTGCAGCAGATTGGCAAAGTGCCGGGCGATCTGCTCGACACCAGCGTCGCCGAGGTGGCTGCGGTCGTAGTGGTAATGGATCGTCAGTGCATTGCCCGACTCGATCATCAGCGTCAGCGGATAGTTGGTCCGCTCGCGGATCTGCGTGCCCGAAAACACCAGGCCTGCGCTGGAGCCCTGCTGCAGCACTTCACCGACCGGGTAGTTCTCGAACACCAACAACGTGTCGAACAACTGCTCACCGGCCAGCCCAGCCCAGCGCTGGATGTCATACAGCGGCGTGTGTTCATGTTCGCGCATGCTCAGGTTCTGCGTCTGCAACCGCTCGACCCACTCCCCCACACTCAAGTCAGGCTGCAGTCTGCCTGCCACCGGCAAGGTGTTGATGAACAGGCCCAGCTGATGCTCGACACCGCGCAGGTCCGCAGGCCGTCCGGCAACCGTGGCACCGAATGCCACGCCTTCCTGGCCGGTATAACGGTGCAACAGCAGCAGCCACGCTGATTGCAGCAGGGTATTGACCGTCACCCGCCGTTGCCTTGCAAACGCGCTCAACGCGTGGAAGCACTCGGCGTCGAGCGTCTGATGGTGTTCGCCATGGCCGGCGTCCGTGTGGCCGCGTTCCAGGCGCAGCGCCTGGGCCAGCCGGGTGGGTTCACCCAGATGCAGCAATTGCTCACGCCAGAACGCCTCGCTTTGCTCGGCATTTTGCCGCTGCAGCCACTCGATATAGTCGCGGTAGCGCCCTGCCGGTCGCTCCAGGGCAACCCCGGCGTAATGCTGCAACACCTCGCCCAGCAACTGCGCATTGCTCCAGCCATCCATCAGGATATGGTGGCAGGTGAAGACCAGGTGATGCCGATCGCTGTCAGTGCGAATGGCCGTCAATCGCAGCAGCGGTGCCGCCAGCAACTCGAAACCGCGCCGGCGGTCAGCCTCGGCCCAGGCATCCAGGCGTACCTCGAGGTCATTCTGTGCAGCCCAGTCAAGCACCTCGAACGGCAGCTCGACGTGTTTGCGAATCACCTGCACCGGGTGTTCCAGGTGGGCGATGAACGCTGCACGCAGCACGTCGTGCCGGTCCAGCATTGCCTGCCAGGCCATCCTGAAACGCTCGACGTCCAGACCCGAGACGTTGACGCGCATCTGGTTGACGTACTCGCCCTGACCCTGTTCGAACACCGTGTGAAACAGCATGCCCTGCTGCATGGGCGAAAGCGGGTAGATGTCTTCGATAGCGCCTGCCGGAATCGGCAAGGCATCGAGCTGGGCCTGGTCCAGTGCCGCCAGTGGCACATCGGACGGTGTCAGCCCAAGCGCGCCCTGATCGGCGCAATGGTCGATCAACACCTGGAGTTCACTGACATAATCATCGGCCAGGGCCTGGACCGTGACGCGGTCGAACATGTCCTGGCTAAAGGTCCAGGCCAGGCTCAATTCGCCTGCGTACACCTGCCCGTTGATCGACAGCAGGTTTTCCAGCAGGGCCTCGGCGGATTGGCAGGCACCACTGTTTTCACCGGCTGGCTGCAGGAACCGATCGCTGCCGGGGCCAGCGCTTTCGGCAAAGGTGCCGTCAAGCTGCCCCAGGTAGTTGAAGGTGATGGGCGGCACTGGCAGATCAGCCAACACAGCCCGCGCACGCGAATCCCCCAGGTAACGCAGCGCGCCATAGCCAACACCCTTGTCTGGGATGGCGCGAAGCTGCTCCTTGATCTGCTTGATCGAGGTGCCGAGGTCTGGGGCGGCCGTCAGTTTCACAGGGAACAGGCTGGTCAGCCAGCCGACCGTGCGGGTCAGGTCGACCGTATCGAACAGGTCTTCACGGCCATGCCCTTCCAGCTGCACCAGCACTTCGTCGCGTTGGGTCCAACGGGCGATCACCCGTGCCAGCGCGGTCAGCAGCAAGTCGTTGACCTGGGTGCGGTAGGCCGAGGGCGCCTGTTGCAGCAGCCGTGACGTCTGCTGCCGGTCAAGGCGCGCATGCACCGTTGCAGCATGGCGGCCATGCAGCGACCCGTCAGCCCGGTCCACAGGCAGCTGCGGATCAACCCCATGCAGTTGCGCCTGCCAATAGTCGAGTTCTGCCTGCAACGCAGCGCTTTGCGCATAGGCCTGAAGGTGTTCGGCCCAGGCTTTGGTCGAGGTGGTCTTGGCAGGCAATACGGCAGGCTGGCCTGCCAGGTGAAGCGTATAGGCGTTTTGCAGGTCTTCAAGAAGGATGCGCCAGGACACGCCATCCACTGCCATGTGATGGACCACCAAAAGCAGGCGCTGGCTTCCATCGGCCAGGGTCGCCAGCACACCCCGCAGCAACGGCCCCTGTTGCAGGTTCAGGCTGCGCTGTGCGCGTTCGCACAGGGCTAGCAATGCGTCCGGGTCGCTCAGGGTCTGCGTCCACAGCAGCCCGGCCTCGACGTCACCTGGGGCGCAATGAGCGGCAAGCCACGCGCCTGTGTCCGATTGTGGCGTGAAGCGCAGACGCAACGCATCGTGGTGTTCGAGCAGCGTGTGCAGTGCCTTTTCCAGCGCGGCACCCTCGATAGGCCTGGTCGAAGCAAGCAGGACCGCCTGGTTCCAGTGATGCGGTTCGGCGTTCGACTGTTCAAGAAACGCCTGCTGGATTGGCAGCAAGAGTGTTTCGCCGATCACCGGCCCTTGGTCGATCTGCGGGCCGCTGCCTTCCATGCGCGCGGCCACCGAGGCCAGGTCTTGAACGGTCTGATGCTGGAACAGCGCCTTGGGCGTGAAACGGATCCCGGCCTGTCGCGCCCGGCTGACAACCTGGATCGAGATGATCGAGTCCCCTCCCAGTTCAAAGAAGTTGTCCGTCACACCGACCTGATCGAGCTTCAGTACGTCTGCCCAGATGTTCGCGATCTGCTGCTCCAGTTCGCTGCGCGGGGCCACATAGCTGCCCTGCAGGGCGCTGGCGTCGGGCTTGGGCAGGGCCTTGCGGTCCAGCTTGCCGTTGGCAGTCACCGGCAGGCGTTCAAGGAACAGCAGGTGGGTCGGCACCATGTAGTCGGCCAGCCCGAGCCTGAGGTGCTCGCGCAGTTCGCTGCGCAACGCGTTCTGCTGCTGCGGGTCGACCGGGGCTTCGCCGGCCATTACCAGGTACCCGGCCAGCTGCTTGCCACCCGGCCCGTCGATGTCCAGCACCACCGCTTCGCGCACGCCCGGGTGTTCCAGCAGGCGTGTCTCGATCTCACCCAGTTCGATGCGCAGGCCACGGATTTTCACCTGGTGGTCAAGACGGCCCTTGTACTCGATCACCCCGTCGGCCCGATAACGCGCCAGGTCACCGGTGCGGTACAGGCGACCGCCGCCCTGGGCCGTGCTGTCGAAGGGGTCCGGGACAAAGCGTTCTGCGGTCAGAGACGGACGCCGGTGATAGCCACGGGCCAGACCAACGCCGCCCAGGTACAACTCACCGGCCGCTCGCGGAGCGACACTCTGCAGGCCGGCGCCAAGGATGTGCGTTTTCAGGTTGTCGATTGGGCGGCCAATCGGCACGCCGCTGTCACTGCCCGTGTGGCAGGTCCAGTGAGTGACATCGATGGCCGCCTCGGTCGGGCCGTAGAGGTTGTACAACTGGGCGCCGGGCAGCCGCGCCAGGGTCTGTTGCGCCAGCTCAGCGGGTAACGCCTCGCCGCTACAGACCACGCGCTTGAGGCCGCTGCAGCGCTCGACCTCGGCGCTGGCCATGAACGCCTGCAGCATTGAGGGCACAAAGTGCAGCGTAGTCACCGCGTGTTGCCTGATCACCTCGACCAGGCGCTCCGGGTCACGGTGCTCGCCCGGTTGAGCCACGGCCAGGCGTGCACCGGCCAGCAGCGGCCAGAAGAACTCCCAGACCGACACGTCGAAACTGAACGGGGTCTTCTGCAACACCGTATCGCTGGCGTCCAGGCCGTAGGCCTGCTGCATCCAGCACAGGCGGTTG
>NZ_JACVZC010000045.1 GCF_016658545.1 Pseudomonas sp. S37 | reverse complement strand
CGGCCTTGTGTCGCGAACGGGCCGCGTAGCGGCCCCGGCTATTTATGCGGCGAAGCCGAAATCCTGGGGCCGCTGCGCGGCCCTATCGCGACACAAGGCCGCTCCTACACGCAACTCTGAGCCACAACTGTGCTGGTCCTCACGAAAGGAATAGCCTTATGCTGTAACGAAATATGTCTATAAAAGCCTGTAGAAGGAAGTCGCAATGCCGCTCAAGGACCTGCTCATCGCCCTGGTGGTGATTGTCGCCTGGGGAGTCAACTTCGTGGTCATCAAGGTTGGCCTCGACGGTTTGCCGCCGATGTTGCTGGGGGCATTGCGCTTCTTGTTGGTGGCGTTCCCGGCAATCTTGCTGGTCAAGCGGCCGAAACTGCCGTGGCGCTGGTTGATTGCCTACGGCGCAACCATCTCGCTGGGCCAGTTCGCCTTCCTGTTCCAGGCCATGTACAGCGGTATGCCGCCCGGGCTGGCCTCGCTGATCCTGCAGTCGCAAGCATTTTTCACCCTCGGTTTTGCCGCATTGTTCCTCGGTGAGCGGCTGCGCCTGGCCAGCGTGCTGGGGTTGCTGGTAGCGGCCAGTGGCCTGGCCCTGATCGGCAGCGAAGACGGCGGCCACGTGCCGATACTGGCGCTGGTGCTGACCTTGTGTGGCGGCGCCATGTGGGGAATGGGCAACATCATTACCCGGCGCTTTGGCTCGGTTGACCTGGTGGCGCTGGTGATCTGGGGCGGGCTGATCCCGCCACTGCCGTTCATGGCGTTGTCCTGGTGGCTGGAAGGGCCGGAGCGCATTGGCCATGCCCTGGCCAATATCAGCTGGAGCTCGGTGCTGGCGCTGGCCTACCTGGCTTTTGTCGCCACCATGTTGGGCTACAGCCTGTGGAGCAAGCTGCTGTCGCGCCACCCGGCTGGCAAAGTGGCACCGTTTTCGTTGCTGGTGCCGGTGATTGGCTTGAGCTCGTCGGCATTGCTGCTGGGCGAACGCCTGACTGCAACACAAGGCTGGGGCGCCTTGCTGGTGATGGCCGGTTTGCTGGTGAACGTGTTTGGCGCGCGTATCGGCCAGCGTTTGCGGGCAGCCAGCGCCTGATTTGACTATTACGCGGGCGATGACGGGATCTCTGTGGGAGCGGCTTTAGCCGCGAACACCGGCAAAGCCGGTGCCATCCAACGCATTGGATTCTTCGCGGGTAAACCCGCTCCCACAATGGCGAGGCATGTCCGTCGGAATCAGGCGCTCTGCTAGACTCGGCCTCTTTTTGTCACCAGGCCAACGGAGCACCCCCATGATCATTTCCACCACCAGCCAGCTCGAAGGCCGCCCGATTGCCGAATACCTGGGCGTGGTCAGCTCCGAATCGGTGCAGGGCATCAACTTCGTGCGCGATTTCTTCACACGTGTTCGCGATGTCTTCGGGGGCCGTTCGCAAACCCTGGAAAGCGCGCTGCGCGAGGCCCGCGAGCAAGCCACCGAAGAACTCAAGGCGCGGGCACGGCAGTTGCAAGCCGATGCGGTAGTGGGCGTGGATTTCGATATCAGCATGCCGTCGGTTCAAGGCGGCATGGTCGTAGTATTTGCCACTGGCACGGCAGTGCGCCTGAAGTAGAGCATTTAGCCACTGGTCGGCTATCTGCTTCTTGTCCGGGTGGTCCGCAAATGACCGGCTAGTCTCAGTCTCACGGGCCGCGTTTGTTGGGCAACTCTTCTGGTTGCCGGCGCGACCGCCACTGGAGGGACACAGGGCATGAGCGAATCCTTTTTCGAAGACCTGAACGATGCGTTCCCGATCAACAGCCAGGTGCGTTGCGGCCAGGCGGCATTTCGCCTGGGGTTCGCCCACATGACGCTGGATGATTCCGAACAGCTCCAGCCTGCACACCTGCAGCGCAGCAAAAAGGGCCGCTTCATGCCGCGGGTACCGCTGAAGAAGTGACCCCGCCCCAACATCACCCCGCCCAATGGCGGGGTTTTTATTGCCATTCGTTGATCCGCCTCATGGTAATGCCGGGTAGCACTCGCCGAATGGTCGAGGCTGTGGTTTTCTGGCGCGGCATTCCTGCAACGGAGGATTGAATGCTCATGCGAGTCAGGGAAGAGACCTATTGGCAGTGGGCTGACGCCCATTTGCACAGCCGCAGCCACGACGAAGCCCTCAGCGATGGCACCACACTGGATGTGCAGGTGCGCCTGTCGCGCCTGGGTGCAACGCAGTTGTTCCTGGGGCTGTACGGTGGGGATGGGCGGGCATTGCTGGAAGAGTATTACCCCGCACGGCCAGGCGAGACCATGACCCGCGCGCTGGTGTGGGGCGTCGACCGCGCCCGGGCCATGGCAACGGGGGCCTTGCCCTTGCCGGAAAGCCGCCAGCGGCGGCGTCAGGCATGAAAAAGCCCGGCCTATGCAGGCCGGGCTCTGGTAAGGGTGCGAACCCTCAGTTCAGCGGCTCGATCACCTTGACTGCCTGCTGCTCACGGGCAGCGGGCCATTCTTGTTGCAGGGTCTGCAGCACGCGGCCAACGAACTCGGTGTCGGCGGCGGCCTTCTTGCCGACGTAGCCCTGGCCACGGCGGTAGACCTTGAAGCGGGCACGCATGCTGGGCAGGTGCTCTTCAAATTCATCTTCGATGGTATTCGGTGGCAGGCGGTCGAGGCGCACTTCACCGGTTTGGCTAACCCACAGCAAATGGTCGTCAAGGCTGTCCTTGCGTACGGCGAACAGCTGGGCCAATTGGTCGAGAGTCGGATTGTTGTTCAAGTTCATCATAAAGCCCCCATTACCCATTCGTAGGTGATTTTCACAGTTGGCGCTACCACGGTGTAGCGCACTACCAAGGCTGCTACAGCAGCATCGCAACAGGGGCTTTCTCACGCTGCCTTTTGGACAGTTCCCTCTCCACGGACGGCCTGCGTTACCGCGCAGGCCGCCTGGAACACCCTTGCCACCGCTCCCGATCAGGGAGACGGCCTCATCATGCACAAGGGCGATGAACGGCGTCAACCATTTTGTAGTGAATATTTTTTGGCACTACAAAGTGTTGTTTTGTTCGACAATCAGCCTGCGCACTACAAGCCGGAGAGGATGTCGAAGGCCGCACGTACGCGTGCTTCGTTGGGGTAGTTTCGATTGGCCAGCAATACCACGGCCAGCTGTTCCTTGGGCACAAAAGCGGCATAGGCGCCGAAGCCGTTGGTGGAGCCGGTCTTGTTGTACCAGGCTGCCGCCAGTGCTGGCAGGGCAGGTTGCAGGCGTGTGGTTGCCTGCGGCTCACGGATCAACCGTGGGCTGTTGCCATCGACCAGCGTGCCCAGCGTGACCGGGTAGGGGTAGCGCTCCCAGCCCAAGCCTTGGGTCATGGCGCCGACCTGGAAGTAGCCTTGCCGGGTAATGGCCGTGGCTTTCACCAGCGCCGCGGGCAGACCCTGCGGCTGCATGTACAGGCGCACGTAGCGCAGCAGGTCGCTGGCGCTGGTCTTGATGCCGTAGGCCTCGTCGGCGTACGGGCCGGGGCCTACGCGCACTGGCTTGTCGGCGGCGTCGTAGCCCTGGGCATAAAGCCCTTGGGCACTGGCCGGAACCTGCAGGTAGGTGTTTTCCAGGCCCATTTGCGCCAGCAGCCCCTCGGTCATCAGCGTGGCAAACGGTTGATGCTGGGCGCGGGCGGCCAGGTCACCGAACAGGCCCAGGCTGGGGTTCGAGTAGCAACGCTGGGTGCCGGGTTTGGCGCGAGGTTGCCAGTGGCGAAAGAAATCAACCACTTGTTGCGGTGTCTGCACCGCATCCGGGAACTGCAGCGGCAGGCAGTCGGCGCTGTAGGCGCCCAGTTCCAGTACGGTTGCATCGCCGATGGGCGCCCCGGCCAGTGCCGGATGATAGCGCTTGGCCGGGGCTTCAAGGTCCAGCTTGCCTTCGGCGCTGGCCAGCGCGGCGAGGGTGGCGGTGTAGGTCTTGCTCAGCGAACCGATTTCGAACAGCGTGTCACGGCTTACCGGCACGTTGTCCGCCTTGCTGGCCACGCCATAACTGAAGTAGTGCGCGTGGTCGCGGGCATAGATGGCCACGGCCATGCCGGTGATGCCTTGTTCCTGCATCAGCGGGCGGATGATCCGGTCGACCTTGGCCTGCAATTGGTCGTCGGCCTGGACGCTGGCATGGCCCAGGGTGAGAGTGATGGCAGCTGCAAGAGCAGCCAGGCGGGAGCGGGGCATGGGCAGGTCCTTATGTGGCGCGTGTCCGTTGAGCGATACCGTCGGGAGTTCCGGCGTTAGCGGCGAAAAGCCGAAAACCTTATCGTCTGCCCTTGCACAATGACAAGACGGAAACTGTGATGAAGTATTTGCGCATGTTATTCGACAATTTCACGCTGGCCTTGCTCGGGGTGGTCTTTATCGCCACCGTGCTGCCTTGTTCGGGCGACGGCGCGGTGTATTTCGGCTGGCTGACCAACCTGGCCATTGGCCTGCTGTTCTTCCTGCACGGCGCCAAGCTGTCGCGCGAAGCGATTATCGCCGGTGCCGGGCACTGGCGCCTGCACCTGCTGGTGTTCTCCTGCACCTTCGTGCTGTTCCCGCTGCTGGGCCTGGCGTTCAAGCCGCTGTTCGTGCCGTTGGTGGGCAATGAACTGTACCTGGGCGTGCTCTACCTGTGCGCCTTGCCGGCTACCGTGCAGTCGGCCATTGCCTTTACTTCGCTGGCCCGCGGTAACGTGCCGGCTGCGATCTGCAGTGCGGCGGCCTCCAGCCTGCTGGGCATCTTCCTCACCCCGCTGCTGGTGATGATGTTGCTGGGTGCCAGTGGCGACACCGGCTCTGGTCTGGATGCGGTGCTGAAGATCACCCTGCAACTGCTGGTGCCGTTCGTGGCCGGGCAGATTGCGCGGCGCTGGATCGGTGCCTGGGTCAAGCGCAATGCCCGCTGGCTGAAAGTGGTGGACCAGGGTTCGATCCTGCTGGTGGTGTATACCGCCTTCAGCGAGGCGGTGGTGACCGGGCTGTGGCACACGGTCTCGGCGCAGCACCTGGCCGGGCTTTTCGTGGTGTGCGGTATTCTGCTGGCGGTGGTGCTGTTTGGCACGCGTCTGCTGGGCAGGGCGCTGGGCTTCGACCTTGAGGACCGCATCACCATCCTGTTTGCCGGCTCCAAGAAAAGCTTGGCGACTGGCGTACCCATGGCCCAGGTGTTGTTCGTGGGCAGTGGCATTGGCGCGATGATCCTGCCGTTGATGCTGTTCCACCAGATCCAGCTGATGGTCTGTGCGGTGCTGGCGCAGCGTTATGCCAGCCGTGAACAGGCGACAGAAGAGGCTTCGGCGGCATCCTGATCACACCAGTGGCCACTGGAGCGGTGCCCGTGTAGGAGCGGCCTTGTGTCGCGATAGGGCCGCACAGCGGCCCCAGCAGTGTTTGCGCTAACGCTGAGATCGTGGGGCTGCTATGCAGCCCTATCGCGACACAAGGCCGCTCCTACACGGGATCGTGCACTGGCTAGCCTATCGGGCCTGCCCAGAACCCCGCTCACGCAACGCCTTGCCCACTTCGGCCTCGATCTTGTAGGCCGGCCCCTCTAGGTCGTCGTAGTTGCGTGTATAGCGCCGGGCAAATTCCTCTACGCCCAACTGCTGATACTGCTGCACATGCTTGAGCTCATGCGCCCACAGCGCAACGTTGTCCTCGGCATCACTGCTGCGCCGGAAGATGATCGTGTCGATCAGCGTCACAGCGTTCACGTCAGGGTTCTGCAGCAGTGCATTGGCTGCGCTCATCTGCTGTTCGTCACCCACCCGAAAGCGAGCCGCATCCAGCACGGCAAAGTCATACCAGGGTTCGAGCTGCGCGCGGATATGCAACGGGATCGGCTGCACACCGCTGGCCGTCGCTTCGTCACGGGCCTGGCGCAAGGCGTAGGTCAGGCTGGAAGAGGCCATGACCTCGACATCCTTGAGGATCTGCCCGGCCTGGCCGGGGTCGATCGGGGCGCAAAAACAGCCCATCAGGCACACCTGGTATTGCCCGGGCGGGCAGGCTTGTTCGGCAAATGCCGGTACAGCCAGCAACAAGCCCAACAAGGCGCTAATCCGCTTCATGCAGCGCATGTTCGACAAAGGCGCGGCTAGCGTCCAGCACCTGCGCCTGCACGCTTTCGCTAGCGAGCATGCGCCCCACCAGCAATGCCCCTACGCACTGGCTGATCAGCACCCAGGCCAGTTGCTCATCCTCCAGGGTGGTGCTCCAGGCCTGATGCAGTTGCAGTAACCAGTGTTCGGCCACTTCACGCACCGGTGCTTCGGCGCGGGCGATTTCCACCCCAAGGGGCGGTAGCGGGCAGCCATGCTCGGCATTGTGCAGATGCGCCAGGCTCAGGTACTGCTGCAGGCAGCGGGCCAAGCGCTCGCGGCTGGCACCCTGGCTGGCCAGGCGCGCCAGCGGGCTGTTGCAGAGTTCCTGGCGCACCACTTCGGTGAACAGGTCGTCCTTGGACGGGAAGTGGTTGTAGAAGGCGCCGCCGGTCAGGCCGATCGCCTTCATCAGCCCGGCCACCCCGGTGCTGGCAAAGCCCCCGCGCTTGGCCAGCGCGCCGCTGCTGGCCAGCAACCGTTCGCGGGTTTGCTGCTTGTGTTCGTTCGAGTAGCGCATTCACATGCCTCTGCAGGCGGGCTTGACGATGACCGCGATCATAACATAGCGTTCGTTTACTAAACGATCATTCACCAATGGAGACAGGCATGGCAGAACAACAAAAAGTGGTGCTGGTGATCGGTGCAGGGGACGCCACCGGCGGCGAGATAGCCAAGCGCTTTGCCCGTGAGGGCTACACCGCCTGTGTCACCCGGCGCCAGGCGGGCAAACTGCAGCCGTTGCTTGAAGAGATACGCGCCGCTGGCGGCCAGGCCCACGGTTTTGGCTCTGATGCCCGCAAGGAAGACGAAGTGGCAGAATTGGTGGAAACCATCGAGCGCGATATCGGCCCGATCGAAGCGTTTGTCTTCAATATCGGCGCCAATGTGCCATGCAGCATCCTTGAGGAAACCCCACGCAAATACTTCAAGATCTGGGAAATGGCCTGCTTTGCCGGCTTTCTCACTGCCCAGGCGGTGGCCCGGCGTATGGTGCAGCGTGAGCGCGGCACGCTTTTGTTCACCGGGGCGACTGCCGGCACCCGTGGCGCGGCCGGTTTTGCCGCCTTCGCCGGGGCCAAGCACGGCTTGCGTGCTTTGGCCCAGAGCATGGCGCGCGAGTTGGGGCCACGCAACATTCATGTTGCCCATGTGGTGGTGGACGGCGCCATCGACACTGCCTTCATCCGTGACAGTTTCCCCGAGCGCTATGCCCTCAAGGACCAGGATGGCATCCTCGACCCGGCGCACATTGCCGACAGCTACTGGTATCTGCACGCCCAACCCCGCGACGCCTGGACTTTCGAGCTGGACCTGCGCCCGTGGATGGAACGTTGGTAAACCCTCATCACCACGCAAGGACCCTGAGCATGCACAAGACTGTCGACTTCCATTTTGACCTGGGCAGCCCGGCCAGTTACCTGGCCTGGACCCAACTGCCTGCGCTGTGTGCCCGCGAGGGTGCCACGCTGCGTTACTGCCCCATGTTGCTGGGCGGTGTGTTCCAGGCTACCGGCAATGCCTCGCCGGCAATGATCCCGGCCAAGGGGCGCTACCTGTTTACCGACCTGGCGCGGTTTGCGGCGCGCTATGGCGTGCCGTACGGTTTGCCGCCCGGCTTCCCGGTCAATACCTTGACCCTGATGCGCGGATTGGTAGGTACCCAGCTGCGCGCGCCGGAGCGCTTCGAGGCCTTGCTGGCGGTATTGTTCAATGGCCTGTTTGCGCAGCGCCGCAACCTGAGCGATAGCGCCGTGCTTGATCAGACACTTGTCGAGGGTGGCTTCGACCCCCAGCTATTCCGCGCACTGGCGGTGGATGATGAAGTAAAAGCAGCACTCAGGCAGGCGACCGAGGCGGCCGTGGCGCGCGGGGTGTTCGGCGCGCCCACCTGTTTTGTGGGCGATGAGATGTTCTTTGGCCAGGACCGCCTGGACTTTGTCGAGGCGGCACTGCGTCAGGGCGCCAGCAGCGTTTCCAGCTGAGTGCGTTCCCACAGGGACCGTGGCAATTCACGAACGCGGCGATCAACCCGTGGGAGCGGGCGCGCCCGCGAAGGGCTGCAAGGCAGCCCCATTCAATCAGAAGTTCGCCGGGGTATTGGCGCTGATGATCTCGGCCTCGTCCGGGCCGATATTCTTGAAACTGTGCGGCAGGGTAGTGGGGATGTAGTAACCATCGCCCGAGTTGAGTACGCTGACCTGGCCATCGACCCACAACTCGACTGTGCCACGGGTGACCAGGCCGCACTCTTCGCCTTCGGCATGCACGATCGGCTCGCCCGAGTCGGCACCCGGTGCATACAGTTCACGCAGCATGCGCATCTGCCGGCCTTCGACGCTGGCGCCTACCAGCAACATGCGCAGGCCGTTACGGCCCAGGTCTGGCTGTTCGCCGCCACGGAACACGTAGCGCTCTTCGCGCACCGGCTCGTCGAAGCTGAAAAACTCCGCCAGGCTCATGGGAATGCCTTCGAGCAGTTTTTTCAGGGAGCTGACCGAAGGGCTGACGCGATTCTGTTCGATCTGCGAAATCGTCGAATTGGTCAGCCCGCTGCGGCGGGCCAGTTCCCGTTGGGAGAGGTTGTTGCGTTCACGCACCAGTTTGAGTCGCGTCCCCGTGTCCATAGCCGCCTTGTAATCAGAGGTGTTTAAAATAATGAGCGATGCGCATTAAAACACACTCTGCACGGTTGCGCGCTGTGCTTCTCAAACCCTTTGTTCACGCGGCATTGGCCACAACCCTACCAGCAGCAACAGTGCCGCCACGGCCAGGAATGGCAGGCGCGGATCAACGGCATACACCAGGGTGCCGGCCAGCGGCCCGATCACCGCACCCATGCCCTGGGCGGCACCAATGGAGCCGGCGGTGGCGCCTTGCTCGGAAGCCTGCATGGCATTGGCCGCCAGTGCCGAGAACGCCGGGAACACAAACCCCATGCCCGCAGCTGCCACAAAGTAGCAAGCCCATAGCCAAGGGGCCGTGGTGGCCAGCGAGCCACACGCAAAGCCCAGCGCCGAGACCGTCGCGCCAACCCGGATCATCTTCAGCGGCGGCCATTCCAGCTGGCGCAAAATCACCTGTGCCAGTATCAGCGCCACGCCCACCGTGGTCAGGGCAATGCCGGCGGTCTGAGCGGCTTCGGCCGGCCCCAGGTGCAGGCGGTCAAGGGCGAAGAAGCCGACGATGATTTGCGAAACGGTCACGCTGAGCATGGCGCTGAATGCCACCAGCAATGGCCGGCGCAGGCGTGGGTCGTTCAGCCGTACCGGGCTGGGCGCATGGCTGTGGGGGAGCGCCTGGGGTTTCAGGGTGAACAGCAGCACAACGAAGGTGCAGGCCGGCAGCAGGGACATGATATGAAACGGCAGGCTCAGGCTATGCCGTGCCAACAGCGCAGCCAGGGCAGGGCCGACCACCAGGCCGATGGCGTTGGCCGCCCCGAGCGAGGCCATGGCCCGCGCGCGGCGTTGAGGCTCGACATGGTCGGCGATCAGCGCGTTGCAGCCCACCGGGATGGCGGCATAGAAGGCGCCGATGCAACCGCGTGCGACCATCAGGCCGATAAACGCCAGGGTCGCCCCCGGCATCCAGCGCAACGCGCCCTCGATGAACAGGCACAGTAGCCAGTAGGCCAGGGTGAAACCGGCGCTGCCCAGCAGCAGGATGCGCCGTCGGCCAAGGCGGTCTGCCGCACGGCCCCAGGGGCGGGCCAGCAGCACCCAGACCACGCCGGCCACGGTAACGGCAGCGCCCGCTTGCCAGGTGGCCATGCCAAGCTGGCGGGCGATCGGGCCGATGAGGGCGACGAAGGCCATCATCGACATGGTGCAGGCCATGTTGGCCAGCAACAGTGGACGCAAGTCCAGGGTGCTGGCGGGTAGAAGGGTTGCAGGATCCTTTGCGACGTTCATTGGTTAGTCCAGGGCAGTTCGGCAAATAGAAAGCCGATCTTATTAAGAATTATTATCGATTGTCGAACCCCTGGGCTGCTGCAGGTCATTCACTGCGGCGCAGGGGGCCAGGCCACATGCTACGCAACACGCCGTCCCGGCGCACCCATGCGTGCATCAATGCCGCGCCCACATGCACCAGCACGGTAGCGAACAACAGGTAGCCGGCCCAGCCATGGGCCTGGCGCAGCACGGCATACAGCTGCAGGTTGTGCGGGGCGATGGCGGGCAAGCCCAGCGGGCGTGGGTAATCGCCGGCCGACAGCATGGCCCAGCCCAGCAGCGGCATGGCCAGCATCAGGCCGTAGAGCACCAGGTGCGAGGCGCCGGCGGCCCAGCGTTGCAGCGCTGGCAGGTCTTGCGGCAGGGGTGGGTGGGGCACGGTCAGGCGCACGCCGATGCGCAGCACCACCAGCACCAGCAGGGCCAGGCCGGTGGCCTTGTGCAGGCTGATCAGCACGGGGTGGCGCGTTGACAGGTCGGCAACCATGCTCACACCAATGAACAGCATGGCCAGGATCAGTATTGCCATCAGCCAGTGCAGCAGGCGGGCGAAGGGGTGGAAGGCTTCGGGTTTCATGGGTGGGCTCCGGTGCTCAGCGACTCACGGCTGCGGCGGTTGAAGGATTCCGAATAGGCGGCGGAACGGGCGGCGAGGATCGGGTCGCCGGAGGCTTCGATGCCTTTTGGCAGGATCAGCGGGTCGAAGTTGATGTCACGGCAGGCCCCTTGTTCCGGGGCGTCGACCTGCTCCAGCACCAGGGTGCCGGCGTCGACGCTGCGCCGCTCGGCTGGCCAAGGGCGGGCAGGGTCATCCACGGCATCGCCCGGCTCGGCCAGTACCAGGCGCAAGGTCCAGCGTAACGGGCCTTGGGCCAGGCGTTGCTGCAGGTCGTGTTGCAGGAACTGCTTGTCATCCACCTGGCCAGGCAGCGCGGCAAACGCGGTTTGTGGCTCAAGCTGCCAGCGCACCGGGTGGGCTGCGCCGGTGGCATCGATCAGGCGAAACGCATTGATGCTGTGGTACTGCGTGCTGGCGAAGCTGTCGCTGGGCTTGTAGCTCGCTGCCCACTGGCGGAACGCCGCGCTTTCCGGGTGGGCGGCGAAAAACGCCTGCATTTTGGCCGGGTCCGGTTTGCCGGTGGCCGGCACCGGGGCGCCGGCCAGCACCTGCTCGTAGAAGCCTTGCGGCGTGCTGACCGCGAGCACTGGCGGGTTGTTCATGCCGGTGCGCCAGACTTGGCCATCGTCGGTGCTCAGCTGAATGGCCAGGCTACGTACTGGTATGCCGGTGTCCGGGGCGAAGGGGTTGGCGCCACCGATGGCGAAACGGCCGATCACAGGCACCCGTTGCTGGCTGAAGGCGCGTGCCGTGGACAGGTTGGCGGCCTGCCCGCTGGGCTGGAAGTAACCGCTGACACACAGGCCCTTGGCGTGGTTCTTGCGATAGCCCGGGTAGTGCCCGGCCTGGGCTTCGAAGGTATCAATGATGCGCTGAGGCGTCAGCCGGGGTTCGCCGAGCCAGCCGGCGGCATAGGCAAAGCCGGCGCCTGCGGCCAGCATCACGGCGCCGATGGCGGCCAGGCGCAAGGCCTTGGCCGGGCCGTGCAGAGGTGAGTTCATGGTCATCGTCCGGTTCAGTGAAGGTGCCAGTACGACGCGGCAGGTAAAAACTTATTCCCTCAGCGGGAATAGAATGTGTTCACAGGCGTCTGCCCCTTACACTGACAACCCCTTAGGCTGGGACCTCGCCATGCACGACCTGGACGACCACCAATGGCGCGAACTGCTTGCGCGCCTGCGCCGCTTTGCCGTGTGGCTGACCCGCGAGCCGGGCAGCGCCGACGACCTGGTGCAGGCCACTGTCGAGCGGGCGCTCAGCCGGCGCGACCAGCAGCGCGACGTCGATGCACTGCGCGCCTGGCTGTTCACCATTCTTTATCGGTTGTTTCTCGACGGTAAGCGTCGCGAGCGCCTGCATGCCCGCTGGTTGTCCTGGTTCGGCCGTGCCGAGCGCGATGACGAGCCGGTTGGCGACAACCTCGAAGCCATCGTCCTGGCCCAGGCCGACCTGCAGGCGTTTGCCCGGTTGACGGCCGAGCAGCGTGCCTTGTTGCTGCTGGTCAGCATCGAAGGTTTGAGCTACAAGGAGGCCGCCCAGGCCTTGGGTATTCCCATCGGCACTGTGATGTCGCGCCTGTCGCGCGCGCGCAATGCCTTGCGCGAACTGACCGAGGGCAATCCCCAGCCACCGGCCTTGCGGAGACTGAAATGACGCGCCTGATCCCCAGCGAAGACGAATTGCACGCTTACGTCGATGAGCGCCTGGAGCCTGTGCGCCGTGCCGAAGTGCACGCCTGGCTGGCTGCCAACCCGCAGGCGGCGGCACGGGTGGAGGGCTGGCGCGCCGATGCCCGTCGGCTGCGTGCGGCCTTGGCCGGGTTTGGCGAACTGCCCGGGGCCCCGCCACTGGAGCTTGGCCCGTTGCGCCGGCAGTTGCGCCAGCGCCGCCAGCGGCGCTGGGCGAGCGCTGCGGTGTTGGTGCTGGCGGTAGGTATCGGTGGCCTGGGCGGCTGGCAAATGCGCGATGCGGCGCTGGCGCAGGTCGATATGCCGATGGCCGATGCCGTGCAGGCGCACCGGCTGTTCGCCGCCAGCCAGGCGCTGGATATCCAGGCCAGCGACCCGGGGCAGTTGCGCGACTGGCTGGGCCGGCATTTCAGCCGAGTGGGCCAGTTGCCGGACCTGGCGGGCTATGGTTTCAAACCGGTGGGTGCGCGTTTGCTCAGCAACGAACAAGGGCCGGCGGCGTTGCTGGTTTTTGAGGATGGCAAGGGCCAGCGGATCAGCCTGTTCATGCGTTCACCTAGCGAGCAGTACCAGCGCATGCCGGACGGGCAGCGGGTCGATGGCCAGCTGGAGGCGAGGTATTGGTCGCATGGGGATTACAACTTTGCGTTGGTCAGCGCTGCGGACGATGCGCGCGGGGCGGGTTTGGGGCAGGCGTTGCGGTTGGGGTTGTGACCTGCAGGAGCGGGTTCATCGAGGTGTCGAACCGCCGCGAATGGTGGCGGTGGCAATGGTGAACGGCCGGTGGTACTTGGCCGGCAGGCCCGGCCCTTTCGCGGGTAAACCCGCTCCTACAACGAACGTACTGCCCTTGTAGGAGCGGGTTTACCCGCGAATAGGGTGGCAGCGGCAACGCTGAACGGCCGGTGGTACTTGGCCGGCAGGCCCGGCCTTTTCTGGCGCGCTGCCTGGCTCAGCTCAACTCCAACCAGATCGGTGCATGGTCCGACGGCTTTTCCATTCCGCGCAGCTCATAGTCCACACCCGCTGCCTTGATCCGCGGCACCAGTGCCTGCGAGGCCATGATCAGGTCGATGCGCAGGCCGCGCTTGGGGTCGTCTTCAAAGCCGCGGCTGCGGTAATCGAACCAGCTGAAGCGGTCGCTCACGTCCGGGTACAGGTGGCGGAAGCTGTCCACCAGGCCCCAGCCTTTCAAGCGTTCCATCCACTCACGCTCTTCCGGCAGGAAGCTGCACTTGCCGGTCTTCAGCCAGCGCTTGGCATTGTCCGGGCCGATGCCAATGTCGCAGTCCTGCGGCGAGATGTTCATGTCGCCCATCACCAGCACCGGCTGATCATTGCGGAACTGGCCCTCCAGCAGCGCTTGCAGGTCGCTGTAGAAGCGTTGCTTGGCCGGGAACTTGGTGGGGTGGTCGCGGCTTTCACCTTGGGGGAAATAGCCGTTCATGATGGTGATCGGGTTGCCATCGGCATCGGCGAACGTGCCCCAGATGAAGCGGCGCTGGGCGTCTTCCTCATCGCTGGCAAAGCCCTTGTGCAGGCTCAGCGGTGCCTGGCGCGACAGCAGGGCTACGCCGTAATGGCCCTTCTGGCCGTGATAGTGCACGTGGTAACCCAGTGCCTGCACATCGGCCAGCGGGAACTGATCGTCGCTGACCTTGGTTTCCTGCAGGCCGATCACGTCTGGCTGGTGCTTTTCGATCAGCGCCGCCAACTGGTGCGGGCGGGCACGCAGGCCGTTGATGTTGAAACAGACGATCTTCATGGAAAGACAATCCCGGTAAAAGGCGCGATGCTAGCCGACATTGCCCTGCATCACCAGCGTGGCGGGTTTGCAAGCCGGCTGCTAACGTGCTGTGGGGGGGAACGAAGCGCGGTGGCGAACCTCCAAGGCACAGTACGCCCATTCCAGGAGGTCTGCCCGCAATGCCCGAAACCACAGCCGCCCCGGCCCGTGTCTGCCTGCTCGATGATGGTTACAGCCGCGAGGCGCGTTCACTGCTGTACAACGCCTACCGCCACGAGCCTACCTTTGCCTATATCTTCGAGGGCCAGCGCCCTGGCTACGAGCGGCGCTTGCGGGTAATGGTGCGCGAATGGGTGCGGCAGCACTTCTACCTGCAACTGCCCGCCATCGGCCTGCTGGTGGACGATCGCCTGATCGCGGTGGCCCTGATCGTGCCGCCGCTGCGCCGCCTGGGTGTGGCCGACAGCTGGGCCTGGCGCCTGCGCATGGTCCTGGGTACCGGCCCGCGCTGTACCCGGCGCTACATGGACTACCAGGCCGCCCTGGCCACCTGCCTGCCTACCGATCAGGTACATGTACTGCCGTTGCTGGGGGTGCACCCGCAGTTTCAGGGCAAGCACTACGGCGAGCAATTGTTACAAGCTGTGCACGACTGGTGCGCAGAAGACCCCGGTACCCAAGGGGTGGTGCTGGACACGGGCAATGAGCACTATCTGGCGTTTTACCAACGTCAAGGCTATGAGGAAATTGGCGAAGTGGCTGTAGGACCAATCCGAGAGAGGGTGTTCTTTCATCCAAACCCGGTCTCTTCGAATTCCGCTTTTGCCTGAACAGGCCGCAAGGCGGCTCCCTTGAGCGTTCGGGTCTGGTAGCATTTGCCGCATGACGTATTCAGGAAGATTGACCTGGGGCCTGGTTTTCTGGGTCGCCAGTTTTGCAGCATGGGGCCAGAGCGAGTTGCTGGTGAAGGTAAAACCGGCCAACAAGGCGCTCAAGGCCAATGTCGAAGGCTATATAGGCACTCTGGGGGACCGCGATGAAGAAGCGCTGCTGCGCTTTAGTCGCGGGGCAGAGGAGCAGGCGCGCAAAGCCGCGCAGGCACTTGGCTACTATCAGGCGCAGATCGATACCGAGGTCAAGGCCGCCAAGGACGCTGACCATTCCCCCCAACTGATCATCAGCATCAACCCGGGCGAGCCCATTCGCCTGCGCAATGTGACCGTGCGCATCGAAGGCCCGGCCAGCGAAATGAAGGCCTTTCGCGTACCCGACAGCAAGGCGCTGCGCGCCGGCGAGCAACTCAACCACGGCCTGTACGAAGATGCCAAGCGGCTGATCCAGAACCAGGCATCGCGCTACGGCTTCTTCAGTGGCCGCTTCAGCAGCCAGCGCCTGGCGGTCGACCCTCAGGCGGGCGTGGCCGATATCGAACTGGTCTACCAGAGCGGCCCACGCTATCGCCTGGGCGCTGTCACCTTCGGCGGCGACACGCCGCTGGATGACGACCTGCTGCAGCGCATGGTGTCGTTCAAACCCGGTACCCCCTACGACTCGGAACTGATCGCTGAACTGAACAACGACCTGCAGTCGAGCGGCTATTTCGAAGGTGTGCGCGTCGATGCAGCCCCCACTGCCGCTGTCGGTGAAGAAGTGCCGGTGGATGTCCACCTGGAAACCCGCAAACCCCGTACCATGGGCTTGGGCCTGGGCTTCTCGACCGACGTCGGGCCGCGCGGCAAGGCCAACTGGACCCGTCACTGGGTCAACCCGCAGGGCCACAGCTATGGCTGGGAAACCGAACTGTCGGCGCCGCGGCAAAACGTCGGCCTGTGGTATGACATCCCCCTCGACCCGCCGCTGACCGACAAGCTGCGCTTTGCCGGTGGCTACCAGAATGAGGAGCTTGCCGGTACCGACACCCTCAGCAAATTGCTGACGGTTGGCCCCGAGTGGCACAGCAAGCTGCCCAGCGGCTGGCAGCGAGTCATTTCGCTCAAGTACCAGCGCGAAGAATATCGGTTGGGTGATGACTCCGGGTTAAGCAACCTGCTGATGCCCGGCATCAGTTACTCGTTCCTGCGCAGTGACAACCGCATCGACCCGCATAACGGCTACCGCCTGCAGTTCGACGCACAGGTGGCCAAGGAAGGGCTGGTCTCCGATACCAACCTGTTGCACGGCAACGTATTGCTCAAGGGCCTGACCACGCTCGGCCACAACCACCGCTTGCTTGGCCGCGTGCAGTTTGGCGGCAGCGCGACCAATGGCTTCAAGAACAACATTCCGCCGTCTCTGCGTTTCTTCGCCGGTGGCGACCAGAGTGTGCGCGGTTACGACTACCAGACCCTGTCGCCGAAAAACAGCGACGGCGACCGCATTGGCGGGCGCTACCTGGTGGCCGGCAGTGTCGAGTACCAGTATTCGCTGACCGAAAAGTGGCGGGTTGCAACCTTCGTTGACCAAGGCAACTCGTTCAACGACCTGGAACTGCCCACCCTCAAGACCGGCGTCGGTTTTGGTGTGCGCTGGGTGTCGCCGGTGGGGCCGCTGCGCCTCGACCTGGCCAAGGCACTGGATGACGACGGGGGCATTCGCCTGCACTTTTCCATGGGGCCTGAGCTGTGAAACGCGTGATCAAATACATTCTGCTGGGCCTGCTTGGGGTTGTCGCGAGCCTGGGCCTGGTGCTCGGCCTGCTGCTGGGCACAGAGGCCGGCAGCCGCTGGGCACTGGGCAAGGTGCCCGGGCTTGAAGTAACTGACTTTCAGGGGCGCCTGGCGGGCAGTTGGCAAGCCAGCCGGCTGAGCTGGGCCGATGCTGGCAGCAAGGTCGAGGTACAGGCGCCCCTGTTGGCCTGGTCACCCGCCTGCCTGCTGCGCGCCACCTTGTGCATCGACCGCTTGCAGGCACAACGCATCGACATGGCGTTTGCCCCGAGTGCCGAGCCGGCCGACAGTAGCCCGCTGCAATTACCGAGTCTGCGCCTGCCACTGGCCATCGAACTGGGTGAGGTCAAGGTTGGCCAACTGCGCCTGGATGGCAGCGACCTGCTGGGCGACGTGCAGCTGGCGGCGCACTGGACCAACAGCGGCATGCGCATCGACAGCCTGCACCTGCAGCGCGACGACCTGCAACTGAACCTTCAGGGCGATATCCGGCCTGAAGGTGACTGGCCGGTACAGCTTCAGGCTCAGTTGCAGCTGCCCGCGGTAGAGGGCAAAGCCTGGCAGCTGGCGTTGAATGCCGAAGGCGAACTGCAAAAGACCCTGAAGCTTGCCGGTACCAGCAGCGGTTACCTCGACGCCACGCTGAGCGGGCAATTGCAGGCGTTGGCCGAGCACCTGCCAGCGACCTTGCAGATCCGCTCGGAAGCATTCAAGCCGGCCGGTTCCCTGCCTGATACGTTGCAACTGAACCAGCTCAAGCTCGACGCCAAAGGCGACCTGCTCAAGGGCTACCAGTTGTCGGGCACGGCCAGCCTGCCGGCTGAACAATCGCCGATCGCCTTGGCGTTGTCAGGCCTGGTCGACAGCAAGGGCGCAAAGCTCGATGCCCTGGACCTCGCTGCCAGCGACACCCAGCGCGTCAAGCTGCAAGCCACGGCTGACTGGCAGCAAGGCCTGACGGCTGATGCGCAACTGGACTGGCAAGACTTTCCGTGGCTGCGCCTGTACCCCCTGGAAACGCCGCCGGAGGTCACCCTCAAACGCTTCAATACCCAGGTGCATTATCGCGATGGCAATTATACGGGCACCTTCAACGGCGACCTGGACGGCCCGGCCGGGGCGTTCAGCCTTGCCAGCCCGTTCGAGGGCGACTTGAGCCAGGTGAAACTGCCGCAACTGGCGCTGACGGCAGGCCAGGGCAAGGCTGCCGGTAGCGTTGCCGTACGTTTTGCCGACAACCTGGCCTGGGATGTCGACTTGCAGCTCTCTGCACTCGACCCGGCCTACTGGCTGGCCGAATTGCCCGGTTCGCTGGCAGGGCCGCTGCGCAGCAAAGGCGAAATGAAGGGGGATGTGCTCTCTCTTGAAGCCCAGCTTGACCTCAAGGGGCGCCTGCGCGGCCAGCCGGCCGTATTCAAGGCCGAGGCCCAAGGGGCAGGGCAGAGCTGGACCCTGGGCGCACTGGCGATCCAGTTGGGTGACAACCGCATCAACGGCAGTGGCAGCCTGCAGCAACGCCTGGCCGGGCGGATCGACCTCGACCTGCCGCGCCTGGGGCAGCTGTGGCCACGGCTGCAAGGCCAGGTCAAAGGCCGGCTGGATGTTGCCGGTACCTTACAGGCGCCACAAGGCACGCTCACCTTGCAGGGCCAGCGCTTGGCGCAGGCGGAAAACCGCTTGCAGCAGCTGGACCTGGATGCCCGCCTGGACAACGCCCAACGCGGCGTGATCGACCTCAAGGCTACCGGTATCCACTTGGGTGACACGGCACTGGGCACGTTGCAGGCCAATGGCAAAGGTGACATTCGCCAGCAGGCCCTGAGCCTGGCGCTGGACGGCCCGCAACTCAAGCTCGACCTCGGCCTGGATGGCCAGTTGAGCAAGGGCGACTGGCGCGGGCGCCTGGCCAGTGGGCGTATCCAGGCCGGCGGCCAGGACTGGCAGTTGCAGGCGCCGGCGCGGCTGCAGCGGCTGGCCAGCGGGCAACTCGACTTTGGCGCCCACTGCTGGCGCTCGGGGCAGGCCAGCCTGTGTGGTGATGACCAGCGCCTGGCGCCCGAGCCGCGCCTGCGCTACCACCTCAAGCAGTTCCCGCTGGAAAGCCTGGCGCAATGGTTGCCGAAGGACTTTGCCTGGCAAGGTCTGCTCAATGCCGACATCAACCTGGACATCCCGGCCAGTGGCCCCAAAGGTACGGTGGTGGTCGATGCCAGTGGCGGCACCCTGCGTGTGCGCGACAAGGGTCGCTGGATCGACTTCCCGTATCAGGCTTTGCGCCTGGACAGTACGCTGGCTCCTCGGCGTATCGATGCGCGCCTGGCGTTTCGGGGTGAGCGCCTGGGCGAGTTGAACGTCAATACCCGGCTCGATCCACTGGGCAAGAACAAACCGCTGTCGGGTGATTTCCGCCTGGCCGGGCTGGACCTGTCGGTGGCCAGGCCGTTTGTGCCGATGGTCGAGCGCCTGGGCGGGCAGCTCAATGGCAGTGGCCAGCTGTCGGGCACGTTGCTGGCGCCGCAGGTCAACGGCAACCTCATGCTCAGCGGTGGCGAAGTCAGCGGCGCCGAATTGCCTGCCAGCCTGCAGGACTTGTCATTGCAGGCGCAGATCGCCGGCGAGCAAGTGCAACTCAATGGCAACTGGCGCAGTGGCGAGGCAGGGCGTGGCCAGTTGAGCGGCAACCTGACCTGGGGCCAGGCGCTGGGCATGGACGTGCGCGTGCAGGGCCAGCAACTGCCGGTCACGGTCGAACCCTACGCCACGCTGGAGGTAGCCCCGGACCTGACCTTGCGCCTGATTGACGACAAGCTGGCGATCACCGGCAAGGTACAGGTGCCCAAGGGCAAGATCACTGTGCGTGAGCTGCCGCCGTCCACTGTCAAGGTGTCGGATGATACGGTAATCGTCGGTCACCAGACCGAAGAGGGCAAGCCACCCATGGCGATGGCCATGGATATCGATGTCGAAGTGGGCCGCGACAAGCTGTCGTTCAGTGGCTTTGGCCTTACCGCCAACCTGCTTGGCCATGTGCACATTGGCGATAACCTCGACACCCGCGGTGAACTGAGCCTGGCCGATGGGCGTTACCGTGCCTATGGCCAGCGCCTGACCATTCGCCGGGCGCGCCTGCTGTTTGCCGGGCCGATCGACCAGCCGTACCTGGACATCGAAGCGATTCGCCAGGTTGACGATGTGATTGCCGGTATTCGCCTGAGCGGCAGTGCCGAACAGCCAACCACCAAAGTATTCTCGGAGCCGGCAATGAGCCAGGAGCAGGCATTGTCGTACCTGGTATTGGGGCGGCCATTGGGCACTTCTGGCGAAGACAACAACATGCTTGCCGAAGCGGCATTGGGCCTGGGCCTGGCCGGTAGTGCCGGCATTACCGGCAGCCTGGCGTCGAGCCTGGGCATCGACGACTTCCAGCTGGATACCGAAGGCTCGGGCAATACCACCAGTGTGGTCGCCAGTGGCAACCTCACCGAGAAGTTGAGCCTGCGTTACGGGGTAGGGGTGTTCGAACCGGCGAACACCATCGCGTTGCGCTACAAGCTGAGCAAGAAGGTCTACCTGGAGGCGGCCAGCGGGCTGGCCAGCTCACTGGATATCTTCTACAAACGCGATTTCTAGATTGTCAGCGGGGCGGCAGTCAACGGACGGTGGCCGCCTCGATGAACTCATTGGTATCGGGCGAGGGTGACGTGGCGGGGGTACGTACGGGGACGATCAGGCTGGTGTACTCCTCGATCAGCCGGTTCAGTGCTTCGGGTGGTTCACTGGCCTGGAACTGCATGCGGATCTGGACTTCATCAGGGTCACGGCTGTCACCTTGGCGGCCCTGGCCTCCGATGGTGACCTTGAAGCTGGCGGCCTTGTTCTCGCTGGCAGTCAGCAGCGCCTGCTGCGCTTCGGTGCCTTTGACCCGCACCGACAGGTCGACCTGCATGCGCTCCAGGGCCAGGCCCTTGGGCGACACCAAGGCGAACAGGGGCACACGCATGATGTGCTGGCCATCCATTGCCACCTCGACCATCTTGGCTTTCATGGGCGCGCCCAACGCTTCGGTGTCACACTCGAAGAACTGGTCGAACAGGTTGATGTACTGCTGCGCGATCAGGCTGTTGGTGGCACTCGCGGCCTCTTGCAGGCCGCGGGTGATCTCACGCAGGTCGATGGAAGTCATGGGCGCGGGGGACTTGTCCATTGATTAGATTCCTCAGTCCGGCGGGGCCCCTCAGGCTGCTGGCCTGAAGGGCTGTTTCGGGGGGGGGGGGCGAATCAGCTCAAGACCTTGTAGGCGGCGCGTCGGCTGCCGGATCTTTCAAGGTGTCTTTCTGCGAAATCTCGTCCGGGCTCTCGAGTGTGGCGGAGCTGACGACGGTTGGTTTTGTCGCCGCGTCGGTCAGGAATTCAATCACGCGCATGATCGCCTCAGGTGGTTCCTGGCGGCGCAAGGTCGTGTTGAAAGCGTAACGTGCGCGGGTATCGGTCTTGCGGGTTTGCGTGGACTTGTGGCTGACGCTGCCTTTCACGTTCAGCCTGAAGGGGCCCCAGCCCAGTGAACCGGTGGCTTCTGCGCTCATGTCCTTGCTGGAGACATCTTCCGACATCTGGTTGATAACCAGCTCGAACTCGACATTGCCCTCTTCGATGGAGATGTTCGGGTGGGTGATAGCCGCCAGCAGCGGCACTTTCATGGTCTTGCTGACCACGCCCTTGTACTCGCCCTGTTCGTCGACGATGGTCTCGTCGTAGTCGAACTGGATGGCGACTGCCTTGCCGTCCTGCACGCACACCTGCATCAGGAAGTCGGCATACGATTTACTGGCGGTAACCTGCGCCTGGACCATGGCCTGCAACGGGCCGGCGATCATGCGGTCCATTGGCAGGGCATTGATGACGGAGCCAATAAGGCTGTTGTCTATCGACATATCGGAATGTTCTCTCTAGTGGGTAAGGGGCCGCCATGGCGGCCAGGGTGCCTGGTTGTCAGCGAGCGCAAGGCTCCTGGCGCCGGATGTTGCCGATCTGGCGCAGGCTCAGGCCGTACTTGTTGGCCAGCAGGCTGCGGGACAGGCCATTGGCGCTTTCTTTCTGGATCTGCTGGTTGCGCAATTGGCGCAGGAAGTGGTCAGCCTTGGGGATCTCCAGGGCGACGCCGGCAAAGCGCTTGATCAGTGCATCGAGTGCTTCGGCCGGTAGCACGTCGGCGAGCTTGGTACGCTCGCGGTGTTTGGGGATGTACTTGGGCCTGCCGCCGAAAGCGCAGGTCAACTGGTAGGCGTTGTCGATGCCGATGCAGTCGATCAGTGCCTGCAGCGAGTGGGGCAGTTGGCTGATATCGATCTGGCTCAAATCTGGCAGTTGCATATGGCGCTCCTTCGGGATGGGTGCGATGTGCGACCCGATCACCCGCGGCGTTATGTCGAAGGTGTGAGCAAATTCTGTGCGACAGCCAAGGTCCGTCGCTAGGCGGCATATGGGTTGGGCGTTGTAGCTTCGGCGAACAGGTTTTGCAGGCAACGATATCCACGCGTGTAGGAAACGGCGTCGACTGCTGGCTGCGCCCGGCGATTTCTCATCTGCTCACTCCCTTGTTTGTGTTCAGGGTTCAGAAACCCTTAGTCGCACGGATAGCTGTTCAGCAGGCTGGCGCTATGCAGGTAGGCCTGAGGCGTGGCGTGCATGCCTTGAGGCAATGTTCGCCAGTCAACCAGCAGGCACAGGGTATGCAAGGGTTGCCCGTTACGCTGGCCGATGACCTGCCCGGCAAAGCTGCGCCGGTACAGGGCCTGGGTCTGGCGTAATGCGTCTACCTTGTCAGCCTGGGCCAGGGTTTGCTTGGCCAGGTCAGGTAACCGGGCCACAGGCACGGTGAAGCTCACAGAGGCTCCACTGGCTTGCAGGTAGCCAGCTTGGCGTACGCGTTGCCACAATTGTTGCCACTGGCTGCTGCCAGCATGGGCCGCCAGTTCGCCGCCCAGTTCGAGCAAGTGCTCGGCAGGGGTCTGCTGGGTATCCAGTGCATGGGCGGTGAAGGGGGAAAGGATCAGCGATGCGAATAGCAGGGGTTTGTGCATGGTGCCTCCGGCATGGGTGCTTGGAAGCCCCATGCTTTCAGGCTGATGCCGCCTTACCCAGCAGGAAATGCAGCGCTGGCGCCAGTGGCCGTTGTATCATTGCCGCGGCTCGTTGCGAGCCATTTGCCCCTGATGTTGCAAGGAACTTTCGATGACACACGTGCAGCGCCTCAAATATTCACTTCTGATCATCCTGGTCGTACTGGGCCTGATGCTGGGCCTGTCCCACCTGCAGAAGCAGGGCACGATCAGTGAACAGACTTTCCAGATGCTGGCCATTGCCATCGCAGTGGTGGTCGTGGTGATCAACGGCATTCTGCGGCGCAAGGTCAAGCCCTGACCTGTGCGGGCCGGCCAGGCATGGCCGGCCATGCGCTCAGCGCGAAGGTGCCTGGTCCAGTATCGCGCGCGCCTGCGGGTCGAGGCTGTAGCACTTGTCGCTACCCAGCTGGATAACGCCTTCGGTGCACAGGCGTTTGAGTACTTCGCGCACGCTGAGGAACGACAGCGGAATGTCCAGCTGTTCCAGCTGTGCATGCACGCCGCGCACGCCAATGCTCCGGCCATTGCGGTCGGCGGCGTGCAAGGCGTCGATCACCTTCAGCCGGATCAGGCTGGTGCGCAGGCCGAAGGTGCGTAGCAGTTCGCGGATCTGCTCGTTGCCGATGCGTTCGTCAGCAAAAACGTCCTGTCCCTTGGGCGCTTTGCCTGGGGCACGCCCAGCCTGGGTTGAGGGTTGCGGGTTGTACATGTGAATGCTCCTTTTCGTGGACGAACCCGAAATGTGGGTGCCTCACTTACTAGGACGAATGAGAACGCAAAAACTGCAACCCATTCGTAAAAAATATGCCTGTTTCTCTTCAAGACGTTCCATCGCCTTGTAAACCGTAAAATTTTCATCTGGCCATTCGTCTGATCGGGATAACCCCCGAAGCCGAGGAGTGCCCGTGTTTCCACTTTCCCGTCCCCTGTCTTGCGCCGGCCTGGCCGCCGCCCTGGTGGCCTTCAGCGTCGGCGTACAGGCACAGCCCGTCGGCGTCGATGCCAGCGCACAGATTCGCCGCACCAGTTACGGGGTGCCACATATCGTCGCCAAGGATGAGCGCGGCCTGGGCTATGGCATCGGCTACGCCTACGCGCAAGACAACCTGTGCCTGCTGGCCAATGAAGTGCTGACCGTGAGTGGTGAGCGCTCACGCTACTTCGGTGCCAAGGGCAAGACCCTGGAGCAGCGCGATAACCTGGCCAGCGACCTGTTCTTCACCTGGCTCAACAGCCCGGCGGCGGTCGATGCGTTCCTGCAGGCGCAGCCGGCGCCGGTGCAGGCGCTGCTGGCCGGTTACGCCAGCGGCTACAACCGGGCGTTGGCCGAGCGTCGCAGCCAGGGGTTACCCGCTGAGTGCGGCAATGGCGAGTGGGTGCGCCCCATCAGCAGCCAGGACCTGGTCAAGCTGACCCGCCGTTTGCTGGCTGAAGGCGGTGTTGGGCAGTTCGTCGAGGCACTGGCAGGCGCGCAACCGCCAGCGCTGACTGGCCAACGCTCGACAGCTGGCTTTGCCACTGCGCTGGCCCGGCAGGAGCGCTTTGCTTCTGAGCGTGGCAGCAATGCCGTGGCCGTGGGCGCGCAACGCTCGGCCAATGGCCATGGCCTGTTGCTGGCCAACCCGCACTTCCCGTGGATGGGCGGCATGCGCTTTTACCAGATGCAATTGACCATACCCGGCCAGCTCAATGTGATGGGCGCGGCGTTGCCGGGCCTGCCAATGGTCAATATCGGCTTCAACCAGCACCTGGCCTGGACCCACACCGTTGACACCTCGAACCACTTCACCCTCTACCGCCTGCAACTCGACCCCAAGGACCCGACGCACTACCTGCTCGATGGCAAGTCGCTGCCGCTGGCCCGGCAAACCGTCAGCGTCATGGTCAAGGCCGAGGATGGCAGCCTGAGCCAGGTGCAGCGCCAGGTCTACAGCTCGCAGTTCGGCCCGGTGGTGCAATGGCCGGGCCGCCTGGATTGGGACACGCGTGCAGCCTACAGCCTGCGTGACGCCAACCTGGACAACACCCGGGTGTTGCAGCAGTGGTACCAGATCAACCGGGCCGACAGCCTGGCGGCATTGAAGGGCTCGGTCGAACAGCTGCAAGGTATCCCTTGGGTCAACACCCTGGCCGTTGATCAGGCTGGCCGCGCCTTGTACCTGAACCAGTCGGTAGTGCCGTATGTGGACCAACAGCTGCTCGACAGTTGCAGCAACCCAAAGGCGCAAGGGCGGCTGGTGGTGCTGGATGGCTCGCGCAGCGCCTGCCAGTGGAAGGTCGACGCGCAGGCGGCGCAAGCGGGTATCTTCCCGGCACGGTTGCTGCCAAGCCTTGAACGCCAGGACTTCGTGCAGAACTCCAACGACCCGGCCTGGATGGCCAACCCGGCACAACCGCTGACCGGTTATTCGCCACTGGTTAGCCGCAATGACCAGCCGTTGGGCATGCGCGGCCGTTTTGCCCTGCAGCGCCTGCAGGGCTCGGCCCGGTTGGGTGTCGATGACCTGCAGCGCATGGTTACCGATGACGAGGTTTATCTGGCCAGCCTGGTGCTGCCGGACCTGCTGCAGTGGTGCAAGGGCGCTGGGGCCGATGTGCAGGACGTGTGTGTCAGCCTGGCCGCCTGGAATGGCAAGGCCGACCTCGACAGCGGGATTGGCCTGGTGCATTTCCAGAACCTGTTCAATGCCCTGGCCGAGCACCCGCAAAGCTGGCGGGTGGCGTTCGACCCGGCCGACCCGCAACACACCCCGCGCGGCTTGGCGATCGAGCAGGCGTCGGTGAGCAAGCTTGTACACGCGGCGGCGCTCGCCTCGCTCAAGCAGGTTGCCAGCAGCGGTATAGCAGGGGAGGTGAAGTGGGGGCAAGTGCAGCAGGCACTTGATGGCACACCGGTCCCGGGCGGCCCGCAGGCATTGGGCGTATACAACGCGATCTACAGCGTGCCACACGGGCAGGGTAAGCGGTTGGTGGTCAGTGGTACCAGCTACCTGCAACTGGTCAGCTTTACCGACAGAGGGCCAGAGGCCCGTGGGTTGCTGGCGTTCTCGCAGTCGAGCGAAGCGGCATCGGCGCATGCCAGTGACCAGACCAAGGCCTTTGCGGCCAAGCAGCTGGCGGTGATTCCGTTTACCGAGGCACAGATCAAGGCTGACCCGGAGTACCGGGAGGTGGTGGTCAGTGAAGGGGACAAGGGGGCCGTAGTTCAGCAGTAAGGCACTGCGGCCTCTTCGCGGGTAAACCCGCTCCCACAGGTACTCCACAGAGGCTGGTATTGTGGTGTTCCTGTGGGAGCGGGTTCACCCGCGAAGAGGCCGGTCCTGCAAGCGCAACCCTTCAGGAAAACTCGAACGGCGCCAGTTGAAACCCTTGCTCATCAACCTGCAAGGCCCAACCCCGGCGGTCCCAGTCACCCAGCACGATGCGCCGTGCCGGCTTCCCGTCAACCACCAGCTTGTGAATCGCCGGTCGATGGGTATGGCCGTGCACCAGTGTGCGCACGCCATGCGCCGCCATCACCTTCGGTACTTCCTCCGGCGTGACGTCGACAATTTCAGTGGACTTCATCCGCGTTTGCGTGCGGCTTTCGCTGCGCAGCTTGCGTGCCAGCTTGTAGCGGGCCGACAGCGGCAGGTTGCGCAAAATCCACAAGCTCAGCGGGTTGCGCAGCAGGCGGCGCATTTTCATGTAGCCCAGATCACGGGTACACAAGGTGTCGCCATGCATCAGCAGCACCTGTTCACCGCCCAGTTCGATCACGCAGGGGTCGTTCAACAACGTGCAACCGGCGGCGTCGCAAAAGGCCTGGCCTATCAGGAAGTCACGGTTGCCGTGCATCAGGTAGATGGCCGTGCCGCTGTCGCTCAGCCGGCGCAGGGCCTGGCAGATCGACTGCTGGAAGGGCGTCATGGCGTCGTCGCCAATCCACGCTTCGAAGAAGTCGCCAAGAATGTACAGCGCCTTGGCGTGGCGTGCCCGGCCATCGAGCAGATCAAGAAACGCCCGGGAAATATCCGGGCGTTCTTCTTGCAGGTGCAGATCAGAGATCAGCAGAATCACTCAATGATCTCGGCTTTCTCGATGATCACGTCGTCTTTCGGTACGTCCTGGTGGCCAGCCTTGGAACCGGTGGCAACCTTTTCGATGGCATCAACCACTTCACGGCCTTCGATCACTTCGCCGAATACCGCGTAACCCCAGCCTTGCACGTTCTTGCCGCTGTGGTTGAGGAAGTCGTTGTCGGAAGCGTTGATGAAGAACTGTGCCGAAGCAGAGTGCGGCTCCATGGTACGGGCCATGGCGATGCTGTACTTGGTGTTTTTCAGGCCGTTGTCAGCTTCGTTCTGGATGCTGGCGCGGGTTTTTTTCTGGGTCATGCCTGGCTCGAAGCCGCCGCCCTGGATCATGAAGCCCTTGATCACACGGTGGAATACGGTGTTGGTGAAGTGGCCGTCTTTGACGTATTGAACGAAGTTCTCAACAGTTTGCGGAGCTTTCTCGGCGTTCAGTTGCAGGACGATGTCGCCGTGGTTGGTGCTCAGTTTGACTTTGGACATGCTGAAATTCGCTCTTTCAAGGCATACGGAAATTAGGGTGCGCTGGGCGCGTGTTATCACCTGACGCAGGATCAGGCGATCGCGACACATGGCGCGCACCGGCCATTTTGCCAGGCTGCGGCAAAAAGCCGTGATAAATCACGCCAGTTTGTCCGGGCCCGACTGTCAGCAGCTTGACTGCTTCGGCTATGATAGGCCCTTTGATTCAATCGGCCTACCCAGGCTGGACACATGCATTCAAGGATCCTATGAGCAAGCCCACTGCCGACAACGCGCCCAACGCCGCTGCCAAAGGCGCCCCCGCTGTCCCTGCGAACTTCCTGCGGCCGATCATCCAGGCCGACCTGGACTCGGGCAAGCACAGCAGCATCGTCACCCGTTTCCCGCCGGAGCCCAATGGTTACCTGCACATCGGCCATGCCAAGTCGATTTGCGTCAACTTCGGCCTGGCCAAGGAGTTCGGTGGTGTCTGCCACCTGCGTTTCGACGACACCAACCCGGCCAAGGAAGACCAGGAGTACATCGATGCCATCCAGAGCGATGTCAAGTGGTTGGGCTTCGACTGGGCCGGCGAAGTGCGCTACGCCTCCGACTACTTCGACCAGTTGCACGACTGGGCGGTGGAGCTGATCAAACGCGGCAAGGCCTATGTCTGCGACCTTACCCCCGAGCAGGCCAAGGAGTACCGTGGCAACCTCAAGGAGCCGGGCAAGAACAGCCCGTTCCGCGAGCGCAGCGTGGAAGAAAACCTCGAGCTGTTCGCCCGCATGAAGGCCGGCGAGTTCCAGGACGGTGAGCGCGTGCTGCGTGCCAAGATCGACATGGCCTCGCCGAACATGAACCTGCGCGACCCGATCCTGTATCGCATTCGTCATGCCCACCACCACCAGACCGGTGACAAGTGGTGCATCTACCCCAACTACGACTTTACCCACGGCCAGTCGGATGCCATCGAGGGCATTACCCACTCGATCTGCACCCTGGAATTCGAAGGGCATCGTCCGCTTTACGACTGGTTCCTCGACAACCTGCCGGTGCCGGCCCACCCGCGTCAGTACGAGTTCAGCCGCCTGAACCTGAACTACACCATCACCTCCAAGCGCAAGCTCAAGCAGTTGGTCGACGAGAAGCATGTCGACGCCTGGGATGATCCGCGCATGTCGACCCTGTCCGGCTTCCGTCGTCGCGGTTACACCCCGGCTTCTATCCGCAACTTCTGCGAAATGATCGGCACCAACCGCTCCGACGGCGTGGTCGACATGTCGATGCTCGAGTTCAGCATCCGTGACGACCTCGACCGTACCGCACCGCGCGCCATGTGCGTGCTGCGCCCGCTGAAAGTGGTCATTACCAACTACCCGGAAGGCCAGGTCGAGCAGCTCGAACTGCCGCGCCACCCGAAGGAAGACATGGGCGTGCGCGTGCTGCCGTTCTCCCGCGAGCTGTACATCGACCGTGACGACTTCATGGAAGAGCCGCCGAAGGGCTACAAGCGCCTGGAACCGGCCGGTGAAGTGCGCCTGCGTGGCAGCTACGTGATCCGCGCCGACGAGGCCATCAAGGACGCCGACGGCAACATCGTCGAGCTGCGGTGCTCGTACGACCCGCAAACCCTCGGCAAGAACCCGGAAGGCCGCAAGGTCAAAGGCGTGATCCACTGGGTACCGGCCGAAGGCAGCGTCGAGTGTGAAGTGCGCCTGTACGACCGCCTGTTCCGCTCCGCCAACCCGGAAAAAACCGAAGACGGCGGCAGCTTCCTCGACAACATCAACCCGGATTCGCTGCAAGTGCTGACCGGTTGCCGCGCCGAGCCATCGCTGGCCCAGGCGCAGCCTGAAGACCGTTTCCAGTTCGAGCGCGAAGGCTACTTCTGCGCCGACCTGAAAGACAGCCAGCCGGGTCGCCCGGTGTTCAACCGCACTGTCACCTTGCGTGACTCCTGGGGCAGCTAAGGAACCGCCGTGCTTAACATTTACAACACGCTGAGCAAAACCAAGGAAACCTTCAAGCCGCTGGATGGCAACAAGGTGCGCATGTACGTGTGCGGCATGACCGTGTACGACTATTGCCACCTTGGCCATGGCCGCAGCATGGTGGCGTTCGACCTGGTCACCCGCTGGCTGCGTAAAAGCGGCTACGAGCTGACCTATGTGCGCAACATCACCGACATCGATGACAAGATCATCAACCGGGCCAACGAGAACGGCGAAACCTTCGACGCACTCACGGCCCGCATGATCGACGCGATGCACGAAGACGAGCGCCGCCTGAACATCCTGCCGCCGGACCAGGAACCGCGTGCCACCGACCATATCGCCGGCATGCACGCGATGATCCAGACCCTGATCGACAAGGGTTACGCCTACGCCCCGGGCAACGGTGACGTTTACTACCGCGTCGGCAAGTTCGTCGGCTACGGCAAGCTGTCGCGCAAGAAGATCGAAGACCTGCGCATCGGTGCCCGCATCGAGGTCGACGAGGCCAAGCAGGACCCGCTGGACTTCGTGTTGTGGAAAGGCGTCAAGCCAGGCGAGCCAAGCTGGGAGTCGCCATGGGGCCCGGGCCGTCCAGGCTGGCACATCGAGTGCTCGGTGATGTCCACCTGCTGCCTGGGTGACAGCTTCGACATCCACGGTGGCGGCAGCGACCTGGAGTTCCCGCACCACGAGAACGAGATTGCCCAGAGCGAGGCGGCTACCGGCAAGCAGTACGCCAATGCCTGGATGCACTGCGGCATGATCCGTATCAATGGCGAGAAGATGTCCAAGTCGTTGAACAACTTTTTCACCATCCGCGACGTGCTCGAAAAGTACCACCCGGAAGTGGTGCGCTACCTGCTGGTGGCCAGCCACTACCGCAGTGCGATCAACTACTCGGAAGACAGCCTGCGCGACGCCAAGGGCGCACTGGAGCGCTTCTACCACGCCCTGCGCGGCTTGCCACGGGTGGCGGCCAAGGGCGGCGAGGCGTTTGTCGAGCGTTTCAGCGTTGCGATGAACGACGACTTCGGTACCCCCGAAGCCTGCGCCGTACTGTTCGACCTGGTGCGCGAGATCAACCGCCTGCGCGACAGTGACGTAGAGGCGGCTGCCGGCCTGGCCGGGCGCCTGCGTGAGCTGGGTGATGTGCTGGGTGTGCTGCAGCTGGAAGCCGATGACTTCCTGCGTGCCGGCGCTGAAGGCAAGGTGGATGCGGCAGAAGTCGAAGGCTTGATCCAGGCGCGCCTGCAGGCGCGTGCGGACAAGAACTGGGCCGAGTCGGACCGCATTCGCGACCAGCTGACCGCCATGGGCGTAGTGCTGGAAGACAGCAAGGGTGCGACTACCTGGCGTCTGGCTGACTGATCGGCTTGATGAGGGCGGGTTGTAGGAGCGGGTTTACCCGCGAAGCAGGCGCCACGGTGGCTGGCACCGGCTTTGCCGGTGTTCGCGGGTAAACCCGCTCCTACAAACGTAATAGGGCCGCAAAGCGGCCCCATTTCTACTTGGCTAGCCCAGCCAACGGACAATGCAAAACCAGCTTCGCCCCACCCAACGGGCTCTCGCCAATCTCCAACCCGAACCCGTGCAGGTCGACGATCGCCGCAACGATCGATAACCCCAGCCCGAACCCGGCATGGCGGTGGCCTTCATCGCTGCGATAGAAGCGCTTCAACACCGCGGTTCGTTCTTCTTCCGGAATACCCGGCCCACTGTCCTCGATCGCTACATGCACGCCGTGCTCGTCCTGCGTGGCGGTTACCTGCACCTGTCCGCCCTCGGGCGTGAACTTGATGGCATTGCCCACCAGGTTGGCAAGTGCTTCAAACAGCAGTTCGCGGTCGCCGTGCAGCGCCGGTAGCTGAGCAGGTTGGTGCAATTCCAGATGGATGCCGCCATCTTCGGCCAACGGCAGGTAAAAGTCGTGCAGCTCTACCAGCAGCCCATGCGGGTCTAGCTGCACGAAGCCGGCGCGTCGCTGACGGTCTTCCAGTTCGCTGATGCGCAGCAAACCACGAAAACGAGCCATCAGCGTGTCGGTTTCACCGATGGCCTGGTCCAGCGCCTCGGCCTGCGCTGAATCCACATCACTTTGCTGGCGAATACGGTACAGCTGTGCACGCAGGCGGGTTAGCGGGGTGCGCAGGTCATGGGCAATGTTGTCGCACACGCCCTTGACCTCGTGCATCAGCCGCTCGATGCGGTCGAGCATGGCATTGACGATGGCGGCCAGCATGTCCAGTTCGTCACGCCGGGCCGACAGCGGCAGGCGGTGGGTAAGGTCGCCGGCGACGATAAGCTCGGCCTGGGCCTGGATGGCGCGGATACGCTTGAGTGGCCGGCGGCGCAGCAGGTACCAGCCGGCAAAACCCGGGATCAGCGTCAGGGAAATACCCCAGAGCAGGGCATCGAGAATGATCCGGGTTACTACGAACAGTGAGCCGTTATCGCGGAACAACACCAGCCAGCGGCCGTCCTGCACCTTGATCGCCACCGCATCGCAGCTGTCGCGGGGCATGTGCGGGTCGTCGGCATCCAGGCAACGCTTCAATTCATGAATCTTGCCGTCCAGCCGCAGTTCCGGGGGCAGGGCGCGCACGCTGCCGCCAAGCGGGTTGAGCTGGGCGTCGAACAAACCATAGGCATCGAAGCTGCGTTCTTCGAAGGCCTGGCTGGCGATCAGGGCGTCGTCCAGCTGCTTGCCGCTCATGTGTGCGAACAGGTGCTGGCGCTGCAGCATGGAGTGGCGGGTGAGCTTGTTCAGGTAGCTGGACACCTCGAAGTACAGCACCCCCATGAGGATGCTGCTCCAGGCCACGAACAGGAAGCTGTACAGCGCCAGCAGGCGGCTGGTCGATGAACTCCAGCCTTTAGACGGGTTCAGCAATGGCATAGCCCGAACCCCGTACCGTACGGATCAGCGGCGACTGGCCGGGGGAGTCGATTTTCTTGCGCAGGCGGCCGATGTGCACGTCGATCAGGTTGGTGCCCGGGTCGAAGTGGTAGCCCCATACTTCCTCGAAGATCATCATCCGCGTGATCACCTGGCCACTGTGGCGCATCAGGTACTCCAGCAGCTTGTACTCGGTGGGCAGCAGGTTGAGGGTGTTGTCACCGCGGCGTGCTTCGTGGCTGATCAGGTCCAGTTGCAGGTCGGCGACCTGCAGGCGGGTCTGGGTCATGGGCACGCTGTTGCGGCGCAGCAGGACCTCTACCCGCGCGGCCATTTCATCGGAGGCGAACGGCTTGGTCAGGTAGTCGTCACCACCGGCCCGCAAGCCGCGTACCCGCTCGTCGACGTCGGAGAGGGCGCTGATCATCAGGATCGGCGTGGCGATCTTGAGGCTGCGCAGGGTCGTGACGATGGTCAGGCCATCGACCTCGGGCAGCATGCGGTCCAGGGTGATCAGGTCGTAGCCGCCGGCAATGGCCTTGGCCAGGCCTTCGCGGCCGTTATCGGCCCAATCCACCTCAAGGCCGTGGCTGGTAAGTTCGGCGACGATTTCCTGGCCGGTGACGGCGTCGTCTTCGATGGTCAGTACGCGAGGCATGCTGGTTCCTGGGCATCTAATAGAGACTTGATTGTGCCAAAGAATAGACAACCGGCGATTTAAGAAAAATTCATCTAGGGTGTTTTGCCTGCTCTGGCCTCTTCGCGGGTAAACCCGCTCCCACAGGTACAGCGACATCCTAAGGCAGAAGAGATCCCTGTAGGAGCGGGTTTACCCGCGAAGCAGGCGCCACGGTGTTTCAGCGGGCGCCTATCCCTTCTGCATGCATGATCTGCGCAATGATCGGCACCGGCGTCATCAGGTGCGAGCGCATCATGGCGCTGGCGCGCTTGGCGTCCCGAGCCAGGATCACCTCGACCAACGCCGCATGCTCCTGGCGCTTGAGTTCAAGCGCCTGTTCGGAAAACACCGTCTGCGTCAGCCACAGGTGGCGGTAGCGCTCAGCCTGGTCGAACAGGTAGGTGCGCGCCTGCAGCAGATGCTTGGAGCCGCAGCCCGAGGCAATGGCGGTATGAAAGGCCTTGTGCCGCTCATCCCACACATCCAGGCGCTGCTCGCGGGTTTTTACTTCCACCACCTTGGCCAGGGTGTGCGAATGGGCCAGCACCGACGCCTCCCAGGCGTCGTCGCCGCGCTCGATGGCCAGGGCAATGATCATGGCCTCCAGGTTGGCGCGGGCGTCGTAGATGTCGTTCATCTCGTCCAGTGACATGGGTGCCACCCGGTAGCCTTTCTGGCTGATGGCATTCACCAGGTGTTCGGCCACCAGTTGCGACAGTGCTTCGCGCAGCGGGCCGACGCCCAGGTCATAGCGTTCCTTCAGGGCACTCATCAGCAGCTTTTCGCCGGGCTTGAACACGCCGCGGATGATGTCCTTCTTGAGCCTCTCATACCCGCTGAATGCTGAGTTTTGTCGGGGGGCGAGCGCGTCCAAGATCCTGTTCCTCAAAACGTTTTGCCGATCATACCGAAACCCTCAGCCGACGAAAAACAATGGACAATCAATCCAAATATCGCCCAAACATAAAAATGTAGACATTTTGAGTTAGTGGCGATATTTTTACCTCGCCCGCACTGATCCAGGTCACCACCGGACGGCGCCACCCAACTTCTTAGCCAGGACACTGCCATGAACGCCTTTACGCAGATCGACGAACTTGCCATGCCGCTGCCGCTCGAGCCGCGTGGTTACACCATCGCCCCGTCGAAGCAATCGCCGCGCCTGCTGGAGCTGACCTTTGCCCGGGAAACCGTCGAAGCGTTCGTCCAGGCCGTTGCCCAATGGCCGGTGCAGGCGCTGGAGTACAAGTCGTTCCTGCGTTTTCGCGTAGGCGAAATCCTTGACGAGCTGTGCCAGGGCACCCTGCGCCCGGTGCTGCTCAACTCCATCCTCGACCGCGCCACCGGCGGTATGCTGATCACCCCGGTCGGCCTGGACGACGTGAGCCAGGCCGAGGATATGGTCAAGTTCACCACCGCCTGTGCGCACCTGATCGGCCGCTCCAACTACGACGCCATGAGCGGCCAGTTCTATGCGCGCTTCGTGGTGGTCAACAGCGACAACTCCGACAGCTACCTGCGCCAGCCGCACCGGGTCATGGAGCTGCACAACGACGGCACCTTCGTCAACCAGATCACCGACTACGTGCTGATGCTGAAGATCGACGAAAAGAACATGGAAGGCGGCAACTCGCTGCTGCTGCACCTGGATGACTGGGAGCAGTGCGAGGCTTTCTTCCGTCACCCGATGGCGCGCCGTGAAATGCGCTGGACCGCACCGCCAAGCAAGAAGGTGGCCGAAGATGTATTCCACCCGGTGTTCGATACCGATGGCGAAGGGCGCCCGACCATGCGCTACATTGACCAGTTCGTGCAGCCGGAAAACTACGAGGAAGGCATCTGGTTGAATGCGCTGTCCAATTCGCTGGAAGGCAGCGAGAAGAAGGTTTCGGTACCGGTGGGTGTCGGCAGCTTCCTGCTGATCAACAACCTGTTCTGGCTGCATGGCCGTGACCGCTTCACCCCGCACGAGGGCCTGCGCCGCGAGCTGATGCGCCAGCGTGGTTATGTGGCGTTCCCCAAACCGCTGTACCAGCGCGGGCAATAAAGACAGGACGCGGGGCGGGCGCCCGCCCACGCGTCTTTGCACAAAACGATGCCACCAGGGCCCGCGCTGGCCTTGGTGAGCCAGCCAGGCAATGCCTGCGTGTGAGGTAAGGCTGTGTACGATTTCATCATTATTGGCGGTGGCATTGTGGGCATGTCCACGGCCATGCACCTGGTCAAGGTTTACCCGGACGCGAAGATTCTCCTGCTGGAAAAAGAGTCCGGCCCGGCCCGCCACCAGACCGGCCACAACAGCGGCGTGATTCACGCCGGCGTGTATTACACCCCCGGCAGCCTCAAGGCGCGCTTCTGCCTGGAAGGCAACAAGGCCACCAAGGCTTTCTGCACCGAGCACGGCATCCGCTTTGATGAATGCGGCAAGTTGCTGGTCGCGACCAACGACCTTGAAATGCAACGCATGAAGGCGCTGTGGGAGCGCACCGAGGCCAACGGCCTGGAGCGCTACTGGCTGTCGGCTGACGAGTTGCGCGAGCGCGAACCCAATATCGTTGGCATGGGTGGCATCTTCGTGCCGTCCAGTGGCATCGTCAATTACGCGCAGGTAACCGCGGCCATGGGCGCCGAATTCCAGCGTGCCGGTGGCGAAATCCGCTACGGTGCCGAGGTAGTCGGCCTGCAGGAACTGGCCAGCGAAGTGGTCGTGCGCACCCCGCGGGACGAGTTCCGCAGCCGTTTCCTGGTGACCTGCTCTGGGCTGATGGCCGACCGTGTGGTCAGCATGCTGGGCCTGCGCACCGAGTTCGTCATTTGCCCGTTCCGTGGCGAGTACTACCTGCTGCCCAAGCAGCACAACCAGATCGTCAACCACCTGATCTACCCGATCCCCGACCCGTCGATGCCGTTTTTGGGTGTGCATCTGACCCGCATGATCGACGGTACCGTCACCGTTGGCCCCAACGCGGTACTGGCGATGAAGCGCGAGGGTTACCGCAAGACCGACGTCAGCCCCGGCGACCTGCTGCAGACCCTGACCACCCCCGGTATTCTCAAGGTGCTGGCGAAGAACTTCCGCCCGGGCTTGATCGAGATGAAGAACTCGCTGTTCAAGGGTGGCTACCTCAAGCAAGTGCAGAAGTACTGCCCGAGCATCACCAAGGCCGACCTCACGCCATACCCGGCCGGCGTGCGCGCCCAGGCGGTGTCGCGCGACGGCAAGCTGATCGACGACTTCCTGTTCGTCAACACCGCGCGCAGCGTCAACGTGTGCAACGCACCATCCCCGGCCGCCACCTCGGCCATTCCGATCGGCGCCTACATCGTCGACAAGGTGCGTGAACAGGTCAGCCTGCAGGGTGGCAGCTTCCCCAAGGCAGATCTGGCGGCCAGCCAGCGGGCGGCCGGCTGACACCTTCGTAACACCTTCTGCGGTTTCGCTTTACTCAACCCGAACTGCCCTACTCACCATTTAGGGCAGGGCGGGCTTTTTCGCGCCCGCGTCGGTGACGTGCAGCCCGCGGGCATGACAAAAACAACAAGGTAGTGCCATGCAAACCCACAAGAACAATTTGAGTCATGGATTGAAATCACGGCATGTGACCATGCTGTCCATTGCCGGCGTGATCGGCGCCGGCCTGTTTGTCGGCTCTGGTCGCGCCATCGCCGAAGCCGGGCCGGCCACCATCCTGGCCTATATCCTCGCGGGTGGCCTGGTGGTGCTGGTGATGCGCATGCTGGCGGAAATGGCCGTCGCCTCACCGGATACCGGTTCGTTTTCCACCTATGCCGACCTCGCCATCGGCAAGTGGGCCGGCTACACCATCGGCTGGCTTTACTGGTGGTTCTGGGTCTTGATCATTCCGATCGAGGCCAATATTGCCGCCACCATCATCAATTCCTGGGTGCCGCAGCTGGAGATCTGGGTCCTGTCGCTGGTGATCACCTTGCTGCTGACCGCCACCAACCTGTTCAGCGTAAAGAACTACGGCGAATTCGAGTTCTGGCTGGCACTGGTCAAGGTGGTGGCTATCGTCAGCTTTATCGCCCTGGGTGCCTGTGCCATTTTTGGCCTGTTGCCAGGCTCTGGCGTCAGCGGCGTTTCGCGGCTGTGGGACACCGGCGGTTTCATGCCCAACGGCTTTGGTGCGGTACTCAGCGCCATGCTGATCACCATGTTTTCATTTCTGGGGGCTGAGGTGGTGACCATTGCGGCGGCCGAGTCGGACGAGGCCGGCAAGCATATTTCCAAGGCCACCAATTCGGTGATCTGGCGGATTGCGCTGTTCTATATCCTGTCAATTTTCATCGTCATTGCGCTGGTGCCGTGGACCGACCCGCGCCTGTCTACCGAGGGCTCTTATGTCACGGTGCTGGACACCCTCGGCGTGGCCAACGCCAAGGCGATCATCGATTTCGTGGTGCTGACTTCGGTCACCAGCTGCCTCAACTCGTCGCTGTACACCGCCTCGCGCATGGTCTATTCGCTGAGCCGGCGTGGTGATGCCCCGGCCTGTGCCCAGGTCACCAGCCGCAGTGGTACGCCGGTGGTGGCAGTGTTGCTGTCTACCGGTGCGGCATTCCTGGCGGTGATCGCCAATTACCTGGTGCCGGCCCAGGTGTTCGGCTTTCTCATGGCCAGCTCGGGCGCCATTGCCCTGCTGGTGTACCTGGTGATTGCCATTAGCCAGCTGCGCCTGCGTCAGCGCCTGACCGCACAGGGCAAAACCTTGAGTTACCGCATGTGGCTGTTCCCATGGCTGACCTGGGCGGTGATCCTGTTCATCAGTAGCGTGCTGGTGCTGATGTTGTTCCGCCCGGATCACCGTATTGAAGTGGTGTCGACTATGGTGCTGGCGGTGCTGGTGGTGTGTTCCGGCCTGCTGGTCACTCGCCGCCGCTCGCGCGGGGTGGCAGTGAGCGCAGCCTGACGGCTCGAGTTCTGGCCTGTGCGCTCCTACAAGGGGCGCGTCAACTTATCGACCAGACAGACGAGCAAGTCGCATCAGGCTGTGAGAGGATGTCCAGCATTACAGCCAGGACCCTGAACGCAGCCTGATGAAGACACCCAAAAGAATCGAACCCCTGATCGAGGACGGCCTGGTCGACGAAGTACTGCGACCGTTGATGAGTGGCAAGGAAGCCGCCGTGTATGTGGTGCGCTGCGGCAACCAGGTGCGCTGCGCCAAAGTCTATAAAGAAGCCAACAAGCGCAGTTTTCGCCAGGCCGCCGAGTACCAGGAAGGCCGCAAGGTGCGTAACAGCCGCCAGGCCCGGGCCATGGCCAAGGGCAGCAAGTACGGCCGTAAAGAAGCCGAAGACGCCTGGCAGAACGCCGAAGTGGCGGCATTGTTCCGTTTGGCCGGTGCTGGTGTACGGGTACCCAAGCCCTACGACTTCCAGGACGGCGTATTGCTGATGGAGTTGGTGACCGACGCCGACGGCGATGCGGCCCCGCGCCTGAACGACGTGCACCTCGAAGCCGAAGAGGCCCGCACGTTCCACGCCTTTGTCATTCGCCAGATCGTGCTGATGCTGTGTGCCGGGCTGGTGCATGGCGACCTATCCGAGTTCAACGTGCTGCTCGGCCCGGACGGGCCGGTGATCATCGACTTGCCGCAGGCGGTGGATGCCGCAGCCAACAACCATGCCTTCAGCATGCTGCAGCGTGACGTGGACAACATGGCCCACTACTTCGGGCGTTTTGCCCCGGAGCTGAAAAGCACGCGGTTTGCGCAGGAAATGTGGGCGTTGTATGAGGCCGGCAAGCTGCTGCCTGATACCGCGTTGACCGGGGTGTTCGAGGAAGACGAGCATGAAGCTGACGTGGGCGGGGTAATGCGCGAAATCGACGCCGCCCGGCTGGATGACGCCCGCCGCCGTGCGGCCAGGGCCGAAGCCGAGCATGGCCCGGCCAAGGCAGAAGAGCCGACGCCGCCCTGGCTGCAGTAATCTGTTGCCTGTACCGGCCTCTTCGCGGGTAAACCCGCTCCCACAGGGATCACACAGTATTCGAGCCTGAGGTAATCCTGTGGGAGCGGGTTTACCCGCGAAGAGGCCAGCACAGGATAATCAGACCCCAGGCCAGTCATTGTCTTTGACGCAAGGCAATATCTAGTCAATTGGCCTTTTCACTGGCGCCCGACAGGCATAAGGTATACGCCGTTCAAATTCCCTGGAGCAGTCATGTCCAACCAATTCCCGTCCGTTCGTCCCCGCCGCCTGCGCCAGAACGAGTCCCTGCGCACGATCTTCCAGGAAACCGAGTTCCGCCTTGAAGACCTGATCCTGCCGATCTTCGTCGAAGAAGGTATCGACGACTTCGTGCCGATCACCAGCATGCCGGGCGTCAACCGTATTCCCGAGAAGCTGCTGGCCCAGGAAATCGAGCGCTATGCCCGCGCCGGCATCAAGTCGGTGATGACCTTTGGTGTATCGCATAACCTGGATGCCGTTGGCAGCGACACCTGGAACGAAAATGGCCTGGTGGCGCGCATGTCGCGTATCTGCAAGGACACCGTGCCGGAAATGGTGGTGATGTCCGACACCTGTTTCTGCGAGTACACCAGCCATGGCCACTGCGGTGTCATGCATGACCATGGTGTGGACAACGATGCAACCCTGGCCAACCTGGGCAAGCAGGCGGTGATTGCCGCTGCTGCCGGTGCCGATTTCATTGCCCCGTCGGCAGCGATGGACGGCCAGGTGCAGGCGATCCGTAGCGCGCTGGATGGCGCTGGCTTCCACGACACCGCGATCATGGCCTATTCCACCAAGTTTGCCTCGTCGCTGTATGGCCCGTTCCGTGAAGCCGGCGGCACTGCCCTGAAGGGCGACCGCAAGAGCTACCAGATGAACCCGATGAACCGCCGCGAAGCCGTGCGCGAGTCGCTGCTCGACGAGCAGGAAGGGGCGGACGTGCTGATGGTCAAGCCGGCCGGTGCCTACCTGGACGTGATCGCCGACATCCGCGCTGCCTCGCGCCTGCCGCTGGCGGCGTACCAGGTAAGTGGCGAGTACGCGATGATCAAGTTCGGTGGCCTGGCCGGTGCCATCGATGAAGGCCGCGTGGTGCGCGAGAGCATTGGCGCGATCAAGCGCGCCGGTGCCGACCTGATCCTTACTTACTTCGCCATGGACCTGGCCCGCGAAGGTATCTGATCTTCCAAGGCATGCACAGGCCGCTCTCATTGAACTGCACATAACTCATTGAGTTAGCAGGGACACTGTGGGAGCGGCTTTAGCCGCGAACACCGGCGCAGCCGGTGCCATGCAGCGCATTGGATTCTTCGCGGCTAAAGCCGCTCCCAAAGGGTATGCGGACCGCTTGCAAACTCAGTTCTCTGCGCGATCTCCTATAGCGCCGCCGCTTCCTGCAGGGTCATCGACCGGGTCTCCGGCGCCAGCACCAGCGACACGGCCAGCCCCAGCATGGTAATGGCCGTTGCCGCAAACAGGGTGTTGGCAATGCCCAACTGCTCCAGCGAAATCGGAACCAGCCAGGTACCGATGGCCGAGCTGAACGCCGCCAACGATGCCCCCATACCGACCGCGAATGCGCGGATTTCGGTTGGGAACAGCTCGTTGGGGTAGACGAACTCCAGCACTTGCGCGCCGCCGATGAACAGTGCGTAGGCGCCAAACAGCGTCAAAACCACCCAGCCCTCGGCATCCGGGAACAGCCCCAGCCCCAGCAGTGCCAACCCCGACCACAGAAAACTGTGGATGATGATGGTGCGCCGCCCCAGGTAGTTGATCAACCAGGTGGCGACGCAGCAGCCAAGCACCAGGATCAGGGTGATGCCCACCGAGCCATAGGCAGCCAGGTTGCCGGTCAGTTGCAGGGCCTGGAACAGCTTGGGCACGAAAGCATACACGGCGAACAGGGGGATCACCGCACAGGCCCAGAACAGCACCACGAACAGGATGCGCTTGCCGTAGCCCGCACGCAGTGCGCCGATGAACGTCATGGCGTTGCCCGAGGCTCTGTCATCGCGGATGTTGCGCAGCGAAAAATCCCGCCCATACACCTTGCGGATCACCTGCTCGGCCTCTTTGCGGCGGCCCTTGCTCAGCAGCCAGCGCGGCGATTCCGGGGTGCCCAGGCGGGCCATCAGCAGCAGGCCGGCAATGATCGCCGGGCTGGCCATGACGGCACGCCATTGCTCGGGGCCGGCATCGGCGAGCATGAAGTTGCCGGTGATGTAGGCCAGCGCGGCACCGACAAACCACAGCACGGTCAGCAGCGACAGCCGCGAACCCCGGGATCTTTGTGGCAGGAACTCGGTCAGCAGCGAGCCGGCGGCGGTGTACTCGATGCCGACGGCCAGACCGCACAGCAGGCGCAACAGCGACAGGGTCAGCGGGTCCTGGACCCAGAGCATGCCCACCGACGACAGCATGACAATGGCCGGGGCGACGAAGAACAGCTTCTGTCGGCCCACGCGGTCGGTCAGCCAGCCGCCAAAAAAGCCGCCGGCAAACACCCCGAGCAGGGCCATGGCGGCGATCACGCCTTGCCAGAAGCCGCTCAGTTGCAGCGCGGCCGACATCGGCAGGGTCGCCACGCCAATGATGCTGAGGATATAACCGACCATCACCCAGCCCAGCCCGGTACGCAGGGTGAGCAGTTGATGGAAGCTGTTGATTTCAACGTCGTCGATCATGACGGGTGGTGCAGTGGAACGCATGATTCTCTCTTGGTCTGTGGGTGATGCGGTGTCGCAAAGGCGGGCACAAGGCCCGCAGTGTCAGACTTCCAGGCCGGCGCGGAACTGGCCCCACTTGAGCACCGAATTAACGCCAATGGACAGGAACGGTTGCGGTGGGGTCTTGTTCGGCCCAGGGGACGCCAGCAGGAAGTCGATATGTTCGTTGCGCTCGCCGGCCAGCCAGTCGGCCAGCAGCTTGCCGGTGGCGGTACCACGGGTAATGCCCAGGCCGTTGCAGCACAGCGCGCCGTATACGTTAGGGGCCAGTTGGCCGAAGAAACCCTCGTGGTTATCCGACAGGCAAATGGCGCCGCTCCAGGAGTATTCGAACTCGACATTGCCGAGCATCGGGAAGCGCCGCTCGAACGACTTGCGGTGGGTGGGCAGGTGGCTTTGCAGGGCATTGGCGCGTGGGCGGCCGTCCGGGTAGAAGTTGAAACTGTTGCGGATCAGGATGCGGTTGTCGGCGGTGCGGCGCACGGTACTGCCGAACGGGTGCGCAGGGATCACCCCCCATACCGGCTGGCCGCCGAGACGGGCCTGTTCTTCGTCCGTCAGTTGGCGGCTCAGGCTGGCGTAGAGGAAGGTCGGCAACAGGCGGCCCTTGAGGAAGCCGAATGCCGAGGCGAAGCCGTTGTTGGCCAGGATCAGCTTGTCGGTGACGATAGTGCCGCGGTCATGCACCAGGGTGATCTTGTCGCCGTGGTCGATCGAAGTGATCGGGGTGTGTTCGTACAGGGTAACGTTGGCTGGCAGGTTGTCGGCCAGGCCCTTGACCAGTGCCGAGGGCTGCAGCAGCAGGGTGCCGGGGATGTGCAGGGCTTTTTTGTAGTACGACGTGCCGATGTGCGCGGGCAGGTCCTGCTCGTTGATCAGGGTGGAGCTGCAGCCGATCTTCTCCAGGCCGCTGCGGTAGGCCTCGAGAATCGCAATGCCCTTGGCACCGACCGCAGCCTGGTACTTGCCGGAATCGGACATCTGGCAGTCGATGCCATTGCGTTCGACGATGTCGCGCAGGTATGCCTGGCCCAGGGTGTTCAGGCGCAGCACTTTGGTGGCGGTGGTGACGTCGCCGATGTAGTCCTTGGCGCCGATGTCGTGCGGTACGTCGATGGCGAAGCCGGCATTACGGCCAGCGGAGCCAAAGCCGACTTCCTGGGCTTCGACCAGCACGATTTCCTCGTCGGGGAAGTTCAGCGCCAGTTGGCGCGCTGCTGCCAAACCGGTCAAGCCAGCGCCGACAATGGTCCAGCGTGCTTCCTTGCGCCCCGAATGGCCCGGGCGCGGTGCACGTTTGGGGCTGGTGTGGTACCAGCCCGGACGGGCGTCATCGCCAGGCAACGAAGTGATTTTTTGCATTTTTATACTCCGATAAACGAACTAGCACGGCATGCCGCCAGTGGCACCTGGGCCGTAGCAGTGCGGCATATTGTCATTGTCTATCGGTGTTATACATATTGTCTACTATGCGTTTGGGCGGTGTGATCCCCTGTAGGAGCGGGGGGGGGGGGGGGGGGGGGGGGGGGGGGGGGGGGG
>NZ_JACVZC010000044.1 GCF_016658545.1 Pseudomonas sp. S37 | reverse complement strand
CCCCCCCCCCCCCCCCCCCCCCCCCCCCCCCCCCCGCTCCTACAGGTTCTGCGCCTGCCTTGAAGGAGATGCAGACCATGTCGGAGCGGCCGAGTATGTCAGGCCGGGATGGCGCACTGCACTTCGCCTGCGTCCAGGCGCACGGCGTAGGTCTTCACACCGCACTCGGCAGGCCCTTCCAGCACCTCGCCGCTCTGGATGTCGAAGCGCGCACCGTGCAGCGGGCATTCGATCTCGGTGCCTTCCAGCCAGCCGTCCGACAGCAACGCATAGGCGTGGGGGCAGACGTTTTCGGTGGCAAAGTAGCGACCGTCGACCAGGTAAATGGCAATCATCTTGCCGCCGACCTCACAGGCGAAAGGCGTGTCAGGCTGCACCTGCTGCGCATCGCAGACCTTGGTCCAAACAGCTTCCATCAGAAAACCCTCGGTGCTCGGGATCATTTCCCTGTTGTTGTTTTCGCTGACGCCAAAGTCGCGGTGTACTGCTCGGCAAGGGCGTCGTTGCGTTTCAAGCTGCGGCGGATCGCCGATATGTCTCGGTTGCGGTTCGCGCCGATGGCGCAGACCAGCTGGTCTTCCTGGCTCCAGCCCAACGCCAGCCACTGATCGGCGTCGACATCACCGATAAAGGAATAAGTGTGCGCCAGTGCCGGGAGCCCCAGGCACTGGATGGCACTGCTGTACTGGTCGGACCACAACCACGGCACCTCGGCGTAGCTGGCCAAGCTGTCGCCTGCAGCAGCACGGCCTGCTGCACGGCCCTGCTCGCCGGCCGCCGTCCATGACTCCGAACGGGTACGCACGCCCAGGTGTGCCACGGTATAACGGGTCACTTCACCCGCAGCGAAGATACTGGCATCCGTGGTTGCGCAGGTGCTGTCGACGACGATGCCGTCCTCAACGGCCAGCCCGCAGGCACTGGCGAGTTCCACGTTCGGCTGCACGCCGATGCCAACCACCACGAGGTCGGCGAGCACAGGTCCGGCAGAGGTCTGTACTACGGTTTTCCCGGATGGGCCTCGCTCGATTGCCGAAACACTCACCTGCAACTGGATATCCACGCCCTGAGCGACATGCAGCGCTTGCACCCAGCGGCTCAGCGGCTCGCAGCCGCTGCGAGCGAGCAGCTGCCCCAGCGCCTCGACGACCGTCACCCGGCACCCGCGCTGCCGGGCAGCTGCGGCAACTTCCAGGCCAATGAAACCGCCACCGATGACCACCACGTGCGCATCGGCGATCAGTCGACTGCGCAGTGCCAGGGCATCTTCGAAGGTTCGCAGGTAATGGACCGGGGTCTGCGCTATTGCAGCAGGCAGTGTTCTGACCCTGGAACCGGTGGCGAGCACAAGCTTGTCGTAGGCAAGCGAATCGCCACTGTCCAACTGCACGCGAGCAGCCTGGCGGTCGATTTCAGCCACCCAGGCGCCGCCGATACGCTCTACACCCGGCTCGGCATACAGTTCATGGCCGGCAAGCAAGGCTGGCTCCTGGCTCTGGGAAGCGAGAAAACCTTTGGACAGGTGCGGCCTGTCATAGGGCAGCTGAGGCTCGCGGCTGACCAGTGAAACCCGCGCCTGCGGCTGCACGTCAAGGATGCCTCTGGCCGCCTGGTGGCCAGCCGCCCCGCCACCGACGATTACGAAATGCTCCATGTGTCCCTCCCAGCGTTTCAGGTTGAAATGAATCTAGCGGCGAGGCTTCTGTACTACAATGCACACATTTTTACGATTATAAGTAGTACAGATTCGGAGATGGCATGCAGCGATTCAGACAAGTCGCCGAGTTGGTCCGCAAGCGTATCGACGGCGGCCTGATCGCCCCCGGCGACAAGCTGCCCTCGCTGCGCCGCCTGGCGTGCGAAACAGGCGTCAGCGTGGTCACCGTGTACCGCGCCTACGAACTGCTTGAATCCCAGGGCCTGTGCCATTCCCGCGACCGTTCCGGGTTCTACCTGTCCAGCCCGGGCAAACCCAGCCTTCATCGCCTCGCCAGCGACATGCCGGTGATGCCACCGGACACCGTCCGGGCACTGGACGGGTCGTTGGCGGGCTTGCACTTTCACGCACGGGCTTGTGCGGCGACCCTGCCAGCAGCGGGCCTGATCGCCGTGGACGGGCTGAACAAGCACTTGCGCCGTGCGCTGCTGCACAACCACCCGCTCCCGGAGCAGGCCCCGGATGGCCACCCGGAACTGATCTCGGCGATCCTGCAACGGGCTGGCCGGCGCGAGCTTTTCATCGCCCCTGATCAAGTGCTGGTTACCCGCTCGGCGATGGAGGCTTTCAATCTATGCCTGGACAGCCTTGCGCAAAGCGGCTGCCCGGTTCTGGTCGAGAGCCCGTCGTTTTATCCGGTGCTGGAAAGCTTGCGCCATCGCGGCATCAAGGCGCTGGAGATCTATTCACACCCGCAACAGGGCATCGATCCCGAACAGTTCGAACACATCCTCAGAACCACCGGCGTGAAGCTGTGCGTACTGATGGCCTGCAACCGCTTTCCGACTGGCGTGAGCTATAGCCGGGGCACCCTGCAGCGGTTAGTGCGCGCCGCCCGCGAACACGACGTAACCATTATCGAAAACGACATGACTGCCGAGCTTGGCTACGGCGAATTGCGCAGCCCGTCACTCAAAGAGTTCGACAGCGACGACCGGGTCGTGCAGTTCGGCGGCACTGCGGCTTATCTATCATCGGCTTACGAAGTGGGTTGGGTACTGGCTGGAAAACACACTCCGCAATTAAGCGCTAATCGACACCTGGGTGCGACCCACCTGCCCCACCCGGCATTGCAGGCAACCTTGGGGCACTACCTGAGAAGCCGCCAGGCCGAGCGTGACGTGCGCAACAGCTGCGCGGCGCTGGCCCAGCGGATGCAACAGGGCATCGAACATATCAAGGCGGCATCCGCCGGCAAGCTTTCAGTCTCGACACCCAGCGGGAGCTACCAGTGCTGGGTCAGGGGGCCGCGGCAGTTCGACTCGATGAAGCTGGCAATGAGCGCAGGTGTGGACACCTTCGACTTCATCCCCGGGCCGTTCTTCTCGCCAGTGGGCTCGTTTTCGAACTTCATGGCGCTCAACTTCTCGGCCCCATGGACGCCAACGCTCATCGAAAAACTGCAGCGGCTTGCCGAGACGGCAATCGAGGCCCGAAGCTGAAAACACTCCGGGCCTCGGCCCTCAGCCTTTCTGCAAGTGGGTATAGGTTTCCAGGAACTTGCCGTACTTGTAAGCACCGCACGTATAGGGCTGGTACTTCGCCGGGTTGCTGGGCGACACACACGTCGGCACAGGCTCGACGACGGCGTCGTAGTCCATGTCGATGAAGAACGGAATCGAATAACGAGATTTGCCACTGGTATTGATGACGCGGTGGTAGGTCGCGGGATAGCGGTCGTTGGTCAGGGTCTGCACCAGATCACCGATATTCACCACGAAGGTATCTTCTATCGGCGGCGCGCTGATCCAGTCGCCCTCCTGGTTCTGCACTTGCAGCCCGCCTACGTCATCCTGGTGAAGAATCGTCAGGAAACCGTAATCGGTATGTGCACCGGTTCCCAGCTCTTTCATGGAAATCGGCCCATGTTGCGGCGGGTAGTAGTTCAGGCGGTGGATGGTGATCGGCTTGCGTTGCAACTTCTCAAAGTAGTCTGCAGGCAGGTCAAGGCTGATGGCGATCGCGCTGATCAGCTCACGGGCAAGGCGCATCATGTGCTCGTGATAGAGATCGAATACTTCGCGAAAACCCTGGATGGTTTCCGGGATCGGGTTTGGCCCGAAGAAACGTGACACCTCATCGTAATGTTTGCCCAGGTCGTAGCACTCTTTGTGATCGCGCGTATTCATCGGATCAGGGCTTTCCGTATACATGGGAATGTAGCCACGAAAGATTTCGCCCTGGTGAACGATGCTGAGCTTTTCCTTTTCCGGGTAGGGCAATGCGAACAGCTCTGCCGTCAGCCGGTAAGCCTGCGCAATGAGTTCTCGCGGGACACCATGGTTCTTGATGTAGAGAAAACCGACGTGTTCACAGATGTGCCCGATCTCCTCGGCCACGGCTTGGCGGTCAGAGCCATCCAGTAACGGGGCCAGATCAACGACCGGAATCTCATGAAACGATGTGGTTTTACTGTCCAGGCTTCGATTCACATTACTACGCATAACGGCATCCTCGTTTTTGTTGGAGATGTATGAGCAACGGCCAGGCGCTCGAAGCGTCAATCCGGTCAGTGCGTGGCTGGGCAAACGACGCTTCGATGGGTGCAGATTGCGACCTCTAGACACACGTGTCAAGTAACAAGTACATGGATGTCTATTTTTTGTGCGCCGCTGCCTGGGGTCATCGGTGTATTCTGCAAGTGAGTTTGCTGCACGGATCGAGGCCGCAGCGTCCGCAGCAGAGCGGCCAATGCGTGATGAGTGTTCGAATTGAGGTAGGAATGACACAACCAGACAAATCCCACGAGAGTGAAAACGCGGGCCGAGGTAACGCAGACCTGTGGCTCACGGGTGCTTTTGAAATGTTGCTGGAAGGGGGTATCGATTCGGTTCGAATTCTTCCACTGGCCAAGAAGCTGGGGCAGTCGCGCACTAGCTTCTACTGGTTCTTCGAAGACCGGGATGCACTGCTCGAAGCCCTCATCGCCCGCTGGCGAGAAAAGAACACCGGCAACCTGGTCAGACAGGCGCACGCGTATGCCGAGAGCCTGCAGGAAGCCGTACTTAATGTGACGGACTGCTGGTTCGATGCGGCGGTATTCGACGCCCGCCTGGAGTTCGCCATGCGCAGCTGGGCGCTGCAATCGCCAGCGATCGCATTGGAGATCGAGTCTGCTGATAGCCAGCGTATCGAAGCACTCGGGGAGATGTTCCGGCATTTCGGCATTGAGCACGGTGCGGCTGATGTGAGCTCACGTGCGCTTTATCTCATCCAGATCGGCTACATATCCATGCAGACTCAGGAAGATCTGCACATAAGGATGAGCCGCCTGCCCCATTACGTGAAACTCCTCACACACCGATCGCCTCAACCAAACGAAATGGACCGGTTTTATGCCCGTCATGGATATTCACCGCTGCAGGGTGTCGAACACTAGCGTGCCGGCATGGCCTTCCATTCATGCGGGAGGTCAAGCCGACAAAGTCCTGCTGGTGCGCAAATGCAGCCGCCTCCAGCCGGAGTGAAGCCGTCCTCTGTCCCGCCCGTTGGTCAGCCTTGCGGAACAGGCATGGCTTATCCAGCCTCCATCGCCATACAAGCAGACGGAGGTCGTGGTCATGATTGATCCCACAACAGGCATGAAGGCGGGTGAGCGTTACTGCGTAGAGAACGTCGAACGCGCTCACCAGTTTCCAGGCTTCTTTCTGGATGGAAAATACTACCTCGGCCCCGAGTTGCTCACAGCCGTTGGCTGGCTGGAGGGCAAGCGCTTCATCTACGACAACATGGATGCTGCAGGCGAGCCGGTTTTTCCGGGTCGCGCAGCGGGAGACATCGAAGACCTGACGCTGACCTTGGTGGATGGCACAGCCTTGAAACTGTCCAGACTGGAAGTGATTGCCAGGGCCGAAGACACCGATGCCGAAGATCTTTCGTCTGTGAACGGAGCGTTCAGCCGTGATCCCGCCACGCCGAAATCTTCCGAAAGCCTGCTCGCACCACCGCGTGTTCGGCGAAGCATGGATGGCCTGGCAATAACCCGCAAAGACAGGACACCGCTTTTACTGAGCGCGGCAGTCATCGGGTTCCTCGCCGGGTTTGTGATCACCCTGGCGCAACGCAGGCGCCACTGAGGCGTAGTCTTTTGAACTTCGCGGAGGGTTGATGGCAACTTGATCACCAGCCGCAAGCCGGACGATATCCCCGCCTTCAATGTGCAATTGATCAGGGCTCTGGCTGGCTGATGTGTTTTCCGGACATTGGCCCCTCTCCAAGGGGCCGTTGGCTGGCCCCATGTGGACGCCTTTGATCCCGGCGACCATGCCCGATGAAGCCGTCAAGAACTTTGGCTCCAGCTACCCGATGGGGCGTCCGGGCCAGCCTGTGGAGGTCGCACCAATTTACGTGCTAGTGGGCTCCGATGAGGCCAGCTATATCAGTGGGTCACGTTACGCTGTCACTGGCGGAAAACCGATCCTTTGATGAAAACTGGCTCACGCGTCCCTTTGTAGGAGCGGCTTTAGCCGCGAATACCGGCTCAGCCGGTGCCATCCACCGGGGCGCCTGATTCGCGGCGGTTCGCCGCCTCGATAAACCCACACAGGGTGCACGTAGCGCTCACGATACCGTTTCATGTTCAATGACCGCTATGGGTCGTAAGCAGCCATCTACGACTGGCAGCTATCGACCCGAAGCGGGCCTTGCTTGGTGTTGAGGAGCCAGGCGAACTGAGTAAGGTCAGCTCGAAAACGGCCTGAGAATAAGCATCAAAAGGGCCTGAACCGAGCATCGATACCTGCCTGTTTGGCCTGCGCGATCAGGCTTTCGACGGAATCTTGCTCAACTATGCAACCCACATAATCCGCACCGCCCGTGTCTACATGCACAAAGCGCTTTCCGAATTCGGTCAGCCATTGATCGAAGTCAACCAGCACCTGCGCCATTGTGGGCATCCCCTCCAGTGGGTAGGCATAGACCTGTTCAATACCGCTAGCTGAAACTAGTTTCGGTGCCAGGTACTCGAAATCATCGAAGCCCCGCACGTCTACAGCCATGAGTACCAGTTGATCGAGTGACTGACCTTTCTCCGCATCCAAAAGGCCACTGGCCAGCGCGGCGGCTGGCTCCTCACCCAGGTTGTAATAGCGCGATACCCTTCTGACGAGACGCGCGCGTTCTTTTTCAGGCAGGCGTGCCAATAGGGCATGAGTGAACACTTTAAGCTGCGCACCTAATGGATGAAGCTCACGCATTATCGCGGCGTCGCTCAATCGTGGTTCATCGGGTGGCGGTTGTGTGAAGCGGCCACCAAACAATCGATCGAATAGGCCCATCGCCGTTTATTCTCCTTTGAGGGTGAGGTAGCTGTAGTGAAGATTAACCCAGCGGTTCGACGACTTAAGCCATGCCAAAGTGCCGCAGCGATCGCCCCATGGCTATCACTAATAACGGCGTGGCGAGGGCGTAACTTCATTTCCTCGACTCGATCCCCATCCTGTTCGCCTCGCAGCGTGACGATCGATGAACACCTGAGCACTGTAAGGCCGGGAAATCAGACACGGTGGGCCGTTTTCGACCCATAGCGGACCTTCAGATATTCCCCTAAGGCCAAGGATGCCAGGAATTACCTTAATCGCTCGGTGGTAGCGAAGCCTGTAGCGTCTTTAGGTCAGATGGCGCGAGTACAAAGCTTTCCAAGGCCAGCATGCTGCCGTTGGAGAGTTGCCAGTTGTAGAAGTCTGAAAAGTCATTCTTGGCCAGCGCCCGGATAGTCTTCGCAACAAAGCCATGCGCTACAAGAAGTACGCGCTTCGACGGGTATCTCGACTCCAGATCTACCAATCCGTCTCTGACCCGCTTCACAACATCAGCAATCGATTCTCCTCCAGTGGGCCCGAGCCCCCATTGACGCGTGATGTTTTGCGACCAAAGATGCGGATATCGCTCCCTTGCATCTGCCTGAGTCAAACCCTCGAAAACCCCTACATCACGCTCTCGAAAGCAGTCCATTGTCTGGGTCGGGAGCTTGAGCTTTTCATTAAGAATATTGGCGGTTTCCATTGCTCGCAGACGAGGAGAAACGACAAGCGTGTCCAGTTCATGGGGCAAACTCGCCCTTAACTCTTGAGCTTGCTCACGCCCCCGTTCTGTAAGCGATGGGTCGAGCGATCCCAGGTAACGATGTTCGGCATTCGCCCAGGTTTCACCATGCCGCACGACATACAGATCCATGAAATCCATCTCATTAGTGTAAAGGCGGGGAATTGTATCAAACGTGGAGTATCTGGCAGGATGATCTCGAGCGTCCGCATTGGGTCGTAAGCGGACTTTCTCGAAGGACTGCTAGCGACCCACAGCCGGTGCTCATTACGCCCAATGATTGAGCGCCCATGGGCCAACTCCGTGAGATGGATCTACCGTTTCGACTGCGTGCCATCGAGGCAAGTGCATTCATGACCGACAGTGAGCTCGCGGTCGATGGTGAACATCTGGTCAGCACCCATTCCACACTCAGGGAGGGGCGTCGGAACCGGTGTCAGTTCGGTGGTAGTTCTGTATGCATCGATCCCGCCACGTCTTGGTTCATGTGGCGTTCGGACGCTGAGCCGCCCAGTGGTGCGGATTCTCCAGCGTGAGCCGGTCGCGTTCGAACGCCTTCGGCAGGTGTGCCTTGAGGTGCTCGACCCAGGTTCGGATCTTGGCATCGAGAAAGCGCCGTGACGAGTAAAGCGCGTACACCTCGCGCGGATGTAACTGGCAATCCGGCATCAGGCGTACCAGGCGCCCTTCGCTGAACGCCTTGGCCGCGACGAAACTCGGCAGCAGGCAAACGCCCAGGCCGCTGGCTGCGGCTTGGCAGGCCGCCTCCGGTTGGTTGACGCGCAACACGTTCTGGAATCTGAAGGTCGCCTCCGGACCGAAGTACCAACCCTGCGGATACAGCGGGTCGGCCAGCAGGATGCAGCGGTGCTCGTGCAATTGCGCTGGCCGAGTCGGCACCCCATACCGCTCCAGGTAGGCCGGCGCAGCACACAGCACGCTGTGTATCTGCCCCAACCGCTGGGCGACGAAGTCCGAGTCCGGAAGGCCCAGCGCCAAAGTCACCAGCACATCCAAGCCCTCATCCAGCAGCGCCGGCGTCTGCTCTGTCAGCGACAGATCGATGGACACCTGCGGATGCAGCTCAAGGTAACGCCCCACCAATGGCATGAGGTATTCCAGACCGAACTCGGTGATCGTGTGCAGACGCAGGCATCCAATGGCCCGGGACTGGGCACTGGATGCCTCGACGGCGGCGCTTTCAATCTCGGCGAAAATAGTCTTGCAGCGTTTCAGATAACGCTGCCCGGCCTCAGTCAGCGCCAGCGAGCGGGTGGTTCGCTGCAGCAGCCGCGCTCGCAGTTGTTCCTCCAGCGCGGCGACCTGTCGCGAGACAGTCGGCGAGGAGATCCCCAACTGCTGCGCCGCCCGGCAAAAACTGCCGCTCTCGGCCACACGCACGAATGCCTGCATGCAATGCAACAGGTCCATCGCCATACGCTAGCCTCCTGCCACGCAGGGAAACAGCAAGGCCAGGATGAAGCGCTCGACCTCCCGCCCGACTGGAAACTGCTCGCCCGGCAACCCCAGCAACAGGGCCTCGCTGATCGCGCCGAACATGAACACGCCCACTGCCCGGGCCAGGGCATCGCGTTCGACGCCAGCCAGGCGCCCCACGCACGCCTGCTCGAGCACCAGCGACACGTAGTGGCGAATCCGCTGCTGCATGCCCTGCAGGCGCGCCTGCACCCGCTCGCTGATGTGTCGTAGCTCATGCCCTTGCAGCAGGATCGCGGCACAGCGCCGCAGATGCGGCACGCTCAAGGTACGCTGGACCCCGTTGCCGAGCACCGCCGCCATCTCCTCAATGCCTGGCAGGGGCTGCGCCCCGGCCCGTTCGAGCGGCAACTGGTCCCAGGGGAACCAGGACCGCTCGATCACCGCCTCGAGCAGCTCCGGCTTGCCCTCGTAGTGCCAGTAGATGGAGCCGCGGGTCAGGCCGGCGACATCGGCGATGTCCTCCAGCCTGGCGATCGCGTAGCCGCGATCGCTGAACACCCGCTCCGCAGCGTCAAGCAGGCGCTGGCGCGTCTGCTCGACCTCGGCCTTGCAGCGCCTCATCGCCCTGCTCCCGCCCAGTGCCGCGGCCTCACTGGCTACCTCCACCCAAGGCCTTGTACAACGCGATCAGGTTCTGGCTGCGCGCCAGCTGGGTGCTCACCAGTTCCTGCTGCGAGGCGAACAGGTTGCGTTGCGCATCCAGGCTGTTCAGATAGGTGTCGACACCGGTTTCATAGCGCTGTTCGGCCAAGGCATGGCTACGGCTGTTGGCCTTGACCAGCAGGGCCTGGGCGGTGACCTGACGCTCCAGCTCACGGCGTGCGGCCAGTCCGTCGGAGACCTCCTGGAAGGCCACCTGGATCGCCTTCTGGTAGTTGGCCACCTCGATCGAGGTCTGCACCTTGGCCACGTCGAGGTTGGCTTGGTTGCGCCCCCAGTTGAAGATCGGCACGTTAATCGACGGCACGAAGCTCCAGGCCCCCTGCCCGCCCGCGAACAAGTCGCCGAGCTGGCGGCTGGCCGAGCCCGCCGAAGCGGTCAGGCTGATGCTCGGGAAGAACGCCGCGCGCGCGGCGCCGACATTCGCGTTGGCCGCCTTGAGCGCATGTTCCGCCGCGAGGATGTCCGGGCGCTGGGTCAAGACCTGCGAGGGCAGCCCGGCCGGCAACGCGGCGTCCAGGGCCATCGTCGCCAGCGCGGCAGCAGCCAACTGCTCCGCCGACAGCGGCTTGCCCACCAGCAGCACCAAGGCATTGCGGTCCTGCTCCACCAGGCGCTGGTACTTGGCCTCGCTGGCCTGCGCCGAGCGTACGGTGCTCTCGGCCTGGCTCAGGTCCAGCTCGGTGGCCACATCCTCCTGGTAGCTGCTGCGGGTGGTCAGGTAGCTCTGCTGCTGGCTGTCCAAGGTCTGCTTGCTCAGCACCAACAACTGCATGTCGGCCTGCAACTGGTAGTAGGCGTTGGCCACTTCCGCCACTAGGGCGATCTGCGTGCTGCGCTGCGCCTCGACGGTCTGCAGGTAAGCTTCCAGCGCCTGTTCGTTGAGGCTGCGCACGCGGCCGAAGAAGTCCAGTTCATAGGAGGCGAAGCCGACGCCGGCATCATAGCGATGGCCGGTGCCACTGCGCCCGTCCGCGGACAGGTCCGCCGGCGTGCGCTGGCTGCTGCCGGAGACCGTGGCATCGATCGACGGCAGCAGGTCGGCGCGGCTGATGCGGTACTGCGCCCGCGCCTTCTCGATGTTGAGCAGGGACACCCGCAGGTCGCGGTTGTTGTGCAAGGCGTCGCCGATCAGGGCCTTGAGTTGCGGGTCATGGAAGAAGGTGCCCCAGGGTAGGACGCCGCCCGCCTCGGCGGGCGGGGTCTTCCACTCGGAAGCCACCGGCGCCGCCGGGCGTTCGTACGCGGGGATCAGCGAGCAACCGCCGACCAGGCCCATGGCCAGTGCCAGGGCCGCTTTCAGATTGCCGTGGCTCATGCGTGCTCTCCTTGTGCCTCGGTAGTGGCCTGCTGCGCCTTGCGGCTGAACAGGCGGGTGACGACCACGAAGAACAGCGGCACGAAGAACACTGCCAGGAAGGTCGCAGTGAGCATGCCGCCGACCACGCCGGTACCGATCGAGTGCTGGCTGCCCGATCCCGGCCCGCTGGAGATCGCCAGGGGCAGAACGCCGAGGACGAAGGCCAGGGAGGTCATGATGATCGGTCGCAGACGCTGGCGCGCCGCTTCCGCCGCTGCCTGCAGCAGGGGCATGCCCTCCTCGTGCAGCGCCTTGGCGAACTCGACGATGAGGATGGCGTTCTTCGCCGACAGGCCCACCGTGGTCAGCAGGCCGACCTGGAAGAACACGTCGTTGGCCAGACCGCGACCGAGGGTCGCCAGCACCGCGCCGATCACGCCCAGTGGCACTACCATGATCACTGCCAGCGGTACCGACCAGCTCTCGTAGAGGGCCGCCAGGCAGAGGAACACGATCAGCACCGAGACGGCATACAGCGCCGGCGCCTGGGAGCCGGACAGACGCTCCTCGTAGGACATGCCGGTGTATTGCAGGCCCACGCCGTCCGGCAGTTGGGCGACGATGCGCGCCACCGCCTGCATGGCGTCACCCGAGCTGTAGCCCGGTGCCGGCTCACCCTGGATCTCTACCGCCGGCACGCCGTTGAAGCGCTCGAGTTTGGGCGAACCATAGGTCCAGAAACCGTGGGCGAAGGACGAGAACTTGACCATCTCGCCATTGGCGTTGCGCACGTACCACTTGTCGAAGTCTTCCGGCGCGATACGCGAGCCGATTTCACCCTGTACGTACACCTTCTTCACGCGACCGCGGTCGATGAAGTCGTTGACATAAGAAGAGCCCCACGCGGTGCTCATGGTGTCGTTGATGTCGCTGATGCTCACCTGCAGCGCCCGGGCCTTTTCCTTGTCGATCACGATCTGGTACTGCGGCTCATCGCTCATGCCGTTGGGGCGCACGTTGGCCAGCACCGGGTCGCTCGCGGCCAGTTGCAGGAACTGGTTGCGCGCCGCGATCAGCTTCTCGTGGCCCATGCCGGCGCGGTCTTGCAGGTAGAAGTCGAAGCCCATGGCGTTGCCCAGCTCGAGGATCGCCGGCGGCACGAAGGCGATCACCGTACCGTCCTTGATCTGCGAGGCGCGCGCCTGGATACGCTGGGACAATGCGAAGATGTCGGTGCCGTGCTCGCCGCTGCGGGCCTCCCACGGCTTGAGCCCGACGAACAGCATGCCCGAGCTCTGCCCGCGACCGGCGAAGTTGAAGCCGTTCACCGTATACGCCGACTCGATCAACCCGCCCTCGTCCTCCAGCAGGTAATCGCGAATCTCGTTGAGCACTACCTGGGTGCGCGCGGCACTGGTGTTGGTCGGCATCTGCACCTGGACGAACATCGTGCCCTGGTCCTCACCCGGCAGGAACGCCGTGGGGATCTTCGGGAACAACCAGCACAGCGCCACCACGATCAGGCCATAGATGCCCAGGAACAGCGCCTTGCGTTTGGCGATACCTAGTACCCCGAGCTTGTAGCGATCGGCGTTGCGGTCGAAGGTGCGGTTGAACCAGCCGAAGAAGCCCTTCTTGTCGTGGTGGTCATGACCGATCGGCTTGAGCAGGGTCGCGCACAAGGCCGGGGTGAGGATCATTGCCACCAGCACCGACAGGGCCATGGCCGAGACGATGGTGATGGAGAACTGACGGTAGATGATACCGGTGGCCCCGCCGAAGAAGGCCATCGGCACGAACACCGCCGACAGCACCATGGCGATGCCTACCAGGGCGCCCTGGATCTGCCCCATCGACTTGCGCGTGGCTTCGCTGGGTGACAGCCTGTCCTCGATCATGACCCGTTCGACGTTTTCCACGACCACGATGGCGTCGTCCACCAGCAAGCCGATGGCGAGGACCATGCCGAACATGGTCAGGATGTTGATCGTGAAGCCGAACGCCGCCAGCACGCCGAAAGTGCCCAGCAGAACTACCGGTACCGCCAGGGTCGGAATCAAGGTGGCCCGCAGGTTCTGCATGAACAAATACATCACCAGGAACACCAGGACGATACCTTCGCACAGGGTCTTGACCACCTCGTGGATCGACGCACCGACCGCCGGCGAGGTGTCGTATGGGTAGACCACCTTCAGCCCAGCCGGCAGGTAGGGCTCCAGTTCACCGACGGTGTCACGCACCCGTTGCACGGTGTCCAGCAGGTTGGCACCGGTGGCCAAGCGCAGGGCGATGGCCGCCGCCGGCTTGCCGTTGTAGGTGCCGGAGATGGAGAAGTCCTCGGCCCCAAGGCCCACGGTAGCGACGTCCTTCAGGCGTACCTGGGAACCGTCCGGGTTGACCTTGAGCAGGATCTCGAGGAACTGCTCGGCGCTCTGCATCCGCGACATGCCCAGCACGGTGGCATTGAGCTGCACGCCTTCATGGGTCGGCAGGCCGCCAAGCGAACCGGAGGACACCTGGACGTTCTCGGAGCGCACCGCATTGATCACGTCCTGCGGTGTCAGCTGGTAGCTGAGCAGTTTCTTCGGGTCGGTCCAGATACGCATGGCGTACTGCGCACCGAGCATCTGGAAGTCGCCGACACCCTTGACCCGGGTGATCGGGTCCTTGAGGTTGGAGGCGATGTAGTTGCCGATGTCGAAGTCATCCATGCTGCCGTCTTCGGAGTACAGGCCTACGATGAGCATGAAGTTGATCTGGTACTTGGCCACGCGCAGGCCCTGGCGCTGCACTTCCTCGGGCAGCAGCGGGGTTGCCAGTTGCAGCTTGTTCTGCACCTGGACCTGGGCGATGTCCGGGTCGGTACCCTGGTCGAAGGTCACGATGATCGTCATGCTGCCATCGCTGTTGCCCTCCGACGAGATGTAACGCAGGCCGTCGAGGTTGTTCAGCTGCTGCTCGATGACCTGCACCACGGTGTCTTGCACGGTCTGTGCCGAGGCGCCTGGGTAAGTAACAGTGATGCTCACCGCGGGCGCGGCGATGTTGGGGTATTGGTTGACCGGGAGCTTCATGATGCTAAAGCACCCGGCGAGCATGATCACGATAGCGATCACCCAGGCGAAGATCGGCCTGTTGATGAAGAACGATGCCATTTGAATTTACCGAAAAGTGGCGGCGATGCCGGGACAGCCTGGGTTACTTCGAGCTGACGATGGATTGCAGCGGTGCGACGTTGCTGGCGGCCACCGGCGTGAGGGTGATGCCTGGGCGCACACGCTGCACGCCCTCGGTGACCACCCGCTCGCCGGCGCTCAGGCCGGACTCCACCAGCCACTGGTTTCCCACGGTGCGCGCCGTGCGGATATGGCGCAGCTCGGCCTTGTCGCCCTCGCCCATCACCCAGGCCGTAGCCCCTCCCTTGAGGTCGCGGGTCACGCCTTGTTGCGGGACCAGCACTGCGTTGCGGCGCACGCCTTCGGCCAAGGCGCCGTGGACGAACATGCCTGGCATCAGGATGCCGTCGGGGTTGGGGAACTGCGCACGCAGGGTGACCGCACCGGTGGTTGGATCGACCGTCACTTCGGAGAATTTCAGCGCGCCAGGCTGGGCGTAGGGCGTGCCGTCTTCGAGGGTCAGATCGACCTTGACCTGGCCGGGCCCAACCATCGCCAGGTGCCCGGCATCCATCTCGCGACGTAGCCGGAGCATTTCGGTGGAGGCCTGGGTGACATCCACGTAAATCGGGTCCAGCTGGTTGATCGAGGCCAGCTCCTGGCTCTGCTCGGCACTGACCAACGCGCCCTCGGTGACGTTCGAGCGGCTGATACGGCCATCGATCGGCGACAGCACGCGGGTGTATTCAAGGTTGATGCGCGCGGTCTTCAACTCGGCCTCGGCCTGTTTCCAGCTGGCCTGGGCATCGTCGAACTGCTGGCGGCTGATGGCTTTGGTTTCCAGCAGGCGCTGGTAACGCTGGGCCAGGTTGCGCGCGGTGTCGCGGTTGGCTGCGGCCTTGTCCACGGCTGCTTGGTACAGCGCTGGGTCGATCTGGTACAGCTGCTGCCCCTTGCGCACCACGGTGCCTTCGGTAAACAGGCGCTTTTGCACGATCCCGCTCACCTGCGGACGCACTTCGGCCACCCGGTACGCGGTGGTACGGCCCGGTAAGTCGCTGCTGAGCAGCAGGTCCTGCGCCTTGAGCTCGACTACCCCCACTTCGGGAGCCTGGGCCGTCACCTTCGGCTCGGTTTTTTCGCACGCGGAAAGCGCGAGGGTCATCGACAGCAAGGCACCGAGGCCCCGTGAGGTTCTGCTGATCATGGTTTCTCCTTGGACATGACGCCGGCCCGGACACTGCAGGGGGAACTTGCAATCATCACGAGCATTGAGCGATTCTCTGTGTACCACAATACGGTACCGTGTACCGCATTATGATACAAGCAGTGCGGTAAAAGAAAAACCTTCACTGCCGAGCGGCGAAATGAACCTGTACACTCGCCCAGCCGCCAAGGTGTCGGCGGCGGCGCCGTTTACGAGGAAAGTGATGAGCAGTGACAAAGACAACGCAGCGGATGAGCAACGCAGTGGCGGCATCCAGGTCATCGCGCGCTCAAGCGCCATCATGCGGGCTCTGGGGGCCCAGCCCCAGGGCCTGAGCCTGGCCGCCATCGCCCAGGCCACCGACCTACCCCGCTCCACCGTGCAGCGCATCATCGGCGCGCTGGAAACCGAAGGCCTGGTCGAAAGCCTCCCTGGCAGCGGCTATCGCCTGGGCCCGGCCCTAGGCCAGTTGATCCACCACGCCCATGGCGACATCATCTCCGTGGCCCGCGAGTCACTGGAGCAGCTCGGTGAAGCACTGGGGGAAACCGTGGTGCTGTCGTGCATCCGTGGCAAGCGGAGCAATGTCATCATCCGCGCGATCAGCGAGCAGGAACTACGCGTGGTAATTCCGCTGGGCCATTCGCTGCCCATGTATTCCACCAGTGATGGCAAGGTGCTTCTCTCGACCCTGAGTGACGAGGGCATTCGGGAATGGCTGCCGGACACGCTGGAAAAGCTCACGGCCAATACTCTCGGCTTGCCGGAACTGCTGGCGCAGATGCCGGAGATTCGTCGTAGCGGCATGGCCGTGGACATCGAGGAACACACCTTGGGCGTGAGCGCGATGAGCCTGTTGATCCCCACGTTCATGGGGCCGCACGCGGTATCGGTGGTCGCGCCCACCGCGCGCTTCAAACCGAGGCTGGCGGAGTTTCGCGCAGCCCTGACACGCTTCAAGGCTGCGCTGGACAAACAGTTCGAGGGTTAGTGGGCGGTGTGATTCAGAAGGCCTTCACGAGCGTAAAGCGCAACACCGAGCCCTTCGCCGCGGCGGCACTGCCAGCCGACACGCTGACCTCCTTGTAAGCCGCACCTTTGAGCAGAACGCCTGTGCCGGGGACCGGATAATCGAGTTCCAGGCCGATCGCGTGGCGTGATGAGCGGTTGTTACTCGCGCCATAGCCCTTGTCGTCCGATGCCTGCCATTGGCTGTAACCCACCACCCCTGTCTGAAAGGTGCCCAGGTTCTTGCCCACTCCCCATTCGAGCGTCACTTCATTGCCCGGCCGGAATCCCGAATCGTCCTCGCCATTGCGCTCGAAACGCATCAGCGCCGAAGCGGTGATCGTCTTGGCGCTATCGAAGTAGTAGGTCGCGCCACCTGAAAGCATGGTGGTCTTGAAGCCCTTGCCAGGCGACGCGGGGTCGCTGGTGCTGCCGTTGTCGAACCACAAGCCGCCGACCGCCGCCGCATCCCACTGCTGCCCATGCCAGATCAGCGCCACGCCGGCGTAAATATCACCGATGCCGGTGCGCGAGTCGGATACTCCCGCAGCGTTCAGATTGAGTGAGGTGTGCGCGACAGGAACCATCGTCTCCACGGCGAAGTCGGCGCCGAGCACTTTCTTGTCGGTGACCCAGATAAGCCGGTTCGCCACTGCGGTGACATTGCCCCGATTGTGGCCTGGCAAGTCGTCGTTGCTGCCAGGGGCACGGAAGCTGTCGATGTCGTAGTTCACCACATAGGCAAGGTAGTAGAGCCCGGGGGGCGGCGCACTGGCCGCTTGCAGGCCTTCGACACCCGGCGTGTAGTGGCCACCGGCAGTCGCACACAAAGGCAACATCGCGGCGGCCAGGGTGCTGGCGATGGCGATGGTCCGGACTTGTTTCTTGTTATTCATTATCAAATCCTGTCTTTCAATAGGCAGGCCGAAACCGTGGCGGGCCGTGCAGCCCACCAGGTCGGTTACCGAAAAGAGGTTGGTGTTCTTGATTCGACGCTTACGGTCGCATGACGACTTTCCCCGCCTGTCCCGAGGTCACCAGTCCAAGGGCATGCCGAGCCTTGTGCAGGCCACAGCGACGGGCGGAGAGCGCCTCGAAGGGGTTGGCCTGGTGGTGCAGCGAAACATGGAGCACGTCCTCGTCCCTGGTCATGTGCCCAGCTCTGATCGTGCTCATAGCTTCCACATCCCCCCATCCACCACCAGCGTCTGCCCCGTAACGAAGCTCGCATCCTCCGAGGTCAGGAACAGGATCGGCCCGACAATGTCCTGCGGCTCGGCAAAGCGTCGAATTGCCTGCTGGTTCCAGACCGCGCGGGTCACCTCTTCCGGCACGGAGCTGGTCCCAGGGGTACGGGTGATTGCCGGGGCGACGGCATTGACCGTGATGCCCTTCTCACCGAGCTCATTGGCCAGGCCGCGGGTCAGCCCGATGACACCCATCTTGCTCGCCATGTAGTGGCTCAGGCCAGGCAAGTTGGTGCCGATCGAGTCGGAGGAGATGTTGACGATACGCCCCCATCCGGCCTTTTCCATCAACGGCACGAAGGTGCGCGCGCCCAGGAATGGTCCTACCAGGTTCACGGAAAGCACACGGTTGTAGGTCTCGACGCTCAGCTCCTCGAGCAGCGCGAATGGATAGATGCCGGCATTGTTGACCAGGATATCGGCCCGCCCGAACGCCTGCTCCACGGCATCGCGCGCCTTCTCCCAGTCTGCCTCGTCCGCCACGTTGCAGGCGATCCGGATGGCCTTGACGCCCAAAGCCTCGACCTCGGTGTGGGTCTGCGCGCAGTCGTCCAGGTCCAGCAGTGCCAGGTCGGCACCGCGTTGCGCGAAGCTGACGGCAAGAGTGCGACCAATGCCCTTTGCGGCACCGGTGATGATCGCCACACGGCCAGTATGAGTGTTCATGTTGAATGCTCCAGCAACCATGGGTTGGACCTGCCAGGCCAGCAGCCCGGCAGGCCATTGGGTTCGAACCGCAGCGGGTCAGCCCGCCTGCCGCGCCCGCAACAGATCGAGCGCCACATCCACGATCATGTCCTCCTGGCCGCCGACCATGCGCCGGCGCCCCAGCTCCACCAGGATGTCGAGGGTCTTGAGGCCATACTTGGCCGCGGCGATTTCGGTATGGCGCAGGAAGCTGGAATAGACCCCGGCGTAGCCCAGGCCCAGGGTCTCGCGATCGACTCGCACGGGCCGGTCCTGCAGCGGCCGTACCAGGTCGTCGGCGGCATCGAGCAGTGCATAGAGATCGGTGCCGTGGTTCCAACCGAGCTTGTCGGCGGCGGCGATGAACACCTCCAGCGGCGCATTGCCGGCACCGGCGCCCATGCCGGCCAGGGAAGCATCGATACGGTCGCAGCCTTCCTCAACTGCGGCGATGGAGTTGGCCACGCCGAGGCTGAGGTTGTGATGGGCGTGGATGCCGGTTTCGGTATCGGGCTTGAGCACGGCTTTCACCGCCCTGAACCGCGCGCGGATATCTGCCATGTTCATCGCGCCACCAGAGTCCACCACATAGATGCAGGTGGCGCCGTAGCTCTCCATGAGCTTGGCCTGGCCAGCCAGGCCCTCAGGGGTCTGCATGTGGCTCATCATCAGGAAGCCGACGGTGTCCATGCCGAGGCTGCGGGCGTACTCGATATGCTGCTTGGACACATCGGCCTCTGTGCAGTGGGTCGCCACCCGGACCACTCGTGCGCCGGCGTCATAGGCGGCCTTGAGGTCATGCAAGGTGCCGATGCCTGGAAGCAGCAGCGTGGCGATCTTGGCGTGGCGCACCACATCGGCCGCCGCCTCGATCCACTCAAGGTCGGTGTGGGCGCCGAAGCCGTAGTTGAACGACGAGCCTTGCAGGCCGTCGCCATGGGCCACTTCGATGGAGTCGACCTTGGCATGGTCCAACGCCGTGGCGATGGCGCGCACGTCGTCGAGGGAGTACTGGTGGCGAATGGCATGCATGCCGTCGCGCAGCGTCACGTCGGAGATATACAGTTTCTTGCTCATGCCAAAACTCCCATCGCCTGCGCCATGCGCTCGGCGGTGGCCAGCGCGGCGGAGGTCATGATGTCGAGATTGCCGGCGTAGGCCGGCAGGTAATGGGCGGCGCCTTCGACTTCGAGGAACACCGAGGTCTTCAGGCCGGTGAAGGTCCCCTGCCCCGGCAGCTTCAAGTCGCGCACCTCCTCGAACTGCACCTGCTGCTTGAGGCGATAGCCCGGCACATAGGCCTGCACGGCGGCGGCCATTTCCTCGATGCTCGCCGCGACTTGGGCCTGGTCAGCCGGCTCGCTCAGCACGTACACCGTGTCGCGCATCATCAGCGGCGGTTCGGCGGGGTTCATGACGATGATCGCCTTGCCCTTGCTCGCACCGCCGATCACTTCGATGGCCTTGGCAGTGGTCTCGGTGAATTCGTCGATGTTGGCGCGGGTACCGGGGCCCGCCGACTTGCTGGCGATCGAGGCTACGATCTCGGCGTAGTGCACCTTGATCACGCGCGATACCGCGGCGACCATGGGGATGGTGGCCTGGCCGCCGCAGGTGACCATGTTGACGTTGAGCTGGCCCAGGTGCTGCTCCAGGTTGACCACTGGCACACAGTACGGGCCGATGGCCGCCGGGGTCAGGTCGATCAGGCGCAGGCCTGGCTTGTGCCGGCGCAGGAAGGCGTCGTTCTTGACGTGGGCGCCGGCGCTGGTGGCGTCGAAGACGAAATCGATATCCTGGAACACCGGCAGGCGGGTCAGGCCTTCTACCCCCTCGTGGGTGGTGGCCACGCCCAGGCGTGCGGCGCGGGCCAGGCCGTCGGAGTTGGGGTCGATGCCGACCAGGGCCGCCATTTCCAGGTGCCGGCCGTGGCGCATGATCTTGATCATCAGGTCGGTGCCGATGTTGCCGGAACCGATGATGGCAACTTTGCGTTTAGTGCTCATGAAAAGTCTCTCTGCGATTAGTCGCTGCTGAAGGTCACGCCAACCCGGCCCAGGCCGTCGATCTCGGCCTCGAAACGGTCACCGGCCGCCACCGCCACCATCGGCCCGAGGGCACCGGTGAGGATGATGTCGCCGGCCTTCAGCGGGTCGCCCAGGCGGGCCATGGTGCGTGCCAGCCATACCGCGGCATTGAGCGGATGGCCCAGGCATTCGGCACCGCTGCCGCTGGACACCAGCTCATCGTCGCGGGTCATGCGCATGGCCGCGCCGCGCAGGTCGAGGCCATCAAGGCGACGAGCCGGCCCGCCGAGCACGAAGCAACCGCTGGACGCGTTGTCGGCCACGGTGTCGGCGAAGCGAATGCGCCAGTCGGCGATGCGGCTGCCGACGATTTCTAGGGCCGGTACGACCCAACCGGTGGCATCGAGCACATCGGCGAAGGTGGTGTCGGCGTTGGGCAGGTCGCGTTCGAGTATCAGGGCGATCTCGGCCTCGATCTTCGGCTGCAGTACGCGGCTGAATGGCACGGTCTCGTTGTCGCCGTAGGCCATGTCGGCGAACAGGCAGCCGAAGTCTGGCTGGTCGACCCCTAGCTGGGCCTGCACCTTGGGGTTGGTCAAGCCGATCTTGCGACCGACTAGGCGGCGCCCCTTGGCCAGGGCATGGGCCACGTTCAAGCGTTGGATGGCATAAGCGGCTTCGGCGTTGTTTTCGCCAATCTGCTCGCGCAGCGGGGCGATGGCTTCGCCCTGCCGCTCGGCTTCGCGCAGGGCGTGCGCGAGGCGTTCTACGGTGTGGTCTGTTGGCGTCATGATGAACTCTCGTCAAAACAGGCGGTTGAAAGGGCTATTGGCGGATCGGGGGCTCATAGCCCCCTACCGACGTTGCGCTACTGCGCCTGCTCGCCCAGGAAGTCCAAGGTTGCGCCGAGGGTGGCTTCGAGGTTTTCCATCTGCGGGATGTGCCCTGCTTTGGCGATCATCCGCACGTGGCTGCCAGTGATGCGCGTGGCGAATTCATCGGCGTACACTGCCGGTACCAGGCGGTCGTGCTCACCCCAGACGATCAGGGTCGGCACCGCGATGCGATGCAGGCGCTTGTTCAGGCCTCGGTCGGCAATCGGCCAGACGAACTTGCCGGTACAGCCCAGCGCCCAGACACCCGCCGCCATGGCCTTGACCCGTTCCTCGGGGTCCTGTGGCAGCTCGAACATCTTGCGCGCCACCTCAATGGCCGGGTCATGGAACAGCAGCGCCGGCATGTCGGGCGCGGGCACCTCATTCCAATTGGCGATTGGCGCGTCGTCACGCCACAGGCCGATGGCATTGAGGATGACCAGTCGCGACGGCAATTGCGGGAAAACACTTGCGAGTTCCGCCGCCAGCATGCCGCCAAAGCTCTGCCCCACCAGCACCGGGCGCTCCAACTGCAGTTTGCTGATTACCTCCTGGTACAGCAGCACCACGTCCTGCAGGTCGTCGAGCTGCTTCACGGCATAAGGATCGTCCGGCGTGGTGCCGGGAAACTCCGGCGCATAGACGGTATATTGCTCGGCCAGGTGATCGAGGAAATCGTCCCAGAACGGGCCGGCTGCCGAGTGCAGGTAGACCAATGCGGGGCCGTGGCCGGCCACCCGCACACGCACCGTGACCTTACCGTCCCAGGCCTTTACTTGAAGGTATTGAGTTGAGTTCATTGCAGTGACTCCAAAGACTGGGGGGATGTTCAGGCCGGCTTGCCACCGAGACGCTCAGGCCACCAGTGATGCTGGTAACCTTGGTCGCTCCAGAGTTGGGACAGGTGCGGTTTGACCTCCCTGGCGAACAGTTCGATGTTGTACTGGGCCAATTCGGTGGGCATCGAGCCGAACTGCAACATCGCGTGCAGGTTGCCGATCTTGAAATCGGTGGCGAACTCCTTGATGCGCTCGCGCACGGTGCTCGGGCTGCCGCAGATGATCGCGCCGCACTCGACCAACTCCTTGAAGGTGATGGTGCGCATTTTTTCGTAGATGCCGAAGTCTTTGGGGTCGCGGTATATGAACTCTAGGCCGCGGATATCGATGCCCCCCGGCAGCGCCAGGCGGTTCATGCCGATGCCGCCCAGGGACTTGCGGAAGAAGTATTCGGCATGGCGGGCATACAGACGTTCGGCCTCGGCGTCGGTCTCGGCGACGGCGACCATCTGCATGAAGCCGACCTGGTAAGGGTTGACTTCCTTGCCAAGCTCCTCGGCGATCTGCTGGAAGCGGTCGAAGATCCGCCGCCCCGTGACCTTCGGGCCAAACCAGCCGAAGTAGTTGAAGCCGTAGTTGTTTTCCAGGATGAATTTCATGGTGTTCGGGTTACCGATGGCGGTGATCCACACCGGCGGATGCGGGGCCGTCTGCAGCGGGCGGGGCCAGATGTTCACGTTGCTAAGCTTGGTAAACTTGCCGTTGAAGGCAAACGGCTCGCGCTCACGCCAGGCCCGCAAAATCAGTTCCAGGTTCTCGTCGAAACGCTCGCGAGTTTCCATCGGCGCCACGCCATTGTTGGAGTTGGCGTCATAGGCCAAGCCAATCGGGAAGCCACAGATCAGACGCCCGCCCGACATGCAGTCGAGCATCGCTTGCTCCTCGGCCACGCGCAGCGGCTCGCGGGTCTTGCCCAGCGATCGACCCAACGGGTAGATCGCCGTCTCCAGGCCTTCCTGCTCGGTCATATAGGCCACCACGGACTGGAAGAGGTCCGGGTTAGGCATCATGTCGTAGCTGCTCTGGCCATGCTCGGTGATAGCGATGCCATCGAAGCCGCAACGGGCGGCGAACATCATCTCGTCCAGCGCGTCCTTGAAGGCGCTGCGGATCCCCTCAGGAGTCACAAGGTCGTGGTAAGGGGTGGTCACGACAGACTCGTACCTGGACTCGAAGTCATCCGGCAATGACCGGTAGGGTACCTGCTGGAAATAACTGATTTTCATGGTTAACTCCGCACTTCTTGGCGCCGATGGCGTACATCGCCATTCGCGTATTGATAGAGAATCGGAAAGATTTCAGGCCGGCCCTGCTTCAGCTGCGCAAGAATTCTTTCAACAATGAAGCGAAACGCTCTGCGTGTTCGATCTGTACCCAGTGGCCGCACTTTCTGAACACATGCAGTTCGGCGTTTTCCAGCAACTCGAACAAGCGATGACTGTTCGCTACCGGAATAACCTGGTCTTCATGACCGTGCACAATCAACGTCCGGTTCTTAAGCGTGGAAAGTTGTTCGACCGGCACCGTCAACTTGTCGATGCCGGCCTGGCGCGGCGCCGGGAACATCGAGGCGAACGCCTCCTGGAAGCCGGGGCGAATGCTCGCCTCGTAGCGCATGCGCGCCAGGTCATCATTGACCAGGTCATGGTTGAAGGCAAAGACTTCCAGCAATGCCTTCATGCTTGCAATCGAGGGTTCATACCCCCATACCGCGTCCAGCCCGGGAGTCAGTTCAAACGCGACGCCCACGCTGCCCATGAGCACCAGCTTGTTCACCCGCTCCGGGTGATCGACCGCCATGGCCAGTGCAAGGGCGCCGCCAAAGGAGTTGCCAACCAGGTTGACCTTGTCTAGGCCCAGCGCGTCGATGAAGTCCAGCAAATGCTTGACCCAGACCTGGCGCCCATAGCGAATGCCCTCTGGACGCTGGGTGTAGCCGAAGCCAACGATATCCGGGGCGATCACCCGCATCTGTGTGGCCAGCACCGGCAATACCAGGCGCCAATTCGCCCAAGCGGTCACACCCGGGCCGGAGCCGTGGATGAATAACGTCGGATAACCTTCGCCCTGATCGTGATAATTGGTCGCAATGCCACCGGCATCGATGACCAAACCGTGTTCGGGAGAGTTCTCATGTTTCATAAAACACCCAACTTTCAGATAAAGCCTGCCCACCGCGACCACGTATGGCTGCGGAACCTCTAAAGATAAAGTTCGACTCAGGTATAGTTTTCGAGGAAGTCCGGACGTGGCGTTCCATCATGGAAGAAGATGCCACGCCATATATCTTTGGCCAGCCAGGTTATTGTCGGCATATCCGGCTGGGCGAAATAACCCATGCCGGCAAACATTTCATTACGATTGCCACTGGGGTCGAAGAAGTACGTGGTCTGGCCACGGGTGATGGCATGCCGTTGCGGCGTCACATCCATCGGCACCTTGTGCTTGCCGAGGATGTCAGCTCCGCGCAACACCGCGTTCCAGTCCTCCAGATAGAAGGCAATGTGGTGCAACCCCGTGCCCCCTCCCGCCCCCAGCGCCAGGTCATGGGCCTTGGTGCCGCGGAACAGCCAGGTGGCGAACTGGTTCTTGCCTTCGTCATCGGTGACCACCTGTTCAGCGAGGTTGAAACCCAGCACTTGCATGAGGAAGTCGGTCGTCGACACGACGGTATTGATCCCGCGGCTTTCGTCCACCGGACAGGTGAGCATGACGTGATCGAGCCAGTGCACGCCCGCGCCAAGCAGACCATCGGGCCAAGGCTCGGGGTTCAAGGTGCCGACCGCCTTGCCGATGAACGCCTTCTCCGCGTACAGGTACATGCGATGGCCGCTGGGCAGGTCGAACCCGATCGAGCGACCGCAATGATGCAGGTAGCCTTCGGCGTTCCAGGTCACCTCCACGCCATGGCTGCCGATCTTCTCGGCGAGCACGTTCAGATCATTGTCGTGTTCGACCTTATAGGCGATGTGGTTCAAGCCCGGCCCACCGGCTGGCGACAACACCAGCGAATAGGCATCCCACTCGTCCCAGGCTTTGAGGTAAACGCGCCCATGGGCGTCACGCGAGGTCTCGCTCAAGCCGATGATGTTGACATAGTGGTGCAGTGCCTGGTCCAGGTCGCCCACCTTCAGGTCGACGTGGCCCACTCTGAGAATTCCCATTGTTCAGCCTCTTGTTCTCGATGGTTGTTTGCCCGCGCGCGGCGCAATCGCGCGGCAGGCTGTGCGCATGACCGCGATCAGGTGGGAAAACGTGACGGTCGCAGCCGAGTCGACGCTAAGGCGTCGTTCGGGCGCAAGAACAATGAGCGAGGGGCTTTCGAGCATGCGCAACGGCAACGCGCAAGCAAGGAGGATGGAGACAGGCAAATTGGCATGCTCATTGTTTTTATTCTCCGACAGTCCGCTGGATTGCGGTCAATATCGTGACGAATTAATCATAACTGATATCGTCATCAGTTACGATTAAGCGATCACTTCTGCCGTTTGTCAATACCCTTTCCCACACCTTGAGACCACCGCCGGTCGTCATCGACGACGCGCGCTGGACGGCACTGGTCAACAGGAAAATCTTTTGATAGCGTAATAACTGATGGAATCATCAGTTCTGATTTTGTCATCAAACAAACAAAAACAATCAAGTGCTCCACGGCCAATGCCTGGAGTCAACGGAGGTAACGATGGACGCCATCAGCTTTCGCGAAGCCATGACCCATCTCGGCGCGGCTGTAAACGTGATCACCACTGACGGTGCTGCCGGTCTTGGAGGGTTCACAGCCTCCGCCGTCTGTAGCGTGAGCGACTCACCGCCAACGCTGCTGTTCTGCATGAACAAGGGCGGCTTCCAGTACGAACGCTTCGTCAACAATGGCGTGGCCTGCGTCAACGTGTTGCAAGGGAGCCAGGAGGACATTTCGCGCACATTCAGCGGCGCTCTGAAGATCAGCCTCGAAGAGCGTTTCCAGGCCGTCGCCTGGAGCGCTTTGCGCACTGGCGCGCCGTCACTGGACGACAGCCTGGTGTCCTTCGACTGCCGGGTCGTCCAGGTCAACGAGGTCGGCACCCATGGTGTGTTCATCTGCGAGGTGCAGGACGTGCGCTTCGGTCCACACAATGAAAGCCTCATGTACTTCCGGCGCCAGTACCACCGCCTGGCACAAGCCTGTTAGAACCGCGCTGCCATGCCGCTGAAGCGCGTCGCCAGACGACGCTTCAGCGTCGATACCCCAGACCCCGTCATCTGAGGCATCATGTGCCCAACACGTGCCCACCATCGCTTGCGACCAGGCGGGCGGCGCAACAACGAGCACAGCGGGGATTTCATGAAGAACAACGAGCATCGCCCAGCCGAAGACATCAAACCGGTAGCCATGCCGCGGGGGCTCAAGTCTAAAATGCGCACGCGCAAAAAGCTGATCGACTCCGTGCAACGGCTGATCGCAGTGAAAGGCTTCGAGCAGATGACCATCGAGGACATCACCAACGGCGCCGATGTCGGGTTTGGCACCTTCTACAACCATTTCCATTCCAAGGAAGACATCGCCACGGCCCTGTTTCTCGAGAAGAACCAGGAGCTCGAACGGATCATCGGCACCATCAACCAAGCCGAGCATGACCGCGCCCTGTCGATCACCTACGTTCAGAAACTGTTTCTCACGCAGGCCATCCAGAACGAGATCTGGGGGTGGTTCATCGTGCGCTCGCATGCCAGCCACAAGGCCATGAGCGACTCGTTCAACGAACAGGCCAAGTCGGATATCGCCGAAGGCGTGGCAATTGGACGCTTCGACGTCGCCTGCGTGGAGGCCGCCGCCCAAATCACCATCGCCGGGCTCATCGCCGCCATGCGCAGCCTGCTCGAAGGCCAGGCGCCGCCCAATATCGTGAACAACACCATCGAGTGCTTCATGCGCCTTTATGGGCTGACGCCAGCAGAAGCGAGGGATATCGCCAGCAGCGAACTGCCCGCATACGTAACCACATTGTTTCATGTCAACGAAGGCACTTCATAATCGAAAGAGGCTACCGATGACGATGCAGTTGAAGGTTCGACGGTGCGATACATACCGCCGCGACCGGCTGGTATCGACCCTTTGCGGCCGCTGCGTCTGACAGCGGACTTGTGGGAGCGGGTTTACCCGCGAACACCGGCAAAGCCGGCGCTTCCACCGCGTCGTCTGCTTCGCGGGTAAACCCGCTCCCACGTGCGCGTGGCACTTGCGGAACCCGTTATCGCTCAGCGGCCGCAAAGGGTCGAAAACGGTCATTCGCGCCCGGGTCGACCCATTGTGGACGCTCATTCCCGGTCGCTAGCTGGCGGCGCGCGCCTTCAGCAATCGCGCCGGTTATTCGGCTAGCCGCTCGACAATCCAGTCCACGAATACACGGACACGATGCCCAGGTGAGCAGCCGCTTTGGTAAACGACCGGGTCTCAACTATCCGTTGAAAGGTGCGAATTGCTGTCAAATGATCCATCCAGCGATTTTAACCAGACGTCATCCATTGTCCACAGCTGTGGATTGTGTAGTCTTTTTTTGATGGCTTATCTTTGTCCCTGGCAACGTTAGTCTTTGGTCAACTTTTCCAGGAGACCTCAGGTGAATGACATTACGAGTGCAAAAGCCCACCTCCTTCAACAGCGATATGGCAGCCAGGTAAAGCCTGGGAAAGTCATCATGACTCCAGTGGTCGAAGCGATGCTTCGCCACAAGTCTGTCCGGCCATTTCTGCCGGATGCGCTTCCTGAAGGGGCTATTGAGACGATGGTCGCTGCTGCACAATCGGCTTCAACTTCTTCGGCTCTAAATCAATGGAGCATGATCGCTGTCACGGATGTGGCCTTGAAGAAAGAGATTCACGACACCGTCGCACGTGAAGTAAAAGTTTTCCGCAGCCAACAAAAAATGTCGCCCAAAACCTGGAAAGCTGCCCTTCACAATTCCATGACAAGCATGGAGTACATGGGCGGGCGTAAAGACTTGCGTGAGACGGTAACGCAGAGGGGGTTCAAGCTGCTTTAAGGAATGCGCCCGCGACCGCCTCTAGCCGATTGCGGCCCTTCGTGAGGGGCCGCGATGGGTCGAGGTAACTGGACCAGCCTGTTACCCCTCCCACATCACCGAAGTGCGGTTTTCCGTATCCGGCGGTTGGACAGTCAGGGGCAGCGCCCACCTCAGGCTCAGAAGTCGTACCGCACGTCCATCATCACATGACGCGGCGCGTCATACTGGCCCCAGCTGCCGGCAATGCCGGAATAGTATTTCTCGTCGAACAGGTTGTTCAGGTTGACCGTGCTCGACAGGTGTTCGTTGAAGCGATAACGCGCCATCAGGTTGACCACGCTGTAGTCCTTCTGGGTAACGCGCGCACCGTACCGACTGAAGTACACCGAATGGCTCGAATTCCAGTTGACCCCGCCACCCACGGTCAGGTGCTGCAGGTCGCCGGGGAGCTGGTAAGTGCTCCACAGGCGCAAGGTGTCCATCGGCAACTGCGTGGTCAGGCGTGCGCCGTCGGCATCCTCGGTTCGTGAATGGCTGTAGCCAGCCTGAACGTTCCAGCCTTGGCTCAGTTCACCGCCCAGTTCCAGGTCGACACCCTTGGTCTCGGCGCCGCTCACACCGCGGTAATAGTCCTCGGTTTGATTGGCAGTGCCCGGTATCACGCGAGAGCCTGCGAGCTCCGCCACGTTGTCACGCTTGATCAGATAGGCCGCGACGCTGGCGTTGAGGCGCCCCTCATAAAACTCACCCTTCCAGCCGCCCTCGTAGTTCTTGCCTACTACCGGATCGAGAACCTGGCCGTTCGCATCGCGGGCATCCTGCGGTTTGAAGATGTCGGTATAACTGACATACAGCGACTGCTCCGGCGTCAGGTCGTAGACCAGGCCCGCATACGGGGTGACCACGCCGCGCTCTTTCATGCTGTACGCGGACGGGGTGCCGTCGGGCAATACCTGCAGGAAGTAGTTGTAGCGGTAGTTGCTGGCACGGGCGCCGAGGATCAGGTGCAGGCTGTCGCTCAGGTTGAAGCGGCTGGCAACGAAATAGCCGCTCTGGCGGGTGCTGACATCGTAGTCCATCACTGGGCTGTAACCGGCCTTGTCAGGCTTGGGCAGTTCATGGTCCCAGTTGTGGAAATCGAGCGAGGTATCGCCGAATTCATCGGAGTGGTGATGGTTGACGTAATCGAGGTAGTTGGCGCCGAAAATCAGCTCGTGGCTGCGCCCGAACAGCTCGAACGGGCCCTGCAGGGTGGCGTCGACGGCGCGCTGACGTTGTGTGACATCGGCCGTGCTCTGGTCGATCAGCGCTGTGCCGTCGGGGCTGATGTTGGAGAAGTTCGACCGGCTGTAGTAAGCCGCGGCGTCCACATTTCGGTCCACGTCCATGTAGGTGGTGCCAACCTTCAACTGCCAGTCACCGGCCAATTGCTGCTCGATGCCGATGTTGTAGTTGGTGGTTTCGATACGGTCGACGCTCCAGCGTGAGCCGGAACTGGTGGAGCGCGAGAAGTTGGTCGGGGTGCCGTCGTTGTAGATCAGCGGCACGCCCTGGGCACCCGTGGGGCGGTAGCGTTGGTGCTCGATGCTGAGCCGCAACACAGTGCTGTCGCTGAGGTCGGTTTCCAGGGCGCCGTAGGTGATGTCCTTGTCCTGCTGGTACCAGTCCATGAAGGTGTGGTTGAGCTGCTTGGCTGCCACGAGCCGGCCGCGCACATTGCCGGTAGGGGTCAGCGGGCCGGCAACGTCGGCCTCCAGGCGCCGGTAGTCCCACGAGCCCACGCCCCCTTGCACATAGGCCTTGAAGTCACGGGTCGGGCGCTTGCGCACCACATTGACCACGCCGCTAGGGTCGCCAGCACCGGTCATCAGGCCAGTGGCGCCACGCACCACCTCGACCCGGTCGTAGATCGCCATGTCCAGCAAGGTGCTGGGCATGGTCCGGGTCTGGTTTTCCTGGTAGGTAGTCACGCCATCGAACTGGTAGGTGTTCAGGGCGCTGCCGCGCGAGTAGATGTTGAAGCGCTCGCCGCCGTCCTGGGACATGGTGATGCCGGGCGTTTCCTTGAGCACGTCGGCCATGGTGGTGAGGTGCTGGTCATCCATGCGCTGGCGCGTGATCACGCTGATCGACTGTGGGGTTTCACGCATCGACAGGTTCATCTTGGTGGCAGTGCTGGTCACCGCAGTGGTGTACGAGCCGGTGCCTTCGGTGGTCTCACCCAGGCCGTCGGCGTTGATACTGGTGGCGCCCAGCTCCAGCGCACCACTGGCGGTACCCTGTGCAATCAGCCGGTAGCGGTCGCGCGCCACCTGCACAGGCTGCAGGCCAGTGCCGGCCAACAGCAACGACAGGCCCTGGACGACGCCATGGTCACCGCGCAGGCCCGGGCTGCGCAGGCCGCTGGACAGCTTGGCGTCCACCGCCACCATGACCCCGGCTTGCTGGCCAAACTGCGCCAGGGCGCTGTCGAGGCTGCCAGGGGCAATGTCGAAACGGCGGCTGCCGGCTTGCTCGGTAGCCGCCGAGACGGCCTGAACAGGTAGCTGGAATGTGGCCACGGCAAGGCCGATGACAAGCGGGCGCAGGCGGGTAGCAAGCGGGGTGAGACGAGACTGCATTGAGGCGATCCTTGGCAGACAGTGGGCGAATCAGAGGGGTTTGCCTGTCTTGATGCGCGAGAATCGGAAATCTGCCGGCCGGTGGAGATTTTTTTTCGATAACGCTTCCGGGCCTTTCATGCACCGGCTCAAGCCGGCACCACATTCACCCAGTATCCCAGCACCCGCTGCACCCGCACAGGCAGTACCTGGCTCAGCAAGTCCAGGCTGGCATCGGGGTCATCGAGCGAGAATGTGCCGCTCAATTGCAGCCTGGCAACGCGCGGGTCCCAGCGCAGCATGCCCTTGCGGTAGCGGTCCAGTTCCGTCAACAGTTGCTCCAGCGGCATGCGCTCGGCGACCAGTTGGCCGTGGGTCCAGGCATCGGCACCCAGCGGCAGTGGCACCGGCGCATCAGCACGGGAGGCACCGAAGGCCTGCTGCCAACCCGCAACCAGTTCGCTACGTGCGCCCTGGCCATATTCCACCAACGCCCCGCCCTTGAGTAACTGCACGAGGGTCGAACGTGGCTGCTGATGCACGATCAGCCGCGTGCCGCCGCCTGGCAGCACCCGAGCCTGGGCGGTGCGCAGGCTGACCTGAGCCCCCTGCTCCACCTCCAGCAGCACCCGCCCGCGGTTGAGCGTGAGCACGCGCATGCCTGCCACCCGGTCGCTGTCCAGCGCGCTGCCAGCGTCGAGCTGTAGGGAAAGGCCGGCGTCCAGCTGCCAGCGTTGGCGTTCCCCGGTGGCCGTGGTGAGGTCGCTGAACAGCCCCGGCAACAGGCTGCGCTGGTGCACGCTGTAACCGCCGGCCAGCATCACACCAGCGCCCGCAAGGCCGGTTAGCACTGCCCTGCGCGTAACCTGCGCACGGGCGTGCAACAGCGTGCGCGCATTCGCCGCGCCAAGCCCGGTGGTCCCTTCCCGCAGGCCCTGGCCCAACCCTGCCAAGCGCTGCCAGGCCAGTTCGTGCTCAGGGGCGTGCTGGCGCCACTGCGCACAGGCCTTTTGTTCGCCCGCGCTGCACGCGCCAGACTGCAAGCGGACCATCCACAGCATCGCCTGCTCCAGCACGTGCGGGTCGAGGCGCGGAGGCACCGCCTGGCCGCCGCTCACTGGCCGTACACCGCGGCGTAGCAATGGCGGTACGCCTTGAGCATGTCCTTTTGCACCATGTTCACCGTCAACCCCAACTGTTCGGCGATCTCGGCATAGGCCAGGCCATCGAGCTGGGACAGCAGGAACACCTCACGTACCCGCCTGCCCAGCCCATCGAGAATCTGCCCCACGGCGTCCAATGCCTCCAGCACCAACAGCCGGGTTTCCTCCGACGGCTGCAGCAGCGGATCGAGCCGGGCCAGGCTGTCGAGGTAGGCCCGCTCGAGCGCCTAGCGGCGGAAATGCTGCAGGCACAGGCGCCCCGCCACCGTTGCCAGGTACGCGCGTGGCTCGCGCAGATGCGCCGGCAGTTCGCTGCGCAACAGCCTCACGAACGTGTCCTGGGCGAGGTCGAGCGCCTGCTCGCGGTCGCCCAACTTGTTGCGCAACAGGTTGACCACCCAGCTGTGGTGCCGCAGGTACAGGTCGCCAATGGCCTGGCGGTCGACGGGGGGCATGGCACGAGCCTCCGGAAGTCAAATGAAGAAAAGTCGCGCATGATAATACTTATCATTAATGCGATTCCAGACGTCATCTGCCTAATCGCCCTGCCACGCCTATCAACGGGCGCTGGGGACCACGGGCTCAACAAAACGTACAGACCACGCCAGGGCAGCGACCCAGACCACTGAAATGCCGTAGTTCAGTCGCTGATAAAGGCCGAACCCATGGCCGTCCCCGAATGCCTTGGCCATCAACCCGACAGTTGCCAGGGCCAAGAACAAGCAGAGTAGCGAGAACCACCCAAACATCGCTGAGCACAGCAAGCGCTTACCCAGAAGAACCCACAGCGCGCTGGCCGTCGTCAGTGAAAGAAACATCACCAGCCCTGCAAGGTTATGTATCTGCTGAGCAGTGGACGGCTGGGGCGGCGCGCATCCCTCATCACAGGAGAAAATGCCGGTCGTGAAGCTCGCCAGCCCGTGCAGCGCTATCAGGGCGGCGCTGATCAATGCCATTGGTGACTCGCGAAAGCGTCGCGCCAAACCCAGTGCGAACAGCACGAACAATATGCCAAGGGGAAAGTTGTTCACCCATGCAGAGTACGGGTGTGTGGGCGCCCCTGCTGCGCCCAGCTGGCTCATTGCCTGGTCGACGTGGCTGTAACCCGGATAGCCAAGTGACGTGAGCCACACGCCAACGAAGAGCCAGAGGGGAATCAATAGCCCCATGTTCAACAGGTTTCGGTCAGTGGAATTCACGCTACAGCACTCCCTTGTCATGGCAATCAACGTCTCCGTTCGTGACGAAGAAGCACCATGCTAGAGAGCCTTTGCGCCCGCGCGTTACCGATTTTTTTGCAAGGCAGATTGCCCATGCGTCATCCTGTCGCCCCCTCGTACCAAGGATGGTCCCGATGAGTAGACGTCTGCCCAGTATCTCAGCGCTATTGGCCCTCGAAACGGCTGCGCGCCACCAGAGCTTCGCCAAAGCGGCGCAAGAACTGTCGCTCAGCGAAGGGGCGATTAGCCGGCAGATCGCCAAACTGGAAGGCATGCTCGGGATTCGCCTGTTCAACCGCGTCGGCAATCGCGTCGAGTTATCTGAACTGGGCGCAGGCTACGCCTCACGGATTCGTGCTTCACTGGCCGACATCGAGCGCCACACCCACCAGTTGGTCGCCGACGCGCGTGGCACTACTTCGCTGGAAATCGGTATCATCCCGACCTTGGCCAGCCGCTGGCTGATCCCCAGGCTTACCCGCTTTCAAGCACGCTACCCAGAGATCGAAGTCAACCTGAAAGAGCGGACACAGCCCTTTTCGCTGGAAGAAAGTGGCTTGCAAGCCGCAATCAATTATGACCACCCTGCCTGGCGTACGATGAAGGTCCAGCCGCTGTTCGAAGACCAGATGGTCGCGGTCTGCCACCCCCGCCTGGCAAGCGAATTGCCCGGGAACATGCCACTGCTGCACAAACTGGCGAGCCCCTTCAACTGGGCGCGTTACGCGGCACTGGCCGGGTTGCCGCTCAGCACGCGTACGGCAGGCCCCACCTACGATCGCTACGCCTTGTTGATCGAGGCCGCCAAGGCCGGCATCGGCATGGCACTGGTACCCCGCCGCTACGTGGAAAGAGAACTGCAGGAAGGTGGGCTCTGCACCCCTTGGCCGGAAATGGCCGAGCTGTGCGAGCGCTACGTGCTGGTGACCCGCCCAGGCACCGAAACAGCTCCAGCCTTGGCCAAATTTGAACATTGGCTGATCGAGGAAGCCAGTGTGGGCTGAACACGAAATCTCCGGCCCCAACGCCCGTTGAGAACAGAGCCCGCAAGCGTATCGCGGACCTTGTAGGAGCGGGTTCACCCGCGAAAGGGCCGGACCTGCTGGCCAATACCCTCCAGCCGTTCACCGCTGCCACCCCAGCAGAGCTGGCAGGCGGCTGCGGATGCTATTGATGTTGAACATGGCGATCTTCAGCGTTTTCATGCGTCCGGATCGCTGACATGCGCCTCGACTGCATCCTCCAGCGCCCGGACATGCGCCTGGTCGGCCAACGCCTTGAGCGCCAGCCAGTCGTCCCACTCGATCGCACCATCGTCGCGCAGGGCTTCGGCCGTGCGGACCAGTTCATGGTGGTAGGCATCTGGCGATTCGCGCCGGTAGCTGATGTCGTCGTACTGCGCGTACCAGGCCTCAAGCTCAGGAATGCTGCGTTCGATACTCATGTCGTCGCCCTCACTATCCCATTGCTGGTGTTCTACTGAGGGCAGAGGCACGCTGAAAATTCAATTGGATCGCCCGTCAGGCGCTGCGCTGGATGGCACCGGCAATGCCGGTGTTCGCGGCTAAAGCCGCTCCTACAGGGGCCGCTCGCATCACCTGTGGGAGCGGGCAAGCCTGCAGGTATCAATGCGAGATCAGCGCAGCCCTGCGGGAATAATCGGCATGCGGTACGTCGAAAGCTAGCGTGATGATTGCACTGCCTCGGCCCAGGCGCGCAATGCTTCACAAGCCGCCAGCGCAATTTGCTCGTCGGTACGCCCGGCATACTGCCGCTCGACAGCATCGGCCGCGATCAACCCAACGATCGTTGGAGTCCCCAGTGCATCGGTCAGGTCCAGCCACTCGCCCCAGCTTGCTGGCGTGTCATACCAGCGCAGGTAGCCGGACGGGGAACGTGGCCACCAGCGATGCTCAAACTGAAGAACCACCTTCTCCAGGCGCCCCATTGCCAGATGCGCCATCGCCTGTTGCTGCACTTCGGGCAGTGGCGGGTTGAACGCCAGTGTCTTCAGCACCGGCAATGGCACCGTGCAAATACAGAAATCGCCCTGTTCATCGTCCACCCGGACCTTGTCGCCCGCCCAGTCGATACGGCTGACCGGGCTGTTCAGGCGAATGTCCAACCCTTGCGCCAGCCGCTGGGTCAATTGGCCAAACCCGTTGGGCAGCATGCGGTCGCCGTGGCCGACCCCTTCTTCGTCCAGGGCACAGACGGAAAGCTCCGGCAAAGGCAACCCGGCCTCCAGCAGCAGATGGCCCTCAATGGCATAGCGCGTAGCGCGAGCCTGCCCTGCGTCGAGTCCGGTCATGTAATGCTCGACCGCCGATGCCAACGACAAGCGCCTGTCCAAACCCGCGAGCAAGGCCGCCCAGGCGCCGTCCACATCCGGCACCGATCCGTCTCGCGCAGCAGCCAGCGGCTGGCTGAAATCGGTTTCGATCGTTACCAGGACGTAATCCTGAGCTTTTTCCGCCAATGCGTTTTCATCAAAAAACTGCAGCCAGGCGGCCCCCTCGTCAACCTTGGCACCGTTGAGGTCAACGCTGTGGGTGCGACCACCGATCCGGCCCCTGGCTTCCAGAACAATGCAGTCGACACCCTGCGCCTTCAGGCGCCCCGCCGCTGCCAACCCGGCACAACCTGCGCCAATCACGATCACCCGCTGCGCACCCGCGTCCAGCGCCAGGTCCGCAGCGCGCAAACCATCGTCCCATGCACCGTGTGCCATCGCCGGGGCGGCGGTGTTACACGCCTCGCCAGCCAGCACAAAGCGCCCTCCCAGGCACTCACCCAGCATGGCCCGGTGCAGCGGCGTGCCTGCTGGCGCAAGGGTGCTGTAGGCACCCAGGCTGTAGGGATCCTCGGACCAGTGGGTGACATGCCAAGCGGTGGGTGTATGCACTGCAGTCGCCTCGATCACGGGTTACGTCCAGGCTAATTTATCGCCATTGTTAACGACAAAAAAAGACGATTGTCTTCAGCCATTCTGAAAAATGCTTTCGCCCACTAAAGGTTTGCCCAGCGTTACTTAAAGCGTCTCGTCTGAAAAACCGCAATGCTTTGCAGTGCAGCGGATCTTTACCCTGTCACAACTGAACACAGACCTTCCTGTGTTTGACTTGAGGTAAGCGATCATGGCGAACAATCAAGACAAAGGCGCCAGTCAAGGCGGCGCCGGCAAACCTGACATGGGCAAAGCCGGCCAGCAAGGAGGCCATGGATCTGGCGGTGACATGGCTGGCAAACACCAAGGTGGTCAGCAAACAGGGCAAATGCGTGACGACAAGATGAACAAGGACTGGGATGCGACCAAGGACACCGGCCGCCAGGGTGGCCAGTCTGGAGACAATGCCCGCGGTACGCAAACGGCTGACAAGACTGGCTCAATGGGCGGCAAGCAAGCCCGCGATGATCAGCAGCACAAGGACAAGGACCGCTGATTTGAATGTCCGCGAGCCAAGGCGGCGCAGGCTGCCTTCGCCGAGATAAGAGCACGGCGTTGCCCAGGTAGCTGATGGGCAACGCGCCTTGGTGAACTACCGACAATGAGAAATCCGTTGGCCTTAACTGGATCGGCGTATCGTACAATCGCCTACCCATTTCGTTGAGGCCCAGGATGTCCTTGCAAACGCTTAGCCCGGACTCTCTCCCCGATAACTGTAGGGCCCTCCTCTATGCCCTGGCAACCTCGTTCCCTGGCAAAGGGAAAACCTCATTGCTCAAGTTGCTGCGCATCATGGGTATCTGTGACCCGGGCGGCAAGCTGCTTGATGTCTCCACCTTGCCCGGCTTGCTGCAATTGCTCCAGGACCAAGGCTGGGTTGAAGTGGAACAGCGTAACGAAGGGCAATACTTCGTCGTGCCTGCACAGCGGCGCAACTGTGTACTGCTCAGCCTGCTGAATGCCGCTGACGGTGCAGCGCGATTGCAGCAGATCGACGACAGCCTGCCAGCACTTGGGCAGAGTCAAGCCCCTGGCAAGCCCCGCGCACTGCAAGAGGTCTGGCTGGACCTGCTGAGTGGTAGCGGCCAGCGATTGCAGCACTCGATGTATTGGGCGGGAAGGCTATTCAACGCGAAGGATTGGACCAGTCAGCACCCTATGCATCTTCTGCAGGCCGATGCGGCCGGCCTGCAAGTGTTCGCCCACCTGGACGACACAGTGCGCGGGCTGCTGCTGGAGGACTACCTGTGCCTGAACAACAGCCTGTTCGGGCCAGCATCGCGTAGCTATGCCTTGGCTCAACTTGAAATGGCGCACTACCCATCCCCTGCGCTGGGGGTGCAGTTGCTGCACCAGGCCCTGTGGCGAGGCGACTGGAAAGCGCTGCAACTTTACGGTGAGCCATGCGCCCCGATAACCTTCGCAAGCCTGCAGTTCTTGCTGCGCGGCCAGGTTAGCGACACGCTGAAAGTGATACGGGCCTGGCTTACCGATCAGCGCAGGCAGACCAAAAAGCGCAAGATCGACCTGCCACCGCTGCTCAACGGCTTGTACTGCCTGGCACTCATCGCTGAAAACGACAGCCAGCACCACACGGCGCTCAAGCAGGCCTTGGCTCAGGGCGACAAGCAGTATTACAGTTATACCTACAAGGCGCTCTCCCTGCTGTTCGAGCAGTTACAGGGCAATAAACCAGACTTCTCGTACCTGCGCCTTGGATCGCTCAAAGGTTTTGACGGCCTGCTGCTCGCCCTCGCCCTGTACTGGCTGGATGCGCCGATCGCGCGGGGGCAGGATTGGCGCACCACGCTGCAAGATTACCGAGCTGAACTCGATCAACAGGGTTACGCCTGGCTGGCGACAGAGTTCGATGCCTTGATTGCAGCACAATTTGGCGTGCCCAGGCAGCTTCTCGATCTGCATCAAGATGCCGGGTTGAAACCACTGGCCGCGTTGCTTCAGCGTCAGGAAGCCTGGCAGCACGCTCTCAGTGCGCTGTGCCAGCTGAAGCCGTCCAGCGCGCCGTCCAGCCCCGCCAGCAAGAAGACGACTCGCCTGGCCTGGTTGTTGACTAACAGTCGTTACTCCAGTCATCTGGAGCCGCGCGAGCAAAAGCTCGGGGCAAAGGGACAATGGAGCAAAGGCCGCCCAGTAGCCCTCAAACGCCTGGTAGACGAAGTTGACCGGCTGGACTTTCTTTGCGAGCAAGACCGGCAAGCCATCAGCACGATCCAGGCTGGCAAGACGTATTATTCCAATGTCGAATTCGAGCTCCTTCCCGGTCTGGCCCTGCCCAGGCTGATCGGCCACCCGGCGCTGTTCTGGCAAGATGCCCCGGACGTACGCGTCGAGCTCCAGACAGGCCACGCCAGCCTGCACCTTGAGGCTGTCGATGGGCAGACTCATCTGCGCCTTGAGCCGCAGGGCATCGTCACCGATGATACCTACTACCTGCACACGCAAACGCCGACCCGCCTGCTGATCTATTCGATCAACAGCGACCTGCGCCAGATTGGCAAGATCATCGACAAAGGCTTGCGCGTACCGCAGTCAGGCAAGGCGGAACTGATCGAAGCGATCAGCGCCATCGCGCCGCTGCTACCGATTCATTCAGACCTCCCTGAATTCGCGGCGCAGCTCGACCACGAACCGGCAGATACACGTCTGTTTGCCCATTTACTGCCACTTGCCGACGGTTTGCGCCTGCAATTGCTGGTGCGGCCGTTGGCCGAAAGCAGCTGGTTCCGCCCGGGCCAAGGCGCGCAAAACGTGCTTGGCGAGCGCGATGGCAAGCCCCTGCAGGTGTGTCGCGACCTCGTAGGCGAGCGCCAGGCATTGCAACAGGTGCTACTGGCGTGCCCCGGTCTGGCCAACGCCGATAGCGATGGTCAGGAATGGCAGCTTGACCAGCCGCAGGATGCCTTGCAGGTACTCGCCGAATTGCATGCGCTGGATGGCAACCAGTTGCACTGCGTCTGGCCGGAAGGCGAGCGCATGCGCCTGAAAGGCCGCCTGAAGCTGAACGAACTTCAGCTGGGCCTGCGCAAACAAGGCGATTGGTTCGTGCTGCAGGGCGAAATTGCGTTCGATGACGGCAAGGTACTGCGTCTGCGCCAGCTTCTGGAGCTACTCAAGGCCAGCCCCGGGCGCTTCCTCAAGCTTGGCGAGCGCGACTGGCTGGCACTTGACGACACATTGCGCAAGCGCCTGGACGAGCTGGCGCACCTGGCCGACCGGGTCACCGACCAAGGCCTGCGTCTCAGCCCGTTGACCGCACCGTTGCTGGCCGGGTTGGCAGCCGAAGTTGGCGAGTTCACTGCTGACAAAAGCTGGCAGGCACATTTGCAAAAACTGCAGTCGCTGCGCGACTACCAACCTCAGCTGCCCCGCACCCTGCAAGCCGACTTGCGTGGCTACCAGCATGAGGGCTTCACCTGGTTGGCACGCCTGGCTGAATGGGGCGTCGGTGCCTGCCTGGCCGACGACATGGGCTTGGGCAAGACGGTACAGATACTGGCCCTGCTGCTGCAGCGAGCGGCCAACGGCCCACAACTGGTTGTGGCCCCGACATCGGTAACGCTCAATTGGCAAGCGGAATGCAGGCGGTTCGCCCCTCAGCTGAAACTGCACGCGTATCATCAGGAGCGTAACCTGGATGAGCTGGGCCCCGGCGACCTGGTTATCACCAGCTACGGCCTGCTGCAACAAGACAGTGCCGCATTCGCCGCCTGTTCCTGGAACAGCGTGGTGCTGGACGAAGCCCAGGCAATCAAGAACGCCCAGACCAAACGCGCCCAGGCTGTCATGACGTTGCAGGCGGATTTCCGCGTGGTAGCCACTGGCACCCCATTGGAAAACCACTTGGGCGAACTGTGGAGCCTGTTCCGCTTTATCAACCCGGGCCTGCTCGGCAGCCAGGAAAGCTTTAACAGCCGCTTCGCTACGCCAATTGAACAAGGCGATGCGGCAGCCCGACGAAGCCTTAAAACCCTTATCCAACCCTTTATCTTGCGCCGCCTCAAGAGCCAGGTACTCGACGAATTGCCCGCGCGCACAGAAATCACCTACAAAGTACCGCTCTCCGATGAGGAGGCTCACCTCTACGAAGCCCTTCGCCAGCAAGCGATGGACAACGTCGCGGACGCGGCTCCCGGAGCCGGCAGGTCCTTCAAGATACTGACTGAAATTACCCGACTGCGCCGTTTTTGCTGCCATCCAAGCCTGGTGATTGCGGACTCTGTACTGCCAGGCAGCAAGCTTCAGGCCTTTGCGGCCCTCGTCGAAGAGCTTCTGGACAATGGCCATAAAGCCCTGGTGTTCAGCCAGTACGTCGACCACTTGAGCATCGTGCGCACGCTACTCGATGAAAAACGCATCGCTTACCAGTACCTCGACGGCAGCGTACCCGCCAAAGAGCGGGAACGCCGCGTGAACGCTTTCCAGGCTGGCGTGGGTGAAATCTTCCTTATCAGCCTGAAGGCCGGGGGCAGTGGCCTTAACCTGACCGCCGCCGACTATGTGATCCATCTCGACCCGTGGTGGAACCCTGCGGTGGAGGACCAGGCCAGCGACCGCGCCTATCGCATTGGCCAGCAGCGCCCGGTGACCATTTACCGGCTGGTCGCCGAAAACAGCATCGAAGAGCAGATCGTCGGCTTGCACGCGCGCAAAAGAGACCTGGCCGACAGCTTGCTGGAGGGCGGAGAAACGAGCGCCAAGCTGGATGCCGACGCCCTGCTGGCACTGCTCGCTGGTACGACCCAATAGCGCATACCTGCGATCCCTGTAGGAGCGGCCTCGTGTCGCGATAGGGCCGCAAAGCGGCCCCAGGTTTCAGCTTCGCCGCCGATATTGCCGGGGCCGCTCTGCGGCCCGATCCGACCGGTCCGACGCCTCGGCGAGGCCGCTCCTACAGGAATCGCGTGCGCCTTCATAAGTTGTGCGCCAGGCACAAAACTTCCTCTCCCATCACAAACGCTGATCACCTCTCGACAAGCTTGCACTCCCACAAGGGTGAGGCAGAGCAAAGGAGAGGCAGATTGACGCACCCCTTTTTTCGATCATACAATCTGTATACACATTGTATTTCTTCATGAAACTCAGTGCGCTCTCACCCAACACTTTGATCGAGATGGATGTAAATGGCAGTTACACGCAGGAATGTGCTTATTGGGGCTGGCATCGGTGCCGGTGTTGTCGCAGCAGGTGGCTCCGCTGCATTGCTCAACGATGGAATCCCCGCCGACCCGGCATCGTTGCACCGGGTGACCTCGCTGCCACGTGACGATTCGTCCCCAGGCTGGTTCCACACCAGCCGCGTGCGTCAGCCAAAAGCGCCGCTGGTAGGGGATGACAAGGCCCCTTGGGTGGTGATCGGCGGTGGCTTCACAGGTTTGGCAGCCGCCCGCCAACTGGCACTTAACTTCCCTCAGGACCGGGTGATCCTGGTTGAAGCACAGCAGGTCGGTTTCGGTACCTCGGGCCGCAATGCCGGCTTCCTGATCGACGTGCCCCACGATATCGGCGCGCCGGACTACATCGGCGACAAGACCAACGCCAAGAACATCCTGCACCTGAACCAGCGTGGCCAGGGCATCCTTCGCGACCTGGTCGAGCAGCACAACATCGTTGATGCCCACCTGCGCCACTCCGGCAAATACCAGGCAGCTATCGAGGACAAGGGCATTGCTGTGCTCAATGCCTACCGTGGCGGCCTGGAAGCCCTGGGCGAAAAGGTCGAGCTGATCGAAGGCAACGAGCTGAAAGACCACATCGGTACCTCGTTCTACCGCAAGGCCCTCTACACCCCGGGCACCATGCTGGTCCAGCCGTCGGCACTGGTAAAAGGCCTGGCCGACAGCCTGCCCGAGAACGTCACGCTGTACGAAGACACGGTGATCACTGCGGTCGACTACGGCCAGAAGATCGTCCTGCATCACCCGACCGGTCGCATCACCGCAGACAAGCTGATCCTCGGCAACAACCACTTCGGCCAGCATTTCGGCTTCCTGGAAAACCGCATGCTGCCGATCTTCACCTACGGCAGCCTGACCCGTCCGCTGACCCCGGCCGAACAGGCCAGCATCGGTGGCCAGGAGTTCTGGGGCGTGATCCCGGCCGACCCGTTCGGCAGCACCCTGCGTCGTACCCACGACAACCGCATCCTGGTGCGCAACAGCTTCAGCTTCAACCCGGATGGCCGCTCCAAGGATGGCTACACCGACAAAGTCCGCGTCGCCCATCGCCAGTCGTTCGAGCGCCGTTTCCCAACCCTCACCGACGTACCGTTCGAGCACACCTGGGGCGGTGGCCTGGGCATGACGCGCAACGGCGCCGGCTTCTTCGGTGAACTGCGCGAAAACGTGTACGGCGCGCTGGCCTGCAATGGCCTGGGCACCGTGCGCGGCACCGCCACCGGCACCCTGCTGGCCAACATGCTGGCGGGCAAGATGGAGCCGCTGACCGAGTTCCTGCTGGCCGCCCCCAAGCCAAACTGGAACCCGCCACAACCGGCGCTGTCGATCGGCGTCAACTTCACCCTGCGCACCGGCCAGGCCGCTGCCGGCCTCGAAGCCTGACCCGCCAGGCTGGCGCCGAGCGCGCCAGCCTCCCCGTTTCCCTATCGACACAACAACAGAGAGCACCATGGGTATTTTTGACTGGAAACACTGGATCGTCCTGCTGGCCGTCGTGGTCCTGGTCTTCGGCACCAAGAAGCTGAAGAACCTCGGCAGCGACCTGGGTGAATCGATCAAGGGCTTCCGTAAGGCCATGAACGATGAGCAGAACACAACAGACACGGTGACGGCTCAGCCGCAAGCGCCTCAGCAGCACAGCGCCGTGCAACCGCAGCAGAACGCCTGAACCATGTTCGGTATCAGCTTCAGCGAGCTGCTGCTGGTCGGCTTGGTTGCCCTGCTGGTGCTGGGACCCGAGCGCCTGCCCGGTGCCGCGCGCACTGCCGGGCTGTGGATCGGGCGGCTGAAACGCAGCTTCAACGCCATCAAGAGCGAGGTTGAACGCGAGATCGGTGCCGCTGACATCCACGGCAGCGTGCACAACCCGCTCCCCCTGCAACGGCCGTCGGCCCAACCGCCCTCCCCAACTGAACCACCCGAACAGCCTCAACCACCGCGAGCCCCATGAGCGATAACCCGCAACACGACCAGCCGCTACCGCTGGTTTCACACCTGACCGAACTGCGTACGCGCTTGCTGCGCTGCGTTGCGGTCATTTTCCTGATCTTTGCCGGGCTGTTCAGCTTCGCCCAGCAGATCTA
>NZ_JACVZC010000043.1 GCF_016658545.1 Pseudomonas sp. S37 | reverse complement strand
CCCCCCCCCCCCCCCCCCCCCCCCCCCCCCCCCCCCCCCCCGCTCCTACACTTACTCCGTGTATGGCAACCACTCAGCATTTCCTCGCGGGTCCACGTATCATGGCCAGGCTGCCTTCGCCTGGGAAACCCGCGTCACATGTCTATCCGATTGAAACTGCTGCGTAAGAAACTGGGGATGACCCTGGAAATGCTGGCCGAAAAGACCGGCATGACCAAAAGCTACCTGTCCAAGGTCGAACGCGGCCTCAACACGCCCTCGATTGCCGCCGCCCTGAAACTGGCGCGGGCCTTGAACGTGAATGTCGAAGAACTGTTTGCCGAAGAGCAGGCCGGCCAGAGCCGCTATAGCCTGGTGCGCCATGGCGAGCGTCAGGCCCTGGTCGGGGACGGGCAGGGCCCGGGCTATGCCGCCCTGACCAGCCAGGTCGGCCAGCGCAGCCTGTTGCCGTTCCTGATCCAGCCACCGTCCGAGTTCAGTGACCCCACCTTCAAGGAGCACCAGGGTGAGGAATTCCTGTTCGTGCATGCCGGCCAGGTGGAAGTGGATTTCATGAACGAGCGGGTGCTGCTGGAGCAAGGCGATGCCCTGCATTTCAATGCCCAGACCCCGCACAGGCTGCGCTCGGTAGGAGAGCGGCCTGCACAGCTGCTGGTCGTGGTGCACCACGGCGACGAATGAAGCGCCCGGAGCCGTAAAGCGGCTCCATCTCCCCCGCAGGCTTTCTCAGCGGTGAAACGCTACAGCCAGCAACACCCTCCTGCAGTGCATATTCTGCATGCCGATATTTTGACGAATCGCCCCATCACCCATTGAATTTTATTATGGTGTCGGATCATTGACGTAGTGTCATTGTGCCCATAAGCTCAGTTCAACAGCGACACAATTCCCGCACCACCACACCAATAACTATTTGATTTTCCTGTTCTAAGGAGGGGGCGTATGCGCACGGCTCTGATCATCAAATCGATGTTCCTGTTGGTGCTGCTAAGTGGGGCGGCACGCGCGGCTGATTCGTATATAAATCAGAACAGTATCATTCCTGTTTCAACGGCCGGCTGGTTCTTTGCCTTTGCAGTAGTCGGCTTTGTGGCTGTGGCCAATAGAAGAAAGATCTGAAGGCGGCGCTGGCGTTTCGCGCTTTGCGCCGGGCGCCATCGGCTTGTCAATTTCCCAGCCGTTGCTATATTGCCATTAGCCTGTGAAAGGCAACGTTCACGGGCACCGCAGCCCAGGCTGCACAGCGTCAAGGTAAGGGCCTCCAGGAAGGTCGAGGCCATCGCGGCAGTGGTACGTCGCGAAGCGGAGCGAGAGTTGGTGCGTTGTTCTCATTCAGTGCTCTTTGTCGGGCCATTTGGCCGGAGGGACCCTCATGCTGCGTTCAATGTTTGCCGCATTCTGCATGCTGACAGTGTGGTCCACTGCCGGTAACGCCGACCAGAATAGCGCTGCCTACCTGCTCAGCCCCGGTGATGTGGTGATGGTTTCGGTGTGGCAGGAAGACAGCCTGCGTCAAGAAGCCACCGTACTGCCCGATGGCAGTATCACCTTCCCCCTGGCCGGGCGCATCAATGTTGCCGGGCTGGATGTAACGGCAGTCGAAAAGCAAGTTGCCGCCAAACTGGAAAAATTCCTTCCCGACCCTAATGTGAGCGTTGTCGTCAAGAGCATCGCCGGCAACCTCGTCTATGTGCAAGGCAAAGTGATCAAGCCAGGGCCCGTGCAAATGGCCGGGCCGACCGCCGTGTTGCAGGCCCTGAGCATGTCGGGTGGCCTGGACAAGTTTGCCGACGAAAGCGAAATCAAGGTAGTCCGCGGTGCAGGCGCTTCCCAAAAGATCCTGCCCGTGCGATATAAGGACCTGGTGTCTGGGCGCGATATGTCCACCAACATTCAACTTCAGGCTGGCGACACGCTGGTCGTTCCTTGATCTTGCCTTTAATAAGAACATTTAATGCCTCTTCTTAGAACAACTAGCATTGCAACGGCAATCATGGTCTTGCCGTTCACGGACGCGGTCCTGGCGGCAAACTGGCAGTCAACGGTGGTGGTACCGACATCCGTCGAGTACGACAGCAACCCGTTGTTGCTGACGTCGGGGGAGAAGGGCATAACGCGCACGATCATCGCGCCCGATTACACCTTGATCGGCACCTTCGACCGCGACGAATTGAGGTTGGGGCTGGGCGTGAATGTGTTGCGCTCGTCCGACACCGATGTGGTCGATGACCGTGAAGACCCCGATATCAGCCTGGGCTGGCAGCGCACCACCGAGCGGGGGCGTTTCGGCCTGGTGGCACGCTACAACGAAAGCTCGACGTTGTCGGGGACGGTGCTGGATACCGGTGTGATCACCACCGACGGCACGCAAAAGCTTTACACCCTGACCGGCAACTGGAGCCAGGCGGTTACCGAACGCAGTACCTTGAGTAACGAGACCACGTACAACCGGGCCCGTTATGACATCAGTTCGCTGACGGGTTACGAGGAACTGGCCAACGTATTTACCTGGACCTACAACTGGAGCGAGCGGGCAGACGTGTACAGCCGCTTCGGTGCCCGACGCTATGAGCCCGAGCAGGACCAGACTGCGGTCGCCTCCAACAGCTATAGCCCGGCAGTCGGTATCAAGTACCAGCTCGCCGAAGGCTTGAGCGCAGATGCGCACATTGGCGTCAACAAAGTGTCTGGCGACGAAGGCGGCCGGCGTGGGGAGGGCGGGGTGGCATTGCTGTACACCGGTACCCGTGCCGATGCCAGCTTTACCGCGGAACGTAGCACGGTGGCCAGCGCCGAAGGTGGCTTCGCCGAGCTGGACCAGGTGCGCGGTGTGTGGAGTTACGCGGTCACCGAACTGACCCGGGTCGGTGCCGACGCTGCCTGGCAAGACAGCAAGGGGCAGTCGCCCAACACGCTGCAGACTTACAGTGTATGGGCCAGCCGCGAGTTTTCGCCGTACTGGGACTTGCGCTTGTCGCTGATGTACAAGGAACGCCAGCAGGACCATGTACCTGATGCAACTGCAACGATTGTGGGTTTGACATTGACGTACAGGTACCCCGACATCTGAACTTCAGCCAGGTGGCCCCATGAAGTCTGACTACGAGCTATCCCTCAGAGATTACATCGCCATAATCAAGGACAGAGCCCTGGTGTTGGGGGTGAGTGCCGCAGTCATTCTTGCCGCGACCGTGGCGGTCGCATTGATGGTGCCGCCGATCTATCAGTCGACCGGCACCATCCTGGTGGAGTCGCAGCAGATTTCCCCCGAGCTGGTGTCGACCAACAACACCAGTTTTGCCGATGAGCGCATCGAGGTGATTCGCCAGCGGGTCATGACCCGCGAGAACCTGCTGCGCATCATCGGCAAGTACGACCTGTTCGCGGACAAGCGCCTTAGCGAAAGCGACAAGATCGACCAGATGCGCAATGCCATCGTGGTCGAAACCCTCACCACCTTTGTGCGTGGCCGTGGCGAAGCGACCGTGGCGTTCAACGTGTCGTTCGAGCACAAGCAGGCGCAAGTGGCCAAGGAAGTCGCCGACGAACTGGTGACGCTGTTCCTCAACGAAAACCTCAAGCAGCGTACCGAGCGGGCCAACGAAACCACCGAATTCCTTACTCAGGAAGCCAACAAACTGGGCGCCGAGCTGGCCAGCCTGGAAAACCAGCTGGCCGATTTCAAGCAAGCCCATGCCAATGCCTTGCCCGAGCACCAGACCCTGCGCATGAACATGCTGTCGCGCTCGGAGCTGGAGTTCCGCGAGGTCGACCGCGACTACAAGGCTGCCCAGGAAGAGTTGCGCTACTTGGAGCTGGAACTGTCCGCGGCCAATGCCGGCCTGGCGACCAAGGCGACCGAAGGCACCCGACCAGCCAGTGCCGACCAGGCCCAGGACCTGCCCAGCCTGAAGGCCGAGTACGCCCGGTTGCTGACCCGTTACAAGGAAGCCCACCCGGATGTGGTCGCGGTCAAGCGCAAGATCCAGGCGCTGGAGGCCAGTGGTGGTCGCACGGCGACAGCTTCCACGGTCAGCCTCGACGTGGCCCGTGTGCGGGCCAAGATGAGCGCTGCCCAGGAGCGCATCACGTCGCTGGCCGAGCAGAAGCGCGAGCTGACCAAGAAGATGGAAGGCTACGAGGCCGAAATTCTCGAAGCGCCGCAGGTGGAGCGTGGCCTGGTGACCTTGATGCGTGACCACGACAACGCGCGCAAGAAGTACGAAGAAATCCGCGCCAAGGAAATGGGCGCCAAAATTACCGAAAGCCTGGAGCAGGAGAACAAGGCCGAGCGCTTTGTGCTGCTGGAGCCACCGTTGCTGGCTGAAAAGCCGATCAAGCCCAACCGCAAGAAAATCGCGGCGCTGGGCCTGGTGCTGGCACCGGCCGGTGGCGGTGCGCTGGTGATGCTGCTGGAAATGCTCAACCAGCGTGTGCGTGGCGTTGGCGCCCTGGAAAGCCTGCTGGGCAAACGGGTGCTGGTGGCATTGCCGTATATCGACACCCGGGCCGACGTGGCCAGGCGCAAGCGCTGGCGTAACCGCCTCATTCTGGCGGCGCTGGCACTGGCGGCTATCATGATAGTGCTGGTGCACGTGTTCTACATGCCACTGGATGTGCTGTTGTTCAAGGTCATATCTCGGTTTGCATAGGGAAAGCAGTAATGGACAGGACCAATGCGGCGGCTGGCAACAATATTCACCAAGTGACCCCGGGTACCCCCCAGGCACTGTCTCCCGCACCCGGCACGGCGCTGGCGGAAGTGCCGGGGCAGTTCGATTACGTCAACACCAAGGTGGTGCCGCTGCGTGCGGACCACCTGGAGCGCCACCGGATCGTGGCCTACAACAAAAACTCGAACATGAACGGGCCGATCGACCTGCTGCGCACGCAGGTGCTCAGGCTGATGGACGAGAACGGTTGGCGCACGCTGGCGATCACTTCGCCTACGCCTGAGGCCGGCAAGACGGTGCTGGCGGTGAACCTGGCCATGAGCATTGCCCACCACACCACCAAGACGGCGTTGCTGGTGGACTTCGACCTGCGCCGGCCCAAGGTCGGCAGCACCCTGGGCCTGCCCATGGAGCAGGCGCTGAACGAGTTCCTGAATGACAAGGCCGAGCTGCAGGATTGCCTGGTCAACCCGACCTTGCCGCGTTTCGTGGTGCTGCCGACGCGGGTGCCCGTGCCGTTGTCGACCGAGATGTTGTCGTCGCCCAAGGTGAACAACCTGATTGGCGACTTGCGCAACCGCTACGAGTCGCGCATCTGCATTTTCGACCTGCCGCCGTTGCTCAGCTCGGACGATGCGATTACCGTGATACCCAAGTTCGATTGTGTGTTGCTGGTGGTGGCCAATGGCATGAACACCAAGAAGGAAATCGAAGATTGCCTGCATCACCTGGCAACGGTGAACCTGATCGGCACGGTGTTGAACAAGGCTGACGAGCAGCCGCGGACTTATTATTAAGTCAATTGCCTGATGGCAGGTGTCGCGCCCCCTGTGGGGGCGGGTTCACCCGCGAAACACCGGCAGAGCCGGTGCCATTCACCGCGCCGCCCTCTTCGCGGGTAAACCCGCTCCCACAGGGGCGCAAAGCGCCCCCGGTTATTAGCCCTGACACCTGGCCCAGGGGTACTGCAACTCCCACTGCCACGCATGCCGCACAATCTGCTCCAGTGAAGCAAACTCCGGCCGCCAGCCCAGCACCTGCATCGCCTTGCCCGCATCCGCCACCAGCCGTGGCGGGTCGCCAGCGCGGCGGTCTGCGTCTAGCGTATTGATCTGCCGCCCGGTCACTGCCCGGGCCGTGTCGATCACCTGCTGCACCGAAAAGCCCAGGCCATTGCCCAGGTTGAACGCAGTGCGCTCACCCCCGGCAAGTAGGTAATCCACCGCCAACGCATGGGCCGCCGCCAGGTCCGACACATGCACGTAATCGCGAATGCAGGTGCCGTCCGGGGTATCGTAGTCGCGGCCAAACACCGTAACGGCGTCACGCCGGCCAGAAGCGGCCTGCAGGATCAGCGGGATCAGGTGGGTTTCCGGCTCGTGGCGCTCGCCCAACTGGCCTTCCGGGTCGGCACCTGCCGCATTGAAGTAGCGCAGGCACACCGACTTCAAGCCATACGCCCGGTCAAAGTCTTCGAGGATCTGCTCGACCATCCACTTGCTCAGCCCGTAAGGGTTGATCGGCCCTTTGGCATGCGCTTCATCGATGGGCACATACTGCGGGTTGCCATACACCGCAGCACTGGATGAAAACACCAAGTGCCTGATGCCGGCATTGACCATGGCCTGCAGCAGTGAAAGGGTGGCGGCGACGTTGTTCTGGTAATACTTGCCGGGTGCGCTGACCGACTCACCCACCTGGATGAACGAGGCGAAGTGGAACACCGCATCGAAGCGGCAAACGCCAAACAGCACATCCAGTGCGGCTTCGTCGGCAATGTCGAGCTTGGCCCACTGGATGCCCGGGCCTGGCGAAACGAGGTCAGCTACTACCACCTCATGGCCTGCGCCAAGCAGGTGCTTGACCATGTGTGAGCCAATGTAGCCTGCGCCACCGACAACCAGGCATTTCATCCGCACCTCCTGTGACCTGCTGTTTAACCGACGCAGTGAATCGAGCGTAGATGGCCATATGCCCTATTTCAAGAACAGCCAGTTGGACATGTAGTGGCCATCGAAGGTGATGGTGTACTGCCCGTCCTTGTAGGCCACCGGCAGAGGCTTCAACTGCGCCTGCGCATCACGGGCGAACAGCTTCAGGCCGGCGGGCGCGTTGAGGGTCAGGCGGCCTTCCAGCGGCTCGACATTGAACGGCGTCTTGTCATCGGCCTTGGGAACGGCCCGGGTGCCCAGCGACAGCAGCAACTCGCGCGACTGCCCCAGTGGCTTGCCGTCCAGGCTCTGCACCACGACGCTGGCGTACGGCGTTTTGCTTTGCACCTGGATAGCCCCCAGGCTGATCGAGCGGCCACCCAGCCAGCCGGTGGCGGCCTGGGTCAACGGTGTGTCGATGGTGTAGATGCCTTGTTGCCAGTTGCGCCTCAGCTCACCGGTGTCGGTCACAGCCTCGCTCGCATCGGCGGGCAACAGCGATTGCCCGGGGTCGTGCATGACTTGCGCGTTGGCCGGGATGGCTGCAGGTTTCAGCCACGGCAGCTCCGGTGTTGGTGGCAGGGCAATCTGCAGGCGGCCCTTTTCCATGGCCGTACGCAGCAGCGCGGAGTTGCGCGGGGTGATTTCCTGGTTGTACAGGGTGGCCGGTGCCGGTGCGAACACGTAGTCGGTGGTCGCCGGCTTTACGTCGGCGCGGCGGTAGAGCAGGGCAGCAGCGGGCAGGGTGGCGAGCATCGCCGGGTCGTTATAGGCATGCCAGTTGTCTGCCGTGCGCCAACCCGGGTTGAACGCCTGCTGGCTGTAGGCGTATTGCATCAGGGCGTCCCAGCCCTGGTGGCTGGCGGTACCGGCTACATACAGAGGCAGTGAGTGGCGGTCGGGCAAAGGGAAGGGTTCGGCGTTCCACTCGGTGACCGTCAGCGGTTTGCCAACCACCTGGGCAGCGCCGATCCAGTCGATCATGCCGTCACTGGTCAGCGGGTTCTTTTCCAGCTGGCCGATGTCGCCATAGCTGTGGGCGTCGATGACATCACCCACGCTCAGCGCCGGCAGCGCGCTCAGCCCATTGCCGCCCCAGGTGCTGGTGGTGGCGATCGGCACTTTTACGCCCACGCTGCGCAGGTGGGCGATCATGTCGGCATTGAAGCGCTGTTCCAGTTCGTTGAGGAACAGCTTCGATGGCCCGTGCTCCCAGGCGCGCCATGTAAGGTCGGCGGGCAGGTCATATTGCTTGGCGAAGGCCTTGGCGGCTGCCATGTAGCGTTCGCTGTGGTGTGGCACGTCCTTGTTCGGCATCAGGGCATTGCCGTAGTGCTGGGTCAGGTCATTTTCGTTGGTGATCAGTACGGCGGCAATGGCCGGGTCGTCCTTGTAGGCCAGGCCGGTGTATTCGTTCACATGGGTCAGGTACTGCTCGGCAAAGCGCTGCATGGCCTTCTGGATGCTGCTGTTGACGTAGGCGTAGCCTTTCAGGTCGACGCGATCCTTGTCCTTGGGCAACTCATCGAAGTCGTCAATGTTGTCGTTGGGCGTAAGCGCACGCTGCACGTGCATGTCCAGCCAGATGTAGATGCCTTCGTCCTTGAGTGCCTTGATCCACAGGTCCAGCTTGCGCAGCGATTCGGCGCTGAGCTGCTGGGTATCGCGCACCAGGGTGCCGTCGCCAAACACGTTGGGGCTGACCCAGGGCGAATCGTGGTGGTGCAGGCGCACCAGGTTGAAGCCAAGGGCCGACAGGCGTTTGGCCTGCTGGCGGATTTCTTCGTCGGGGCTTTTGAACAGCGAATAGGCAGACAGGTTGGTGCCCCAGAAGCGTACCGGGGTGTTGTCGGCGAACATCAGCTGGTCGCCGACCGCCTTGACGAAGCCGCGCTTGCCGGCAGGCTTTTCTGCTGCGTTGAGAAACGACAGGTCCACCGGGGAGGTGCGCCAGTCCAGCTGGTCATCAGGCCAGGTGGCGGTGTCGGCCAGGCCGAAGCGCTCGGTGGCGGTAGGACCCAGCTCGATGTCGCCAGTCACGTTGAGCACTGCCTTGAGCTGTTGCTTGCCGGCGCTGATAGGGTCCTTATAGAGGAATGCCCGCAGCTCGGACGGGTTGCCACGCTCGAAATAGACCTTGGCCAGTGGCGGATCGAAGCGCATCTCGATGCGCCGGCCCTGGTCGGCGTTGCCCCACGTCCAGCCGCGGTTGTCGGGCAGCAACTGCGGGGCGCCCATGGCCCCGGCGATTTGCGCAGGGTCGAACTGGAATACCATGCCGCCCCCCATCACCCCGGCCTGGCGGCTGTGGGCGTCGAGGTCGAACGCCCAGCTCAGGGTTTGCGCCTGCTCCTTGCGGATATCGGCGGCCAGGTCGAAGTCCAGCTCCTTGTTCTGGCCCCGCAGCGTGTACTGGTAAGGGCCGTTGACCTTGAAGTCGGCATAGAAGCCGGTCCAGCTCCAGTTGGCAGCCCAGAAGTCGAACTTGGCTTTCATCACCGGCCCGCCGCCGCGCGTCACGGTGGGCAGGCCATTGTGCTCATCGACACTGACCTGCCAGTCTGAAGCCCAACCGCTCAAGGGCAACAAGGCCAGGCCGGCAATGGCCGAAAGACGCACGAAATGACGCAGGGCGAGCACATTCATTGACATTACCTGGGTTGAAGGTCGGGTTCGGCCAGTTCCATGGCCTGGCTGTCATGCAGCCGGCGCACCATCTGGATATAGGCCACGCCCAGCCCGGCGATTGACCAATACACCACCGGGATGAAGGTGATGCTGCTGACGGTGAAAATGATCACCAGGATGCCGATCAGGGTGGCCAGCAGCACGCGGCCCAGTTGTCGTCGCTCGTCGTCCTTGTCGGCAAAGCTGCGCATGGCCTTGCGGATACCGTGCAGCACCACGGCAAAGAACGCCACGAACAGGCCAAGCCCGACCAGGCCGACGCGCAGTGCCAGGTTGATGTAGGTGTTGACGATGTCGATGATGCCTTCGCCCTGGATCATCGACTGCATTTCCGGGGTGTTGCGGAAGTCGAACGAACCAAACAGCGGGTTGCGCTGGATGACGATCCACGAGTTGTCCATCAGTCGCTCGCGGTAGGTGATGTTCTCTTTTTCGATATTGCCGATGTAGGGCAGCAGGTCCAGCACCTTGTCGCCGCCCGGCACCACGGTCAGTAAGGGCAGTGCCAGCATGCCGGCTGCGCCCAGCAGCGCCAGGCGCTTGACCGCGCCTTTGCCCAGGGCGATGAACACCACCACGATGACCAGTGCACCGATCCACGGCCCGCGTGACAGCGGGGCGAAAAGCCCGGCCGCCAGCAGCAGGGCGCCCATGGCCTTGTGCAGCGGCCGCTGCACGTAACCCTGCACAAACAGGAACAGGCCGATGGCCACGCTCATCACGTAGCCCAGGGCAATGGCCTGGCCGGTGGTGACACTGGCACGCAACGCGCCGCCCCGGCTCAGGTAGCCGGACATGCTCCATTGCACGCCCATGGCGTCGATCAGGGCGCTGTACAGCAGCCAGTGGCGCACATATTCGGCCACGGCGATCAGCGCCATGACGAAGCAGGCGAGCACGAACGCCAGCATGGCGTCCTTGAAGTCGCTGACCTGGCGCAGGCCGCGGCTGGCCACGTAATAAGGCAGGAACACGTCAACATACAGGTACAGCGCCTGGCGCAGGGTATCGGTGAGGGTGGTCTCGCGCAGGTACAGCACGCTCATCAGCACCAGGCCTGCAGCCAGCAAGCGGTCGGCCCAGGTGCGGCCAAAGCGCAGGGTATCGCCTTGCCGGCGCAGTTCCAGCGCGGCCGGGAGCAGCACGCACAGGGTCAGCAGGCGGATGTGGTTGAGGTCGACCAGGTAATTGACCACGCCAAAGCCGGGCACCTGCACCGTTGCCGGCGGGATCAGGAACAGCAGCATGTAGAACAGCGCCATCGGGTTGTGCTCGCGGCGCCCGGCAAGCAACAGGATCACCGCGCCGGCGCCCAGGTACAGCCAGAAGCTGTGCGAGACGAAGGCCAGCACGGTAAGCAGGAACCACAAGTTGCGCCGGCGTTTGTAGTCGCCAAGCGGAATAAGGTCGGTGGCAGGTCGCCGCGCCAGCAGGAACACCACACTCGCCAAAAACAGGATGACGATCAACGCACGAAAATGTTCAGGCATCGGCTATGTACACCTTTCCTTCGGTGGGCAACGGCTAGCATCGTGGCTAATTGAAACTATAGTGACTTTTAGCTAATCAGTCAGAGATTGAATTCATGCCGTCGATTGATGTGTCAGCCGCCGCGAGCCTGCGCCAGCGGGCCTTGAGAGCCGGGTCATGGAACCTGGTCTCGCAGGTGGCGTCGCAGGTGATGCGCCTTGGCGGCAATCTGATCATGGCCCGCCTGCTGCTGCCGGAAATGTTCGGGGTGATGGTCATCGCTACCACGGTTTCGGTACTCCTGCACCTGTTATCCGATGTCGGCCTGCGCCAGAACATCATCCAGAGCCACCGCGGTGACGACCCGGACTTTCTCAATACCGCCTGGACCGTGCAGATCATCCGTGGCTTCCTGCTGTTCGTCCTGACCCTGCTGCTGGCCCTGGCGGCCTGGGTGGCCCAGTACGAAGAGCTGTGGCCGGCGGACTCCACCTATGCCGCACCGGTGTTGCCGATGGTGCTGGCGGTGACCGGGCTGTCAGCGCTCATCTGGGGCTTCCAGTCCACCAAGATAGATGTGGCCGTACGCACTTTCCAACAGAAGCGCGTGGTGCTGGTCGACCTGGCGTCACAGGCCGCCGGCCTGGTGGTGATGCTGGTGCTGGGCTTGATGACCCATTCGATCTGGTCGCTGGTCATTGCCGGGCTGGTTTCGGCGGTAGCCTGGACGGTGCTGGGGCATACCGCCCTGGAGGGGCCGAGCAACCACCTGCGCTGGGACCGCACGGCGCTGACCGAGCTGATCGTGTTCGGCCGCTGGATTCTGCTGTCGTCGATGGTCGGCGTACTGGCCATGTACGGTGACCGCATCTGGTTTGGCGCCAGTATGTCGGCGGCGCAGTTGGGGGTGTATTCGATCGCCGTGCTGATTCTTGGTGCGGTACAGACTGCGCTGACGAAAATTATCGGGGCCGTGGCGCTACCGGCCTTCAGCGAGGCGGCGCGGGCTGATGACAAGGAGCGCCTTAAAGCGCTGTATCACCGCTTTCGCCTGCTGGTGGACCTGCTGGTGCTGTTCATTTGTGGCGGCTTCCTGACCGCCAGCCCGCTGCTGATCGGCTGGATGTACGACGATCGCTATCAGGAAGCTGGCCCGATGCTAGCAATTCTTTCACTGTCATTCCTCGTATTGCGCTATACCTTGGCACATCAGGTGTGGATTGCGCTGGGTCTGACCAAATACCAGGCCATGGACAATATCATCCGCCTGGTCTCGCTTTGGGGGCTGTTGCCGCTGCTGCTGGCGATTGGTGGTGTGGAGTGGGCGATCTGGGGGGTTGCCTTGCACGCCTTGCCAACCCTGGTGCTGGTTGTGTATGTGAACTGCAAGCTGGGTATCTTCAGCCTCAAACGTGAGCTGGTGGTGCTGCCGATGCTGCTGGTCGGGGCACTGTGCGGGGCGCTGCTGACGGCCTTTTTCAACTGGCTGTAGGGCAGTGCGCTGGTGTAACTATCAAGGGTACAGGTCACGGGAACATGGGGAAGCTCACTTTTTGTACTGCGCAGTTGGGTCGTAGAGGCTTTCTCCAGAGTTGTGTCTTGCTCGGCGTGGGCGGCGCAGTGTTCGGCGCCTCGCCAGCCTTTGCCGGCAAGCCTGCGGAAAAAACCGGGTTCGTGATGATCAACGGCTGGGTAGTGCCTTCGCGTTACTTGCGGAACGAACCCGCATGATCCAGGACTACGAGCAGCACAAGGCGCTGCGTGACAACTACGACTTCTGCATCATCGGTGCAGGCCCGGCGGGTATTACCCTGGGCCTGCGCCTGGCTGCCGCTGGCTGGAACGTGCTGCTCGCCGAAGGCGGCGGGCGCGAGTATGCGGCGCATTCGCAAGGCTTGTACGCCTGCGCCTCCACGGGCCTGGAGCTGTACGCCGAGGAAACCCGCCTGCGCTACCTGGGGGGTACTTCCAATCACTGGGCGGGCCGCTGCCGCCCCTTCACGCCCTCCGACTTTGCCATGGCCCCGCCAGGCGGCTTGCCTGGCTGGCCGATCCCCTATTCGGAGATCGAGGGCTACCTGCCGGCGGCCATGGACATCGTCGACCTGCCGCCGGGTTCGGATTTTCGGGCCATGAACGCCGGGCTGGATGGCGGCGACTTCGAGGCCGACCGCTTCCTGCTCAGCACGCCGACGCGCTTTGCGCAAAAATACGCCACGGCACTGGAGCAGACCAAAGGCCTGGACGTATTCATCAACTGCAATTGTGTCGACCTGGAGTACGACAAGGCCAGCGGCCACCTGGTTGCCGTGGTGCTGTCCGACTACCAGCGCAATCGTCAGCGCCTGGTGGCACGCAACTTCATCCTGGCCACGGGCGCCATCGAGAATGCCCGGCAACTGCTCAACAGCCAGAGCCTGGTAGCGGCAGGGGTGGTGAACAAGGAGGGGCTGGTTGGCGGGTGTTTCATGGAGCACCTGAACATCGACCTGGGCACCTTCATCCTCAAGTCCGGGCTGGACCCGGAGCCGCGCCAGTACTACACCACCGATGCCTTCATCAACGAGTACAAGGCCGGTAAAGGCAATGTCACCGCCGCCTTGCTGGCCGATGTGCAAACCTACGGCCGCACTGCCGAGGTCAAGTATTTTCTGGAGAACATGGCGTGCGACATGGGCTTTGCCCACAAGATTGAATTCGTCGCCAAGTTCAGTTGCCCCGGTGACGGCGTGATCAGCACCATGATCGAGCAGTTTCCCAATCTGCACAGCCGCATTTCGCTGCTGGACGAGAAGGATGCGCTGGGCGTGGCCAAGGTCAATGTCAATTGGGCGCTAAGCGCCGATGACCGGCACACCATCAAGTGCATCGGCAGCGAGCTGGCCAAGCAGTTCGCCGACATGGACCTGGGCTTCGTCAAGCTCAACGAGTTTGTCTACGACACCAGCGTACCGCTGAAAATGGCGCCACATGCCCACCATATGGGCACCACGCGCATGGCCGCCTCGCCGGAGTTTGGCGTTGTCGATGCCGACTGCAAGGTTTTCGGCACCGAAAACCTGTATGTCGCCGGCAGCAGTATTTTCGCCAAGGGCGGTGCGTCCAACCCGACCATGCCGCTGTTGCAGTTTGCCGTGCGGTTGGCCGACCACCTCGATAGCAAGATGAGAGCAGCCAACGGCGCTGCGGCGTGATGCAAGTTGTTTACGGGTTGGGCGTGCTGCGGTCAGCACCAAGAAGAACGAGACCGCATACAGCTCAGGGACAGTCCAGATCGTTTTGAACGTGAGGCCAGGCAGTATGAAGGGATGGATACGCAGGGCAGTGACGCATTACGTGCACACAACCGGCAAGGCAAGCTCGCTGTACAAGAAATTGTGCAACCCGTCCGGTCTGGAGTGGGGCGCCTACCTGGCCCGCTGGGGCGGCTTCCATTCGGTGGGCAGCAACTTCTACGTCAACCAGGGCTGCAACATCACCGACCCGTCGCTGGTGCGCATCGGCAACAGTGTGGGGTTGTCCGACTGCACGCTGATCGGCCATGACGGTGTGGTACTGCTGATCGAGCACCGCTACGGCAAGCACCTTGACTCGGTCGGTTTCATCGACATCAAGGACAACTGCTTCATCGGCCATGGCGCGATCGTCATGCCCCGGGTAACCATCGGCCCGGAATCGATCGTGGCTGCCGGCGCGGTGGTTACCAAGGATGTGCCGCCTGGCACAGTGTATGGCGGTAACCCGGCAACGTTCATCTGCACCACCGAGCAGTTGATCCAGCGGGTGGAGGCCCGCTGCGAGGCCTACCCGTGGATCGACATCGTCAAGCAACGCAACGGCGCCTATGACCCCGAGGTGGAGCCGATGCTGATGGCACAACGGCGACAGTACTTCTTCGGGGACAGCAACAATGGCTAAACCCGTGGATGTGATGGTGGTCAACTTCAACACCGCGGGCTTGTTGCAGCCGATGTTCGATGCCTTGCGCCGGGCTGACAGCGAGCGCCTGGCCAGCTACCTGGTGGTGGACAATGCCTCGGCCGACGATTCGGTGCAGCGCATGGCCCAGGTTTGCCCGGAAGCCTTGCTGCTGAGCAACCGGCAGAACGTCGGTTTTGGCCGGGCCAACAACCAGTTGCTGGCGCACCTGAAAGGCAAGTACGCCTTATTGCTCAATACCGACGCCTTCGTGGCCGCCGACTCCCTGCAAAAAACCGTCGATTACATGGACGCCCACCCGGACTGCGGGGTGCTGGGCGTGCGCCTGGAGGGCCGTGACGGTGACTTGCAACCCAGTTGCCGTTACTTCCCCACGCCGCTCAACGTGTTTGTCGGGCGTACTGGCCTGGGGCGCTTTTTCCCGGGTGTGAAGATGGTCGATGAAATGAACTGGGACCACGCTTCGGTGCGCGAATGCGACTGGCTGCCCGGCTGCTTCTACCTGGTACGCCGCGAAGTGCTCGACCAGGTGGGCCTGTTCGACCCGCGCTTCTTCCTTTATTACGAGGAAGTCGACCACTGCAAACGGGTGAAGGCGGCGGGTTGGAAGGTGGTGTTCTACCCGCACACCACGGTGGTGCACATTGGCGGTGAAAGCTCCAAGTCGGTGGCCGAACTGGAGGCGGCCAGCCGGCAGATCTCGTCCTACCAGATCGAAAGCGAGTTGCTGTATTTCCGTAAGCACCACGGGCGGGCGGGGCTTGCCCTGCACATGCTGCTGGTCACCTTGGGCGACCTGGTGCTGGCACTCAAGGCACTGTTGAAGCGACGCGGCTGGGGCGCAATACAGGCCTGCTGGCGTCATTGCCAGGCAACCTGGTCGCTGCTGTTCAAGACCCGGTACGCCAGCCAACCGACAAGGTAGGGGGAGCCATGTTCGAGAATATTCGTGCCGACCTGCGGGCCCATGGGGGTGACTGGGGCGCCCAGGGCTTCTGGGTGCTGCTGGTATACCGCTTTGGCCGTTGGCGCTATGGCGTGCGCCCGGCGTTGCTGCGCAAGCTGTGTTCGTTCATCTACAAGGTGCTGTTCAAGTTCGTGCAGATCATTACTGGTGTGGAATTGCCATGCGAGGCAGTGATCGGCCGCAACTTTGTCATCGACCATTTTGGCGGCATCGTGGTCAGCGGCTATGCCCGCTTTGGCGATGACTGCCGCATTCGCAACGGCGTGGTAGTGGGCCTGAAGAATGTCGACGAGCCGATTGCGCCGGTGTTCGGCAACAACGTCGATATCGGCACCGGGGCCAAGGTATTGGGCAGCATTCGCATCGGTAACAACGTGGTCATTGGTGCCAATGCCGTGGTGCTGGTGGATGTGCCGGATAATTCACTGGCGGTAGGGGTGCCGGCGATCATCAAGGCCCGGCAACCGGTTGCCCCGGCGCCGGTCGAGTGAGGCTTATGGCGACGCTGACTGGCGTGGTGGTGATCGGCCGCAACGAGGGCCAGCGCCTTGAGCGCTGCCTGCGTTCGTTGGCGCAGGGGGCCGACAAGGTCGTGTATGTCGACTCGGGCTCCACGGACGGCTCGCAGCAACTGGCCGCAGCGCTGGGCGTGGAAGTGCTGGCGCTGGACATGGGCATCCCGTTCACTGCGGCCCGTGCCCGCAACGAAGGTTTCGCCGCCTTGCAGCGGCTGTTGCCAGCGATGCAGTGGGTGCAGTTCGTCGATGGTGACTGCGAAGTGGATGCCGGCTGGCTGGCCACAGCACAGGCGTTTCTGGCCGGGCACCCGGCAGTGGCAGTGGTGTGTGGCCGACGCCGTGAACGTTTCCCGCAGCGCTCGGTGTACAACTTGTTGTGCGACCTGGAATGGGACACCCCCATCGGTGAAGCCAAGGCGTGTGGCGGCGACGCCCTGATGCGGGCCGACGCGTTTGCCGCAGTGAGCGGCTTTCGCCCCGACCTGATCGCCGGTGAAGAGCCGGAACTGTGTGTGCGCTTGCGCGCCCAGGGCTGGAAAATCTGGCGCCTGGCTGCCGAAATGACCTTGCATGATGCCGCCATGACCCGCTTCAGCCAATGGTGGCGGCGCAGCCTGCGCGCCGGGCATGCCTACGCCGAGGGCGCTTATCTGCATGGCCATCCGCCGGAGCGGCATTGGCTGCGCGAATCGCGCCGGGCCTGGTTGTGGGGCCTGGGCATACCTTTGGTGATCGTTCTGGCCTGCCTGCTGCTGGGGGGCTGGGGCCTGCTGCTGCTGTTGATCTACCCACTGCAGGCCGTGCGCCTGGCGCGCCGTGGCAGTAAGACCGTGCGTGAGAACTGGCTGCAGGCGGTGTTTCTGGTGCTGGGCAAGTTCCCGGAAATGCTCGGCCAGCTGAAATTCCTGCGCCACCGCCTGGCGGCCGGCAAATCGGCTTTGATCGAGTACAAGTGAGAGAAACCCATGATGCTCGGCACCCTCGTGAAAAGCGTGTTTACCTTGCAACCGGGCTACTCGTTGCGGGCGTTGAACAACAAATACAAGTTGACCCGGCAAATGGCCAGGCATTGGCCGCAGTTGGGCAGCTTCATGCAACGCATGACGGCGGCGCTGGGCCAGCCAGGCCTGCAGCGGCTGGGCGTGGACTGCATCGGTGTCGTGCAATGGCCCTACATCAGCCAGTGCTGGGCGGCGCCGCAACGCCTTGACGTGGTGGCGTCGCACTTTGAGCTGGTGGCCAGGCAGTTCCCCATGCTGTTGCTGTTAGGGCGCGATGAAAGCCTGACGCTGTGCGACCTGTCCAGCCATTCACCGGGCTGCAGCCTGGTGCTGGACCGGCCGATCTGGTTCAAGCGCGAAGGCGAGCTGGTGCTGAACCTGTTCCAGGGCGACCTGCGCGTGGCCTCCCTGGCCTTCACCCTGTGCCGTAGCGAGGCCGGGCTGAACCTGTTCATCGGTGCGGTGCAGGGCATCCATAAAGGCGTCGACAGCGAAACCTCACTGGCCATCTACCGTGACCTGACCAAGGATTTCGAGGGCTTGCGCCCGCGTAGCCTGCTGCTGGAAGCGTTGAAGTGCCTGGCCAGGACCCTGGGCGTGACACAGCTGTACGCCGTAAGCGATGCCTGTCGGCATCACCGCCACCCGTATTTTGGCCACGACAAGGGCCAGGATCTGGCGGCCAACTACGACGTCATCTGGCAGGAACATGGCGCCACGGCATCGAACCGCGAGGACTTTTTCAGTATTCCATTGGCCCCGGCACAACGGGCAGATGCCGACATTCCGGCGAAGAAACGGGCAATGTACCGGCGCCGCCAGGCATTGCTCGACGATGTTTTTACCGCTTTGCAGGCAGCATTGCCAGGCGCCAGTCACAACCTTGGACTACAAGGAAAACAGGGGGATGCATTTGCTGCGAGTGCATCGGCAGTAGGCACACCGCCCGTGGTCGACAGCCTGAAGTGAAGGTTGCCACGCAAGGTGGGTCATAAAGCGGGCTTGGATCTGGATTCATATGCGCATTGCTTACTTCATCAATCAGTACCCGAAGGTCAGCCACAGTTTCATCCGACGCGAAATCCTGGCGCTGGAGCGCCAGGGGGTAGAAGTGCAACGTATGGCACTGCGCGGGTGGGACGCCGAGGTGCAAGACGCCGAGGACGTGACTGAACGGGACAAGACCCGCTATGTACTGCAAGGCGGGCTGAAGGGGCTGCTGGGGCCGATGTGGCAGGTGCTGCGCGCGCAGCCGCGGCGTTTTGGCCAGGCAGCGTGGCTGGCCCTGCGCCTTGGCCTGCGGGCTGACCGCGCCTGGCCCTACCACCTGGTCTACCTGGCCGAGGCCTGCCAGGTGCTGCAGTGGTTGCAGGCAGGGGAGGCGAAACACGTGCACGCGCATTTTGGCACCAACTCTACCGAAGTGGTGATGCTGGCCAACGTCCTCGGCGGGCCGGCCTACAGCTTTACCGTGCACGGGCCGGAAGAGTTCGACAAACCGCAGTTCTTGCACATGGGGGAGAAGGTGCGGCGCGCCGCCTTTGTTGCGGCGGTAAGTTCTTACGGGCGCAGCCAGCTGTACCGCTGGGTGGCGCACGAGCACTGGGCCAAGGTGAAGGTGGTGCATTGCGGCCTGGAGCGCGGTTTCCATGAGGTGGCGGCGGTCACTGTACCGTCGCTGCCACGCCTGGTGTGCGTGGGGCGCCTGTGCGAACAGAAAGGCCAGCTGCTGCTGCTGGAGGCGGCGCGCACGCTTGCGGCCCAGTCGATCGAGTTCGAGCTGGTGCTGGTGGGTGATGGCGAAATGCGCGGGCAGATCGAGGCCTTGATTGCCCGTTACGGTCTGCAGCAGCAGGTGCATATCACCGGCTGGATCAGCAGCGCGCAGGTACGCGAGGAAATCCTTGCCGCCCGCGCGCTGGTATTGCCCAGCTTCGCCGAGGGCCTGCCGGTGGTGATCATGGAGGCGATGGCCTTGCGCCGGCCAGTACTGACCACCTATGTGGCAGGTATCCCCGAGCTGGTGCGGCCAGGCGAAAATGGCTGGCTGTTCCCTGCCGGTGCGGTGGACGAGCTGGCGGCGGCCATGGCCGATTGCCTGGCGCAGCCTGCCGAGGTACTGCAGCGCATGGGCGAGGCGGCCTACCAGCGCGTACTGCAACGGCATGACATAGACACCGAGGCGGCCAGGTTGGCCGGCTATATCAAGGCATTCGCATGATAAGTGTATTGGGTTGGTTACTGGGCCTGCTGACGGTCGTCGTGCTGGTGCCGGTGTTGGTGTTTACGCTGCAGGTACTGCTGGCCTGCCTGCCGGCACGGGTGCAGCTTCCGGGCAGTGCTGCCCGGCCCCGGGTTGCGGTGCTGGTGCCGGCCCACGATGAGGCGTCGATCATTCAGGCAACCCTGGCGAGTATTACCCCGCAATTGCGTGAGGGTGACCGCTTGCTGGTGGTGGCCGACAACTGTTCCGACAACACGGCACAACTGGGGCGTGAGGCCGGTGCCGAAGTGGTCGAGCGCCACGATGCACAACGGCGCGGCAAAGGTTATGCATTGGACTTTGGCGTGCGTCACCTGAGCCACCAGCCGCCGGAGGTGGTGATTGTGGTGGATGCCGATTGCCAGGTAGGTGAGGGGGCAATCGACATCCTGGCACGGCGTTGCCGTGATAGCGCTCGCCCGGTGCAGTCGCTGTACCTGATGCGCGCACCGGACGGGGCTGGGCTGAAAGTGCAGGTCGCCGAATTCGCATGGCGCGTCAAGAACCTGGTACGGCCCCGCGGCTGGGCGCGGCTGGGCTTGCCGTGCCAGCTGATGGGGGCTGGTATGGCATTTGGTTGGCACGACCTCAGCCTGATCAATCTGGCCAACGGTCACTTGGTCGAGGATGTGAAACTGGGCCTGGACCTTTGCCAGCAGGGCAAACCACCGCTGTTCTGCCCTGAGGCACTGGTGACCAGCCAGTTTCCACTCAGCCAGCAAGGCCTCAACAGCCAGCGTACCCGTTGGGAGCATGGGCATCTGGGCTTGATGCTGGGCGATGGGCCCAAGCGCGCGCTGGCCGCCATTACCCAGCGCAATGGTGCCCTGGCGGCCATGACCCTGGACCTGGTGGTATCACCCTTGGCATTGCTGGTACTGACCTTGCTGGGGCTAAACCTGGTGACGTGGCTGGCGTACCTGTGCTTTGGCCTGGCGGCGCCCGCGTGGCTCGCCCTTGCCGGGCTGGCCCTGTTGGGCCTGGCCGTGGTGTTGGCCTGGGCGCGTTTCTGCCGTGAGCTGATACCGTTTTCGGTACTGCTGTACGCGCCGTTCTACGCGGCAAGGAAAGTCCCTCTGTACCTGAGCTTCCTGATCAGGCGCCAGGTTGAATGGGTACGCTCAAAACGGGATGACGACTGATGGCCAAGTGGCTATGGCAGCAACGCTGGGCGCGTGTGATCGAGCAGCTTGACGTGGTCGCCGACGACGCGGCTGCACAGCAACTGCTCGTGCGCCTGGCCGCGCCGCAGGCGGTCTGCGTGCTGGGCTTCGTCAATGCCCATGCAATGAACCTGGTGGTGCGCGATGGTGCGTACTGCCAGGCACTGTCGGCGGCCGACGTGTTGCTGCGTGACGGCTCAGGCATGGCGATCCTTTACCGGTGCCTGAGCCTGGAGCCTGGGCTGAACATGAACGGCACCGACTTCATCCCAAGGCTCATGCACGCCTACCGTGGGCGCAGGGTCGCGTTCTGGGGCACCCGGCAGCCTCACTTGAACCAGGCGGTGCAGCGCTGTGCCGACGCGTTCGGCGTGGTGCCGGTGTCGGTTCACGATGGCTTTGCCAACAGTGCAACCTATCTGCAACTGGCCCGTGAGCAGCAACCCGAGCTGATCGTGTTGGGCATGGGCATGCCCAAGCAGGAAGCGCTGGCGGCAGAGCTGGCAGCCCTGGGCGGGCCCTGTTTGATCGTGTGCGGCGGGGCGATCCTGGATTTTCTTGGTGGCAAGGTCAGCCGCGCCCCCAAATGGCTGCGGCGTATCGGCGGCGAGTGGCTGTACCGGCTGCTGCGCGAACCCAGGCGCTTGTTCATGCGCTATGTGGTGGGCAACCCGCTTTTCCTGATACGCACCCTGTTGTATCGGCGTGCGGCGGTTTCGGCCAGGCGCACCGTGTGAATCGGCCAAAAGCGGTGGCAGCGCTTAATCCGGGCACACCGGTGGCAGGTGGCTGCTACAGTGAGATCAATGGCTTAGCTGTTTTGATGGAAGGCACTTGCTACGCTCCAATTGATGAGGTCTGAAATGGTTTTCGAACCCAGAAGCAGTCGTTCCTTACTCCAGAGAAGAAGCAGTGTCAGTAACGCCATCCAGGCAGGCCTTGATGGTATTGCCGTGACCGGTATTGCCTGGTACCTGATCTACGACCAGTTCGGCCACATCACCTCCGACTACGTGATCATGCTGCTGTTGCTGATTGGCGCACTGGCGGTCATCTATGATCACTACGCGATCTACCGTACCAACGTCGGGCTGTCGATCAAGGCCTTCCGCCTGTTCAAGGCCTGGTCGGCGACGTTCTGCTTCCTGGTGGTCATGGCGTTCCTGACCAAGCAGAGCGAAACCTATTCACGGCTGTTGATGGTGCAGCTGTTCGTCATTGGCTACGTGGCCCAGTTGTTCCTGCATTTTGCCGTGCGTGAACTGCAAAAACGCTTTACTGCCCATGCGCGCCTGGACAACGCGCTGATCATTGGCAATGGTGACCTGGCCAATTTCCTGTACCTGAAAATCAGCAACAACCCCTGGTTTGGCGAGCGGGTGCTCGGTTGCGTGCAGATCGGCCAAGCCGAAGAGGCAGCACGCGAGAATGCCGAGGGCAAGCAACGCCTGCCGGTGCTTGGCACTATCGAAGACCTTGACGAACTGGTGGCCCGGCATGGCATCCGAACGGTGTACCTGGTGACGCCACTGGGTGGTTCCGAAGTGATCAACGACGTTTACTTCAAGCTGCTCGACAAGTGCATTGCGGTGAACTGGGTACCGGATATCTTCTCGTTGCGCCTGATCAACCACAGCGTGCGGGAAATTGCCGGCATCCCGGTGCTGACCTTGTCGGAAACGCCACTGACGGGCATGAGCCTGTTCCTGAAAAACCTTGAGGACCGGGTGCTGGCAGCGCTGATTCTGCTGTGTGCATCACCGGTGCTGCTGGCGGTTGCCCTGGCCATCAAGATTGACAGCCGCGGCCCGGTGTTCTTCCGCCAGGAACGTACCGGCTGGACCGGCGAGTCGTTCCGTATCTGGAAGTTTCGCAGCATGCATGTGCACCAACCGGAGCAGGGCGTAGTGGTGCAGGCGCAGAAGAATGACCCACGGCTGACCCGGGTCGGCGCCTTTATCCGGCGCACCAGCCTGGATGAGCTGCCACAGTTGTTCAATGTGCTGACCGGGGAAATGTCGCTGGTCGGGCCGCGGCCGCATGCCTTGCAGCATGACACCTTGTATTCGCAGGACATCGTTGACTACTTTGCCCGCCACAACATCAAGCCGGGCATGACCGGCCTGGCGCAGGTGCGCGGGTTCCGGGGCGAAACCAAGGACATCGAGCAGATGATCCAGCGGGTCGACTCGGACATCGAGTACATCAACAACTGGTCGTTGTGGCTGGACTTCGTGATCCTGGTGCGCACGCTGAATGCGTTTACCGGCAAGCAGGCGTATTAACAGTTCGAAAGCGCGCCACGGTCCCTGTAGGAGCGGCTTTAGCCGCGAACACCGGCGCAGCCGGTGCCTTGTGGGAGCGGGTTTACCCACGAATGCGCCGGTTGAATCACCATCGTATTCGCGGGTGAACCCGCTCCCACAGTGTTCGCATTCGATTACAGAGGTCGAGTTAGTCCTTGTTCAACGGATGCAACTCCCTGAACCCGCGCGCTTCCTCCACCAGCCAGTCATGCACCGCCCGCGCCCCCGGCTGGTTCAGGCCACCCGGCGGGTAATGCACCACGTAGCGCTTGTGGTTGGCGATCGGCACGCCAAAAGGCACGATCAACGCGCCTCGCTCCAGTTCATCATTGAGCAGCGTGCGCCGGGCAATCGCCACCCCAATCCCGGCAATCGCCGCCTCGATGGTCAGGTGGTTACGGTTGAAGGTGTGCCCACGGCGTACATCCAGCCCGTTGGCGCCGATACCCTCCAGGTAAAACTCCCACTCGGCATATTCCGAACTGCCACGCCAGGCGGTGATGTCGTGCAGCAGCGGGTAGTGTGCCAGGTCGGCCGGCCCGTGCAGCGGTGGGCGACCGCGCAGCAGGGTGGGTGAGCACACCGGAAAGATCTGCTCGTCCAGCAGCGGCGTGGAAAGCATGCCAGGGTAGCTGCCATCGTTCAGGTCAATCGCCAGGTCGAAGTCGCCAGGGGTCAACGCCTGGGCACTGTCTTCGGCGACCAGGCGCAGCTCGATGTCCGGGTAGCGTTGCTGAAAGCGCGGCAGGCGCGGCGTGAGCCACTTGGCCAGGAACGAGGGGATCGAGCGCACCCGCAAGGTGCCACGGATTTCACCCGCGTCCAGGCGCAGCAGCTCGGCCTCGATGCTGCCGTAGGCCTCTGCCACCGTCTGGGCCAGGCGTTGCCCCTCGGCGCTCAGTTCCACACCGCGCGCCCGGCGCAGGAACAGCCGGTAGCCCAGGCGTTCCTCCAGCTGGCGCATCTGCTGGCTGACCGCGCCCGGGGTAATGTGCAGCTCTTCGGCGCAGCGGGTAAAGGACAGGTGCCGGGCCGCACAGGCGAATACATGCAGCCAGACGAACATCTGCCCGTTGAGTTGTCGTCTCAACGTTTAGTACCACTAAAGCCTTGCTTAGGAAGTTTCGTTGGTTATTCGTGAGCCAGGGCGTCAGTATCGCGCAAAATGGCAACAACGCTCAATTTCCCCAGATAACCGTACGTTGGATACAGATCAGGGTACGGTCAGGCATTAGTATGGCTATCAGTGTTTTCGACCTTTTCAAAATCGGCATCGGCCCGTCCAGCTCCCACACCGTCGGCCCGATGCGGGCGGCGGCGACCTTCGCCCAGGCCCTGCGTGACCAGGGCCTGCTGGCGCAGGTGACGCGTGTCGAAGTGCGGCTGTATGGCTCGCTGTCCGCCACCGGGGTTGGCCATGCCACCGACCGTGCCTGCCTGCTTGGCCTCATGGGCCAATGGCCGGACCGTATCGACCCGGCCACCATCGAGTCGCGTATTGGCCAGGTGCTGCAGGAGCACTGCCTGATGCTCGATGGCAGCCACCCGCTGGCGTTCGAGTATGCCCGTGACATGCTGCTGCTCGACGAAAACCTGCCGTACCACCCCAATGCCATGAGCCTGGAAGCCATGGACGGGCAGGGCAGCCTGCTGTGCCAGACCTATTACTCGGTAGGTGGCGGTTTCATTGTCGAACAAGCGGAGATCGATGCACCCGCCAGTGCCGTGAACGGGGTGGTACTGCCCTACGAGTTTGACAGCGGCGCCCAGTTGCTGAGTTTGTGCAAGGCCCATGGCCTGAGTGTGGCGCAGTTGATGATGGCCAACGAATGTGCCTGGCGCCCGGAGGCCGAGGTGCGTGAAGGTTTGCTGCGCATCTGGGCAGCGATGCGTGACTGCGTTGATAACGGCCTGCGCAACGAGGGCATCCTGCCTGGCGGGTTGCACGTCAAGCGCCGTGCGGCAAAGCTGCACCGCAGCCTGCAGGAACTGGGCAAGCCCAATGTGATTGGCTCGACCCTCAGTGCAATGGAATGGGTCAACCTGTTCGCCCTGGCCGTCAACGAAGAGAACGCCGCGGGCGGGCGTATGGTCACCGCGCCCACCAATGGCGCGGCGGGCATCATTCCGGCTGTGCTGCATTACTACATGAAGTTCAACCCAACCGTTTGTGATGCCGATGTCGTGGACTTCCTGCTGGCGGCTGCGGCGGTCGGCATCCTGTGCAAGAAAAACGCCTCTATTTCCGGGGCCGAGGTGGGCTGCCAGGGTGAAGTGGGCTCGGCGTGTTCAATGGCCGCTGCCGGCCTGGCTCAAGTGCTGGGCGCTACGCCGCCGCAACTGGAGAATGCCGCCGAAATTGCGCTGGAGCACAACCTTGGGCTGACCTGCGACCCGGTGGGCGGCCTGGTGCAGGTGCCGTGCATCGAGCGCAATGCGATTGCCGCGGTGAAGGCGATCAATGCTGTGCAGATGGCGTTGCGAGGGGACGGCGAGCACTTCATCTCGCTCGACCGGGTAATCCGCACCATGCGTGATACCGGGGCGGACATGCATGCCAACTACAAGGAAACCTCGCGCGGCGGTTTGGCGGTTGCGTTTGTCGAGTGTTAAGCCAATGCTCCAGTGAATACGGTTGCTTTCTGTAGGAGCGGCCTTGCGTCGCGATGGGCTGCAAAGCAGCCCCAGGGTTTGCGCACAGATGCACAAATTGCCGGGGCTGCTTTGCAGCCCATCGCGACGCAAGGCCGCTCCTACAGGTTCTGTGCCCGCCTTGAAAGTGATGCAGACCAGCCAATCAGCGGCCTTTCTGCTTCGCCGCCACAAAGCTTGCGCGCATGTCCTTGGCCCAGCCATCGAGCACCGGCTTGACGTCGTTCAAGGTCAGCTTCTGGGTATCGTTTTCCAGCTCCTGGCCGGTGCCTTTACGCACCACCTGGGCCAGCACCTTCTGGTTGGCACCATCAAGGAAGGCCGCTTCCACCCCCACATCCACTTCCTGGTCACGGCCACCCGTGGCGGTGTTCACGCCTGCCGCAATCAGCGCGATGGGGATCACCTCATAAGGCTTTAGGCCCTCGTTGCTGGTCGACACCGCTGTAATGGCCGGGCGCACCACGATCACACCCGGACCAGGGCCCTGGGCCAGGGGCATTACGCTGCCGATTTCACGGCGCAGGGCTTCATTGAAGTAACGGGTGATTTCCCCCAGCGTCTGCTGCGAGATGACCGCTGTCGGCTGCGGCTTGGGGTAGAACTGGCTGGGCTCGATGAACACCTGGCTGTACTGGTTGATGTTGACCTTGGGGTCGATCCAGCGCATTACCGGGTCACCCGACGGGCTCTTGGCTTCCTGCAGGCGGCTGTAGTCTTTGAGGAAGCCGGAATAATCCTGGGGGTCCACGCGATTGCTGGAGCAGGCGGCCACGGCAAGCAGCGCGGCGCACAACAGGGTAATGCGAGGCAATGATTTCATGATCAAGAGGCATCCATGATGGATTGGCCTCAACAACGCTAGCAGGTGCGCGACAGTTGGCCAGTAAGTGAGTTCAATCCGTGATCATGAATCGCCCTCCTAACTAGCCGGCAGAGGTTCGTCTGCGTATATCTGCCTGGCGGAGCGCGGTCTTCAGTCGAAAAATCCTACAGCACCGTGGGATCTTGCTGGTTTTCCATCTGCGCTCCATGCTGGAAAACTATGCCCGTTACGGGTATGTTTAGGGTTGTGAAATGGAAATTTTCAAGCGCAAGGACTTCGCGCGTTGGCAAATCGCTCACCGGCTCGGTGACGAAATGCTTTGCAAAGCAGTGGATGAGATGTGTAGAGGCTTGGTCGACGCAAGCCTTGGCGGTGAATTGTTCAAAAAGCGGGTGGCAGCCTATGAGGCAGGCAAACGCGGCGGCTATCGAACCCTGCTGTCTGTCCGTATTGGCAATCGATGCGTGTTCCTGCATGGCTTTGCCAAAAGCGACAAGGCAAATATCACCCACGAAGAACAGAAAGCATTACGGTTTGCGGGCAAGGTATTTCTGGATTTATCACCGTTGGCGCTCAGCCGGGCGTTGCAAGCGGGTGTGCTTATGGAGGTCTGCTGTGAGCAGCAAATTGATTGAATCGTTACGTGAGGACCTTGTAGCCCTGCATCAGGCCGGTGCGATCAGCAAGGTCACGCTTCGGGATTATGAAGCACTGTGTCCAGCACCAGTGCGAGATTTCAGTGCGCTGGACATCCGCCGCTTGCGTGAAACGCTCAACTTTAGCCAACCAGTCTTTGCGATGCATTTGCACACCAGTGCATCGACCGTGCGCAAGTGGGAGCAGGGCGAAACAAGCCCTTCCGGGCCTGCTTTGAAACTCCTGAACGTCATACAAAGCAAAGGCTTGAACGTTCTTCTTTAAGTAGTTTGTTTGATTTGGCTAAAAATATATAAAAATCATGGTTTTATCAGCAATACCTAAAGCATCTTGTTGGTTGCGCGAATTTGGGCGGGCTCGGGCCCACAGGAGCCCGCTCAAAGCATTATCGGCCTGTTAACCCAACGCTTCCCGCAACCGGTACCACAGCATCCCCAGCGCCAGCAGTGGCGAGCGCAGTGCCTTGCCACCGGGGAAGGTCAGGTGCGGTACGGCACTGAACACATCCAGGCCGTGGCTGTGGCCAAGGGCGATGCTTTCGGCCAGCAGTTTTGCCGTCCAGTGCGTCACGTTCAGGCCATGCCCGGAATACCCCTGGGCGTAATACACATTAGGGTGCTGGCTCAGGCGCCCGACTTGGGGGAAGCGGTTGGCGGTGATGCCGATCATGCCGCCCCACTGGTAGTCGATGCGCACTTTGGCCAGTTGCGGGAACACCTTCAGCACCTTGGGCCGCATGTAGGCGGCGATGTCCTTGGGGTCGCGCCCGGAATAGTGGCAGGCGCCGCCAAACAGCAGGCGGCGCTCGGCGGTGAGGCGGTAGTAGTCCAGGCCGACTTTCTGGTCGCACAGCGCCATGTTCTGCGGGATCAGGCGGCTGGCCAGCGCTTCGGGCAAGGGCTCGGTGGCCACCACGTAGCTGCCGGCTGGCAGCACCTTGCCGCTCAGGCGCGGTTCCAGTTCGTCGAGGTGAGCGTTGCAGCCCAGTACCAGGCTGCTTGCGCGGACCTTGCCGCGTGCCGTGTGCAGGGTCACGCTGGGGCCGTGTTCGATGCGCAGTACCGGGCTTTGCTCGAAGATGCGTACGCCCAGGCTGTGGGCTGCACGCGCTTCGCCTTGCACCAGGTCAAGCGGGTGCAGGTGGCCCGAGCCCATGTCGACCAGGCCGCCAGCATACTGGTCGCTGGCGACAATCTCGTGCAGCTGCCCAGCGCCAACCAGGCGCGTTTCAGGGCGATAGCCGAGCGTTGCCAGGTCATCCTGTTCATCCTTGAAGGCGGCGAACTGGGCAGGGGTGTTGGCGAGCTCGCAGAAGCCCCAACGCAGGTCGCAGGCAATGCCGTAGCGGGCGATGCGCTCGGCCACCAGCTCCACCGAGTCGATACCGGCCTGTTTCAGGTAGCGCACGCCATCCTGGCCGACATGCCGGGCAAAGCCGCTGACATCATGGCCGATGCCGCGAATCAGCTGGCCGCCATTGCGCCCACTGGCACCCCAGCCGATGCGCCGGCCTTCCAGCAGCACTACCGACAGGCCGCGCTCGGCCAGCTCCAGGGCGGTGTTGACCCCGGTCAGCCCGCCACCGACCACGCATACGTCTGCGCTGAGTTCAGTGTCCAGGCTGGGGTAAGGTGCCGCATCGCGCGCCGTGGCGGCGTAGTACGAGGCGGCGTGTTGGGTATTGAAAGACATGGGCGTTCTCGACTCAGCGGTTGGACTTGATCTTGCTCCAGGAACGGGTCATGACACGCATGATCTTCGGGCTCGGGGTGCTGGAGATGTACAGCTTGTCCAGCACCGCCTGGGGAGGGTAGATCTCGGGGTTGTTCACCAGCGATGCATCCATGTAGGCCTTGGCGTCCGGGTTGGCGTTGGCATAGCCGACCGTGGCGCTGACGTTTGCGATCACCTTGGGGTCGAGCAGGTAGTTGATAAAGGCCAGGGCTTGCTCGGGGTTGCTGGCGTCCTTGGGGATGGCCAGCAAATCGAACCACAGGTTGCTGCCTTCCTTGGGAATGCTATAGGCAATCTTCACGCCGTTCTTCGCTTCCACGGCACGATTGGCCGCCTGGAACACGTCGCCGGAGTAGCCGAACGCTACGCAGACATCGCCGTTGGCCAGGTCGGAGACGTACTTGGAGGAGTGGAAATAGGTGATGTACGGGCGCAGTTCAAGCAAGCGGGCTTCGGCCTTGGCATAGTCGGCCGGTTTTTCGCTGCGCGGGTCCATGCCCAGGTAGTTGAGTACGGCGGGGAACAGTTCGTCGGGCGAGTCCATGAATGCTACGCCGCACTGCTTGAGCTTTTTCAGGTTTTCCGGCTCGAACAGCACGGCCCATGAATCGATATGGTCCACGCCCAGTGCCGCCTTGACCTTGTCGACGTTGTAGCCGATGCCATTGGTGCCCCACAGGTAGGGCACGGCGTACTGGTTGCCGGGGTCGTTCTGTTCAAGCTGCTTTAGCAGCTTGGGGTCCAGGTGCTGCCAGTTCGGCAGCTTGCTGCGGTCCAGCGGCAGGAAGGCCCCGGCCTGGGCCTGGCGGGCGAGGAAGTGGTTGGAGGGCACCACCACGTCATAGCCGGTGCGCCCGGCCAGCAGCTTGCCTTCGAGGGTTTCGTTGGAGTCGAACACGTCATACACCACCTTGATGCCGCTGCTGGCCTGGAAGTCGGCCAGGGTGGTGTCACCGATGTAGTCGGTCCAGTTGTAAACGCTGACCGTGGGGCTGGCGTGGCTTGTGGTGGCGAACAGCAGGGTGAATGCAGCGGGGATCAGGGCTTGCAGATGACGCATGGGGACACCTCGTTGGTCTTGTTCTTCGAATTCGGTGTTTCGGAGCGCGATGCGTTCCTTGTAGGAGCGGGTTTACCCGCGAACACCGGCGAAGCCGGTGCCATGCACCGCGCTTCACGCTTCGCGGCTAAAGCCGCTCCCACAGAGGTATTTACACAGGTACTGCGAACAGTCAGACGCTCAGCATCAGGAACTCTCGCTCCCACGAACTGATTACCCGCTTGTAGTTCTCGTGCTCGGCGCGCTTGACCGCCACGTAGCCCTGGACGAACTGCTTGCCCAGGTACTGCTGCACGGTCTCGCAGTCTTCCATGTGCTGCAGCGCATCTTCGATGGTGATCGGCAGGCGCAGGTTGCGCCGTTCGTAGGCACGGCCCTGCACCGGTGCGCTGGGGTCTATCTGCTCGACCATGCCCAGGTAACCGCACAGCAAGCTGGCGGCGATGGCCAGGTACGGGTTGGCATCGGCGCCCGGCAGGCGGTTCTCCACGCGCATCGCCTCGGGGCCGGAGGTGGGCACGCGCAGGCCGGCAGTGCGGTTTTCTTCACCCCACTCGACGTTGACCGGTGCCGAGGTGTCCGGCAGGAAGCGGCGGAACGAGTTGACGTTGGGTGCAAACATCGGCAACAGCTTGGGGATGTACTTCTGCAAGCCGCCGATATGGTGCAGGAACAGCTGGCTCATGCTGCCGTCTGCGTTGGCGAAGATCGGCTTGCCGGTGGCGATGTCGACCACGCTCTGGTGCAGGTGCATGGCACTGCCCGGCTCGTCGGTGATCGGCTTGGCCATGAACGTGGCCGCCACGTTGTGCTTGAGCGCCGCCTCACGCATGGTGCGCTTGAACACGGTGATCTGGTCGGCCAGGTCCAGCGCGTCGCCGTGGCGGAAGTTGATCTCCATCTGCGCCGGGCCGTCTTCGTGGATCAGTGTATCCAGGTCCAGCCCCTGGATTTCGCACCAGTCGTAGACGTCCTCGAACAACGGGTCGAATTCGTTGGCGGCATCGATCGAGAACGACTGGCGACCGCTTTCGGCACGGCCCGAACGCCCCAGTGGCACTTGCAGTGGCAAGTCCGGGTCTTCGCAGCGCTTGGTCAGGTAGAACTCCATCTCAGGCGCGACAATCGGCTGCCAGCCTTTGTCGGCATAAAGCTTGAGCACTTTCTTCAACACGTTGCGCGGCGACAGCTCGATGGGGTTGCCTTGCTTGTCGAAGGTGTCGTGGATCACGATCGCGGTCGGCTCGATCGCCCATGGGATCTGGTACACAGCGGTGGGGTCGGGGCGGCAGACCATGTCGATGTCGGCGGCGTCGAGCAGGTTGTAGTAGATGTCGTCGTCAACGTAGTCGCCGGTGACCGTTTGCAGCAGCACGCTTTCGGGCAGGCGCATGCCACGCTCGTGGAGGAACTTGGCGGTCGGTGCGATCTTGCCGCGGGCAATGCCGGTCAGGTCGCTGATCACGCATTCGACTTCGGTGATCCGGTGTTCTTTCAGCCAGGTGGACAGCTGATCGAAGGGGGCGTTCATACAGACCTCTTGGTTGGGTTTTTGTGTGCGCGGCAGGTGCCGGTGACTTCCCAGGTGACGCGCTGGAGACTATCTTGGCCTCAGGCCCGTAAAGCCATCTATCCACTTTCTTCAGTAATCAATGCACCAAAAGAGTGCAACCAGGACCCAGCGTGACAACGCCCAATGCCTTGCAGGTTCAAGCTTTCCACACCTCGGATGTGACCGAGCAAGTCCGCGCCACCCCCGGTTGGCAGCAGCAATACCGGCAAATGTCGCCAGGGCACTTCAGCGGCCAGTTGCGCTGCCTGGGGCTCGATGGCGTGGAGGTTTACGAGGAACGGCTCAATACCCGCGTCGAGCAGTTCTTCCGCGCGCCCAGCGGTTCGCTGGCGTTCTGCTTCGACCAGAGCGAAAACAGCCTGTATCTGCTCAATGAGCAAAGCCGCAACATCTGGATCACCCCGGAGAACTATCAGGAAGTGGCCGTGGTGTTCGACCAGGCCTTTCTCGCCAGCCATGGCCTGGACCCGCAACGGCTCGACGGTTTGTTCATGGTGCCGCTGGGCAGCGGGCAGAATGCCCTGTTCGGCAGTTGGCTGAGCGCCACCTTGACGCGCTTGGGCGAGGCCGATTGCCCGTTACAGGGGCAAGCCCTGGCTGAGCAACTGCTGGAAGACTGCCTGTTCATTCTCGACAACGCCTGCCAGCGCTTGCAGGGCGTGGCCCTGGGGCGGCGCGACGAGGAACGGGCAATCATGCGCCGGGTCAGTGAGTGGGCGGCCGACTGCCCCGAAGAAACGCTGAACCTGGTGGAGCTGGCAGCAGTGGCCGGGGTTTCCCTGCGCCAGTTGCAGCAGGCGTTCAAGGCATTTACAGGCATGCCGCCGGCGCACTGGCTGCGGTTGCGCCGGTTGAACGGCGCGCGGCGTGATCTGTTGCGCGGTGGCGGGGTGACTGTGGCCGAGGTGGCGATGCGCTGGTCGTTCTGGCATTTGGGAAGGTTTTCAGAGAGTTATCGGCAGTTGTTCAAGGAGTTTCCCAGCGAGACCTTGAAGCGGGGCAGGGGGTGAGGTTGGGGGGGCTGCTACTGGCCTCTTCGCGGGGTAAACCCGCTCCCACAGGATTACTCCAGGCTCAGATTGTGAAGTCTCCTGTGGGAGCGGGTTCACCCGCGAAGAGGCCAGCCCAGGCAACACTGAATTCCAGCACCCAACGCCGAAAATTGCTATCGTGCCACCCTGTTTCCACCCGAGGTGCCGATGTTCTACCTGCCTTTGCCCAGCGACCAGGCCGACCGCCTCGCCAGCACGCCCACCACCGACTTCTTCAGCACCACCAGCCTCCTCGAAGCTGCTGCCGTACTGTTCGTGCAAAACCTGCCACGCCAGCCCGCAACCGCCTCGGCCGACGCACAAGAGCGCCGTTTCGCTGAAATCGTGCGCATCGCCAATGAAGTGGAAATCGCTGCGCCCGGGCGCTTCCAGGGCCAGGTAGCGCAGCATTTCGACCATGAAGCCTTTGCCATGGGCCTGGGCACGCTTGGCGAGAACGGCATCGCCTTGCTCAGCGATGAAGTGGAATACCAGGCTGACGAACTGCTGGATGCCGAAGGCCAGTGGAATTTCCAGTTCGCCGAACGCTATCGCCAGCGGGCCACACCCCTGCACCCGGTGTACCTGCCGTCGCTGGCCAGCGACCTGATGCTCAGTGATCAACAGAACCGCCTGCTGCGCGAATTCCTCAGTGGCATCGACGAATCGGTGGCCGTGCAGGGCTTTGCCGGTACTGGCAAGACCTTCCTGATTCACCAGTTCGCCCGCCTGCTGGAACCACAGCGCACCTTGCTGCTGGCCCTGACCGAAGGCCAGTTGCGTGCGCTGCAGGCGCGGGTCAAGGACGCGGCTGACTACACTGCGCTGACCTTCGGCCAGCTGGCAGACGAGCTGCTCAACCGCGACCTCACCAGCAACGGCTGGCGCCTGCGCGACCCGTACCGCACCAAGCGGTCATGGCGCCCGCAGGAGGCGCAGGTGGTGCGCTGGCTGGCCATCCCCGACATCGGCCCGCTTGCCGCCCGCGATGTGGTTGCCTTGTGCATCCGCGCCGTACGTACGTTTTGCTACAGTGCCGACGCCCAGCTGCAGCTGCATCACCTGCCATGGGCCGGGCCCGGTATGTCGCCGCTGGACCAGGAAGTGCTGCTGGAGAAGGCGCGGCTGTACTGGCAAGAGCTGATTCGCCCCTCAGCGCGGGAAATCCAGCTGCCGGTTCGCGACTACCACCGGGTCAAGCTGCTGTCGCTGACCGACTATGTGATCGACAACCGTTACACCCACGTCATCGTCGACGAGGCCCACGAGCTGTCGGCCCCCATGCTAGCCGTGCTCGACCGCAGCCCCCAGTCGATCATTGCCCTTGGGGACGAACTGCAGAACCTCAACGGCCTCAGCCCGCACCATGGCAGCTTCATCCGCCAGCGCTGCATCGATCACTCGTTGCGCGCCGGGCCGGCGATGGACAATGTGCTCAACCCGCTGATCCAGGCCCACCCGGCGGCGATCCAGGCAGCCTTCAGTGGCAGCGCCGAGCATTACACCCGGGTCAGCTTCTTCGATGCGGTGGCGGTGCCGGAGCAGCCAACGGCGCTGATCGTCGATGACGAATGGGGCCTGTTTGGCTGGTTCCAGCGCCTGACCCACCAAGGCGTGCCGTTCATCTTGCTGAAAAGCGCCCGCAAGGACTTCGAACTGTTTGTCGAGGACTGCATCGAGCTGTACCGCTACGGCACCCGGGCACGCCATCCGATGCTGTTCCGTTACCCAAGCTGGCAGGCGCTGGAGCAGGACAAGGGTGACGACAAGGCGTTTCTCGCCGTGGCCAGCATGCTGCGCAAGGGCTATACACCGGAGCACTTTGCCAAGGCCAAGAGCCGCTACCGCTGGGACAAGGCGCCCAAGCTGTTCCTGGGGCGGGTGCGGGATGTGAAGAACATGGAGTTTGCCCGGGTGTTGGTGTCGCCGGAGCTGATGGTGGCGCCGCAGGTGGCGGGTAACCGCAATGAACGGGCGCGGATGCTGGCGGGGTTGTATACCGCCTGTTCGCGGGCGCGGCATGAATTGATCGTGCCGGGAGGGATGCTGGACTGGGTCAAGGACCAGGTCAGGGATTAAAAATTTGAGGGCGCTCCGCGGCCCTGTGGGAGCGGGTTCACCCGCGAACACCGGCGCAGCCGGTGCCAGGCACCGTGTCGCCTGCTTCGCGGGTGAACCCGCTCCCACAGGGCCGCGAAGCGGCCCCAGCGCTTGTGATCAGTTACGATCCAGCCACACAGTCTGGGCATTGGTAAACTCACGCACACCAAAGTGCGACAGTTCACGCCCGAAACCGCTCTTCTTCACGCCACCAAACGCCACACGGGGGTCGGAAGCGCAGTAGCCGTTGATGAACACGCCACCGGTATCCAGCGCCGTAGTCATGCGCTCAGCCAGCGCGTAGTCGGCGGTGTAGATGGTCGAGGCCAGGCCGAATTCGCTGTCGTTGGCCAGCTCTACCGCATGGTCGGCGTCACGTGCAGTGATGATCGCGGCTACCGGGCCGAACAGCTCCTGCTTGAATGCGGTCATGTCCGGGGTGACGTTGGCGAACACGGTCGGTGCGTAGAAGTTGGCCACGCCTTCCACCTTGTTGCCGCCCAGCAGCAGGGTGGCACCTTCGGCGAGGGTCGCCTGGACCTGGCCATCCAGCTCGTCGCGCAGGTCGTAACGGGCCATCGGGCCGATGTAGGTGTCGTCTTCCAGTGGGTTGCCGACTTTCAGCTGGCGCGTGGCCTCGACGAACTTACGGGTAAATTCCTCGGCAATGCTTTCTTCCACGATCAGGCGCTTGGCCGCGGCGCAGACCTGGCCGGTGTTCTGGTAACGGCCGATGACCGCCGCCTTCACGGCCGCATCCAGATCGGCGTCAGCCAGTACGATGAACGGGTCGGAACCACCCAGCTCCAGCACGCATTTCTTCAGCGCGGCACCGGCCTGGGCACCAATCGCCATGCCGGCACGCACGCTGCCGGTCAGGGTCACGGCGGCGATGCGCGGGTCGTTGATGGCACGGGTGACGCCGTCCGGGGTCACGTTCAACACTTCGAACACACCTTCAGGCAGGCCAGCGTCCTTGAACAGCTCGCCCATCAGGTAAGCACTGCCCATTACGTTGGGCGCGTGCTTGAGCACGTAGGTGTTACCCGCCAGAATCGCTGGCACGGCGCCGCGCAGCACCTGCCAGACCGGGAAGTTCCACGGCATTACCGCCAGGATCGGGCCCAGCGGGCGGTATTCGATGCGGGCTTTTTCGACCTGGGTCGGCTCGGCAGCGAGCATCGCCGGGCCGTGTTCGGCGTACCAGCGGCACAGGCCCACGCACTTGGCCACTTCACCACGGGCCTGGGCGATCGGCTTGCCGATTTCGCGGCTGATCATTTGCGCAAAGGCTTCGGCCTTGGCTTCGAGGGTGCTGGCCAAGGCGAGCAGGTACTCGCTGCGCTGACCCAGCGACACTTGGCGCCACTGGCGGTAGCCAACCTTGGCACGTTGCAGCGCCGCTTCCAGTGCGGCGTCGGTGTCGAACGGGTAGGCGCCAATCTGCTCGCCGCTGAACGGGTCGAGGGAGATGGCGTGGGTCAGGCTGCTGATCGCACTCATGGCGGGGCACTCTCGTTGTTGTTAATCAGTGACGCCAGACTAGTGGGCTATGGCTTTAATGAAAACTGAATAATAATGAGCGAAACATTCACGTTTGGAGAAAGGCTGTGGACCTGGTGCAACTGGAGATCTTCAAGGCCGTGGCAGAGCAGGGCAGCATCAGCGCCGCTGCACAGCACATCCATCGGGTGCCGTCGAACCTGACCACGCGCATCAAGCAACTGGAAGAAGACCTGGGTGTGGAGCTGTTCATTCGCGAGAAGAGCCGCCTGCGCCTGTCGCCGGCGGGCTGGAACTTTCTTGAATACACCCGGCGCATCCTCGACCTGGTGCACGAGGCGCGGCTGACCGTGGCCGGCGAAGACCCGCAGGGCACCTTCGCCCTCGGTTCGCTGGAAAGCACGGCGGCGGTGCGCATCCCGGCCTTGCTGGCCGCGTATAACCAGCGCTATCCCAAGGTTGACCTGGACCTGTCCACCGGGCCTTCCGGGACCATGCTCGAAGGGGTGCTGTCTGGCCGCCTGGTGGCCGCGTTCGTCGACGGCCCGGTGCTGCATCCGACGCTGGAAGGCATGCCGGTGTTCGAGGAAGAAATGATGGTCATCGCGCCGCTCAACCACGCGCCGGTAACCCGCGCCCAGGACGTCAACGGCGAAAGCATCTATGCCTTCCGCGCCAATTGTTCCTACCGCCATCACTTTGAAAACTGGTTCGTGCAGGACCAGGCGGTGCCGGGCAAGATTCACGAAATGGAGTCGTACCACGGCATGCTGGCCTGCGTCAGTGCCGGTGCCGGGTTGGCAATGATGCCGCGCAGCATGCTCGACAACATGCCGGGGTGCAGCACGGTCAATGCCTGGCCGATGTCGGAGGACTTCCGTTATCTGAAAACCTGGCTGGTGTGGCGCCGCGGTACGGTATCGCGCAGTTTGAGCATGTTCGTGAAACTACTTGAGGAAGGGCGCGCAAGCTGATGTTTCAGAACACTAATGTGTAAGGCTGAAACGAATTTCATCGACATGACCACGCGTCAGCACGAACACCCCTTCGCCGTGAGGATCAGATAATAGGTAAGCCATCCTCTAAAGGAGGGTCGTACCATGCGTAACCATCACTATGCCCTTGGCGCTGCCTTGTTGATCACCTTGGCACTGCCATGGACCCTGGCAGCTGCCGCCGATCTCAATGCCCCCGTCGACATGCAGGCCGTGCAGTTGCAACCGCAGGAGCAGAACGGGGTGCGCTACCTGCAGGGCGGTATAGGCCAGGACGAAGCCAATGCATTGCGCAAGACCACGGGTTATGACCTGCACGTCGAACTTTCGACCGGCCCGGAAGGCAAGTTCCAGAGCGGGGCCACGGTCGACATCCACGGTGGCCAGGGCCAGCCCGTGCTGAGTGTCACGGATGCCGGGCCGCTGCTGTATGTGCAGTTGCCTCCCGGCAAGTACAAGGTCACGGGCAACGCCCAGGGTCAGACCGTGCAGCAAATGGTGACCGTGAACGGCAAATCTCCCGCCACGGTGAACCTGAACTGGCGTTGATGGGTAAAGGGGCAGGAGTACGGATGTGCTCCTGCCGGACAGGAGCACACCACCATGAACCTGGACCACCAGCTGCAGATGTTGGACGAGCGGGGTTATGTATTGCTCCCCGGTGTGCTCGAACCCCTGCGTATCGCCTTGTTGCGTTGCGCCATCGACGACTTGCAACCGATTCACTGGGACTACCAAGGGCTGCTGGAGCACTACAAATGCGTGTTCAACCGCAGCCCGTTGTGGTTGCCTTTTCTCGACCTGCCGCAGCTGATAGCACTGGCTGAAGCGGCGCTGGGCGCCGACTGCCATGTGATCGGGCAAACCGCGTGGCGCAGCCACCCCGGTTACCCGGGCATGGCCTTGCACCTCGATCACCTGCCCATGCAACTGCCAGACTGGCTCAGTGCGCAGGGTGACTTTACCCAACCTGCTCAGATCCTCACTGCGCAGCTGTACCTGAGTGACATTGACCACAGCATCGGGCCGACCTGGATCGTGCCCGGTAGCCACCGTGCCGCACGGCCGCCGAAGCCGGGTGAACAGCATTGGCAAGGCCGGGAAGCCCAGCCGGTGTTGTGCAAGGCGGGTGATGCGCTGGTGTTTCGCAGTGATGTCTGGCACAGCGGTGGGGCCAACTGCAGCCAGGCCCGCGAGCGCGACATGCTGCAAGTGCATTATGGCCGGCGCATGGTTGCGCAGAAGTTCTCGCCTTACTTGAACTGGCATTTCAACCCGCAGGTACTGGAGCAGGCCACCCCCAGGCAACGGCGCTTGCTGGGCGAACACGAAGAAGCGGAATACGACTGACACGCTGAGCACGGCAAGGCACATCTTTACCCAATGAATTCGCCAATAGTGGCAATTCACTTTCAACTTTCTGATTATCTGGACAATAATCAAAAAACTATTACTTCGTGTGACCGGTGGGGATGCACCGCTCACCTTATAACATCGAGGGGCCAAAGCCCCCGCTTGCCGTGTAGACCATCAGGAGAGTCGTTGATGAAAACCCGTCTAGCAGCAACGCTGGCCGCTGCAGTGCTGGCCTTTGCCGGAGCGAACCTGGCCCAGGCCGCGCAGGTGTCGGCTGCCGTTGGCGCCACGAGTCAAGGTGACATGACCTACCGTCTTGGCATGTCGTTCGACTGGGACAAGAAGTGGCTGGAAAGCAACACCGGTTTTGTGACCGGTTACTGGGAGGCGGGTTACACCTACTGGGAAGGTGGCGACGCCAGTGGTGCGCACTCGCTGTCGTTCAGCCCGGTGTTTACCTATGAGTTCAGCGGCTTTACCTACACCCCATACATCGAAGCGGGTATTGGCCTGGCGGCGTTTTCCAAGACTGAAGTGGGCGACCAGCGGCTGGGCTCGTCGGTCAACTTTGAAGACCGTATCGGTTTCGGCCTGAAGTTGCCGGGGGAACAGAAGGTGGGGATCCGTGCGATGCATTACTCCAATGCCGGGATCAAGCAGCCTAACGACGGGATCGAGTCTTACTCGCTGTTCTATAGCAAAGGTTTCTGAAGCCCGGGGCTGCTGTGCAGCCCATCGCGACGCAAGGCCGCTCCTACAGGGAATCGCATACCCCTGTAGGAGCGGCCTTGCGTCGCGATGGGCCGCGCAGCGGCCCCGGCAATTCAGAAGGTATAGGAAACCCCGGCCTGCACCGTCCGCGGTGCCCCCGGATAGGCGTAGAAGTTGAACGCCCCTTCGTCATACGTTTTGTTGAACAGGTTCTTTACATCCAGATTCAGGCGCACGTGCTCATTGACCTGGTAGAACGTCAGCAGGTCAACCACGGTGTACTGATCCATGTTGTAGGTGACAGCCTCGGTCTGGCCATTGCGGTCATCCACGTATTTCACCCCAAGCCCTAGCCCCAGCCCCTTGGCAAACCCGTCCGGGAACTCATATGTGTTGAGCAGGCTGAAACTGTTGCGCGGGATGTTGGCCAGGCGGGTACCGCTCGGCAAGCGGTTGTCCTTGGTGACCTCGGCGTCGACATAGGCGTAGCCACCGATTACCCGCCACTCAGGCGTGATATTGCCCGCGATGTTGATATCCAGGCCCCGGCTGCGTACTTCGCCAGCCGCTACCTTAAAGGTGCCTGTAGGGTCGTTCGGGTCGTTGGTCAGTACGTTCTCCTTCACGATGTGGTAGATCGCCGCGTCCACGCTCAGCTGGCGGTCGAGCGCTTCCCATTTGACCCCCAGTTCGTAGGACTTGCCCTTTTCCGGGTCGAAGCCACCGCCACTGGCAGGCGTACCCGTGTTGGGCTTGAACGACCGCGCCGTGTTGGCGTAGACCGCAACCGTGTCGGTCAGGTCGTAGATCAGGCCAAAGCGCGGGGTGACGCCGTTTTCGCCCTTGCTGAAATCACCGGCATTGTTCAGCTTGTTGTCATAGTCATGCTCGAAACGCTCGAAGCGCACACCCGCCAATGCCTTCAAACGCTCGGTCAGGGCCACCTGGTCCTGGACGAAGAACGCCCAGGTCTGCAGGTTTTCCTTGTCCCAGGTGGTGGTGCGGGTCAGGGCCGGGCGCGGCTGGCCCAGTACCGGGTTGTAGATGTCGATCGGGTAGCGGGCCGAGGAGCGCTGGATGATCGAGTTGTAGTCGTAGTTTTCGTACTCGACGCCAGTCAGCAAGGTATGGCTGAAATTGCCGGTATCGAAGTGCCCGGTCAGGTTCAGTTGCCAGTCACGGTCGGTCCACTCCAGCTTGCGGTAGTTGAAGTTGCGCTGCAGCGTGCGGCCATCTGCCGGCGCGCCGTCGGCTTCGACGGCATTCCCTTTCAGCGAACCATCCAGGAACTGGAACCCGCCCGCCAGCGTCCAGTTGTCGTTGAGCAGGTGCTCGAAACGCAGCTGGGCCATGTTGTTGTCGTTGTGCAGCAGGTTGTCGCTGCCTTTTTCCCAGATATAGGTGTCGCGCGAGGCGCTGCCGGCCTGTGTGGCAAAGCGGGTCAGGCCGCGGTCCAGCGGGTGGTTGTTGCGCATGAAATCGCCTTCGAAGACGATTTTCGTGCTGTCGTTGACCTGCCAGCTGACCACGGGTGCTACGTCGTAACGCTCGCTTTCCACGTCATCACGGAAGCTGTCACCGCCTTCGCCGAGCACATTCAGGCGGTAGGCCAGCGAGCCGTCCTGGTTCAGCGGGCCGGTAGCGTCGAGGGTGGCGCGGTGCATGCCCTGGTCATCGAACTGGCTGCCGAGGGTGACCTTGGATTCTGGCAGCGGCTGCTTGCTGACCACGTTGAAGGTGCCACCGGGGTCACCACGGCCATACAGGCTGCTGGCCGGGCCACGGATCACTTCCAGGCGCTCGACCGTGTTGGCGTCCGGGGCGTTGGGGTAGCCGCGGTTGATCGGGAAGCCGTTGCGGTAGAACTCGCCGGTGGTAAAGCCACGCACGGTGAAGGTGGTCAGGCCCTGGCCACCGAAGTTGTTGGCGCGGCCGACGCCGCCCGCGTAGTCCAGGCCGTCTTGCAGGCGCGTGGCCCCCGTGTCTTGCAGCACATCCTTGGGTACCACGCTGATCGACTGCGGCGTTTCGTGCAGTGCAGTGTCGGTGCGGGTAGCGCTGGCCGAACGGCTGGCCTTGTAGCCATTGACGGGGCCATCGGCGCGTTCGCTGTCGGCTGCGCCGGTGATGCTCAGGGCCTGGAGTTCGATCTGGGCAGGGTCGCCGATCGGTTCAGGCTCGGCGAAGGCCAGCGGGGAGACAGCATGAAGCACACAAAGCGAAACGAACGTTCGACGCATCGACGGTACGATCCTGGAGTAAGGCGCTGAGGAGGAGGGTGGGAAAGCGCCGTGAAACTACTACGAATCATTATCAAATGCATTCTTTTTAAGTTGTACTGGTGTACCAGATACCAAGCCGGCCCATTTGTGCTGGATTCTTCGCGGGTGAACCCGCTCCCACAGGGACATCACAGGCCAAATCATTGAGAGCTACCTGTGGGAGCGGGTTCACCCGCGAATAGGGCGACACAAGCTACCCAGCCCTCAACGAGCAGCCTTGATCGCCAACACATTGCACAACGGATGCTCCAGCACATGCGCCGTGGTCCCGCCCAGGAACGTCTGCATGGCATCATGCCGATGGCTACCCATCACGATCACATCGGCCCGGCTATGCCCAACGAACTGGGCAATCGCCCTGATCGCCGCCCCTTCCATGAAATGCCGACGCTCCAGCGGAATCTCGTGGTGGTCGCCCAGCCGGTTGAACGCCGCCCGCTGCGCAGTCCGCACGCTGCCATCAAAACCTGGCATGGTCACCGTGCCAGCGCCGAAATCGGCAATGTGGGTCTTGCTGGCGTCGCACACATGCAGCAGATGCAGCTCGGCGTTGCACTGCAGGGCCAAAGCATGGGCGCAGTGAATTACCTGCTCATCCAGGTGCTCGCCTGCGCCAAGGCTGTTCAGGTCCACTGCCGCGGCAATCTGCCGGGGCAGGGGCAGGCGGATGTCGCTGACCAGGTGCACGGCGACCGGGCTGTCCTTGAGCAACTGCCAGTCCAGTGGCGTGACCAGCAGGCGTTTGAGTATCGGTTCGTGCTGCACGTCCTTCACCAGCAGGTCGCAGCCAAGCCGCTCCACCCGCTCCAGCACGCTGCCCAGCGGGTCACGCGTGAGCAACAGCTCGGTGGACACGTCCAGCCCGGCATTGCCCAGCTGTTCGGCCTCGTCCGCCAGCCACTGGCGGTTGTCGCTGAGCAGCCGTTCGCGTTCGCGGCCATCGCTCATCAGGCCAAAGGTGTCGACGTCGTCGACGAAAACGTTGATATCCAGCAACGCACCACTGGATTCCGCCAGTGCGGCTGCGCGTTGCAGCGCCGGCGTATGGCGCATCTGCGGGCCGAGCATGACGAACAAGCGCTTGAACTGGCTCATCTCACACCTCCACGTGTGGCAGCCCCCCGGTTACCTGATTCTGTTCAGTCTAGCCCTATGTGCGCCCGGCAAAACCGTTCACGCTTTTTTCACCTGGTACTGTTATCATCGCCACACTCTTTGGGGAGTAGCCTGCCTTCGCGCCCAAGCGAAGGCGCACCGGTCAACATATTTGGCAACTTGCCATGGCCTGTGCATCCTGCCGGATTGGCGAGACCAACGACCTTTCTGTGGCCAAGCCGGGCCTGCAGGGAGTTGTCGTTGACTCATAGCCCGGCGGAGCCTGATCGTTGAATCCCATTTCCATCGTTTTCCTTGCCTTCGCCATGTCCACGGATGCGTTCGCGGCTGCCATTGGCAAAGGCTCGAGCCTGCACAAGCCGCGCTTGGCCGAAGCCCTGCGCACCGGCCTGATCTTTGGCGTGATCGAAGCCATCACCCCGGTCATCGGCTGGCTGTTGGGCCAGGCGGCCAGCCAGTATGTCGAACAGTGGGACCACTGGATTGCTTTCTTCCTGCTGTTGTTGCTGGGTGCACACATGGTGCATGCCGGCCTTAAACCTGATGAAGAGGAAGAAGAGAAGCAAAGCCAGCACTCGTTCTGGATTCTGGCGGTAACGGCAGTAGCGACCAGCATCGATGCCCTGGCGGTGGGCATTGGCCTGGCGTTCGTCGATGTGAACATCTGGGTGGCAGCCGCGGCGATCGGCCTGGCGACCATGACCATGGTTACCATTGGCACCATGCTCGGCCGGGCCCTGGGTTCGGTGGTGGGCAAGCGCGCCGAGATCATTGGCGGCATTGTGTTGATGCTGGTGGGTGCGACCATTCTGTATGAGCACCTGACTGCGGTGTAAGCCTTGAGGGCCTCTTCGCGGGTAAACCCGCTCCCACAGTGCCTTGAGGGCCTCTTCGCGGGTAAACCCGCTCCCACAGTGCCTTGAGGGCCTCTTCGCGGGTAAACCCGCTCCCACAGTGCCTTGAGGGCCTCTTCGCGGGTAAACCCGCTCCCACAGTGCCTTGAGGGCCTCTTCGCGGGTAAACCCGCTCCCACAGTGCCTTGAGGGCCTCTTCGCGGGTAAACCCGCTCCCACAGTGCCTTGAGGGCCTCTTCGCGGGTAAACCCGCTCCCACAGTGCCTTGAGGGC
>NZ_JACVZC010000042.1 GCF_016658545.1 Pseudomonas sp. S37 | reverse complement strand
AAATCCTGGGGCTGCTGCGCAGCCCATCGCGACGCAAGGCCGCTCCTACAAGTGCCAGTGTTGGCCAGAAGACTTTTGCAAGACAGTTGCTGCCAATGCAGCCCCCCACCATGGCAAGATCACCACTGGCCCTGACTGCGACTCCCACCCATGCCGTTGCCGCTGATCTACCACGAAGACTACAGCCCGGAGTTCCCCGCCGAACACCGCTTCCCGATGGACAAGTTCCGCCTGCTGCACGACCACCTGATCGATAGCGGCCTGACCACCGACCAGGCCCTGCTGCGCCCGGAAATCTGCCCCAACGACATCCTCGCCCTGGCCCACGACCGTGGCTATATCGAGCGCTACATGAACGGCGCGCTGTCACGCGAGGACCAGCGCCGCCTTGGCCTGCCCTGGAGCGAAGCGCTGGCCCGGCGCACCGTGCGTGCAGTCGGTGGCTCGCTGCTCACCGCCGAAATGGCCCTGCAGCATGGCATCGCCTGCCACCTGGCCGGCGGCACCCACCACGCCCATTACGACCACCCCGCCGGCTTCTGCATCTTCAACGACCTGGCCGTGATCAGCCACTACCTGCTGGAGGCCGGGCGGGTACACCGGGTGCTGATCTTCGACTGCGACGTGCACCAGGGCGACGGCACCGCTCGCATCCTTCACGACACGCCGGAGGCCATCACCGTTTCACTGCACTGCGAGCAAAACTTCCCCGCGCGCAAGGCCCACAGCGACTGGGACATCCCGCTGCCCCGTGGCATGGGCGACCACGCCTACCTGAAGGTGGTGGATGACACCCTCAACTACCTGCTGCCGCTGTACCAGCCCGACCTCGTGCTGTATGACGCCGGTGTCGATGTGCACAAGGATGATGCCCTGGGCTACTTGCAATTGAGCGACGCCGGCGTGGCCGCCCGTGACGAGGCCGTGCTGCGCCACTGCCTGGGCCGCGATATCCCGGTGATGGGCGTGATCGGCGGCGGCTACAGCAAGGACCGTGTAGCCTTGGCCAAACGCCACGGCATCCTTCACCACAGCGCGGCACGTGTCATCGGTTGTTCACAATGACTGTGGAACCGCTTGTGGATAACCTGCGGGAAAGACGCTGTAGCCCTTAGCCGACAAGGCCTGCAGAGCATTGATCGATTTTTGATCAGTGCTTCCATGGGCAGCGCTGCGCTAGAATGCGCATCTTTTCCACAGCCCGCTGCCGACCATGCCCGATCTGAACCCTACCGCACCTCCCCTCGCCGTCGTAATCGGTGGCGGCCCCGCCGGCCTGATGGCCGCCGAAGCCCTGGCCCAGGCGGGCCTGGCGGTGGAGGTGTTCGATGCCATGCCATCGGTGGGGCGCAAGTTCCTGCTGGCGGGTGTCGGCGGCATGAACATCACCCATTCCGAACCCTACCCGGCGTTCACCACCCGCTATGCCGAGCGCCAGAAGGAAATCGACGCCCTGCTGCGCGACTTCGACGCCGACGCCTTGCGCCAATGGATTCACGGGTTGGGCATCGAAACCTTCGTCGGCACCTCGGGCCGGGTGTTTCCCACCGACATGAAATCCGCGCCACTGCTGCGCGCCTGGCTCAAGCGCCTGCGTGACAGTGGCGTAGTTATCCACACCCGTCATCGCTGGTTGGGCTGGAACGCCGATGGCGCCTTGCGGATCGCTTATCCACAGGGCGAACGCGCGGTTAACGCAGCCGTGGTGGTGCTGGCACTGGGTGGCGGCAGCTGGGCGCGCCTGGGTTCCGACGGCAGCTGGCAAGCGCTGCTGGCCGAACGGGCTGTGGATATCTCACCGCTGCAGCCAAGCAACTGTGGTTTCGAAGTGGCAGGCTGGAGCGCGCTGCTCAAGGACAAATTCGCCGGGGCACCGCTGAAGAACATTGCCCTCTCCGTGCCCGGCAGCGCGCCGCGCAAGGGCGAGTTCATCCTCACGGCGCAAGGTGTGGAGGGCAGCCTGGTGTATGCCTTGTCGGCGCCCGTGCGTGAAGCCATCAACCGCGAAGGCCGTGGTGTGCTGTTGCTCGACCTGCTGCCGGACAAGCCTGTGGACAAGATTGCCAAAGCCCTGGCCAGGCCGCGTGGTTCGCGCTCCATGGCCAAGCACCTGCACAGCCAGTTGGGGATTGATGGGGTCAAGGCCGCGCTGCTGCGCGAGCTGACCGATCAGGCGACCTTTGCCGACCCTGATGCGCTGGCGCGGGCGATCAAGGCGCTGCCGATCACACTGCTGCGCACGCGGCCACTGGATGAAGCGATCAGCAGTGCCGGCGGGGTGCGCTTCGAAGGCCTGGATGCGGGGCTGATGGTCAAGGGTATGCCGGGGGTGTTCTGTGCCGGCGAGATGCTGGACTGGGAGGCGCCGACCGGGGGTTACCTGCTGACGGCGTGCTTTGCCAGCGGGCTGCGCGCCGGGCGGGCGGCTGCAGAATGGCTCAAATCCCAGGGCTGACACCGCTCCCTGTAGGAGCGGGTTTACCCGCGAACACGGGCGAAGCCCGTGCCATGCACCGCGTCGCCTTCTTCGCGGGTAAACCCGCTCCCACAGGGCCCGCGTAGGCCGCGAGTCTACGGCTTACGCTTGCGCGGCCCACCATTGAAGCTAGGCACCTTGCGCACCGCCTTCACCGCAGGCTCCGCATTACCCGCCTCAGTGCTATCCATCCAGCGCCCCAAACCACGCTTGGCGCTGTTCTCTTTCGGCTTCTTGGGCTTCTTCGGCTTCTTGACCACCTGGCCACTGGCATCGGTCATCGGCACCCGGTGGTCAGGGATGAAGTCCGGCTCTTCATGGCGCGGCAAGGTCTGCCGGGTCAGCACTTCAATCGCCGACAGCAACTGCACTTCATCCGCGCACACCAGCGAAATTGCCTCGCCCTTGTTACCCGCTCGCCCGGTACGACCGATACGGTGCACATAATCCTCGGCAACGATTGGCAGGTCGAGGTTGACCACCAAGGGCAGGTCATCGATGTCCAGGCCACGGGCCGCCACATCGGTAGCTACCAGCACCTGGATCTCACGGGCCTTGAAGCTGTCCAGCGCGCGCTGGCGGGTGGCCTGCGGGCGGTCACCGTGGATGCCGTCGGCATTCACGCCTTCGGCCAGCAAGCGCTCTACCAGCTGGTCGACACCATTACGGGTCTTGGCGAACACCAGTACCTGCTTCCAGCGCTGCTTGCGCATCAGGTGGCAGAACAGGTCTTCCTTGCGTTTTTTATCCACAGGCACCAGCCACTGCTTGACGCTGCTGGCCGTGGCATTGCGCGGGCTGACTTCGATGCTCAGCGGGTCGTTCAGTGCCAACCCTGCCAACAGGCGGATCTGCTCGGAGAAGGTTGCGGAAAACAGCAGGGTCTGGCGCTTGCGTGGCAGCGCGGCGTACACCGACTGCAGCTCTTCGGCAAAACCCAGGTCGAGCATGCGGTCAGCTTCGTCCAGCACCAGGGTCTGCACCTGGTTGAACTTCACCGCGTTCTGCCGGAACAGGTCGAGCAGGCGGCCGGGGGTTGCCACCAGCAGGTCGACGCCACGGCGCAGGCGCATCATCTGCGGGTTGATGCTGACCCCACCGTACACCGCATAGGTGCTCAGCGGCAGGTTCTCTGCATACTCGCGCACGTTGTTGTGCACCTGCTCGGCCAGCTCGCGGGTGGGCACCAGCACCAGCGCACGGATCGAGTTGCTGGCCACCTTTTCGCCTTCCAGCGCGAGGCGCTGCAGCACGGGCAGGGCAAAGCCTGCGGTCTTGCCAGTGCCGGTCTGGGCAGCGGCCATCAGGTCGCGGCCGGCCAGCACGGCGGGGATGGCCTTGGCCTGCACCGGGGTCGGGGTGGTGTAGTCCAGCTGCTGCAGGGTGCGCAGCAGCGGTTCGATCAGGCCGAGTTTGGCGAAATTCATGGCAATACCGTCAGGGGGTTCAGCGAAGGCGGCAAGTTTACCGCATCGCCCCTGCCTACTTGCAGATTTCGCCTTTCAACGGCTGCGTGGGCTGGGGTGCCTTGCGCCACTGCGGCAGGCCGATCAGCACCACGGCGCCAATGATCACCGCCATCGCCACGCACTCTTCGGCACCGATCTGTTCACCGGCAAATACGATACCCAGCAGCACCGCCACCGCCGGGTTGACGTAGGCATAGCTGGTGGCAGCAGCCGGGCGCACGTGCTTAAGCAGGTACATGTAGGCACTGAAGGCCAGGATCGAGCCGAAGAACACCAGGTAGGCCAACGCGCCCCACCCGGCAGCGGTCGGCATTTGCGTCATGCGTTCGCCCGACAGCACACTGCCCAGCAATAGTACCGCGCCACCGACCAGCATTTCGGCCGCGCTGGCCATCGGCCCCTGCGGCAGCGGCAAGCTCTTGCTCCACACGGAGCCGAACGCCCACGACGCCGCCGCAAATATGATCAGCGCTGCACCAACCGGGCTGGCCTGCAGGTTGGAGCCCAGGTTCAGCAGGCCGATACCCACCAGCCCGAGGGCAATGCCTGCCCACTCCAACTTCGAGTTGCGGTGCCCGAACAACAGGCCGAACAGCAAGGTGAACAGCGGCACCGTGGCTACCGCCAATGCCGCCACGCCCGACGCCACGCCGGCATGCTCGGCAACGGTCACGCCACCGTTGCCGCAGCTGAGCAGCAAGAAGCCAATCGCCCCTGCCGCCCGCCATTGCGGCCAGGTCGGCGCCGGCGCACCACGCCAGCGCAGAAAGCCGTACAGCAGGCCACCGGCAATCAGGAAACGCACCCCGGCCATGAGCATCGGCGGCCAGCTTTCGACACCAATACGGATGAACAGATAGGTGGAGCCCCAGACCAGGTAAAGGGCCAGAAAGGCGCCGATCAGCAACAAGGGAAAGCGACGGGAGGCAGGCATGGGGAAAACTCGAAATCCGTTTACGGGTGATTCAGTTTAAGGGCCTGCCTGGGTAAACATAAGTTACAAAATCGTGCGAAATGAGCGGCACACTTTTGGTGCGTTCGGCTTTGGGTTGTGTTGCATGTGATGGCCTCTTCGCGGGTAAACCCGCTCCTACAAAGACCGCGCAACATTGTAGGAGCGGGTTTACCCGCGAAGAGGCCGGCACAGGTGCCACAACCCTCAAACCGAATGCTTGTCAGCCCTCAACAAAACCTCGCCAATGCCTCGCGAACCTTCGCCGCCGGGGTTTTCTGCAACCGGCACAACAGCGCATGCGAAAGCTGTTGCACCCCATGGTCCTGGCGCAACACGCCAGCCAGGTGTTGCAACAGGTTTGCCGCCATTTCGGCATCCGCCATGGCCCGGTGCGCCGTACCGGTATCCGGTAGCCCCGCCCAGCGGGTCAGGGTGCCCAACTTGTGGTTCGGCGCCCCCGGCAGCAAGCGCCGCGACAACAGCAGCGAACAGGCAAACGACTGGCTGCGGCTACGGCCAATGCGGCTCAGTTCGTAGTCCCAGAACTTCTGGTCGAAAGCGGCATTGTGTGCCAGCAGCGGGGTGCTGCCGACAAACTCGGCCACTTCGTTCATCACCTTGTCCACCGGCGGCGCGCTGCGCAGCATGGCGGTGGTAATGCCGGTCAGGCCGGCAACGAACGCCGGCACCGGTACACCAGCGTTCATCAGGCTCTGGTAGCGCTCGACGATGCGCCCGCCTTCCAGCATCACCACCGCTACCTCGGTGGCCCGGCAGCCGGTACCAGGGGAAATGCCGGTGGTTTCAAAGTCGATGACAGCGATACGTTCCACGAAAAACCTCAGTGCTTGAGCAACAGCTTACCCTCGATGGGCACATAGCGGGTGGCGGCGCGGATCAGCGACAGGGCCGTCAGCCCGGGCACACCATACACCACGGCTTCAGTGCCATGGCGCTGGATCACCCGCTCCAGCAGCAGGTCGAAATCGCCATCACCGGAAGCCAGCACCACCTGGTCGACCCGGCTGGCTGCGTCGATCACATCCAGGGTAATGCCTACATCCCAGTCACCTTTGGCCGAGCCGTCGCTGCGCTGGATGAACGGTTTGAGGCGCACGTCGAAACCGAGGTTGCGCAAGATCTGCTGAAACTGCTGTTGCTTGCTGTCGCCCCGGTCAATGGCGTAGGCAACGGCCTCGACGATCTGGCCTTCACGGCTGACGTCGGACCACAGGGCGGTGTAGTTGAAATGGCAGCCGTGGGCTTGGCGCACGGTGTAGTAGAGGTTCTGCACATCGGCGAACAGCGCGATCTTTTTCACCTGGGAACCTCGTGTCTGGGCTGGGAGTGCTGGGGGCTGCTTTGCAGCCCTTTCGCGACGCAAGGCCGCTCCTACAGGGGATTGCGTACCCATGTAGGAGCGGCCTTGCGTCGCGAAAGGGGCGCACAGCGCCCCCAGAAATGCCAGCAGTATGCCAGACCTGTCAGACGTACGAATCGTCGTCCGAGAAGAACCCGCCATCGTCGCTGCCATAATCAGTGTCGGCGTAACCACCCTGGTCACCGCCCCAACCACCATTGTCAGCCACTTGCTGCTGCGCGCCTTGGTCGTTCCAGCCGCCGCTGTCGCTGGCCGGTGTCGGCTCTTCCTTGATCACCTCCACCACCTCTTCAGGCTGCGAGTTGTGGTTGAACAGGCTGCTGATACCCTGCGCCAGCAACACGCCACCCGCCACACCCGCTGCAGTCTGCATCGCCCCACCGAGGAAACTGCTGGCACCACCGCGTGCTGGCGCGGCGCCAAACCCTGCCTGCGGCTGCGCTTGCGGTTGGGAGAAGCCCGGTGCCGACGGCTCACGCCAGCCACCACCAGACGCTACAGGGGCAGCCGAAGGCCGCTGCGGCTGCACCGCCGGGGCCGCATTGCGCCCACCCGAACCAAAGATGCTGGACAGGAAACCACCCCCGCCATTGCTCGGCGCGTTGTTGGCGGCTTGTGCTGCCTGGGCGGCCTGAGCCTGGGCACGGGCCTGCTGCAGCTCGGCTTCCAGCTGTTTGTTTTGTTCGTCGAGGCGCTTGATCGCGGCCTCCTGCACCAGGATTGCCTGGGCCATGTAGTAAGGCGCAGCCGGCTGCTGGCGCAGGTGTTGCTCAATGCAGGCCTGGGCCTGCGGGTCACGCGGCTGGCTTGGGTCTTCGGCTTGCTTGATGCGGCCGAACAGGCCGTCGATCAGGGTTTGTTCTTCAGTGTTCATGGGGCGACCTCGTGGGGTAGCAGGACAACGGACAGCGTCAAAGATGGGGCGTTACGGCGTGGGATTCAATCATTGGCGCGGTGAAACTTTTTTCAGCAAGTGACAGCCGCGGGTCCACTTTGGGCTAAAGTGATGCCCTTGTTTTTACTGCCATGCGATGTAGCCCGATGAATCCGCTGAGCGTCCTGCGCGACTCCCTGTACTTCTTCCGCCGCCACCTGCCGAACATCCTCCCGTTGTGCCTGCCGCTGGTGGTGGCAGAGGCCTTGCTCACCCAGTTGCTGTACCGCCAGCTGGGCGACCAGGCATCCCCCGCCTACGGCATGCTGGTCAGCCTGCTGTTCTACCCGCTGTACAGCGCCGCGCTGATTCTCTACCTCGACACCCGCAGCAAGGGCCAGGACATCGCCAAGCGCGACCTGTTCGCCCGCGCCCTGCAACTGTGGCCACAATTGGCTTTGCTGATCCTGATCAGCTCCTTGCTGATCATGGCCGGCCTGGCGTTGTTCATCTTCCCGGGCGTGTGGATCATGATCAACCTGGTGTTCGCCGAGTACCTGCTGGTATTGCGCGGCCGGCCGGTGATGCTGGCCATGCGTGAAAGCGCCAGCATGACCACCGGGCATTTCATGCGCATCATGTTCTGCGTGGTCGCGGTGCTGGCGCCGATCTGGCTGATCGACGGGCTGCTGCTGATGGCCTTCCCCGAGCCTTCCCCCGGCATGGAGCTGGCCATGGACAGCCTCAGCGGCTTCCTGCAACTGTTCAGCACCGTGGTGCTGTACCGCCTGTTCATGTTGCTGGAAGGTGAGGCCGGCGCCTGAGGCCACAACCTTTCTGCTCAACCCAGTTGCCTGAGCGGCCCCTGCGGCGCCCCTCAGGTCCCGCGAGGCTTGGCCCGCGCGGTGGCTTCAGCCACCAGCGGGTCTTCGGGCCAGTAGTGTTTCGGATAGCGCCCTTTCAGGTCCTTCTTTACCTCGGCATAGGTGGTACGCCAGAAGTTGGCCAGATCCTGTGTCACCTGCACCGGGCGGCGTGCCGGTGATAGCAGGTGCAGCTTGACCTGCTGGCGGCCATTGGCGATGCGCGGGGTATCGGCAAGACCAAACAGTTCTTGCAGGCGCACAGCGAGAATTGGCGGGTTCTCGCTGTAGTCCAGGCGAATGTTCGAGCCGGACGGCACCGTCAGGTGCGCGGGGGCCTGTTCCTCCAGGCGCTGCGGCAATGGCCAAGGCAACAGGTTGCGCAGCATCGACGACAGGTCCAATGCGGCGAAATGGCTGAGGCGCGACACTTTGCCCAGATAAGGCTGCAACCAGTCTTCCAGGCTGGCGAGCAACGCCTCGTCGCCCAGATCGGGCCACTCGCTGTGGCCCTCCTTGGCCAGGTCAAGTTGCCGCAACAGCGCCACGCGTGCCTGCCACTGGCGGAGTTCCGGCGTCCAGGTCAGCAAGCTCAGGCCTTTGCGCCGAACCAGGCCAAGCAGTGCCCGAGCCTTGGCGTCATCATCCAGACCAGGCAGCGGCTCGCGGCTAAGCACCAGTTCGCCAACCTTGACCTGACGCTCGGCGCGCAGCACCTGCTCGCGTTCATCCCAATCGAGGATATCAACCCGCTCGACCTGCTCCGCCAGCACGCCATCAAGCAAGGTCGAATCGAATTCGGCTGCCAGGTAGATACGTTCCTCACGCTGCCCTTGGCGGCTGCCCAAGTCAGCGATCACCAACCACGTGCACTTCATCAGCGCGTCGACCTCGGCAAACAGTGCCGCACGGCCGTTGGCCAGCCGGTACTCCGCCCCACCCTCGCGGCGCTGCTGGGCAACGCGGTCAGGATAGGCCAGCGCCAGCAGTGCGCCCAGCCAACGCGGGTGATCAGGGTCGGTGACCGCTGCCGTGGCCTTGCCACGCAGCAGGCCACGGTACTGGCGAGACAGTTGCCGGGCCCGCTGTACGCCGCCCTGCCCACCTCGTGCCGCCTTGCTTTCGCCGCTCACCAACGCCAACCGGCTGTGCAAGTCAGCACCACCGCCACGCTGAATATCCCGCTCGCCCAGCAGTGCGGCGACATCACAAGCCATCTGCGCCAGGCCCAGGTCCTGCCCGCGTAGCAACAAATGCGCGATACGTGGATGCGCCGGCAGTTCGGCCATGGTCTGGCCATGCTCACTGAGGTTGTCACGGCTGCCGGGCTTGAAGGCATTAAGCCGCGCCAGCAGTTCCTGGGCCTGGGCGAAGGCCGCAGTCGGTGGCTGGTCAAGCCAGCGCAATTGCCCGGGGGTAACGCCCCAACGCGCCAGTTGAAGGGCCAGCCCGGCCAGGTCGGCCTGAAGGATTTCGGCACTACCGTGAGCAGCCAACTGGTCATGCTGCGCCTCGGACCACAGCCGGTAGCACACGCCCGGTTCCAGGCGGCCGGCGCGGCCAGCACGCTGGGTGGCACTGGCGCGGGAAATACGCTGAGTGTCCAGGCGGGTCATGCCGCTGCCCGGGTCGAAGCGCGGCACCCGGGCCAGGCCGGCATCGATCACCACGCGCACGCCATCGATGGTCAGGCTGGTTTCGGCGATGTTGGTCGCCAGCACCACTTTGCGCAGGCCTTTGCCCGGTGGGTCGATGGCGGCGCGCTGGGCTTTGAGGTCAAGCTCGCCATGCAGCGGGCACAGCAGAATCTCGGGGCGTTCGCCCAAGGCCTCCTGCAGGCTCTGGTGCACCCGGCGGATCTCGGCCTGCCCGGGCAGGAACACCAGCACACTGCCGGACTGGTCGGCCAGCGCCTGCAACACGCTGTCCACCACCCGCGGTTCGATGAACTCGCCAGGCTGGAAAGGCCGCCCCCAGTGGATATCCACCGGGTGCATGCGGCCCTCGCTGCTGACCACCGGGGCGTCGTCCAGCAGCCGCGACAGGCGCTCACCCTCCAGCGTGGCAGACATCAGCAGAATTTTCAGTGGCGGGTCGTCACGCAGCAATTCGCGGCCATTGAGGCTCAGCGCCAAGGCCAGGTCGGCATCCAGGCTACGCTCGTGATACTCATCGAAAATCAGCAAACCCACGCCTTCCAGCGCCGGGTCCGCCTGCAGGCGACGGGTAAGGATACCTTCGGTGACCACCTCGATACGGGTTTTCGGCCCGACCTTGCTGTCCAGCCGAATGCGGTAACCCACCGTTTCCCCGACCTTCTCACCCAGTTCGCTGGCCAGCCGTTCGGCCGCTGCACGCGCCGCCAGGCGCCGGGGTTCGAGCATCAGGATGGTCTGCCCGGCCAGCCACGGCTCGTGCAGCAGCGCCAGCGGCACGCGGGTGGTCTTGCCCGCGCCGGGCGGCGCCTCGAGCACCGCTTCGTCACGGTTTGCCAGGGCCTGGCGCAAAGCGGGCAAAACTGCATCAATGGGTAATGAAATCATGGTGGTCCTCGAACAGTCTGGCGAGTATAACGGCGAACCCAGCCTGCTCTATCATGGTCTTAGCATCAGGTGCAGGCGCTTCGCTTGCCCTGCTGAATACCTTCTCGGAGATTTACATGCGCATCCCAACCCGCGTCATCGGTGGCGCTATCATCGTCACCCTGCTGACCCAGCTGACCGCCTGCGGCACCATTTTCTACCCGGACCGGCGCGGCCAGATTGGCGGCAAGATCGACCCCGTGGTTGCCGCAATGGACGCTATCGGCATCCTGTTCTACGTGATCCCCGGGCTGATCGCTTTCGGCATCGACTTTGCCACCGGCGCCATCTACTACCCGGGTGGCCACACCGCCCAGGTCGACCCGGCCAAACTGCAGGACGCTGTCAGCCCTGATGGCAAGGTCGACAACCTGAAACTGCAGGCCATTCTCGAAAGCGAACTGGGCCAGCGCCTGCCGCTGGACGACCCGCGGCTGATCCAGCACCGCGGCAGCATCGAGCAACTGGCCAGCCTGGGCCTGGTTCCGGCCGCCTGAGCCACAAGGGTACAGACCACGGATGATCACCACCCCGGCTGAACACCAGCGCCTGCTGCGCCTGGCCACCCGCGCCTCACTGGCGGTGGCCAGCATCCTGGTGCTGAGCAAGGCGCTGGCCTGGTGGCTGAGCGGCTCGGTGAGCCTGCTGGCCGGGCTGACCGACTCGGCACTGGACGCCGTGGCCTCGTTCCTCAACCTGCTGGCGGTGCACTACGCCCTGCGCCCGGCCGACGATGACCACCGCTTCGGCCATGGCAAGGCCGAAGCACTGGCCGGCATGGCGCAGGCGCTGTTCATCGGCGTCAGCGCGGTGCTGATCGGGGTGCAGGCCGTTGAACGCCTGCAAACGCCACAACCGCTGGGTGATACCGGCATCGGCATCGCGGTAATGGTCCTTTCGCTGGTATTGACCGTCGCCTTGCTGGCGCTGCAGTCCAAGGTCATCCGCCTGACCGGCTCCACGGCGGTGCGGGCCGACTCCCTGCACTACCGCTCGGACTTGCTGCTGAACAGCAGCATCCTGCTGGCCCTGCTGCTGGCACGCTTTGGCTGGCCGCAGCTGGACGCGCTGTTCGGCCTGGGCATCGCTTTTTACATTCTGTGGAGCGCGTTGCAGATCGCCCGCGAAAGTACGGCCATTTTGATGGACAAGGAACTGCCTGGCGATGTGGGTGAGGACATGGCCACGCTGGTACTGGCCATTCCCGGGGTAAAAGGCGTGCATGACCTGCGTACGCGGGTGTCGGGCAGCCAGTGGTTCGTGCAGTTGCATCTGGAGTTGCCGGGGCAGTTGCCGCTGGATCAGGCGCATGGGCTGTGCGTAGAGGCCTCGCGCGTGATCCGCCAGCGTTATCCGCAGGCCGATGTGATGGTGCATGCCGACCCGGTATGAATCTCTCAAGCCACACACGATCGCTGTAGGAGCGGCCTTGTGTCGCGAAAGGGCTGCGAAGCAGCCCCAGCAATATTTGAACTAAAGCTGAAATCTGGGGCCGCTTTGCGGCCCTTTCGCGACACAAGGCCGCTCCTACAGGGTTTCGCGCAGGCCTCAGTTGATGCTGTACCCCCGCCCACTGAAACAAGCCCCCAGCGCCCGCTGGTAAATGCTGAGCACATTGGCCGGCGGCGCGTATGTCGCCGTCGCCGGGTCAAACCCCGACTGGCTCACCGCCCAGCGGTGGCACTGGTAGCGGTCCTGCTCCTGCTGCTCCTGGCCCTGGCCATGCATCGGGTACGCCACCACGTCATAACCACCATTTGATGGCGCCACCGGCGCTGGCGCCGGCACACCGACCGGCGGGTTGACCACCACATACTCCTGGCTGTCGGCCAGGTACTGGTAATAGGTATCAGCCACGAGGAAGAACAGCGCCCCACCCAGCCACACTTCCTGTGCATAAGACGGCAGATAGTTGACCCGCACGCCATAAGGCGGGGTCACCACGATGTAACTGCCGCCATGCGGGCGGTACCAGTAGCCGCCAGAATAGAAGTAATCATTGCCGCGATAAGGCACCTTCCAGTAGCGATCGGGGAAATGATCGATGGTGTGCCCGGGGCGATACTGCGGCCCGGGGCCCCAACCATTGCCATGGCCATCCGGGCGCCCCTGCCAGTCACCCCCGGGGCGTTGCCCCGGCCCGCCAGCTTGCCAATGGCGGTTGTCGCCGTGACGCTGGGGAATATCCTGGTAATAGCCTTGGCGCGGCGGCTGGGTCTGGCGCACTTCGTCGCGCGAGTTGAGCGAGCGACCGGGCCCACCCTCACCTTGCACCTGCTGACCGTGTTCACCGTGCCCCTCACCCGGCCCTTCGGCCATGGCTCCGAAACTGATGCTCAAACCCAGCAAACCAACACCTGCCAACTGCCAGATGCGCGACTTCATGGTATTCCTCTCGGTAGAAAAACTGCACCTGCAACCAGTCTACCGCGCCCGTCACGCAGGCCAATTAAAATTCCGGTCATGAAAAAAGGGAGGCCACAGGGCCTCCCTTCAGGAATTGTCGTCCGTGCTCGGCACTTGTGGCGCCGGCTCACCTCACAGCGTCTTCTGGAAGCTGTGTAGCCCGGGGGCCTGCTGATCCTGTTGGATGGCTGGCCGCGACCGCCCGCCTAGGGCGCGTCGCCGTGGACTGATGTCCGGGCAGTGATTCTGTTGATAAAGATACCGGACAGGTTGCGACAGAGGATTGCGAAGATTGCTCGGATAAATAGCACTTGCGCAATTTTTCACCCTGGATTGATAATTCGCAGCAATATGAACAGAAAAGGCAAATGCCATGAGCAAACTTGACCGCTACGACCTGAGCATTCTCGCCGAACTGCAGCGCGATGCGCGCATTTCCAACCAGGAACTGGCCGAACGCATCGGCCTGTCGCCTTCGCCATGCTCGCGTCGGGTCAAGCAACTGGAAGACGATGGCTACATCTCGCGCCAGGTTGCCCTGCTCGACCGCAAGAAGCTGGGCCTGAGCCTGACCGCCTACGTACTGATCGGCATGGACCGTCATACCCCGGAACGCTTTGAAACCTTCGAAGCGGCCATCCGCAACCTGCCACAGGTGCTCGAGTGCAGCCTGGTCACGGGTATGGATGCCGACTACCAGCTGAAAGTGGTGGTACCGGACATGGACCACTACCAGAAACTGCTGCTAGGCAGCCTGACCCGCATCGACGGCGTCACCAGTGTGCGTTCGAGCTTCGTGCTCAACCAGGTCCTGGCCAGCACCGAGCTGCCATTGACCCACCTGCGCTGAATGCCTGCGCCTGCAGACGTATAATCGAACGCTCAACCCGCCTGGAGAACACCGATGGATCCCGCCGTATTCGAAGAGTGGATGATGATCATCCTGGTCACCGTACTGATCGGTTTCATGGGTTTCATCGTCTGGGACCTGGCGAAAAAGTCCAAGGCGGGCAAGTTCGGTACGCTGATCCTGTTCTTCGTGCTGGGGCTTGGGGTGTTGGCCTTTATCATCAAGAGCGTGGTGGTGGGGTTTCTCGAGGGCGTTTAAAAATTCCAAGGCCTCTTCGCGGGTGAACCCGCTCCCACAGTTAGCCCGCCGCACTCAAGGACAGTGCAGTACCTGTGGGAGCGGGTTTACCCGCGAATGGGCCTAGCGTTGTGGAGTTACTTCACGCCAGCACCCCTGCTCCAACCCCTCCAGCGCCCAGTCACCAATCCGCACCCGCACTAGGCGCAAGGTCGGTAACCCCACCGCTGCCGTCATCCGCCGCACTTGGCGGTTACGCCCCTCACGAATCACCAGCTCCAGCCAACTGGTCGGCACGCTCTTGCGAAACCGCACCGGCGGGTTGCGTGGCCACAGCTCGGGCTCATCCAGGCGCCGCGCCTCGGCCGGCAAGGTCGGCCCGTCATTCAGTTCCACGCCATCGCGCAAACGCTGCAACTGCTCGTCGCTCGGCTCACCTTCCACCTGCACCCAATAGGTCTTGGCCAGCTTGTGCTTAGGGTCGGCAATCCGTGCTTGCAGCCCGCCATCGTTGGTCAGCAACAGCAAGCCTTCACTGTCGCGGTCCAGCCGCCCGGCCGGGTACACGCCCGGGATGTCGATGAAGTCCTTGAGCGTCGCCCGCCCTTCGCCATCGCTGAACTGGGTCAGCACGTCGAACGGTTTGTTGAACAGGATCAGGCGTGGCTCGGCCGGCGGCGCCTTGGCCTGGCGACGTGGGCCGGTGGCAGGCCGCGCCTGGGGGCGGCGCGGCTTGTTACGGGGTGGCAGTGACATGGATCCTCAGCGGAACGGCGGCTCATCGAAGCTGCGCAGTTTACGCGAGTGCAGCGAGTTGAGCTCGGTACGCAGCAGGTCGAGGGCGGCAATGCCGATCTTCAGGTGCTGGCTGACCGCCCGGTTGTAGAAGGCGTTGGCCGAACCCGGCAGCTTGATCTCGCTGTGCAGCGGTTTGTCGGACACACACAGCAAGGTGCCGTACGGCACCCGCAAACGGTAGCCCTGGGCGGCAATGGTGCCGCTTTCCATGTCCACCGCCACGGCGCGCGACAGGTTGATCAACGGGCGCTCCTGAGCCCAGCGCAGCTCCCAGTTGCGGTCGTCGTAGGTCAGCACGGTGCCGGTGCGCAGGCGCTTCTTCAATTGCTCGCCACGCTCACCGGTGACTTGCGCGGCAGCCTCCTGCAGGGCCAGCTGCACTTCGGCCAGGGCCGGGATCGGAATGTTTGGCGGCACGACGCGGTCGAGAATGCCATCCCGGCGCATGTAAGCGTGGGCCAGCACGTAGTCGCCGATGGTCTGCGACTGGCGCAGGCCACCGCAGTGGCCGATCATCAACCAGCAATGCGGGCGCAGCACCGCCAGGTGGTCGGTGATGTTCTTGGCGTTGGACGGGCCGACACCGATATTGACCAGGGTAACGCCGTCGCCATCCCCGGCGATCAGGTGATAGGCCGGCATCTGGTAACGGTGCCAGACCACGCTGGCCACCAGCGCCTGGGTTTCACCGTGGTCCATGCCCTTCTCGATCACCACGTTGCCCGGCAGCACCATGCGCACGAAGCGCGGGTCGTCACGCAGTTGCTCCAGGCCATGGCTGATGAACTGGTCGACATAGCGGTGGTAGTTGGTCAGCAGGATCCACGGCTGCACATGGCGCCAGTCGCTGCCGGTGTAGTGCACCAGGCGGCGCAGCGAGAAATCGACGCGCGCCGCATCGAACAGTGCCAGCGGCAGGACCTCGGCACGTTCCCAGTCGCACAGGCCGTCGGCAATGTTGTCGGTGGCAGCCGACAGGTCGGTGCTGGGGAACACCCGCGCCAGTTGCGCGGCGGTAATGCCGCTGCCGGCCAGTTCGTCACCCTGGTCGACCACGTAGGGGTAAGGGATGTTCTGCTCGCTGACGCCGACCTCCACCGTGACGGTGTAGTCGTGCATCAGCGGACGCAGTTGCTCCAGCAGGTAGCCACGGAACGCGGCGGGCTGGGTGACGGTGACGCTGTAGGTACCGGCTACCTGGACCTTGGCATAGGCGCGGGTGGTGGCAGCCACTTCACCGTGGCTGTAGTAGGTCAGGCGCAATGCCGGGTAGCGGAACAGGTCACGCTCATCGGCATCGGGCTCGGTACGGTCCTTCAGATAACGCTTGAGGGCCTGGCTAAGGGCACCGGTGGCCTGTTCATGCAGGGCCGCCAGACGGTCGACGGCCTGTTCGGGGGTATCAACGACTACAAAAGCGTGGCTCACACTGTGCTTCCTGTCTGGACATGCATGTGAACCATCTTGCCTGCCTTCTGGGCTAATTACATCCCCATTGATCGGTGTTGATCAGCAGGCCAGCGCTGATCCCTGTAGGAGCGGCCTTGTGTCGCGATCGGGCTGCGAAGCAGCCCCAGCAATTTGTGCAGCTGTGCTGATACCCTGGGGCTGCTTCGCAGCCCGATCGCGACACAAGGCCGCTCCTACAGGTCCACTGATGGCGTCGCCCTTGCCACCAATGCCTCCACATCCACACCACGCGGCAACGCCCCATACACCCGGCCACCCCCTGCCAGCCGGCTGCCAATGAACGCATCACTCACCAACGCATTCCCCGCCTCCAGCAACAGCTTGGCCTGCAATGCCAGGGCAATATCCTCGGTCAGTTGCCGCGCGCGGTACTGCATGTCGCCAGTATCGGCAAACGCCCCCTTGAGGTTGCCGATATGCGCCGCCAACCGCGGGTCGCCATGCCCATCGCCCAGCTCGGCGAACAAGGCATCAAGTACCCCCGGCTCCTTGGACAAGGCCCTTAGCACATCCAGGCACTGCACATTGCCCGAGCCCTCCCAGGTCGAGTTGACCGGCGCTTCGCGGTACAGCCTTGGCAGGATACTGTCCTCCACGTAGCCTGCACCGCCCAGGCACTCGGCGGCTTCGTTGATCATGGCCGGCGCACGTTTGCAGATCCAGTATTTACCTACCGCCGTGACCAGCCGGGCGAAGTGCGCCTGTTGCGGGTCGTCGAGCTGCTCCAGCGCTTGCCCCATGCGCAGGCTCAGGGCCAGCGCGGCCTCGCTTTCCAGCGCCAGGTCGGCCAGCACGTTCTGCATCAACGGCTGCTCGTTCAGCACCCGCCCACCGACCTTGCGGTACGCGCAGTGGTGGGTAGCCTGGGTCAGGGCCTGGCGCATCAGCGCACTTGAGCCCACCATGCAGTCGAAGCGGGTCATGGCCACCATCTCGATGATGGTCGGCACGCCGCGCCCTTCCTCACCGATCATCCAGGCCAGCGCGCCACGGAACTCGACTTCGCTGGAAGCGTTGGAGCTGTTGCCCAGCTTGTTCTTCAGGCGCTGGATATAGAACTGGTTGCGGTTGTCGTCCGGGCGGTGGCGCGGCAGCAGGAAGCAGCTCAGCCCCTTTTCGGTCTGCGCCAGGGTCAGGAAGGCATCGCACATGGGCGCCGAGCAAAACCACTTGTGGCCAACCAGCTCATAGGCCTGGCCGGGCCCCGGCGCCCCGACCGGGTAGGCCCGGGTAGTGTTGGCGCGCACATCGGTGCCGCCCTGCTTTTCGGTCATGGCCATGCCCAGGGTGACCCCGGCCTTGTGCCGATCGCCGACGTTGCGCGGGTCGTATTCGCAGGCGAGGATCTTCGGCAGCCAGTATTCGGCCAGTTCGGGTTGCAGGCGCAGCGCCGGCACGGCGGCGAAGGTCATGGTCAGCGGGCAGCCGGTACCGGCCTCGGCCTGGCTGTGCAGGTAGGTCATCGAAGCCCGCGCCACATGTGCGCCGGGGCGGGGTTCGGCCCAGGGCAGCGACGGCAGGCCGTGTTCGACGGCGGTGCGCATCAGTTCGTGGTAGGCCGGGTGGAATTCGACCAGGTCGATGCGATGGCCATAGCGGTCATGGCTGCTGAATTCGGGTTTGTGCGCGTTGGCCAGGAAACCTGCCTGCATCAGCGGGCCGCCGGCCAGGGCCCCGTAGGCATCGATCCGCGACTCGGCCCAGCCCGCGCCGAAACGCCGCGACCATTCCTGGAGTGGCAGGTCCAGGCGGTACAGGTTGGCACCGTCGAGGGATGGCGGCTGGTTGGTGACTTCGTGGGTTTCAGCGTACTGGTGCAGGTTCATCGGGGGCTCCTGGATCCGGGTAGGCTTGAGAGACCCAGTGAAGCACTGCCTGCGGGGTTGGCAAAGTGGCATTCGTGACTAAAGGTGTGGTGGTGGGGGCATGGGTTGCAGATGCATGGCTTGCGCCTGCATCTGGGCTGGCAGGTGTTCGCCACAGGCGCTGCATCTGTCGTGGCAAGCACCTGCAAGCCCTGACCCAATCCCCCGCCTTACTTCCCGGCAGTCAACGCGTTGTAGCTGGTCATCAGATTCCGATAATCCGGAATATGGTTCGAGCACAGCGCCGCCAGCCCTTCCACATCATTACGCCAGTCACGGTGCAACTCACAGGCCACCCCAAACCAGGTCATCATCTGCGCCCCTGCCTGGCTCATGCGGTCATGCGCCGCATCACGGGTCATTTCGTTAAAGGTGCCGGAAGCATCAGTCACCACGAACACCTCAAACTCTTCCTCCAAAGCCGACAGCGCCGGAAACGCCACACAAACCTCGGTCACCACACCGGCAATGATCAGCTGCTTCTTGCCAGTCGCCTTCACCGCCTTGACGAAGTCTTCGTTGTCCCAGGCATTGATCTGGCCTGGGCGGGCGATGTACGGCGCGTCCGGGAACAGCTCCTTCAGCTCGGGTACCAGCGGGCCATTGGGGCCTTGTTCGAAGCTGGTGGTGAGGATGGTCGGCAGGTTGAAGAACTTGGCCAGGTCAGCCAGGGCCAGCACGTTGTTCTTGAACTTGTCCGGCTCGATGTCACGCACCAGCGACAGCAGGCCAGCCTGGTGGTCGACCAGCAGTACGGCGGCGTCGTCTTTGTTCAGGCGGTTGTAGGTGAATTTGCTCATGGTCTGTGCTCCTAAGGGTTTTGATCTTTTCAGTAAGTTGGGTGTTTCGCGTTGATGGGAGAAGATTAAAACCATCACCTTTGGAGCGGTAGATAGTGGTTTTTGGCTTTAGCGTTCTGTTTTATGAACGATGGATTTGTATTGGCTGCACTGGCCCTTTCGCGGCGGTTCGACGCCTCGATAAACCCGCTCCTACAAGGGACTGCGCAAGTCTTGGGCACTGCGCTGAACACTGTAGGAGCGGGTTTACCCGCGAAGAGGCCATCATTGCCAGAACAAACATGTAGTCCAAATCCCTATTCCTTGTAGGACCCTTCCTAAAGACTCCCCACCCCGAAAATACCTGCCCACAGCCTGCTAGGTTCCTGGCTCCCACCTTGAAAAAAGAGGCGAGCCATGAGCATGCGCATGAACATCTTTGGCCGATACCAAGGCCTGGACGGCGACCAAACCACCACAGGCGCCATCTGCATTGCCAGCCAGGCCAGGGGCCGTGTGCATGGCCGCAACTGGCTGCTGCAAGGCGACCCGACCACGCCGTGCCCGCTATGTGGACAAGCAGGCACCATCGTCGAGGGCGAAGTCCGCTGGCGGCAGGATGGCATTCCCACGGCTCTGGACGGCGCACTGGTGCAATGCGGGTGCCCACAGGGCAGCAATCGCGTGGTTGCGGGTGGGTCTGCAACACCGGCATCGCACAGGGCACCGGCAGCTGAGCCTGTTCGTCAGGCACCCGCGCAGGCTCAGGCGAGTAGCCCAATCAGAAGTACCTATCAGCCAGAAGTGGCTCAGCCTTCGCCTACTCCACAAGGCATGGAGCCTGGGTTCTACATCGTTCCACGTTGCATGTCGTATCAGGAAGTACTGGCAGAACTGGGCGCGCCGCAGGCCAATATGCCTCGATCAATTCTGGAGCGGCTGAACCCGACGCATCAGCGTGGGTTCAAGGCGGGCGAGATCTTTGTCATTGGTGATGGTTTGCGGCGGCCGGTGTGTACTCAGGAAGAGCTTTATGCGATGAGTGCGGCGAAACAGGCTAGGGAAGCGTTAGCGGAACTGACGCCAGAGGAAGCCGAATTCATGATGCGCCATCAGGCCGAGATCGCCGGGTTGCTCAGTGATGTGAGCCTGGCGATGGGGGTCAGCGAGGCGATGGTTGGCAAGTCGCTTGATGAACTCAGCGAGATATTGCGAAAAATTGAGGACCTGCATAAAAATCAATTCATCAAACACGGGCATCTTCGGCACCCTGATTTTTTTGCAGAGCGTCAAAAACTATTTAAGCAATTGAGCTCAAGTCTGAAAGCGACCGTTCTGAACAAGCGACTCAATCTCGGAAACTATGAGAGCCTGCGTCGGGACTTGGGAACCTCATCGAGAAGCTTGGTGCATCACTGGAGTAAGGCTGGAGGACCGACACACATCCCTGGCTACTCGACACATTTGGATAAGCTGGCCAAGATGGCCAAATATTTAAAAACCGGAGGACATATTAGCGTTGCTATTGGCGGGGGCGGATCAGCACTAAAGATTTCTGAGGTATGCAAAGAGGGCAACACAAATGCCTGTAAAAAAGTCAGCGTTACCGAGGCAGGTAATTTCTCCGGTGGCTTAGCTGGTGGCTGGCTGGCAGGAAAGCTTGCAGGCGAAATCTCTGCGAAGATTTGCTGGAGAGCCGGCCCCTACGCCCTAGCATGCGGAGTAGTAATCACCGGTGGAGGCGCTTTGACCGGTAGCATTGGTGGCATGGAGGCTGGCGAGGAGTTCGGCGAATTAGTCTTCGAGGTCTTTGGAGATGATTGACCAACTTGACGTAAAACTAAGACTATTTCTGTTGGGCACTCCTATATTCCTCGCGTTAATCGGGCTTGTTTCTGACCTTCACATCGCCTGCTCTCGCCAATATAAAGAAATGACCTCAGCGCTCCAACGGAGCGCTTGCCTTCCATTTGCGACCAGCATGTGGGGAGAGAAGAAAATAGGTTCTAGGATTCTAGTTATTTCTGTAATCGCTGGCGCCATTGGCTCCCCCACCTCAAGCATTCGCAGTGGGCTATTGGATGAGCAAGACCATTTACAATTCCCTAGGAATTTAAGAAGAAAAATACTTATTGCATCTTCGCTAAATACCATTGGCATTGTATGGGTAGCGATATACTACCTAATGAAGCTGATAAAATGAGAAACTACCATATGAGCTCAGACCAGAAGCACCATCCGGAATCGCTAACCACCTCGCACTCCAAAAACATACAACTCTATGTGATTTCCATTTCAAAACTAATAATCATGGCTTCCTTATCAATGGGCCTGTACCTCTATTACTGGAACTATCGACACTGGTTACTCATCAGAGGTCAGCATGGCCTCAGACTCATCCCGCTGCTTTGTACAATATTCGGCGCTTTCACAATATTTTTCTTGATGAAAAAAATTGTCGATCGATGCCACCAAACGAACCGCCCGATAGAAGGTACCGCCCTCGGTGTCACCCTGATGTATTGCATCCCTCCACTATTGCTAATGCTCTGGGAGTTCTCACTTACCGAATCCATTCTTGCCAACATGCCGCTCTCGATCTTGATTATGGCCCCGATTATGCTGATGCTCATCTACATCACATTTTTTGTGGTAGCCGTTATACAAGTTCAGCAGGCAGTCAATGTTTTCGAAGGAGATGCGTGTGGACTGAAAAACTCACAAATCACTTGGACAAATGTTATCTGGTTAATTGCTTGCTGGATGCCTATGGCCGCGCTCTTCGGATTCCTGTCAGCTTACGCACCATTCACGGAGTAACTCGTTCAGCCAAGCCTTGCCTACTGGAACCTGCCCTGGATGAAGCCATTCCCACAGGAGTTGCGCAAGGCCAGAGCCATACGCAATCCCTGTAGGAGCGGCTTTAGCCGCGAAAGGGCCGGCCCAGTCAATACAAAAGTCAGCGCATCAAACCCAACTCGGCATCATCCAGCAGCGCCTTGGCCATGGCTGCGAAGTAATGCGATGCCCACATCATCTGCTGGTCGCCATCCATCAAACCGGTCAGCGACAGGTCGCGCGCATAGCCCATCAGTTCAGAGGCCTGCTCGCGGGCGCTGCGGCAGGGGATGCCCTCGGCGATGCGGAACAGTGGGTGGGTTTGGCCTTCGCCCTGGAAGAAGTAGGTGACGCCGGGGGTGGTTTTGGTTTCGTCGGTCATGGGTTTTCCTGATTGCTAGTTAAACCCTGAAATGCTTGCTGCAGGTTTCCACACCCGATCGCTGAACCGTCAGCGACAGGCAAAGCCTAGAGGGCGGGATTTGCAGGAACAATCAGACGCGTGTCGACAGAGGTTGTAGGGTATTTCGCAGGGGGTGGAGTTTCCAGTGCTGGGGCGTAGGAAGAGTCTGGAATTGTTGTAGGTTGCTGGGGGCATGGCTGGGGACGGCATCAGCCCCTCCCTCAAACCGAACGCCGCGCCTGCAGAATCGTCGGCCCCACCCGCACCTGCGAAACGGCCATATTCAAACTCAACTCAAACTTGCTCCCCAACCCGCGCGTCGACTCATGCGCCAACCGCGCCCCCAGCAACTCCCCCATCTGCCGACAAATCGACAACCCGATCCCCAACCCGCCATAGCGCCGGGTCATCGAGCCATCCACCTGGAAGAAGCGCTGATACAAGGTCGCCTGGTCCAGGTCATCAAAACCGATCCCGCTGTCACTCACCGTAAAGGTCAACGCCAGGTCATCCGGCCCTACCCGACGCCCGCGTACCTGGATCATCACCCCGCCCTGATGGGTGAACTTCAGCCCGTTGTCCACCAGGCACCCCAGGCAACGCGCAAGCTTCTGCCCGTCACCCAACAGACCGTCCGGCAAATCGGCCGGGATGTCCAGGCTCAGGTACAGGCCCTTGCCCAGGGCCTGCCCGGCATACCCGGCACGCAAGCTCTGCAACAGCGTGCGCAAGCTGAACGGCGCCGGCTGCGCACGCAGGCGGCCCGCTTGCAGCTCGGACAGGGTCAGAATCGCATCCACCATGTCCATCATGCCCTGCGCCGAGCCCACCGCCGTACGGTGGTACTGGGCCATCTCGCCCTCCATCGGCAGCGTGTGCATCAGCTCCAGCGAGCCAATTACCCCATTCATCGGCGTGCGCAGCTCATGGGTCACGCTGGCCAGGAACTCATCCTTCAGCCGGTTGCTCCTGGCCAGTTGCAGGTTCAGTTGCTCCAGCGTACGCCCGGTCTCACGCAAGGTCTGCGCCTGCTGCTCGCGCAAGCTGTTGATACGGTCGGCCAGCGCCAGCGACAGCAACGCCACTTCCAGCGCCGAACCCAACTGGCTGGCATACATGGTGATGAACACGTTCGGCAGGTAACCCAGCACCATAAGGGTGTTGACCAGCCCACCGAGCAGGAACGCCGTCCAGGCAATAATGAACCAGCGCGCCACGCGCAGGCCGCGCCACCAGGCATACAGCCCGGCACTGAAAATGCTCACGGTAAACAGCAGCGCCAGCAACGTGGCCATGCGCAGCGCAATGCCATAAGGCACGCTCACCGCCAGCACCATCACCACGGCGCCGCCCAGCATCAGCAGTTGCAACAACCGGTCGAAGCTGCGGCTGATGCTGCCCAGTTGCAGGAAGTGCCGGGCAAACTGGCAACCGAACAACCCGGCAGCGCCAATGAACAGCGGTGTCGAGGCATTCGCCCACCATGGGCTGTCCGGCCAGAAGTAGGCGACACCGGCACCGTTCACCGACACCTGATAAAAGCCGAACGACGCAATATAGAGGATGTAATAGAGGTAACTGACATCGCGCACGCTGAGGTAGATGAACAGGTTGTACACCAGCATCACCAGCAACACGCCGTAGATCATCCCCAGCACATACAGGCGTGTGGGCTGGTCCTCCATATAAGCTTGGGGGGACCACAGCGCCAGCGGCGCCTGCACCGAGCCCTGGCTGTGCAGGCGCAAGTAGGCGGTGGTGACCTGGCCAGGCGGCAGCTGCAGTTCGAACAGGTAGTTGTTCTGGCGGATTTGCCGGCTGTCGTAGGGCAAGGCATCGCCGGTACGCTGGGCCAGGCGATACACGCCGCGGTCATCGGCAAGATACAGCTCAAGGTGATCCAGTGGTGGATAGGCCAGCTCCAGCAGCCATTGCCGGGGGGCAGCACCAGGCGCGGCAACGGGGCGCAGCTCGACCTTGAGCCAGAACACCGAAGTGGAGTAACCGGCGTTCAGCACGTCTTCATGATGGGGGCGAAAGCGTTTGGCGAACCCGGGGGCGCTGACCTGGGCGATGCTGGCACTGCCATCGAGGTCTTCGTAAACCTGCATGGCCTTGCCCAACGGAACATGCCCGGTCGCGTCGTCGAAATCGACCGCTCCGGCCAGCATGGGCAGCAAACCCAGAAGCACAATCAGCAAATAGCGCATACAGCCCCAGCATGGCCTGTCCGGTCGCGTCGCGGTTGCCTCCCATCCGTTTGAGACGACGTGATCCGGCAGAACCCGTTTGTCGAGTTATCCGAGCACTCTAGCATAGCTTCACAACCTGGCAATCGGCCATAACAAATCACAAAGAAAAGGCTCTAACTCAATGCTTTCAGAAGAAAAACAAAAACAAATCTGACCGAACGATCAGCAAATCTCGTTTGTCGGACGATCCGCCCAAACAGGTTTGGTGGTAAGCTCGCCGACCATGAATACCTACAGCTCCCGCCCCGTTGTCCTCTGTCTCTCCGGCCACGACCCAAGTGGCGGCGCCGGCTTGCAGGCAGATATCGAAGCCCTGATCGCCCAAGGCTGTCACGCTGCACCTGCAGTGACCGCCCTGACCGTGCAGGATACCGTCAACGTTTCCGACTTCCGCGTGCTCGACCGTGAGTGGGTGCTGGCCCAGGCCAACGCCGTGCTGGCCGACTCCACGGTGGCCGCCGTCAAGCTGGGCATGCTCGGCTCGATCGACATGGTCGACACCGTCGCCGAACTGCTCGCCGCCCACCCGCACCTGCCGCTGGTCTGCGACCCGGTACTGCGTGCCGGTGGCGGCGGCCGCCTGGGCAAGGACGAAGTGGGCTACGCGCTGCGCGAACGCCTGCTACCGCTGGCGACCATCGCCACGCCGAACCTGCCCGAAGCGCGCATCCTCGCCGAACTGCCCGAAGGCACTGCCGACCAGTGTGCCGAGAAACTGCTGCCGTTCTGTAGACACCTGCTGATTACCGGCGGTCACGGCGACGAAGACGAAATTCACAACCGCCTGTACACCCAAGACGGCCAGCAACATACCTGGACCTGCCAGCGCCTGCCTGGCAGTTACCACGGCTCGGGCTGCACCCTGGCCAGCGCCCTGGCCGGTCGCCTGGCCCTGGGCGAGCAACTGGAAAGCGCCGTGCGCAGCGCCCTGGACTACACCTGGCGCACCCTGCGTGACGCCGAGCAACTGGGCAAGGGCCAGTACGTGCCACGGCGCCTGCCCCTGGATTTCTGCTCCTGATACGAGGCTTTCAATGACGCTACGCGGTCTGTATGCCATCACCGACAGCCAACTGCTTGCCGGCCGTTTCCTGTCCCATGTCGAAGCGGCGCTGGAAGGCGGTGTGTGCCTGCTGCAGTACCGCGACAAAAGCGACGACGCGGCGCGCCGCCTGCGTGAAGCCGAAGGGCTGCTCAAGCTCTGCGAGCGCTACGGCACGCAGTTGCTGATCAACGACGATGCCGAGCTGGCCGCGCGCCTGGGCGTTGGCGTACACCTGGGCCAGACCGACGGCCCGCTGACCCCGGCCCGTTCCCTGCTCGGCCGCCAGGCGATCATCGGCTCTACATGCCACGCCAGCCTTGAGCTGGCCGCCCAGGCTGCCAGCGAAGGCGCCAGCTATGTGGCCTTTGGCCGTTTCTTCAATTCCGTCACCAAACCGGGCGCGCCCGCTGCCAACGTCGAACTGCTGGAGCAGGCCCGCGCCCAGGTGAAACTGCCGATCGCGGTGATCGGCGGCATTACCCTCGACAACGCCGCCCCGCTGGTCGCCCATGGCGCCGACCTGCTGGCGGTGATCCACGGCCTGTTCGGTGCCGACAGCGCGCAGGAAGTCACCCGCCGCGCCCGCGCCTTCAACGCCTTGTTCGCATCCTGATTCGAGAGAACCCCCATGTCCCGTTCCGAAGCCCTGTTCGCCCAAGCCCAGAAGCACATCCCCGGTGGCGTCAACTCGCCGGTCCGCGCCTTCAAGAGCGTGGGCGGCACGCCGCTGTTCTTCAAGCATGCCGAAGGCGCCTACGTCGTTGACGAGGACGACAAGCGTTATGTCGACTACGTGGGCTCCTGGGGCCCGATGATCCTCGGCCACGGCCACCCGGACGTGCTCGACTCGGTGCGCAAGCAGCTGCAACACGGCCTGTCCTACGGCGCACCGACCGCCATGGAAACCGAAATGGCCGACCTGGTCTGCTCGATCGTGCCGTCGATGGAAATGGTACGCATGGTCAGCTCGGGCACCGAAGCCACCATGAGCGCCATCCGCCTGGCCCGTGGCTACACCGGCCGTGACGCCATCATCAAATTCGAAGGCTGCTACCACGGCCATTCCGACAGCCTGCTGGTAAAAGCCGGTTCCGGCCTGCTGACCCAGGGCGTGCCAAGCTCGGCGGGCGTGCCGGCGGACTTCGCCAAGCACACCCTGACCCTGCCGTTCAACGACATCGCCGCGGTCGAGAAAACCCTGGCCGAAGTCGGCCAGACCGTGGCCTGCATCATCGTCGAACCGGTGGCCGGCAACATGAACTGCGTACCACCGGCGCCGGGCTTCCTCGAAGGCCTGCGCGAGCAGTGCGACAAACACGGCGTGGTGCTGATCTTCGACGAAGTGATGACCGGCTTCCGCGTATCCCTCGGTGGCGCCCAGGGCCACTACGGCATCGAGCCGGACCTGTCCACCTTCGGCAAGATCGTCGGCGGCGGCATGCCGGTCGGCTGCTTCGGTGGCAAGCGCGAAATCATGGGCTGCATCGCCCCGCTGGGCCCGGTCTACCAGGCTGGCACCCTGTCGGGCAACCCGCTGGCCATGGCTGCCGGCCTGACCACCCTCAAGCTGATCAGCCGCCCGGGCTTCCACGCCGAGCTGACCGATTACACCAGCCGCATGCTCGACGGCCTGCAGCAGCGCGCCGATGCGGCTGGCGTGCCGTTCGTCACCACGCAGGCCGGGGCCATGTTCGGTCTGTACTTCAGCGGTGCCGACGATATCGTCACCTTCGAAGACGTGATGGCCAGCGATGCCGAGCGCTTCAAGCGCTTCTTCCACCTGATGCTCGACGGTGGCGTGTACCTGGCACCGAGCGCGTTCGAGGCGGGCTTCACCTCCATCGCCCATGGCGACACGGAGCTGCAGATCACCCTGGATGCGGCTGAGAAGGCTTTTGCTGCGCTGAAGTGATATTTAGCCTGTACTGGCCTCTTCGCGGGTGAACCCGCTCCTACAAGGACCGCGCGCCCATGAAAGCAACGCGGTCCTTGTAGGAGCGGGTTCACCCGCGAAGAGGCCGGTACAGACAATAATTATTCATGCACAATCAGCTGACTTCCCCAACCAAGCAGAAATTCGAGTAAAACTTTGTAAGGTTGGCGCTGCTTATCCCATAATGTGCCACCAGAGACATTGGCCGCAGCTTTGCAGAGGTAAGTCGATCCCCATGAACCGCACCGGCCGCGCCCTGACCCTGGGCTGCCTGTTGCTTCTTCAGCCCCTGCTGGCCCTGGCGGAGGGCGGTAACTCGCTGCTGATTCCGGCAACGGGCCGCTGCACCTTGAACGTTCAGCCAGAAGACCTGGCGAACGCCCTCGAGGCCTGCGAGCAGACGGCAACCGCGGGTGATGCCCAGGCGCAATTCGAACTGGGCGAGTACTACTACACGCAAACGCCAAAAAACCTGAACAAGGCGCTGGACTGGTTCCAGAAGGCCTCGTTGCAAGGCCACGCCGATGCACAGTACCGCTTGGGTGCCATTTTCTTCCATGGCGAAGGGGTCAAGGCCAACAACGTGCAGGCCTACATCCTGCTGAAGATGGCCGCGGTCAACGGCGCCGAGGATGCGCTGGACATGGCCGACGAAGTGACCGAGCAAATGCCCCGCGACGAGCTGGAGCACGCCACCCAGGTGCTCGGCCAGATCTTCCGCAAGTACCTGCTGGAACTGCAGAACGCCGAAGGGCGCACGCCGTTCTCGCCACTTCCCTGAGGGTTACTTTTCCGGCATTGGCATCGGGAACGGCATCACATTGCCGCCGCCCTTGGCTTCGCTGATCTTTGCCGTGCCCAGCCGCTCTACCTCATCGATGCGCACGATCGAGTGCATTGGCACGAAACTGCGGATCACCCCCTCGAACTGGCTCTTGAGCTTCTCCTCGCTCGGGTCCACCACCAGCTGCGAGCGCTCGCCGAACACGAACTCCTCAATTTCCAGGAAGCCCCACAGGTCGCTCTGGTAGATCTGCTTGGCGTACATCTCGAAGACCTGCCCCTGGTTGAGGAAGATCACTTTATAGATGGCAGGTTCGCGTTTGCTCATGTTCGGCGGGATAACACATGCGTAAGAAAAGGGGCGCATCATAGCAGTGCCGGCCTCTTCGCGGGTGAACCCGCTCCCACAAGGACGGTGGTGACCCTGTGGGAGCGGGCTCACCCGCGAAGAGGCCGGAACAGGCAGTACATACCGTTGAACGTTTCAGTGCTTTCGCCACTGCCATTCAAGGGTTATTCTTGAGATCAACTCCATTGCCGTCGAGCGGCTAAAAACGACCTTGAACGCACCCATACAACCCCATCGCTTCATCCTCGAACCTTTCGAGGCCCACCGTTTCGCCAACTTGTGCGGCCAGTTCGACGAGCACCTGCGCCTGATCGAACAGCGCCTTGCCATCGAAATCCGCAACCGTGGCAATCAGTTCGAACTGATCGGCGAACCCAAGACCACCTCCGCTGCCGAACAGCTGCTGCGCCGTCTCTACCGCGAGACCAAGGGCAGCGACCTGTCGCCGGAAACCGTGCACCTGTACCTGCAGGAGTCGGCCGTCGAGAACATCGACAACCCGGCCGTCAACGAGGTCAGCGTTTCGCTGCGCACGCGCAAGGGCAACATCCGCCCGCGCGGGCTTAACCAGCAGCGCTACGTCAAGGAAATCCTGGCCAACGATATCAACTTCGGCATCGGCCCGGCCGGTACCGGCAAGACTTACCTGGCCGTGGCCTGCGCGGTGGACGCGCTGGAGCGCGAACAGGTGCGCCGCATCCTGCTGGTGCGCCCGGCGGTCGAGGCGGGCGAAAAGCTCGGCTTCCTGCCCGGTGACCTGGCCCAGAAGATCGACCCGTACCTGCGCCCGCTGTACGACGCCCTGTACGAAATGCTCGGCTTCGAACACGTGGCCAAGCTGATCGAACGCCAGGTGATCGAAATTGCCCCGCTTGCCTACATGCGTGGCCGCACCCTGAACAACAGCTTCATCATCCTCGACGAAAGCCAGAACACCACGCTGGAACAGATGAAGATGTTCCTCACCCGCATCGGTTTCGGCTCCACCGCCGTCATCACCGGTGACATCACCCAGGTCGACCTGCCGCGTGGCACCAAATCGGGCCTGGCGCACGTCATCGAGGTACTGAAGGACGTTCCGGGTATCAGTTTTACCCACTTCCAACCCAAAGATGTGGTTCGTCACCCACTGGTGCAGCGTATCGTCGAAGCCTATGACCGCTTCGAAGGCCGCCAGGCCAAGCCCGAGGCGCCCGGCAAAGATGCTTGAACTTGATATCCAACGGGCCACGGACGCTGCCGCCCCGGGTGACGACGCCTTCCGCCGCTGGTGCGAACTGGGCTTGCGCCAGCGCAGCGCCGACTCGGAAATGACCATTCGCCTGGTCGACGAGGCCGAAGGCCGCGAACTGAACCACACCTACCGGCACAAGGACTACGCGACCAACGTGCTGTCGTTCCCGGCCGACGTGCCCGATGACCTGCTCGATATCCCGCTGTTGGGCGACCTGGTCATCTGCGTAGCCGTGGTCGAGCGCGAGGCTGCCGAACAAGGCAAGTCGCTGGAAGCACACTGGGCGCACCTGGTCATCCATGGCTGCCTGCACTTGCTTGGCTACGACCACATCGAGGATGAGGAAGCCGAGGAAATGGAAGGCCTGGAACGAGAATTGCTGGCAGAACTGGGTCACCCTGACCCGTACGCCGACGATGAAACCGACACTCTCACACACTGATACACGAAGGATCACGAGAACCGCCATGAGCGAAGATCGATCGAGCAACGGGCAAAAGTCCTGGCTGGGTAAACTGACCCAGGCTTTTGCCCATGAGCCGAAAAACCGCCAGGAGCTGCTTGAGCTGCTGCGCGAAGCCCATCAGAACAAGCTGCTGGACAGCGAAGCGCTGACCATTGTCGAAGGTGCCATCCAGGTCGCTGACCTGCAGGTGCGCGACATCATGGTCCCACGCTCGCAAATGATCAGCATCAAGGCCAGCCAGTCGCCGCGCGAATTCCTGCCGGCGGTGATCGACGCCGCGCACTCGCGTTACCCGGTGATCGGCGAAAGCCACGACGATGTGCTCGGCATTCTGCTCGCCAAAGACCTGCTGCCGCTGATCCTCAAAGAGAACGGCGACAGCTTCAACATCAAGGACCTGCTGCGCCCGGCCACCTTCGTGCCCGAGTCCAAGCGCCTGAACGTGCTGCTGCGCGAGTTCCGCGCCAACCATAACCACATGGCCATCGTCATCGACGAATACGGCGGCGTGGCGGGCCTGGTCACCATCGAGGACGTACTGGAGCAGATCGTCGGCGATATCGAGGACGAGCACGACGTCGAGGAAGACAGCTACATCAAGCCGCTGCCCAGCGGTGACTTCCTGGTCAAGGCGCTCACCCCGATCGAGAACTTCAACGAGTTCTTCGACAGCGAATTCTCTGATGACGAGTTCGACACGGTCGGCGGCCTGGTGATGAGTGCCTTCGGCCACTTGCCCAAGCGCAACGAAACCACCGAGATCGGGTCTTATAAGTTCCGTATTCTCAACGCCGACAGCCGGCGGATACACTTGCTGCGCCTGACCCCGATCAGCCGTTAAGGACAAACATGCGTTGGATCACCCGCCCCGGCTGGCCCGGTAACCTGCTGGCCCTGGCGGCCGGTGCTTCCACCCTCCTGGCCCTGGCGCCGTTCGACATCTGGCCGTTGGCGCTGTTGTCGATCGCCGTGCTCTACCTTGGCCTGCGCGAGCTCAGCCCGCGCCAGGCCATGTGGCGGGGCTGGTGGTTCGGTTTCGGCCTGTACGGCGCCGGCACCTGGTGGATCTACGTCAGCATGAACACCTACGGCGGCGCCTCGCCGTTGCTGGCAATCCTGCTGCTGCTGGCGTTTTTCGCAGCCTTGGCCTGGTTCTTCGCCCTGCCCACCTGGCTGTGGGCACGCTGGCTACGGCGCAACGAAGCGCCACTGGCCGATGCCCTGTGCTTCGCTGCGCTGTGGCTGCTGCAAGAGGCCTTCCGCGGCTGGTTCCTGACCGGTTTCCCCTGGCTCTACGCCGGCTACAGCCAGCTGGACGGCCCCTTGGCCGGCCTGGCACCACTGGGCGGTGTATGGCTGGTTTCCTTCACCCTGGCCCTGACCGCCGCCCTGCTGTGCAACCTGCACCGCCTGCGCGAGCGCCCGTCGTTCCTGGCCATTGCCGCGGTATTGCTGCTGGCGCCGTGGGCACTGGGCCTGGCGCTCAAGGGCCACGCCTGGACCAAGCCGGCCGGCGACCCGCTGAAAGTGGCGGCAATCCAGGGCAACGTCGAGCAGGACCTGAAATGGGACCCGGCGCACATCGACGCGCAACTGGCGCTGTACCGTGACCTGAGCTTCACCGCCAAACCCGTGGACCTGCTGGTCTGGCCGGAAACAGCGGTGCCGATACTCAAAGACCAGGCCCAGGGCTACATCGACGTGATGGGCCGCTTCGCTGCCGAGCGGCATTCGGCGCTGATCACTGGCGTACCGGTACGTGAAGAAGTGCACCATCAGCGCCGCTACTACAACGGCGTCACCGTTACCGGCGAAGGCGATGGCACCTACCTCAAGCAGAAGCTGGTGCCGTTTGGCGAGTACGTGCCGCTGCAGGACATGCTGCGCGGCGCCATCGAGTTCTTCAACCTGCCGATGTCAGACTTCGCCCGCGGGCCGGAAGACCAGCCGCTGCTACAGGCCAAGGGTTACCAGATTGCGCCGTACATCTGCTACGAAGTGGTCTACCCGGAGTTCGCTGCCAGCCTGGCCGCACGTAGCGACCTGCTGCTGACCATCAGCAACGACACCTGGTTTGGCACGTCGATCGGCCCGCTGCAGCACCTGCAGATGGCACAGATGCGTGCGCTGGAAGCCGGCCGCTGGATGATCCGCGCCACCAACAACGGCGTGACCGCGCTGATCGACCCGTTTGGCCGCATTACCACGCAGATTCCGCAGTTCCAGCAGGCGGTGCTGTATGGCGAGGTGGTGCCGATGCAGCAGCTGACGCCGTACCTGCAATGGCGCTCGTGGCCGCTGGCGATTGTCTGCGTGCTGCTGCTGGGCTGGGCGTTGCTGGCCGGGCGTATTGCCAAGACCGTCTGAGTTTTCCTGTTCTGGCCTCTTCGCGGGTGAACCCGCTCCCACAGGGACCGCACAAGCCCATGGCCTGCGGTGTACCTGTGGGAGCGGGTTCACCCGCGAAGAGGCCAGAACAGGCAACACAAGACTCAATAGAACACCCGATACCCCACCAACCCCACCACTTCATTAACCAACTGCCCGCTCTGCCACATCGCCCGGCTCTCCGGCAGCAACCCGTCAAACGGCCGCGCATGCTCGTGCCCAAGGAACCCCACAGGCGCCGGCACCACCTCGAACCCTGCCTGTTCAAAACTCCAGCGCGAGCGCTGCATGTGCCAGGCCTGGGTCACTACCACCACCCGGCGAATGCCCAACGGCTGCAGCACCTTGGCCGTTAGCTGGGCGTTCTCCCAGGTCGTGCGGCTGCCCTCCTCCCGCCACTTCACCTCGACCGCAAAATCTTCACGCAAGCGATCCGCCATCAACTGCGCCTCACTCGGCGGCGTCCCGTAGTGCAGCCCGCCACTGGTCAGCACCGGCAAGCCCGACGCCTTGGCAAGCTGCGCGGCAAAGCGCATGCGCTCCAGCGCCGTGGCCGTAGGCTGGTCACCACCACCCCAGGCCGGGTCACCCCGCTCGCGCCCCGCACCCAGCACCACGATGGCATCTGCGCGGCTGGCCAGGCCCGCCCAGTCATTCACCGCCAGTGGCGGCTCGGTCTCCAGCACCCGGGCCGTTTCCTGCACCACCCGCGGCAGGCTCATCAGCCACAGGCCACCCAGCCCCACAGCAAAGCACAACGCCGCCAACCGTGGCCGCCGCGCACGCAACCACCATGCGGCAAGCAGCAGCAGGAACAGGATGCCCGGCGGCATCAACCATTGTTTGATGAAAAATCGGATCGGCATTGGCCACAGCTCCTTGGCAGAGGTGCAGCCTAGAAGGATCGGCGCCGGTCAACAAGGGTGCGACCGGCGCCAAACGTGAGCTGTGGTGATATTGAAGAACCGGCGCGCTTGGCCTGCGCCTGGCGTCCTGAACGGCTAGCGATGCGGCAGCGTCCTGGATCTCGCCGTATTGGCGGGGCGTTTCTTGTCCTTGAGCCAGATGATCTTGGCTGATGTCGGCTCCGCTTGTGGGTAACTGCCGACAGTGGCGTTCTGGCGCTCCGGGAGGGTATCCAGGTAGGCCTTGATCACTTCGAACTCTGCATGGCTCAGGCCACGCAACTCCAGCTCGGCTGGCATCTCGTCGCGCAATCGCACCGAGGTCCTGGCGGTTTCCAGTGCCAGGCCAAGCCGGTCGATCAGGCGCTCGTAAAGCTCCGGTCTGCTTGCGGGTAGCTGCGTCTCTCCCATCCGTTCACCTCATTGAAGATAAGAATATCTCCCCCCACACCTGAGCTTAGCGTCGTTGCAAAAAGCAGCTGCGTGCCGCGACCAGCGGCCATTCGCAACGAAGGTTTCCCACGATGCGCAGCGCTGCTGTATGCTACGGCGTTCACTCTAAACGACACCGGAGTGCCGGTCGCAGCGAGGTTCCGCTGCCTGGAACAAGGTCTCTTCTCTCTCAGCCAAAAGTAGCCATGCACGAACAATACACGCCCCGTGATATCGAAGCCGCCGCCCAGAACTTCTGGGACGAGCAACAATCGTTCGCTGTTACCGAACAGCCAGGCAAAGACACCTACTATTGCCTATCGATGTTCCCGTACCCGAGCGGCAAGCTACACATGGGCCACGTGCGCAACTACACCATCGGCGACGTGATTGCCCGCTACCAGCGCATGCTGGGCAAGAACGTCCTGCAGCCGATGGGCTGGGACGCTTTCGGCATGCCTGCGGAAAACGCGGCGATGAAGAACAACGTCGCCCCGGCCAAGTGGACGTACGAAAACATCGACTACATGAAGACCCAGCTCAAGAGCCTGGGCCTGGCCATCGACTGGGCACGTGAAGTCACCACCTGCAAGCCCGACTACTACCGTTGGGAGCAGTGGCTGTTCACCCGCCTGTTCGAGAAAGGCATCATCTACCGCAAGAACGGGACCGTGAACTGGGACCCGGCCGACCAGACCGTACTGGCCAACGAGCAGGTCATCGACGGCCGTGGCTGGCGTTCCGGCGCGCTGATCGAAAAGCGCGAAATCCCGATGTACTACTTCCGTATCACCGACTACGCCGACGAGCTGCTGGAAAGCCTCGACGAGCTGCCGGGCTGGCCTGAGCAGGTCAAGACCATGCAGCGCAACTGGATCGGCAAGTCGCGCGGCATGGAAGTACAGTTCCCGTACGACCAGGCCAGCATTGGCCACGAAGGCGCGCTCAAGGTCTTCACCACCCGTCCCGACACGCTGATGGGCGCCACCTACGTCGCCGTCGCCGCCGAACACCCGCTGGCCACCCAGGCCGCCCAGGGCAACCCGGCGCTGCAGGCGTTCATCGACGAGTGCAAGGGCGGCAGCGTCGCCGAAGCCGACATGGCCACCCAGGAGAAGAAGGGCATGGCCACTTCCCTGCTGGTCGAGCACCCGCTGACCGGTGAGAAGCTGCCGGTGTGGGTCGCCAACTACGTGCTGATGCACTACGGCGATGGCGCGGTAATGGCCGTACCGGCCCACGACGAGCGCGACTTCGAGTTCGCCCACAAGTACAAACTGCCGGTCAAGGCCGTGGTGCGCACCAGCGCTGGCGATGAAGTCGGCAACGAGTGGCAGGACGCCTACGGCGAGCACGGCCAGTTGATCAACTCCGCCGAGTTCGACGGCCTGGACTTCGCCGGCGCCTTCGACGCCATCGAAGCTGCCCTTATCCGCAAGGAGCTGGGCAAATCGCGTACCCAGTTCCGCCTGCGCGACTGGGGTATCAGCCGCCAGCGCTACTGGGGCTGCCCGATCCCGATCATCCACTGCCCGTCCTGCGGCGACGTGCCGGTGCCAGAAGACCAGCTGCCGGTCACCCTGCCGGAGAACGTGGTGCCGGACGGCGCTGGTTCGCCGCTGGCACGCATGCCAGAGTTCTACGAATGCAGCTGCCCTAAATGCGGTACTGCGGCCAAACGCGAAACCGACACCATGGACACCTTCGTCGAGTCGTCCTGGTACTTCGCCCGTTACGCCTCGCCCAACTACGAAGGTGGCATGGTCGACCCGAAAGCGGCCAACCACTGGCTGCCGGTCGACCAGTACATCGGTGGTATCGAACACGCCATCCTGCACCTGCTGTACGCGCGCTTCTTCCACAAGCTGATGCGTGACGAAGGCCTGGTCACCTCGAACGAACCGTTCAAGAACCTGCTCACCCAGGGCATGGTGGTCGCCGAAACCTACTACCGTGTGGCCAGCAACGGCGGCAAGGACTGGTTCAACCCGGCCGATGTCGAAATCGAGCGCGATGCCAAGGCCAAGATCATTGGCGCCCGCCTGAAGACCGACGGCCTGCCGGTGGAAATCGGCGGCACCGAGAAGATGTCGAAGTCGAAGAACAACGGCGTAGACCCGCAATCGATGATCGATCAGTACGGTGCTGACACCTGCCGCCTGTTCATGATGTTCGCCTCGCCACCTGACGCGAGCCTGGAATGGTCCGACTCCGGTGTCGAGGGCGCCAGCCGCTTCCTGCGCCGTGTATGGCGCCTGGCCCAGGCCCACGTGGCCCAAGGCCCGGCAGGCAAGCTGGATATCGCCGCCCTGGACGACGCGCAAAAGGTCATCCGCCGCGCCATCCATGCTGCCATCAAGCAGGCCAGCACCGACGTTGGCCAGTTCCACAAGTTCAACACCGCCATCGCCCAGGTGATGACCGTGATGAACGTGCTGGAAAAGGCCCCGCAAGCCACCGAACAGGACCGCGCCCTGCTGCAGGAAGGCCTGGAAGCCGTGACCCTGCTGCTGGCGCCGATCACCCCGCACATCTCCCACGAGCTGTGGCAGCAACTGGGCCACCAGCAGGCCGTGATCGACGCCGGCTGGCCAGCCGTCGACGAAGCCGCCCTGGTCCAGGACACCGTTACCCTGGTGGTGCAGGTCAACGGCAAGCTGCGTGGCCAGGTCGAAATGCCGGCCGCCGCCAGCCGCGAAGAAATCGAAGCTGCCGCGCGCAGCAACGAAAATGTCCTGCGCTTCATCGATGGCCTGGCCATCCGCAAGGTCATCGTGGTACCTGGCAAGCTGGTCAACATCGTCGCCAACTGATGGCAACGCCCGCCCGCAGCCACTGCGGGCGGGCGGAACAGGCCCACAAGGGAGCAACAACATGATCAAACGCAATTTGCTGGTAATCGGCCTGGCGGTCATGCTCAGCGCCTGCGGTTTCCAGCTGCGCGGCACTGGCACCAACGAGTTGAGCATCAAGGAAATGGACGTCAGCGCGCGTGATGCCTACGGCGCCACCGTGACCGAACTGCGCCAGGTCCTGAAGAACAGCGGCGTCAATGTGCACACCGGCGCGCCTTACCGTCTGGTGCTGACCAACGAACAGGAGCGCGAGCGCTCGGCCAGCTACAACAGCGGCAACCGCACCGCTGAATACGAACTGACCACCGAACTCGACTACAGCATTCAGGGCCTGAACAACCTGGAACTGCTCAGCGACAAGCTGGAAATGCGCAAGGTCTACGTGCGTGATGGCTCGAACATCACCGGTTCCGAGCAGGAAGCCGCCCGCTCCCGCGTGGAAATGCGCCGTGACCTGGTCAACGCCATGGTCGTGCGCCTGCAGCAGCTGAGCCCGGCCCAGCTGGACGAACTGCAGCACAAAGCCGACCAGCGCGCCCAGGCTGAAGCTGCCGCACTGGAGGCTGCCCGCCGCCAGCAGGCAGAAACCCCGCAGCAATCGCCACTGGAAATCCCGGGCAACTAAGCCCGTGCGGGGCACCTTCGGGTGCCCCACCTGCTCGCCATGAAGCTCGCCCCCGCCCAACTCAACAAGCACCTGCAAGGCGCCCTGGCCCCAGTCTACGTGGTCAGCGGTGACGACCCGCTGCTGTGCCAGGAAGCCGCCGACGCCATCCGCCACGCCGCGCGTCAGCAAGGTTTTGACGAACGTCAGGTATTCAGTGCCGACGCCAACTTCGACTGGGGCACCCTGCTCCAGGCGGGCGCCAGCCTGTCGCTGTTCGCCCAGCGCCGCCTGCTGGAGCTGCGCCTGCCCTCGGGCAAGCCCGGTGACAAGGGCGCCGCGGCCTTGATGGAATACTGCGCCAACCCCGCTGAAGATACCTTGCTGCTTATCAGCCTGCCCAAGCTCGACGGCAGTGCGCAGAAGACCAAGTGGGGCAAGGCCTTGATCGAAGGCGCCCATTGCCAGTTCATCCAGATCTGGCCGGTGGATGTGCACCAGCTGCCACAGTGGATCAACCAGCGCCTGCAGCAGGCTGGCCTGTCGGCTCAGCGTGACGCCGTCGACCTGATTGCCGCACGCGTCGAAGGCAACCTGCTGGCCGCCGCGCAGGAGATCGAAAAGCTCAAGCTGCTGGCTGAAGGCAGCCAGATCACCGTGGAAACCGTGCAGTCGGCTGTCGCCGACAGCGCCCGTTTCGATGTCTTCGGCCTGGTCGATGCCATTCTCAACGGCGAAGCCGCACATGCCCTGCGCATGCTCGAAGGCTTGCGCGGTGAGGGCGTGGAGCCACCGGTGGTTCTCTGGGCCCTGGCCCGCGAGTTGCGCCAACTGGCCGGGCTGGCCCAGCAGTTCAGCCAGGGCGTGCCGCTGGACAAGGCGTTCAGCCAGGCTCGCCCGCCAGTCTGGGACAAACGTCGGCCACTGGTCAGCAAGGCCCTGCAGCGCCTGTCGGCGCAGCGCTGGGCGCAGCTGCTGCAGGATGCCCAGCGTATCGATGCACAGATCAAGGGCCAGGCCGAGGGCTCGCCTTGGACCGGCCTGGCGCGCTTGTCATTGCTGATGGCTGGCCAGCGCCTGGCGCTGCCTCCCGAATAGTTCCTCCCCTGTGGGAGCGGGTTTACCCGCGAACACCGGCGACGCCGGTGCCATACACCGCGTCGCATGCTTCGCGGGTGAACCCGCCCCCACAGGTCCGGTGCTCGGCCCAAACTCGGCGTCACGATTCCGACCATATACACAATCAATTGGCCCTCCCCCACCCAGGGCCCTACAGTGCGCCCCGAAACCCACCCACCACGGGAACCCCGCCATGAGCAAAAAGCCGAAAAAGCACGGCCCCAACAAGGCCAAATCGATCATCGCCCAACCGCTGTTCCGCTGCCGCCAGGAACAACCGGAAAAAGGCAAAGGCAGCTACCGCCGCGAAGCCTTCCAATCGAGAGATTGGGAGGCTTCCTACTTTTTGGCGGCATGAAAGCATCGCAAGCGCAGGCATGGTATGGTCGTCACCTGACCTGCAATTCTGGATCTGTGCATGCTCTTCCGTCTTCTCCCCCGTTGGGAAACCCGCCAGCTGATCGCGGCCTCCAGCTTCATCCTGCTCGTTGCCTGCGCGGAAAAACCCACCGCGGCAGACGCGCTGCCGCTGGCCCCTGCGCAACCTGCGCCCGTGGTAACCGTGCCCGGTGCAACGCCAGACGTCAGCACTGAAATCCAGCCCCTGCAAACCTTCGCCCAATGGCAAGCAGGCTTCCGCCAGCAGGCCCTGCAAGCCGGTATTTCGCCAAGCACCTTCGACCGCGCCTTCCTCGGTGTTACCCCCGACCTGGACGTGATCAAGGCCGACCGCAGCCAGCCAGAATTCACCCGCCCGGTATGGGAATACCTCGAAGGCGCCCTGTCGCCCCTGCGTGTGCGCAACGGCAAGCGGCTGCTGGAGCAGAACGCCGACCTGCTGACCCGCCTTGAACAACGCTATGGCGTCGACCGCCAGGTGCTGGTGGCGGTATGGGGCATGGAGAGCAACTTCGGCCAGTTCCAGGGCAGCAAGTCGGTTATCCGCTCGCTGGCGACCTTGGCCTACGAAGGCCGCCGTCCACAGTTCGCCCAAGACCAGCTTATCGCCGCCCTGCAGATCATCCAGCATGGCGACATCCAGCCTGAGGCCATGCGCGGTTCGTGGGCCGGCGCCATGGGCCAGACCCAGTTCATCCCGACCACCTACAACACCCACGCCGTGGACTTTGACGGCGATGGCCGCCGCGACATCTGGAACAGCACCCCGGACGCCCTGGCCTCGACGGCCCACTACCTGCAAAGCTCAGGCTGGAAGCGTGGCCAGCCATGGGGCTTCGAAGTGCAGGTGCCCGCTGGCTTCGACTTCTGGCAGGCCGATGGCGCCTTGCGCAAGCCGGTCAGCGAATGGCTGGCGATGGGCGTGAAGCTGCCGGCAGGCACGCAATTGCCAGCAGGTAGCAACCAGCTGTCGGCTGCCCTGCTGCTGCCTGCGGGCGCGCGTGGCCCGGCGTTCCTGGTACTGGACAACTTCCGCGCCATCCTCAAGTACAACAATTCGTCGTCCTACGCGTTGGCGGTCAGCCTGCTGGGCGATCGCTTCAGTGGCTGGGGCTTCATTGCCGGCAGCTGGCCGAAGGAAGACCTGCCGCTCAGCCGCAGCGAACGCATGGAATTGCAGAACCTGCTGAACAGCCGCGGGCATGAGGCGGGCAATGCTGATGGCATTATCGGCGCCAATACCCGCAAGGCCATTCGCAATGCCCAGCAAGGGCTGGGGTGGCCGGCGGATGGGTATCCGACCCATAAGTTGCTTGAGAGCTTGCGTCAGCAGTGAGATAGCTGGGGGCGCGTTGCGCCCCTATCGCGACACAAGGCCGCTCCTACAGGGGACCGCGATACATTGGAGTAATGCGATCCCTGTAGGAGCGGCCTTGTGTCGCGATGGGCTGCAAAGCGGCCCCAAAAATCTCAAGCCTTGAACAGGTCCTGCTCCAACACCAGACTCTGCCGACCACTGTCCAGCCTGACCCGAGCCCCCAGCGGCAAGCACACATTCGGGTCACAATGCCCACTGCGCCACCCGGCCAGCACCGGCACGCCCAGCGGCCCGAAGGTCTCCACCAGCAACGGCGCCAACGCTGCCGTGGTAATCCCGGCAAAATCCCCCACCAGCACGCCCTTGATCCCTTCCAGCTTGCCCGCCAGGCGCATCTGGGTCAGCAACCGGTCCACCCGGTACAGCGGCTCGTTGACGTCCTCGATGAACAGGATGCCGCCCTGGGTATCCAGCTCGGCCAGCGTGCCCATGGTCGCGCCCAGCATCGACAGGTTGCCCCCCAGCAACGGCCCGCTGGCCACGCCTGGCAGCACACTGTCCAAGGCGAACCCTGCCGGGTGCACGATCTGCTCACCCGCCCGCACGTGCCCGCCCAGTTGCGCCAGCAACGACGACTCGGTCGGTGCCAATTTGCCCCCTAGCAGGTCGGCATTGAGCATCCCGCCATGGAAGGTAAGCAGCCCGCAATGGCGGTACAGCGCCGTATGCAGCGCGGTTATGTCGCTGTAGCCGATCAGCGGCTTGGGGTTGCGCCGGATCAGCTCGAAATCCAGCTGGTCGAGCAGGCGCATGCTGCCGTAACCGCCGCGCATGCACAGGATGGCGTCGATCGCCGGGTCGGCAAAGGCATCGTGCAGGTCCTGCAGCCGCTGCTGGTCCGGGCCTGCCAGGTAACCCTGAGCCTGCAGGGCACCTGGGTAAATGCGGCAACGGTAGCCGCGATCAGCGAACCATTGGTTGACCTTGTGCGTATCCAGCCGCGCCGAGCCCGCCGGCGCGATGATGGCGAAGCAGGCGTCTTGCAGGATCGCCTTGGGCAAATGTACGGGAAGGGTATCGACACAATTCATCATGCAGCTCCAGACATCTTGTCGCTTGTAGCTTATGGCTTGTTGCCGACAAAAAAAAATGCCGATGTTGCCTTTTCGGCAAGCATCGGCATTTGTGTTTCAGCCCAGGCTCAGAGCTTGATCTTGGCTTCGTGCGCCTGTTGGTCGGCGTGGTACGAAGAACGCACCAGCGGGCCAGAAGCAACGTTCTTGAAGCCCATCTTGTAGCCTTCCTCGGCGAACCAGGCAAAGGTGTCCGGGTGGACGAAGCGCTGTACCGGCAAGTGGCTACGCGACGGCTGCAGGTACTGGCCGAGGGTGAGCATGTCGATGTCATGCTCGCGCATGCGGTGCATCACTTCGATCACTTCTTCGTCGGTCTCGCCCAGGCCGAGCATCAGGCCCGACTTGGTCGGTACATGCGGCACCAGCTGCTTGAACTTCTGCAGCAGGTCCAGCGACCAGTCGTAATCCGAACCCGGGCGCGCAGCCTTGTACAGGCGCGGTACGGTTTCGAGGTTGTGGTTGAACACATCCGGCGGCTCTTGCGCGGTGATTTCCAGCGCCACGTCCATACGGCCGCGGTAGTCCGGCACCAGGGTTTCCAGCTGCACGCCCGGCGACAGCGCGCGGATTTCGCGGATACAGTCGGCAAAGTGCTGGGCACCACCGTCACGCAGGTCGTCGCGGTCCACCGAGGTGATCACCACGTACTTCAGGCGCAGGTCGGCAATGGCGACTGCCAGGTTTTTCGGCTCGTCCAGGTCCAGCGGCTTCGGCCGACCGTGGCCAACGTCGCAGAACGGGCAACGACGGGTGCAGATGTCACCCATGATCATGAAGGTGGCGGTACCACCGGAGAAGCACTCGCCCAGGTTCGGGCAGGAGGCCTCTTCACACACGCTGTGCAGCTTGTGCTTGCGCAGCAGCTGCTTGATGCGGTCTACCTCGGGCGATACCGGGATACGCACGCGAATCCAGTCGGGCTTCTTCGGCAGCTCGTCGGTAGGGATGATCTTCACCGGGATGCGCGCGACCTTGTCGGCGCCCCGCAGTTTTACCCCAGCTTCCACCTTCTTCGGCGCTGGGCGCGGGGTGACATCCTGGGTGGGTATCAGGTTCGGCACGGCTTCTTGCACAGTTGTCATATTCAGTCGATTCCGCCCGTGAGGGTCGTCTGCTCAGCGTAGTCGAGGTGCTTGACCAGCTGTCCGCGCAGCCTTGTCCTGACCTCGTCGAGTTCGATCGGGCCTGCCAGGTCACGCAGCTGGGTCATCGCCAGCCCCGCATAACCGCAGGGGTTGATTCGGCGGAATGGCGCAAGGTCCATGTCCACGTTCAGGGCAAGGCCGTGGAACGAACGGCCATTGCGAATTCGCAGGCCGAGGGAGGCGATTTTCGCTCCATCGACATAGACGCCCGGCGCATCGGGCTTGGCCGCAGCCTGGACGTCGTAACTGGCAAGCAGATCAACCAGGGTCTGCTCGATACGGCTGACCAGCTCTCGCACGCCAAAACCCAGCCGGCGTACATCCAGCAGCAGGTAGGCCACCAGCTGCCCGGGGCCATGGTAGGTCACCTGGCCACCGCGGTCGGTCTGCACCACCGGGATGTCGCCCGGCACCAGCAGGTGCTCGGCCTTGCCGGCCTGGCCCTGGGTGAAGACCGCGGGGTGCTCGACCAGCCAGATTTCGTCCTGGCTGTCCGGGCTGCGCTGCTCGGTGAAGCGACGCATGGCCTCCAGCACCGGTTCATAGGGCTGCAGGCCAAGCTCGCGAAAACCGAGGCAGGCGGACATCAGAGCACCATTTTCACGATGCCGGTAGCGCGCAGGGCGCTGTTGATATCGTGCAGCTGGTTCTCGCTTTCGGCAACGATGTGCAATTGCACGGTGGTGTACTTGCCTTCCTTGCTCTGGCGTTCGGCCAGTGTGGAAAGGTCGACCTTGGCGTGCTTGCTGAGAATCTCGATTACCGTGTCCTTGAAGCCGACAACGGTGTCACCGATGACCTTGATCGGGTAATCGGCGCAGGGGAATTCGATCTTGTGCGACTTTACGTCTGGTTCGCTCATGGCGGAAACGGCCTCGTAAGCCGTGGCAACAACAATGCCCCCGCGTGATACGCGGGGGCTTGCAGGTCACGTATCAGTTGAACAAGCCATAGAAGAATAGACGGATGCTATCCCACATACGGCGGAAGAAACCACCTTCCTCGACGCCATCGAGGGCGATCAGGTCGGCGCTGTGAACCACTTTCTCGTCCAGTTTGACTTCCACTTTACCGATCACGTCACCTTTGGCGATAGGCGCGGTAATTTGCGGGTTCATGGTCATCGAAGCCTGCAGGCGCTTCAATTGGCCTTTAGGCATAGTCATGGTCAGGTCGTCGGCCAGGCCGGCCTTGACGATGCTGGAGGCGCCCTTCCACACCGGAGCCTGGGTCAGCTCGGTACCCTTCTGGTAGAAGGTCTGGGTTTCGAAGAAGCGGAAGCCATAAGTGAGCAGCTTCTGGGTCTCGGCAGCACGCGATTGCTCGCTGTTGGTGCCGAACACCACGGCGATCAGGCGCTGGCCATCGCGAACGGCCGAAGCCACCATGCAGTAGCCGGCTTCGTCGGTGTGGCCGGTTTTCAGGCCATCGACGGTCTTGTCACGCCACAGCAGCAGGTTGCGGTTAGGCTGCTTGATGTTGTTCCAGAAGAACTCTTTCTGCGAGTAGATGGCGTAGTGGGCCGGGTCGACGTTGATGATCGCACGGGCCAGGGTCGCCATGTCGTGGGCAGACGAGTAGTGCTCCGGGTTCGGCAGGCCGGTCGGGTTCATGAAGTGGCTGTTGCTCATGCCCAGGTCGGCAGCCGTCTTGTTCATCATGTCGGCGAACGCGTCTTCGCTGCCGGCGATGTGCTCGGACAGGGCGACCGAGGCGTCGTTGCCGGACTGGATGATGATGCCGTGCAGCAGGTCGCTGACCGTTACCTGGCTGCCCACCTTGATGAACATGCGCGAACCGCCGGTACGCCAGGCGTTTTCGCTGACAGTAACCGGGTCGTTCTCGCCGATCTGGCCGCGGCGGATGTCCAGGGTGGCGATGTAGGCAGTCATCAGCTTGGTCAGGCTGGCTGGCGGCAGGCGCTCGTCACCGTTGTTCTCGACCAGCACGTTGCCGCTGGACGCGTCCATGAGTACGTAGGACTTGGCTGCCAGTTGCGGTGGTGCCGGTGTCATCTGCTCAGCCGCGAAGGCGGCAGGCGTGATCATCAGCAGTACGGGCAGGCAAAGTCGTTTGGCAAGGTTGGTGATGTTCATCCGTCTCTCGAAAATCGCTAATGGTCTGATGTTCCCTGGGCAAGATCATGTGCCCAGCGCCAGTCAGTCTAGTTTTATGGCCGTAGGCCTGGCCCGGCAAAAGCACTTCTGGATCAAAGTGCGGCGTTATGTCGCTGCGGGCAAAAGCCGACATTGTACATGGCCGCGCCCGGCAATTCATGACAAAACCGACAGTTTAACGGTGGCGCTGCATGGAAATGCAGTCACTGTAGGAGCGGCCTTGTGTCGCGATCGGGCTGCAAAGCAGCCCCGGCAAT
>NZ_JACVZC010000041.1 GCF_016658545.1 Pseudomonas sp. S37 | reverse complement strand
GGGCGAATCATATCGCCCTTAAGAGGTGTCCGGGATCATTAGGCCAGTTCAAGGCCGCTCCTACAGGGGAACGCGATTTCCTGTAGGAGCGGCCTTGTGTCGCGATGGGCTGCAAAGCAGCCCCAGAAATCTAAAGGGTTAACTCAGAGCTCAGTGCTCATCACCTTCTTCTTCATCTCCCCCAGCCACATTCATCCCCAGCTCCTTGATCTTGCGCGTCAGGGTATTGCGCCCCCAGCCCAGCAGCAGCGCCGCATCACGCCGGCGCCCGGCGGTATGCTTGAGCGCCGTCTCGATCATGATGCGCTCAAAGCTCGGCACGGCGCTGTCCAGCAGGTTGGTCTGCCCGCGCGCCAGCGCCTGGTCGGCCCATTGGCGCAGGGCCTGCTCCCAGTTGGTGACCGGCGCGGCGTCCTGTGGCAGGTTCAGCAGCTCCGGCGGTAAGTCGCCGATCAGCACTTCGCGGCTGGAGGCCATTACGGTAATCCAACGGCAGGTGTTCTCCATCTGCCGCACGTTACCTGGCCATGGCAGGTTGCGGATGAATTCTTCGGTTTCCGGCTTGAGAACCTTCGGCTCGACGGCCAGCTCCTGGGCAGCACGGGCGAGGAAGTGCCGGGCCAGTGCAGGGATGTCCTCGCGGCGGTCGGCCAGGCGCGGGATGTGAATGCGGATCACGTTCAGGCGGTGGAACAAGTCCTCGCGGAACTTGCCAGCCTGCACCAGCGACTCGAGGTTCTGGTGCGTGGCGGCGATGATACGCACATCGACCTTGACCGGCACATGGCCGCCCACCCGGTAGAATTCGCCATCGGCCAGCACCCGCAGCAGACGGGTCTGGGTGTCGGCGGGCATGTCACCGATTTCGTCGAGGAACAGTGTGCCGCCGTCGGCCTGTTCGAAACGGCCACGGCGCAGGTTGGCAGCGCCGGTGAAAGCGCCTTTTTCATGGCCGAACAGCTCGGACTCCATCAGGTCCTTCGGGATGGCGGCCATGTTAAGGGCAATGAACGGCGACGCCGCACGCGGGCTGTGGCGGTGCAGGGCGTGGGCCACCAGTTCTTTACCGGTACCCGACTCGCCGTTGATCAGCACGGTGATGTTGGAGTGGCTGAGGCGACCGATGGCGCGGAACACCTCCTGCATCGCCGGGGCTTCGCCGATGATCTCCGGGGTGGCCGCCAGGCTCTGCGGTACATCCAGGCCCTGTTGCTCCTGGGCGTGCTGGTTGGCGCGCTTGACCAGCGACACTGCTTCGTCGACGTCGAATGGCTTGGGCAGGTATTCGAAAGCACCGCCCTGGTACGAGGCCACCGCACTGTCCAGGTCGGAATGCGCGGTCATGATGATCACCGGCAGGCGCGGGTGCTGCTCGCGAATCTGCGCCAGCAGGTCCAGGCCGCTGGCGCCCGGCATGCGAATGTCGGAAATGATCACGTCGGGCTGCTGGCGAGCCAGTCGGCCCATTACACCGTCTGCGCTGTCGAAGCTCTGGGTGGTCATGCCTTCCTGTTGCAGGGCTTTTTCCAGGACCCAGCGGATGGAGCGATCATCGTCGACGATCCATACGGTTTCACTTCGGCTCATGAGGCGGTGGCTCCTTGTTCCAGGGGCAGGTAGATCGAGAAGGCGGTGTGCCCTGCGTGGCTTTCACACTCGATCAGGCCCTGGTGCTGGCTGATGATGTTCTGGGTAATGGCCAGGCCCAGCCCGGTACCGTCCGGGCGACCACTGACCATGGGATAGAAGAGGGTGTCCTGCAGTTCCGGCGGGATGCCCGGGCCGTTGTCGATGATTTCCACCCGGGCGACCAGGCGATGACGCACATGGCCGATGGTGAACTGGCGCAAGGCGCGGCTGCGCAGCGTGATGCGGCCCAGGCGCAGCTCATTCTGCGAGCTGATCGCCTGCATGGCATTGCGCACGATGTTGAGTACCGCCTGGATCATCTGTTCGCGGTCGATCAGCACGTCCGGCAGGCTTGGGTCGTAGTCGCGCACCAAAGTGATGCAGCCCTGGCTTTCGGCCTCGACCAGGCTGCACACCCGCTCCAGCACTTCGTGAATATTGGTCATGGCCAGCGACGGCAGCTTGTTCGAGCCAAGCATGCGGTCGACCAGGTTACGCAGGCGGTCGGCTTCTTCGATGATCACGTTGGTGTAGTCGCGCAGGCCGTCCTCGGGCAGCTCGCGGGCCAGCAACTGGGCGGCGCCACGGATGCCCCCGAGGGGGTTCTTGATTTCGTGGGCCAGGCCGCGCACCAGCATCTTGGTGGTTTCCTGCTTGCTCAGCTGGGCCTCTTCCTTGGTGATGCGCAGCAGCCGGTCGCGTGGGTGTACCTCCAGCAACAGCAGGGTCTGGCCCTGATGCAGGATTGGCGTAACCGCGTAGTCGACGGTGATGGTCTGCCCGGTCAGTGAGGTGAGCTGTGCTTCACGCTTGGTGAACGGGTGCGCCTGCTCGACGGCCTGGCGCAGCGAGCTGAGTGCCTCGGTCGATTCAGTGAACAGTTCGCTGATGAACTGCCCATGGCTGCGCTGGCCGCTGACCGCCAGCAGCATTTCTGCAGCCGGGTTCATGTATTCCAGGCGCAGCTCGGCATTGAGCAGCAACGTGGCGGTGGTCAGGTTGTCCAGAAGCAGACGGTGCTGTGCATCGCTGATGGTCATAGGGCGTCGTTGACCTCTTTTGGCGCTTGCCTGGCACTGCCTTGGCCAGGGCCGGACACGGGGTGGGCCCGCTGATGCGAGACTCTGTAGAAGAAAATGCAAGAAACAAACCAAAGCTCCGAAAAGAAGCGGGATTAGCGAGAAAGGCCTGAATCTGCGCAAATTCGGATCAGAAACTCTTGGTGAAACGTTTAACTTGAACCAGATTGGGGAGCAAATCGGGGCACGTCGCAGATTTGTGCACCAAGATAGAGCATAGCGTGGCGAGGGACGTTGCAGTGCAGGCACAAGGGGCGCAGAAACGAAAACGGCCTCCCGAAGGAGGCCGTTTGATCATGCTACCGGCGCGTGGCGCCGGTCAGATCAGCAGCTGTAGTACAGCTCGTATTCCAGCGGGTGTACGAAGGTGCGGACCTTGATTTCTTCTTCGCTCTTCAGCTCGATGAAGGCGTCGATGAAGTCGTCGGAGAACACGCCGCCCTTGGTCAGGAACGCACGGCCTTTATCCAGCTCTTCCAGGGCTTCTTTCAGGCTGCCGCACACTTGCGGGATGTTCTTGGCTTCTTCTGGCGGCAGGTCGTACAGGTTCTTGTCGGCCGCGTCGCCTGGGTGGATCTTGTTCTGGATGCCGTCCAGGCCAGCCATCAGCAGGGCCGCGAAGGCCAGGTACGGGTTGGCCGATGGGTCCGGGAAGCGCGCTTCGATACGGCGGGCTTTCGGGCTGCCGACGTAAGGAATACGGATCGAGGCGGAGCGGTTGCGCGCCGAGTAGGCCAGCATTACCGGGGCTTCGAAGCCTGGAACCAGACGCTTGTACGAGTTGGTCGACGGGTTGGTGAAGCCGTTCAGGGCCTTACCGTGCTTGATGATACCGCCGATGAAGTACAGGGCAGTGTCGGACAGGCCGGCATAACCTTCGCCGGAGAAGGTGTTCTTGCCTTCTTTCCAGATCGACATGTGTACGTGCATGCCCGAGCCGTTGTCGCCGTACAGTGGCTTCGGCATGAAGGTAGCGGTACGGCCGTAGGCGTCGGCAACGTTGTGCACGACGTATTTCAGCGCCTGTACTTCGTCAGCCTTCTTCACCAGGGTGTTGAACTTGACGCCGATTTCGTTCTGGCCGGCAGTCGCCACTTCGTGGTGGTGAACTTCAACGGTCTGGCCCATTTCTTCCAGTGCGTTGCACATGGCAGTACGGATTTCGTGGTCGTGGTCGAACGGCGGAACCGGGAAGTAGCCGCCTTTCACTCCAGGGCGGTGGCCTTTGTTGCCGCCTTCCACGTCAGCGTCGGTCATCCACGAGCCTTGCTCGGAGAAGATCTTGAACATCGAGCCGGAGATGTCCGACTTGAACTTCACTTCGTCGAAGATGAAGAACTCTGGCTCTGGGCCGGCGAATACGGTGTCACCGATGCCGGTGCTCTTCAGGTACTCTTCGGCGCGCTTGGCGATGGCGCGTGGGTCGCGATCGTAGCCCTGCATGCTCGACGGGTCGACGATGTCGCAGGTGATGATCAGGGTAGGTTCTTCGGTGAACGGGTCCAGGACGGCAGTGTCGTCAACCGGCATCAGGATCATGTCGGATGCTTCGATGCCTTTCCAGCCAGCGATGGAGGAACCGTCGAACATCTTGCCGACTTCGAAGAAGTCCTCGTCCAGCGCATCACGCGACGGCATGGTCACGTGGTGCTGAATGCCTTTGGTGTCCGTGAAACGCAGATCAATCCACTTGACGTCATGATCTTTGATGAGTTGAACCGACTTCGACATGTTGTCCTCCGGATGGTCTAGAGCGCGGTGGGCCGCTGCCCTGGAAAAAGGGTGTTGCCGGGCGCGGATAGTCGGCCAAGCTTACCTGCCTCACAAGGGAGCAAATTGCATGCCAGTGCCCGAAAATGGCGAGGGCGGGATAAAAGGGGGCGTTTGCGGGCATTTGGCGGGGGGTTGGGCTATAAAAATGCACCCTTAAGATGCGAATTTTGGTATCGGTGCACCGCTATGGTGCACAGCTTGAGTGATGTACTTTTTTTGAGGGCCTCTTCGCGGGTGAACCCGCTCCCACAGGAATTACACCCCTTCGAAATCTGTGCGGTCATTGTGGGAGCGGGTTCACCCGCGAAAGGGCCGGAACAGGCGGCACAAAAACCACCCCTGCATTTATCTAAAAGCTTCTGATCAAAAGTTGGTCAAATCCTGAGCAATTTCCGCTATAATTTGCGCCCCTCATTTTCGGCAGGCCCTGCGCGCGCTGTTAACCAATGAAACTTATCGTCAAAGTCTTCCCAGAAATCACCATCAAGAGCCGGCCGGTGCGCAAGCGCTTCATCCGCCAGCTCGGCAAGAACATCCGCAACGTGCTCAAGGACCTCGATCCTGAGCTCGCGGTCGACGGTGTCTGGGATAATCTCGAAGTGGTCACCCGCGTCGAAGACGAGAAAGTCCAGCGCGAGATGATCGAGCGCCTCACCTGCACGCCGGGTATCACCCACTTCCTGCAGGTCGAGGAGTACCCGCTGGGTGACTTCGACGACATCGTCGCCAAGTGCAAGCACCATTTTGGCCACCTGCTGGCCGGCAAGCGCTTCTCGGTGCGTTGCAAGCGCGGCGGCCACCACGACTTCACCTCGATGGACGTCGACCGTTACGTCGGCAGCCAGCTGCGCCAGCAGTGCGGCGCCGCCGGCATCGACCTGAAAACGCCTGAAGTCGTAGTGCGCATGGAGATCCGCAACCAGCGCCTGTACGTGATCCACAACCAGCACAACGGCATCGGCGGCTACCCGCTGGGTGCCCTTGAGCAAACCCTGGTACTGATGTCCGGTGGTTTCGACTCCACCGTTGCCGCCTACCAGATGATGCGCCGTGGCCTGATGACCCATTTCTGCTTCTTCAACCTCGGCGGCCGTGCCCACGAACTGGGCGTGATGGAAGTGGCCCACTACCTGTGGAAGAAGTACGGCAGCAGCCAGCGCGTGCTGTTCATCAGCGTGCCGTTCGAAGAAGTGGTTGGCGAGATCCTCAACAAGGTCGACAACAGCTACATGGGCGTGACCCTCAAGCGCATGATGCTGCGCGGCGCTGCCCACATGGCCGACCGCCTGCAGATCGACGCGCTGGTGACTGGCGAAGCGATTTCCCAGGTGTCCAGCCAGACCCTGCCGAACCTGTCGATCATCGACTCGGCCACCGACAAGCTGGTACTGCGCCCGCTGCTGGCCAGCCACAAGCAGGACATCATCGACCAGGCTACCGAAATCGGCACCGCCGACTTCGCCAAGCACATGCCCGAATACTGCGGCGTGATCTCGGTGAACCCGACCACCCATGCCAAGCGTCACCGCATGGAGCACGAAGAAAAGCAGTTCGACATGGCCGTGCTGGAGCGCGCCCTGGAGCGCGCCAAGTTCATTTCCATCGACCACGTGATCGATGAGTTGGGCAAGGACATCGAAATCGAGGAAGTGGCCGAGGCGCTGCCAGGCCAGATCGTCATCGACATTCGTCACCCCGATGCCCAGGAAGACGAACCTCTGGTGCTCGAAGGTATCGAAATCCAGGCCATGCCGTTCTATGCCATCAACAGCAAGTTCAAGCACCTGGACCCAACGCGCCAGTACTTGCTGTATTGCGACAAGGGTGTGATGAGCCGTTTGCACGCACACCACCTGCTCAGTGAGGGACATGCCAATGTGCGTGTTTATCGTCCGACATAAGACGCCGGGGCTGTATGGCGGCAGTATCCGCCATCGCCCTCCCGACCGCCGGGCCCGCTGAGCCTTAAACAGTACATATTCGCCGCCTACACTGGGCGGCAACCGAATCCTCTGATCGAGATACACTTGTGATCGAAAATCTGCGTAACATCGCCATCATCGCCCACGTTGACCATGGTAAAACCACCCTGGTCGACAAACTCCTGCGTCAGTCCGGCACCCTGGAGCGTAACGAGCTCAACGACGAGCGCGTCATGGACTCCAACGACCAGGAAAAAGAGCGCGGTATTACCATTCTGGCGAAAAACACCGCCATCAACTGGAACGGCTATCACATCAACATCGTCGACACCCCCGGCCACGCCGACTTCGGTGGCGAGGTTGAGCGTGTAATGTCGATGGTCGACTCCGTGCTGCTGCTGGTCGACGCCCAGGACGGCCCGATGCCGCAAACCCGCTTCGTGACCAAGAAGGCCTTCGAAGCCGGCCTGAAGCCAATCGTCGTGATCAACAAGGTTGACCGCCCGGGCGCGCGTCCTGACTGGGTTCTGGACCAGATCTTCGACCTGTTCGACAACCTCGGTGCCACCGACGAACAGCTGGACTTCAAAGTCGTCTACGCCTCGGCCCTGAACGGCATCGCCGGTCTGGACCACACCGAAATGGGCGAAGACATGACCGCCCTGTACCAGTCGATCGTCGACAACGTACCGGCGCCGGACGTTGACCGTGACGGCTCGTTCCAGATGCAGATCTCCGCACTGGACTACAACAGCTTCCTCGGTGTTATCGGCGTTGGCCGTATCGCCCGTGGTCGCGTCAAGCCGAACACCCCGGTTGTCGCCATCGACACCAACGGCAAGAAGCGCAACGGCCGCATCCTGAAGCTGATGGGCCACCACGGCCTGCACCGTGTAGACGTTGAAGAAGCCCAGGCTGGCGACATCGTCTGCATCAGCGGTTTCGACGAGCTGTTCATCTCCGACACCCTGTGCGCCCCGGACGCGGTAGAAGCGATGAAGCCGCTGACCGTTGACGAGCCAACCGTTTCGATGACCTTCCAGGTCAACGACTCGCCGTTCTGCGGCAAGGAAGGCAAGTTCGTCACCAGCCGTAACATCAAAGACCGTCTGGACAAAGAGCTGCTGTACAACGTAGCCCTGCGCGTTCAGGAAACCGATTCCCCTGACAAGTTCAAGGTATCGGGCCGTGGTGAGCTGCACCTGTCGGTACTGATCGAAACCATGCGTCGTGAAGGCTTCGAGATGGCTGTAGGCCGCCCTGAAGTAATCATCCGCGAAGTCGACGGCGTCAAGCAGGAGCCGTTCGAGAACGTCACCATCGACATCCCTGAAGAATCCCAGGGCAAGGTCATGGAAGAGATGGGCCTGCGTAAAGGCGACCTGACCAACATGGTGCCGGATGGCAAGGGCCGTGTTCGCCTGGAATACAACATTCCAGCCCGTGGTCTGATCGGTTTCCGTAACCAGTTCCTGACCCTGACCAACGGTGCAGGCATCCTGACCTCGATCTTCGACCGCTACGACACCATGAAGTCGGGCCAGATGTCCGGCCGCCTGAACGGTGTTCTGGTTTCGGTCGAAACCGGCAAGGCGCTGACCTACTCGCTGGAAACCCTGCAGGCTCGCGGCAAGCTGTTCGTTGAACACGGCCAGGAGATCTACAACGGTCAGATCATCGGCCTGAACAGCCGTGACAACGACCTGGGCGTGAACCCGACCAAGGGCAAGAAACTGGACAACATGCGTGCTTCGGGCAAAGACGAAGTCATCGCCCTGGTGCCGCCAGTTCGCCACACCCTGGAACAGGCCCTGGAATTCATCCAGGACGACGAGCTGTGCGAAGTGACGCCTAAGTCGATCCGTCTGCGCAAGAAGATCCTGGACGAAGGCGAGCGTACCCGCGCTGCCAAGAAAGCCAAGAACTGAGTTAGCTCTGGCTGAATGAAAACGCCCCCGGTCGAAAGGCCGGGGGCGTTTTTTATTGGGGTGGCGAAGTATTTGTAAGCGATCTCACAAACGGATGTAAGGGGTTCTGTAACGCCAGCGATGTCTTGTGGGGAGTCATTGGACTGTCTAGCTTGCTGTGATTTCTATCAACGGGAAGCTACTTCTATTGCTTCATATTTCAATTGAAGTAATTGCTTACCAAGGAGTTTTTGGCAAGGGTCGATAGCCTCAGTAGGCTGGCTGCTGGAAATTGCTTGAGACTGACAATGAAAGGCAAGGGGTGGAAGGAGCATTTGGCCAATGGCCAAATTGATGTTGCCGGTACCTGCTGGAGCTTGCTTCATTTGCGCCCTGAATCACACCTGCTGGCAATCCCTGGGCTTGAAGCACATGGGCTGCAAGCGTTGACCTTAGTCGTCGAGTATTCCAGCCACTGCGTAAGTTTCGGTCCTAAGCAAGGCATGGAGCTGGATTTTCATGATATTGGCCAAGATCATCTGCTGATCGACCATCGAGGCATTCGGCGAGCGTTTTGCCCGGGGCGACACCAGCTTTCATTGCAGCTGCCGGCCATCATGGCTTCGTTAGCCGATCGGCAATGCCTGTTTACTGGGCATAGCAACTGGCTGACATTGGAAGGTAATCAGTTTGGTTATCCAGATGGGAGCCGATATGAGGTGTACTTCAACTTGCGCCGCGATTCAGCCCGCAGCCTCAAGGTGCATGTTGAAAGTGCCTATATACGTGACCAAAACCACCCTTCAAGCCGGCCGACGAGCTTGAAACGGCATGAGAAGATCAAAGGCTGGTTGCTGATGCTGAAGAAACTCAGAAATGAGCCGATTCGACGACCTGCAAGGCGATAGCGATCTGTAAAAATACGAAACCCCCAATTAAGGGGGTCGTATCGCGGATGCCCTTAGGGATTTCTCCCATCAACCGGCACGGCCGGAACCAGGTGGCGGCGTCTAGACACTTCCTGTAGGAAGCTCCGTGTACATCAAGACGATTAAAAGTCTATTCACTCTCTGCGCAGGCGTCAACGCCCAACCACTTTGGGCTTGTAAGCACAATACCCCGGCCGCGGCCCGACCTTGGGGTGGTTGCGGCAGGTGTCCGGGCGCTTGTCATAAATGGTGCACAGCCGGCTTTTACGATCCAGGTACATGCAGTCATCGTTGCTCATCCGGGTCAGGGTGAAAATCCCCGACTTCTGGTTGAAGCGCTCGATGATGCCTTCTTTCTGCAGGCGCTTGGCCACGTTCTTCGGCGGTTCGTCTTTTTCGAACTCGTCGACCACGCCGATACGGATCAGATCCTTGATCTTCACCTCCACCGGCAGGGTGCAGCAGGTCGAATGGCAGCCATGGCACATGTTGCTGGTGTAGCGCTGCCAGGTCTCCAGGCGGTCGACTTCGGCCGCGGCGATCAGGGTCGTTTTCATCTTTATAGGGGGTGAATCACGGTCTTGGGGCGCGCGATCATACCGGAATTGCTCAATTAATGAACAACCTTTTGACCGAATGCGCAAACGATCATGAAAACCACGAACCCAGGCTTTCGCTCCCGGTCGAAGCGTCTAGGCTGAACAATCTCCCTCCGCTTTCGTCAACTTGCCCGAGGATGCCGCATGTCCCAGGAACCCAAAGCTCGTGACGCCGAAGTCGCGGATTTTCGTGCCGCTGTACTGAACAAGCTGACCTACGCGGTCGGCAAGGACCCGGAGCACGCCTTCGACCATGACTGGTTCGAAGCCATCGCCCTGGCTGCGCGCGATCACATGGTCGACCACTGGATGGACCACACCCGCCAGGCCTATCGGCGCAGCCAGAAGCGCGTGTATTACCTTTCCCTGGAATTCCTTATCGGCCGCCTGCTCTACGACAGCCTGAGCAACCTGGGCCTGCTGGACATCGCCCGCGATGCGCTGGAGGGCCTGGACGTCGACCTGGAGCGTATCCGCCTGCTGGAGCCGGACGCTGCGTTGGGCAATGGCGGCCTGGGCCGCCTGGCCGCGTGCTTCATGGAAAGCATGTCGACCTTGGGCATTGCCGCCCACGGCTACGGCATTCGCTACGAGCACGGCTTGTTCCGCCAGGCGGTGGTCGATGGCTGGCAGCAGGAGCAGACCGAAAACTGGCTGGACTTCGGCAACCCCTGGGAGTTCGAGCGCGCCGAGGTGATCTACCCGATCAGCTTTGGCGGCAGCGTCGAAACGCTCAGCGACAACCACGGGCAGCAGCGTCAGGTGTGGACGCCTGGCGAGACTGTACGCGCGGTTGCCTATGACACCCCGGTTGTCGGCTGGCGAGGCTCCAGCGTGAATACCTTGCGTTTGTGGCGCGCGCGGGCTCTTGAAGAGCTGCACCTGGAGCGCTTCAATGCCGGCGACCACCTGGGGGCAGTCGCCGAAGTGGCAAGGGCCGAGAGCATCTCGCGGGTGCTGTACCCGGCCGACAGCACCGAGGCCGGCCAGGAGTTGCGCCTGCGCCAGGAATACTTCTTCGTTTCGGCCTCGCTGCAAGACCTGCTGCGCCGCCATTTGAACATGCACGACAACCTGCTCAACCTGCCGGACGCGGCGGCCATCCAGCTCAACGACACCCACCCGTCGATCGCCGTGGCCGAATTGATGCGGTTGCTGGTCGACCAACATGAAATCCCTTGGGACACGGCCTGGGAGCTGACCGTCGGCACCCTGGCCTACACCAACCACACGCTGCTGCCCGAGGCCCTGGAAACCTGGCCGGTGGCACTGATGGAACGCATGTTGCCGCGGCACATGCAGATCATCTACCTGATAAACGCCTATCACATCGACAGCCTGCGGGCCAAAGGCCTGCACGATTTCGACGTATTGCGGGCGGTGTCGCTGATCGAGGAGGACAACGGCCGCCGTGTGCGCATGGGTAACCTGGCGTTTCTCGGTTCGCACAGCGTCAACGGCGTATCGGCGCTGCACAGCCAGCTGATGAAAAGCACGGTGTTTGCCGAGCTGCACAAGCTGTACCCGCAGCGTATCAACAACAAGACCAACGGCATCACCTTCCGCCGTTGGCTGTACCAGTCCAACCCGCAGCTGACCGAAATGCTTGTCGAAGCGCTGGGGCCGGAGCTGAAGGACGACCCCGAAGGGCGCCTGGCTGCTCTGGTGCCGTTCGCTGACAAGGCCGGTTTCCGCAAGCAGTTCGCCGCCCAGCGCCTGCACAGCAAGCGTGCCCTGGCCAGCATCATCCAGGACCGCATCGGCGTCACGGTCAACCCCGAAGCGCTGTTCGATGTGCAGGTCAAGCGCATCCACGAGTACAAACGCCAGCTGCTCAACCTGTTGCACACCGTGGCGCTGTACCAGGCCATGCGCAACGACCCGAGCACCCACTGGGTGCCACGGGTGAAGATCTTCGCCGGCAAGGCTGCGGCCAGTTACCACCAGGCCAAGCTGATCATCAAGCTGGCCAACGACATCGCCCGGGTGGTGAACAACGACCCGACCGTGCGTGGCCTGCTCAAGGTGGTGTTCCTGCCCAACTACAACGTCAGCCTGGCCGAGAGCATCATCCCGGCAGCGGACCTGTCCGAGCAGATTTCCACCGCTGGCTATGAAGCCTCCGGCACCAGCAACATGAAGTTCGGCCTGAACGGCGCGCTGACCATTGGCACCCTGGATGGCGCCAACGTGGAGATGTGCGAGCAGGTGGGGGCCGACAACATGTTCATCTTTGGCCTCACGGCGCAGCAGGTGGAGGCACGGCGCAAGGCCGGGGACTTTGGTGCCAATGCGGCCATTGCGGCCTCCAGCCGCCTGGGCGATGTGCTGCAGGCGATTCGCAGCGGGGTGTTCTCGCCGGACGACCCGTCGCGCTACACCGGCCTGATCGACGGGTTGGTGGCCTATGACCGCTTCCTGGTGTGCGCCGATTTCGATGCCTACTGGGATGCCCAGCGCCGGGTCGAGGAGCTGTGGCACGCGCCGCAGGAGTGGTGGCGCATGGCGGTGCTGAATACGGCGCGGATGGGTTGGTTCTCGTCGGACCGGACCATTCGCGAGTATGCGACCGAGATCTGGAAGGCGTTGGATTGAGGTAAGGCCATTCGCGGGTAAACCCGCTCCCACAGGGAACTCCATAGCGCTCAAGGCCTGTGAGTGACCCTGTGGGAGCGGGTTTACCCGCGAATGGGGCCGACTCCGACCACCGGCCTGGCGCACGCTGAACTACCGACCTATTGTGCCGTCTGAGAGCCGTGGCGAGTCTCATCACTCGCTAGCCTGCAACTCTCCCTGTAAACTGCGGGGGTTTTTTATCTCCCCCCATCCATTCGGAGCCATACATGTCCCGCGTTACCCTGAGTCGCTATCTGATTGAGCAGACCCGCAGCAACAATACCCCTGCCGATCTGCGCTTCCTGATCGAAGTGGTGGCGCGTGCGTGCAAGGAAATCAGCCATCACGTGTCCAAAGGCGCCCTCGGTGGTGTACTGGGCAGCATGGGCACTGAAAACGTGCAGGGCGAAGTCCAGAAGAAGCTGGACGTGATTTCCAACGACATCCTGCTGGAAGCCAACGAGTGGGGCGGCCACCTGGCCGGCATGGCGTCCGAAGAAATGGACAATGCCTACCAGATCCCGGGCAAGTACCCGAAAGGCGCCTACCTGCTGGTCTTCGACCCGCTGGACGGCTCGTCCAACATCGACGTCAACGTGTCGGTCGGCACCATCTTCTCGGTACTGCGTTGCCCTAACGAGTACCTGAGCCAGAACGAAACCCTGAACGAGAACGCCTTCCTGCAGCCAGGCACCCAGCAGGTAGCCGCCGGTTACGCCATTTACGGCCCGCAGACCATGCTGATCCTCACCCTGGGCAACGGCGTCAAGGGCTTTACCCTGGACCGCGAACTGGGTAGCTTTGTGCTGACCCACGAAAACATCCGCGTACCGGAAAGCACCGCCGAGTTCGCCATCAACATGTCCAACCAGCGCCACTGGGAAGCCCCGATTCAACGCTACGTGGGCGAACTGCTGGCAGGCGAGACCGGCCCGCTGAAGAAAAACTACAACATGCGCTGGATCGCCTCGATGGTGGCCGATGTGCACCGCATCCTCACCCGTGGCGGCCTGTTCATGTACCCACGTGATGCCCGCGACCCAAGCAAACCGGGCAAACTGCGCCTGATGTACGAAGCCAACCCGATGTCGTTCATCATCGAACAGGCCGGCGGCGTGTCCACCGACGGTTACCAGCGCATCCTCGACATCAAGCCTGAAGGCCTGCACCAGCGTGTGTCGGTCATTCTCGGCTCGAAGGAAGAGGTTGAGCGCGTTACCGCCTACCACAAGGAGTAAGTCATGCTCGCACCTTGGCAGCCGTTGCTGGAGTGGTGGTTCGGTTGGGGTACCAGTCCCCAGGCCGTGGCTGACGAGAAGAGCACGCTGTGGTTCGGCAAGCATCACGATGCCGACGCCCAGGCGCTGTTCGGCGACCTGATGGAGCACGCCCTGGCGGGTGGGCTCGAGGATTGGCAGCAGAGCCCGCAGGGCTGGCTCGGTTTGCTGATCCTGCTGGACCAGTTGCCGCGCATGATCCACCGCGACACGCCGCGTGCCTTCGAGGGCGACCGGCGTGCCCAGGTGGTGGCCATGCAGGGCCTGCAGAAGGGCTGGGACTACCAGCTGCTGCCGATCCAGCGGGTGTTCGTGCTGCTGGTGCTGGAGCATGCCGAGGTGCTGGACTGGCAGAACCTGTGCGTCGAGCGCTACCAGACGCTGCTGGATGAGCAACCCGAGGCCAACCGGCGGCTGTTCGAAGGCTTCCTCGACTATGCCGAGCAGCACCAGCGGGTGATTGCCCGGTTCGGGCGCTTCCCGCACCGCAACCTGGTGCTGGAGCGGCCGAGTACCAGTGAAGAGATGGACTTTTTGCTGGAGCCTGGGTCTCGGTTCTGAAGTTGCAAGAGCCTGCTGCGCAGGCCATCGCGACCGGTACGCCGCCACGGCAAGGCCGCCCCAACGGGGCGGCTTTTTTATTGGCTGGTGATTAATGCTTTGTGATTAATCGCACAGTAGTGGCCAACCGACCAATGGTGTGGGGGCAAAGGGGGGAGGGCAGGGAACCCTGGAGGGATTTTCGCGTCGAAGGTCACTGCAGGCCACTCGCCTGTTTTCACCTCTCCAGGAGTGTCCTTCATGTCGTTGCGTTCCCTCGCCCTGTTGTCGCTGTGCGTCGTCCTGACTGCCTGCAGCAAGATCAACCAGGAAAACTATTCCAAGATCAAGGCCGGTATGAACAAGGCCGAGGTCGAGCAGTTGCTCGGTACGCCGACCGAGTGCTCTGGTGCGCTGGGCATGAGCAGCTGCACCTGGGGGGACGAGAAGAGCTTCATCAGCGTGCAGTACGCAGCTGACAAAGTACTGATGTATTCAGGGCAGGGCCTCAAATGAGGCGTGCATACCTGCTGATGGGGGTATGCCTGGCATTGCTGCTGGGCGGTTGTGCAGGCTCCGTGCACGACCCGCTGGCGCCGAAAACCGCCGGCAATGTCGACCTCAAGCGCTACCAGGGCAAATGGTACGAGCTGGCGCGCCTGCCGATGCGCTTCCAGGATGGCTGCGAGCAGTCCGAAGCCCATTACAACCTCAAGCCTGATGGCAGTTATGGTGTGCTAAACCGCTGCCGCACCATGGGTGACGAATGGCTGCGTGCCGAAGGGCATGCGAACATCCAGGAGCCGGGGCACACCGACAAGTTGTGGGTCGAGTTCGATAACTGGTTCACCAAGCTGGTGCCGGGCGTGGCAAGGGGCGAGTACTGGATTCTGTATGTGGACGAGCACTATCGCACGGCCATTGTCGGTAGCCCGGACCGCAAGTACCTGTGGATTCTGTCGCGCACGCCGACGCTGCCGGCGTGGGAGCGCGAGAACCTGCTGTCCAGGGCGCGTCAGCAGGGGTATGACACCAGCCGCTTGATCTGGCGGGCTTCGGACCAGCAGATCGTCAAGATGCACTGAGTTTCGTCGAGCTGTGTAGGAGCGGGTTCACCCGCGAAGCAGGCGACTCGGTGGATGGCACCGGCTTCGCCGGTGTTCGCGGGTAAACCCGCTCCTACAGCCCGGTGCAGTACCTGTGGGAGCGGGTTCACCCGCGAATGCGAGCGTACTGCCAGCACCTCAGCCCAAAAGTTGGCGCAACACCTCGGCAAACGCCCGCCCGCTCTGCTCTTCCTGCGCATGCCGCCCCTGGCGCACCACCCACTGCCCATTCACCATCACATCCCGCACCTGGCGATCACCCCCGGCAAACAACCAGCGGTTGAGAATTGCATCGCCATCGGCCATGGCGATATAAGGGTCTTGTCCATCGAGCACCAGCCAGTCGGCCCGCTTGCCCACGGCCAGCTCCCCGACCGCCTGCCCCAGCGCCTGCGCACCGCCCGCCAGTGCGGCGTCATACAGCGTGCGCCCGACCATCGGCTGGTCGCCGCGATACAGGCGGTTGCGCCTTTGGTCACGCAGGCGCTGACCATATTCCAGCCAGCGCAGCTCTTCCACCACGCTAAGCGACACATGGCTGTCCGAGCCAATGCCCATGCGCCCGCCCTGCGCGAGGAAGTCCACCGCCGGGAAAATCCCGTCGCCCAGGTTGGCTTCAGTGGTCAAACACAGCCCGGCCACCGCACCGCTGCGGGCCATGGCCGTCACTTCATCCGCCTCGGCATGGGTGGCGTGCACCAGGCACCAGCGCCGGTCCACGTCCACATGCTCATACAGCCACTGCAGCGGGCGCAGGCCGCTCCAGGCCAGGCAGTCGTCCACTTCCTTCTGCTGTTCGGCAATGTGGATATGCACCGGGCACTGCGTGTCGCTGGCGGCCAGCACCTCGGCGATCTGCCCGGGCGTTACCGCCCGCAGTGAGTGGAAACACAGGCCCAGCTGCTGCGCCGGTTGCGCGGCCAGCAGCGGGGCGAGCTGCGCTTGCAATTGCAGGTATTGTTCGGTGGAGTTGATGAAGCGCCGTTGCCCGTCATTCGGCGCCTGGCCACCAAAGCCGGCATGGCTGTACAGCACCGGCAGCAAGGTCAGGCCAATGCCGCTGTCGACCGCAGCCGCGCTGATGCGGCGCGACAGCTCGGCCGGGTCGGCGTAGCGCTGGCCGGCCTGGTCGTGGTGCACGTAGTGGAATTCGGCGACCGAGGTGTAGCCGGCCTTGAGCATTTCGATGTACAGCTGGCGGGCGATGACCTGTAGCTGGTCCGGGCTGATCTGCCCGACCAGGCGGTACATCAGGTCGCGCCAGGTCCAGAAACTGTCGTTGGGGTTGCCAGCGACTTCCGCCAGGCCTGCCATCGCGCGCTGGAAGGCATGCGAGTGCAGGTTGGGCATGCCGGGCAGTAGTGGGCCGGCCAAGCGCTCGGCGCCTTCAGCCGAGGCGCCTGGCTCGATACTGGCCACATGGCCATCGCTGGCGACCTCGATGCGGACATGGCTGGCCCAGCCCGTGGGCAGCAGGGCGCGTTCGGCGAAGTAGGCGGGCATCGGTACAAATCCTGTTATTGTTAACTTGTATATACATATACAGCCGTTTGCCTGCCGGGTAAACTGCGGCAAGCTACCGCTCATTCTATTTGCACAAGGATCCACCGCCGTGCCGACACCTCCTGTCTCCGCGCTGGTTGCCCAGATGGGCGAGGGCCCGGCGCCGCTCTATGCCCGGGTCAAACAGATGATCATCCAGCAGATCGACAACGGCAGCTGGCCACCGCATCACCGGGTACCTTCGGAGAGCGAGCTGGTCAGCCAGCTGGGCTTCAGCCGCATGACCATCAACCGCGCCCTGCGCGAGCTCACCGCCGAAGGCCTGCTGGTGCGCATGCAAGGTGTGGGTACTTTCGTCGCCGAACCCAAGGGCCGTTCGGCGTTGTTCGAAGTCAACAACATTGCCGACGAAATTGCCGCGCGCGGCCACCAGCATAGCTGCCAGGTGATCACACTTACCGAGGAAGCAGCAGGCTCCGAGCGCGCCCTGGCCCTGGACATGCGCGAAGGCCAGCGGGTGTTCCATTCGCTGATCGTGCATTTCGAGAACGGCGTGCCGGTGCAGATCGAGGACCGCTACGTCAACGCGGCCATCGCCCCCGACTACCTCAAGCAGGACTTCACCCGGCAGACGCCCTACGCCTACCTGTCGCAGGTGGCACCGCTGACCGAAGGCGAGCACGTGGTCGAGGCGATCCTGGCCGAGCCGGAAGAGTGCCGTCTGTTGCAGATCGAGCGGGGCGAGCCGTGCCTGCTGATCCGCCGTCGCACCTGGTCCGGCCGCCAGCCGGTAACCGCTGCGCGGCTGATCCACCCCGGTTCCCGTCACCGCCTGGAAGGACGTTTCAGCAAATGAGTCAGCTGCATGTGTTGCGTGCGCAGGATTACCCGCGCATGCCGTGGAAAAACGGTGGCGGTTTCACCGAAGAAATCACCCGTGACAGTGGCGAGGGCCTGGACGGTTTTGGCTGGCGCCTTTCGATTGCCGATATCGAGGAGTCGGGCGGCTTTTCCACCTTTGCCGGTTACCAGCGCATCATCACCGTGCTGCAGGGCGATGGCATGCGCCTGCTGGTCGACGGCCAGGCCAGCCGGCCACTGTTGCCCTTCGATGCGTTTGCTTTCGGTGGCGAGAGCCAGGTCAGCTGCAAGCTGCTGGGCGGGGCGATTCGCGATTTCAACCTGATCTATGCGCCGCTGCGTTATCGGGCGCGGTTGCAATGGCTGGACGGTACCCATCGGGTGTACAGCTTGGCGTCGACGGTGTTGCTGTTTGCCGCCAGTAACCAGGTCGAGGTGGCCCTGGCTGGGCGTGAGACGCAGCGGTTGGGGTTGTATGACTGCCTGCGGCTGGAAGGCAACGACGAATTGCTCGGGCTGGAGGTTCAGGGGCGGTTCTGCCTGATCGAACTCATTTCACACTGAGATAGCCGGGGCTGCTGCGCAGCCCTTTCCGACCGGTCCGGCGCCCCGGCAAGGCCGCTCCTACATCGAACGCGTATGCCCCGGCTTGCGCGGTCCCTGTAGGAGCGGCCTTGCCGGGGCGCCGGACCGGTCGGAAAGGGCCGCAAAGCGGCCCCGGCTTTTTTCAGCCACTCAGCAGATCAGTCCGAATATTTTGGTTGTCCATGCTTGTACATACAAGTAAAGGTGTGTTTGTATATTGACCACGACATACCCGCCCGCGGACGACCGCAGAGGACCTTTCCCGTGACCGACAACAACAAATACCGTGACGTTGAAATCCGTGCCCCACGTGGCAACAAGCTGACCGCCAAAAGCTGGCTGACTGAAGCGCCACTGCGCATGCTGATGAACAACCTCGACCCGCAGGTCGCGGAAAATCCGAAAGAACTGGTGGTGTACGGCGGTATCGGCCGTGCTGCGCGCAACTGGGCCTGCTACGACAAGATCGTCGAAACCCTGACCCGCCTGGAAGACGACGAAACCCTGCTGGTGCAGTCGGGCAAACCGGTCGGTGTGTTCAAGACCCACAGCAACGCCCCACGCGTGCTGATCGCCAACTCCAACCTGGTGCCGCACTGGGCCAACTGGGAACACTTCAACGAACTCGACGCCAAGGGCCTGGCCATGTACGGCCAGATGACCGCCGGCAGCTGGATCTACATCGGCAGCCAGGGCATCGTCCAGGGCACCTATGAAACCTTCGTCGAGGCCGGTCGCCAGCACTACGGTGGCAGCCTCAAAGGCAAGTGGGTGCTCACCGCCGGCCTGGGCGGCATGGGCGGCGCCCAGCCACTGGCCGCGACCTTGGCCGGCGCCTGCTCGCTGAACATCGAATGCCAGCAGAGCCGCATCGACTTCCGCCTGGAAACCCGCTACGTCGACGAACAGGCCACTGACCTCGACGACGCCTTGGCGCGCATCGCCAAGTACACCGCCGAAGGCAAGGCCATCTCCATCGCCCTGCACGGCAACGCCGCCGAAATCCTGCCAGAGCTGGTCAAGCGTGGCGTGCGCCCGGACATGGTCACCGACCAGACCAGCGCCCACGACCCACTGAACGGCTACCTGCCCGCCGGCTGGACCTGGGAACAGTACCGCGACCGCGCGCAGACCGAACCGGCTGCAGTGGTCAAGGCCGCCAAGCAGTCGATGGCCGTACACGTGCAGGCCATGCTTGATTTCCAGAAGCAGGGCATCCCGACCTTCGACTACGGCAACAACATCCGCCAGATGGCCAAGGAAGAGGGCGTGGCCAACGCCTTCGACTTCCCGGGCTTCGTCCCGGCCTACATCCGCCCGCTGTTCTGCCGCGGCATCGGCCCGTTCCGCTGGGCGGCGCTGTCCGGTGAAGCCGAGGACATCTACAAGACCGACGCCAAGGTCAAGGAACTGATCCCGGACGACGCCCACTTGCACCGCTGGCTGGACATGGCCCGCGAGCGCATCAGCTTCCAGGGCCTGCCAGCCCGAATCTGCTGGGTTGGCCTGGGCCTGCGCGCCAAGCTCGGCCTGGCGTTCAACGAAATGGTCCGCAGTGGCGAGCTGTCGGCGCCGGTGGTGATCGGCCGTGACCACCTGGACTCCGGTTCTGTCTCCAGCCCCAACCGCGAAACCGAAGCCATGCGTGATGGCTCCGATGCAGTCTCCGACTGGCCGCTGCTCAACGCCCTGCTGAACACCGCAGGCGGCGCCACCTGGGTGTCGCTGCACCACGGCGGCGGCGTAGGCATGGGCTTCTCCCAGCACTCGGGCATGGTCATTGTCTGCGACGGTACCGATGAAGCCGCCGAGCGTATCGCCCGCGTGCTGACCAACGACCCAGGGACTGGTGTGATGCGCCACGCCGATGCCGGTTACGACATCGCCATCGACTGCGCCAAGGAGCAGGGCCTGGACCTGCCGATGATCACTGGCTGATCGCCACGCTTTGGCTCGCACCCCGCAAGGGGTGATACTGAACAACAAGAAGGAGCGCGCAGGCACCTCAATACAGGCCTGCGGCTCCACGCGATTGGAGTAGTAACGTGACCGAACTCACCCTCAAGCCCGGCACCCTGACCCTGGCCCAACTGCGCGCCATTCATGCCGCGCCCGTGCGCCTGCAGCTGGATGCCAGCGCCGACCAGCCGATCAACGACAGCGTTGCCTGCGTAGAGCAAATCCTGGCTGAAGACCGCACCGCCTACGGCATCAATACCGGTTTCGGCCTGCTGGCCTCCACCCGTATCGCCAGCCACGACCTGGAAAACCTGCAGCGCTCGCTGGTGCTGTCCCACGCCGCCGGTGTCGGTGCGCCGCTGGATGACGACCTGGTGCGGCTGATCATGGTGCTGAAGATCAACAGCCTCAGCCGCGGCTTCTCCGGCATCCGCCGCAAGGTGATCGACGCCCTGACCGCCCTGGTCAACGCCGAGGTCTACCCGCACATCCCGCTCAAGGGCTCGGTCGGCGCCTCGGGCGACCTCGCGCCACTGGCACACATGTCGCTGGTATTGCTGGGTGAGAGCAAGGCCCGTTACAAAGGCCAATGGCTGCCAGCCACTGAAGCGCTTGCGATTGCCGGTCTCGAGCCACTGACCCTGGCCGCCAAAGAAGGCCTGGCCCTGCTCAACGGTACCCAGGCGTCCACGGCCTACGCCCTGCGTGGCCTGTTCCAGGCCGAAGACCTTTACGCTGCCGCCATTGCCTGTGGTGGCCTGACCGTAGAAGCCGCGCTGGGCTCGCGTTCGCCGTTCGATGCCCGCGTGCATGCCGTACGTGGCCAGCGTGGCCAGATCGACACCGCGGCCTGCTTCCGCGATTTGCTGGGTGATTCCAGCGAAGTGTCGCTGTCGCACAAGAACTGCGACAAGGTCCAGGACCCGTACTCGCTGCGCTGCCAGCCGCAGGTCATGGGCGCCTGCCTGACCCAGCTGCGCCAGGCTGCCGAGGTATTGGGTATCGAAGCCAACGCCGTGTCGGACAACCCGCTGGTATTCGCTGCCGAAGGTGACGTGATTTCCGGCGGCAACTTCCACGCAGAACCGGTGGCCATGGCCGCCGACAACATTGCCCTGGCCATCGCCGAAATCGGCTCGCTGAGCGAGCGCCGCATCTCGCTGATGATGGACAAGCACATGTCCCAGCTGCCGCCGTTCCTGGTGGAAAACGGCGGGGTCAACTCCGGCTTCATGATCGCCCAGGTTACGGCGGCGGCCCTGGCCAGCGAGAACAAGGCCCTGTCGCACCCGCACAGTGTCGACAGCCTGCCGACCTCCGCCAACCAGGAAGACCACGTGTCCATGGCCCCGGCTGCCGGCAAGCGCCTGTGGGAAATGGCCGAAAACACCCGTGGCGTGCTGGCCATCGAATGGCTGGGTGCCTGCCAGGGCCTCGACCTGCGCAAAGGCCTGAAGACTTCGGCCAAGCTGGAGCAGGCGCGCAAGGCCCTGCGCAGCGAAGTACCGCATTACGACCGTGACCGTTTCTTTGCGCCGGACATCGAAAAGGCCGTGGAACTGTTGGCCAAGGGTAGCCTGACCGGTTTGCTGCCGGCGGGTGTGCTGCCAAGCCTGTAATGCCCCCAGGGGCCGCTGTGCGGCCCATTCGCGGGACAAGCCCGCTCCCACAGGAGTACCAAAGGTTTCAGACCTGTGCGGTACCTGTGGGAGCGGGCTTGTCCCGCGAAAGGGCTGCAAGGCAGCCCCCTCGATCTCACGACCACAAAAACAATTTAAGGACGTGACATGCAACAAGCTCAAGGTCTCAAGCGCGGGCTAAGTGCCCGCCACATCCGTTTCATGGCCCTCGGTTCCGCCATCGGCACCGGCCTGTTCTACGGTTCCGCCTCGGCTATCCAGATGGCCGGCCCGGCTGTGCTGCTGGCCTACCTGATCGGCGGCGCCGCCGTGTACATGGTCATGCGCGCCCTCGGTGAAATGGCCGTGCACAACCCGGTGGCCGGCTCCTTCGGCCACTACGCCACCACCTACCTCGGCCCCATGGCCGGCTTCATCCTCGGCTGGACCTACGCCTTCGAGATGGTCATCGTTGCCATCGCCGACGTCACTGCCTTCGGTATCTACATGGGCTTCTGGTTCCCGGAGGTAGCTCGCTGGATCTGGGTACTGGGCATTGTCTTCCTGATCGGCGGCCTCAACCTGTGCAACGTCAAGGTGTTTGGCGAAATGGAGTTCTGGCTGTCGCTGCTCAAGGTCGGCGCCATTGTCGCGATGATCCTGGCCGGCCTCGGCATCATGGCCTTCGGCTTCAGCCAGGTAGGCACCGGGCATGCCGTGGGCGTGAGCAACCTGTTCGAGCATGGCGGTTTCATGCCTAACGGCGTGGGTGGCCTGATTGCGTCGTTCGCGGTGGTGATGTTCGCCTTCGGCGGCATCGAGATCATCGGCGTCACTGCCGGTGAAGCCAAAGACCCGCAACGCGTCATCCCCAAGGCGATCAACGCGGTGCCGCTGCGCATCCTGCTGTTCTACGTGCTTACCCTGTTCGTGCTGATGTGCCTGTACCCATGGCCGCAGATCGGCAGCGAAGGCAGCCCGTTTGTGCAGATCTTCAGCAACCTGGGCATCGGCTCGGCCGCTGCCGTGCTGAACGTGGTGGTGATTTCGGCGGCGATCTCGGCCATCAACAGCGACATCTTCGGCGCCGGCCGCATGATGTACGGCCTGGCCCAGCAAGGCCACGCCCCGCGCGGCTTCAGCAAGTTGTCGAAGCACGGCGTGCCGTGGATGACTGTGGTGGTAATGGGTGCCGCACTGCTGATCGGCGTGCTGCTGAACTACCTGATCCCGGAAAACGTGTTCCTGCTGATTGCCTCGATCGCTACCTTCGCCACCGTATGGGTGTGGCTGATGATTCTGGTGACCCAGGTGGCCATGCGCCGCAGCATGAGCCGTGAACAAGTGGCCCAGCTGAGTTTCCCGGTACCGTTCTGGCCTTACGGCCCGGCCATGGCCATTGCGTTCATGGTGTTCATCTTTGGCGTACTCGGCTACTTCCCGGACACCCAGGCGGCATTGATCGTCGGCGTGGTCTGGGTGGTGTTCCTGGTCGCGTCCTACCTGCTGTGGTGCAAACCGCGCGCAGGGCAGGGCCAGCCGGCAGCAGAGCCGGCCGAGCTGCACCGCTAGCAAAGGAGATTGTGCATGAGAACCGTCTGGCAGCACTGCCATGTGGCAACCATGGCCGAAGGCCGTTACTCGGTTATCGAGAATGCGGCCATCGTCACCAACGCCGGGCTGATCGAATGGATCGGCCCACGCGCCGAGCTGGCGCCAGTAGATGCCGAGCGCAGCGTGGACCTGGGCGGCGCCTGGGTCACCCCGGGGTTGATCGACTGCCACACCCACGCCGTGTTCGGTGGTAACCGCAGCGGCGAGTTCGAGCAGCGCCTCCAGGGCGTGAGCTATGCCGAAATCGCTGCGCAGGGCGGTGGCATCGCCAGCACCGTGCGGGCCACCCGAGCAGCCAGTGAGGACGAGCTGTTCGTCAGTGCGCGCCAGCGGGTTCAGGCTTTGATGCGCGACGGGGTGACTACCATTGAGGTCAAGTCCGGCTACGGCCTGGACTTGGCCAACGAGCGCAAGATGCTGCGCGTGGCCCGTCGACTGGCCGACGAACTGCCGCTGGCGGTGCGTGCCACGTGCCTGGCTGCGCACGCGTTGCCGCCGGAGTACGCCGGCCGCGCCGACGACTACATCGCGCACATCTGCGACGAGATGTTGCCAGCACTGGCCGCCGAAGGCCTGGTGGATGCGGTGGATGCCTTCTGCGAACACCTGGCGTTTTCCCCGGCCCAGGTCGAGCGCCTGTTCATCAAGGCGCGCGAGCTGGGCTTGCCGGTCAAGCTGCACGCCGAACAGCTGTCGTCACTGCACGGCTCCAGCCTGGCGGCGCGTTACCAGGCGCTGTCGGCCGACCACCTGGAATTCATGACCGAAGAAGACGCCATCGCCATGGCCGCAGCCGGCACGGTCGCCGTGCTGCTGCCCGGCGCGTTCTACTTCCTGCGTGAAACCCAGTTGCCGCCGATGGACGCATTGCGCCGCCACGGCGTGAAGATTGCCCTGGCCAGCGACCTCAACCCCGGCACTTCGCCAGGGCTGTCGCTGCGCTTGATGCTGAACATGGGCTGTACCTGCTTCCGCATGACCCCGGAAGAGGCGTTGGCCGGCGTCACCGTGCATGCCGCCGCGGCACTGGGCCTGGGCGACAGCCATGGCTCGCTGGAAGTTGGCAAGGTTGCTGACTTCGTCGCCTGGCAAATCGAACGCCCCGCCGACCTGGCCTACTGGCTGGGCGGCGACCTGCCCAAGCGCGTGGTGCGCAAGGGCCATGAAATTTCCAATTGAGCGAGGCACGATGGACAAGGTACTGAGTTTTCACCAGGGCCGCCTGCCGCTGCTGATCAGCATGCCGCATGCCGGCCTGCGCCTGAGCGATGAGGTGCGCGACGGCCTGGTCGACCAGGCGCGCAGCCTGCCGGACACCGACTGGCATATTCCCCAGCTGTACGACTTTGCCCGCGACATGGGTGCCAGCGTGGTTTCGGCGGAGTACTCGCGCTTCGTCATCGACCTGAACCGCCCGGATGACGACAAACCGCTGTACGCCGGTGCCACCACCGGCCTGTACCCGGCGACGCTGTTCGAGGGCGAGCCGCTGTTCAAGGAAGGGCAGGTGCCCACTGACGCGCAACGCAAGCAGTACCTGGAGCAGATCTGGCGCCCCTACCACGACACCATCCGCAACGAGCTGGACCGCTTGCGTGAGCAGTATGGCTACGCGCTGCTGTGGGATGCCCATTCTATTCGTTCGCTGATTCCGCACCTGTTCGACGGCAAGCTGCCGGACTTCAACCTGGGTACCTTCAATGGCGCCAGTTGCGATCCGGCACTGGCCGAGCGGCTGCAAGGCGTCTGTGCCGAAGCCCAGGACTACAGCCATGTGCTGAACGGCCGTTTCAAGGGCGGCCATATCACCCGCCATTACGGCGACCCGGCCAACCATATTCATGCCGTGCAGCTGGAGTTGGCGCAGAGCACCTACATGGAAGAAACCGAGCCGTTCGCCTACCGCGAAGACCTGGCGGCACCCACACGCAAGGTGTTGCAACAGCTATTGAAAGCCGCAATGGACTGGGGGAGGGCGCGATACGGCGTTTAGCTCTAATCGCGCCTGGCGCCCAGCCGTCAGAGGCGATCAGGCTGGGCAAGCAGGGTGAGCTGGCGAACCAGTTGCCGTTCCTGTTCTTCTTTTGTACGTAGCAGTGCAGCGTACTCGCTGGACAGGTCTTCGATGCTGGTGCCTTCCGGGTGCTGGTCGGGCAGGTCTATCACGTTGTTCTGGTAGGCCTGCTCGATGCGGTCGAACAGTTGGGCATGGGTATTGCGCAAGTATCGGCCCCACTCCTGATTGTTCACCGCGTATTCCAGAAAGCCTTCGCCGCGCTGGTCCTGCAGCACGTGCTCGATCACGCGGGTCATTTCATTGTGACTCACCTCGGCGATCGCCTCGAACAGCATGTTGTCATTGGGTATACCGAGTTCCAACGGCACGTTGGCGCCTCGGCGATAAGCCAGGCGCACTTCTGCTTCGTCGCGCTCACCGGCGTTTTCGCGCGCAATCTCATCCAGCCGGTTCACGCGGTAAAGCCGCCCGAGCGCCTGATAAAGCTGCGGCTCGGTGTCAGCGTTGTCGGCCAGCAATCGTCGATCCGCAATCAGGAACTCCAGGTTCTGGAACACCAGCAAAACGCCGTCATGGCAAGTTTGGTCACCTGTTTCCTGTTGTATCAGCCCTTCTTGTGCAATGTGATCGAATAGCGCGCGATCTTCCTGGTCGACCACCGCCCTTACCAGCACCATCCGCACCCGCTCGGCAAATTCCGCGCGGGTGCTGCCATTGCGAAATGGCGCCGACTGTTGCAGGCGCCCTACGAATGTGAGCAGGTTGCGTGCGTCGCCCGCTTGCTTGAGCTGCTGCCAGGCATCGCGCAGCGCGTCATTTTGTGCCGGCGTACCCAGCAGCCAACGCTGCAGGTCTGGCCTGTCTTCGGCATCGAGGGGGATAGGGTCATGCAAGTGCCCTCCGGCGGGTGCATCCGCCGGCGGGCTGAAGGCGAAGGTAAAGCGCCGTTGGGTTGCAGAAGACCTCCGGGCCCGGTCCACGGTCGCTGGACTGAGCGGGTTGTCAAAGAGTGAAATCGAGGTGACCTGGGCATGGGTGTCGGGGTTGTTGAGGATGTGTTCGGGCAGCTCGGTCAACTGATTGTCGCTGAGGTTGAGCAGCTCCAGCGGTAACAGCGTGTCAACCCAGGTGGGCCACTGGCTGAGATTCATGTTGCTCAGGTCAAGGCGGCTGAGGTTGCGCAGTGTCTGCGGTGCTTCGGTGATGTTACCCAGGCGATTACCGCTCAGCTCCAGTGTGCGCAGATTGCCCAGCCGGCCGAAGATGGCGAGCGCGTTGTCATCGATTTCCAGGCCCATTTCATGCAGGGACAGGTAGGTGAGCTGAGGCAGGTTCAGTAGTGTCGACACAATTGCCGGATCTGGTTGGGCTTGATTGCCCAGGCTGAGGACTTCCACAGAGTTGAAACGCCGCAACAACCCATCCAGTTGCTCAACCGTGCAATGGGTCCGCTCCATTGACAAGGCGCGGACATGGGCGTGAAAGAACGCCGGTAACCGCGGGGGGAACTGCTCCAGTGCGATGTTATCCAGGCGTAACGGGCTTCGCGATCCTGCCTCCACACCGCGCCAATAAGCATTGAGGGTCATGGCGATGCGATTGCGCATTGCCATGACCGATGCGGGCAGCGGGGCACTGGAGCTTGAAGCGTTGGCCCAGCCATAAGTGGCCTCATGCAGTTGCTCTCGCTGGTCGGTGTACCGGCGCATCTGCTCGTTCAGGGCTGTCGATCGATCAAAGAGGATACGTTCGGGGTTGCTTTCGTGGCTGAGCAGAATGCGCAGCAGCTGATCTTCGATGATCTCATTCCCTTGCAGGGAAATGACAGTGTGCGGGAGAGTGGATTGTTCGTTGCCAATGAGAAAACCAGGTAGCGATCGAATCTGGTTGTGGCGCAGCGAGACTTCTCCAATCTGGCTTAGGGCTCGCTGGTTCAGTGTTCGCGGCCAGCTTTCCAGCGACATGCGTTCAAGGCTGAGATAGTCGAGCGTAAGGCCCCCGAATTGCTCAGTGGTGAACGGCGAGATCTGGTTGCCATCAAGGGTCAGGCGACGCAGCCGTTGCATTGCCTGCAGCCTCGCGAAATCCTGGTTGGACAAAGACAGGTTTTGATTGGCCAGGCTGAGCGACTCCAGCTGGAGGACGTTTTCCGCGATCAAGCGCAAGACATCGTGGGGCGCCCGGTCGGCTGTTGGCGCTTCGCCTGCGGCGTGGGAGATCTCCAGCGAGCGCAAACCGGGGAACTGTTCCAGCAACCTTGCCAGGCTGCGCATGCGTCGCTGGGCGCCCATGGTGCCGTCGTAGGCATGGTCGATCAGTTCAAGGCGCGTGACCCGTTGCGTGAAGAAAACCGGCAAGTTGGCCGGAAAAGTGTCGAGATAGACATGTTCCAGGCGCAGGGTAGGTAATTCTGAGTGCTCGAGCAGCGGAATATGGTCATACCAGCACTGCAATAGCTGGTCGCGCAACGCGCTCGTCGCTTCAGTATTGGCGGCTGAGCCGGGCAGTGCGTTCTGCCAGGCGTCCAGATAGAGGGTGAGCGTATTGCGCTCCCGGACCAGCGTCATGAGCTCATCATTTACACGCGATAAGCTCAACCCCCGTCTTTCCAGGGTGTTCAGTATGTCTGTAGCCGTATCGTGTGGGGGATGAGGCAAGCCCAGCTGGTTGATCATGCGCAGCAACGTGGGTCTGCGGATGTATTGCCCGGCGACATTCCCGCCGCCCATTGGATAGCCCACCCGGCCGTCGGCCAGGCGCATGGGTGAGCGGTAGCCCGGTCGCACGGGTTGCATGCCCAGCAGCTGTCTAAGCTCTGCGCGCTGAAGCAGTGGCCTCTTTTGAAGCAGCCGCTGGAGTGCCTCGGCGTTTTCCACCCCTGTGCCTCCAAGTGTCTGGCGTAACGATGCAGGCATGGCCGTTGCAAGTGCGCTGAACAGAGAGTGATGAACCTGCACTGAGGCGTGCGCAGCGGTGCTGCCCAGTACCAGGTAGCCCTCTTTCGTGCTGAGGATGCTTGCATGGGGTTCGGTGCTTTCATCACCCAGCCGCACGCTGTCTGCGGGCAGCTGCCAATGTTGCTCCAGCGCAACAGACATGTTCGCTGGCCATTCGGGCACTTGCCCGAGCGTGTGCAGTATCAGCCGGTCTGCATCGCGGCTGCGTACCGTCTCCAGGTAAAGCCCTTCATAAGCACGTGCCAGCCGTACCTGTTGCTGATACCGCCGCACCTCCTCGGCAAGGGCTGGCTCAACCCGGCCTTCGGCCAAGGCTTTCAGCGTTGGCCCAGCGGCATGCTGCAGCAGTTCTTCGATTACGGGCAGCGGTAGTGTTGCATAGCGCTGACGGAGCGTTTCACCCTCTGCCGAGCATTTGGCATATAGCTGGCCGTAGCGCATTTCGAAGGCTTCGTGCAGGGGGGGCGGGGCATTCTCGGTCGAGCGCAGCTCCTGATCCAGCTTGAAACGTTGCAGGGTGTCTTGCAGCAGCGCCGGCAGCCGTCTGTTCTCGACCAGCGTGCGGCGTAGCACGGTTTCGTCGGTGTCGCTGATGGCAAGGATGCGTTGCAGTGTGGGTTCGTCGAAGTCGGCATTCAGATGGCCTATGCGGCGGAGCAGGCGCGTACCGCTCCAGCTCGATGGCTGCTCGGTTTCCAGTAACCAGGCCCCCGCACCGTTATGCAATGCCGCCGGTTGGTAGCCCTCGGCCTGGGTTGGGTGTACAAGGTGATACCCATTGTTTGCCTGCCTGACCGAAAATATGCGGCTTTCGACGGGCAGCCAGGTTTTGCCTTCATGATGATACAAGCCGTATTCATCGGGTTTGAGCCCTGCTGGCAGCACCTTGTCATGGGCAAAAGGGGCCAGGTCAGGCTTCCAAAGGCGGTACTCGCCGTTGGGCAGCCTGACAGGGGCTAGCTCTTCGATAAATGATGGTGTTTCCACCGGTATCTGCTCGACCACCGGGATGCCTTGCCCCCGGGCCGCTGAGGCGAGCGCCGCCATGAGGGCGACGTTGTCGATCACATCCATCAGGTAGTCGAATGCCTGCTGGCGATCCCCATCCAGCCAGCTGCCGATGCCCTCGAAGGTTTCGTGGGCCAGCTGCAGTACCGCTACGCCAAGCATCACGGCGCCTAACGGCGGTATGAACAGCGCTGCGAAGTTCAGGCTGGCAAGTGACAGGGCCTTGAAGTAAGCAAAGTGACGCTGGGCGGTCTTGTCGTCCTCGGTTGCCGTCGGTACCGCATGGAACAGGCCATCGTCCCTCAGGCGCTGTTGTCGCTGGGTCGCCAGCTCTTCGAGAAACGGCCGGGTAAAGCGCTGCACGTGCAGGTACACCCGCGCATCAGGGTCGGGTGTGCGCTCCTTGAGTTGGCTGGTGGCGTTCCAGGTATAGGGTTCAAGTGTGTCTGCCAGGCGGTCGAGGAAACGTCCTTTATGCCGATCAGGTATCAGTTGCTGGCCTTGTGGCTGTCGCAGCGCTGGCATTTGCTTTAGCAGGAATGCTTCGGCATCGGCCCTGCAGGCATGCTGGGTCAGTGGCTCGGGCATGCCGGGCAGGTAGAGCACGAGCCAGCCGTCATAGGGAAACTCAGGCCCTGGCGGGAATCGTCCGGCACCGCTCTGGGCCCGAGTACCTGTGCCAATGCACAAGGCGCCTGTGAGTGTGGCCTGCAGCAGTTTGATGCCCGCGCACAGTACAGGGCGCCCGTCATGTTCAACCTCGTCGCTGCTGTCGAGCTTGAGCAGTGTTGCGTGGATGGCTTTGTCGATCTTGCCCAGCAGGCAGGCATGGTGAACGTGCAAGTAGAATGTCGAGCGCTCGGCGGCCTTGAATACTGAGCGAATGGCTTCGGCGTCAGGATGGGAGGCAGGGGGATCAAGTGAATCGAGCAGGGTCTGGTATTTGCCGCCAATGTCCATTTCACGCGCCAGCGCTGCGAAGTCTTCTGCGACGATTGGCAGTTTTTTTGCTGTGGAGGCCAGGCTCACGTCGTTTCTGTCAATGATGGCTGACGTGTTGTTGCCGGCGCTCAGGCCCCCGGGCAGCGCCTCGAAGGCCTCGAAGTTCTGCAAGGCACTGTGCAGCAGGGACTGCGTCGCCAGTTTCAGGGCGCGGGACGAGCTGACGAAGGGATCGGCGCCAAAGCTGTCGAGCGACTCTCTGTAACTGGCTGAGCGGCTCACGTTCATCAGGTAGGTTTGCAAGACATCGATCGTCTGGCCGAAGCGCTCGTTGATCGCTGTCGACAGCTGCTCGGTGGCAAATTGCTCCAGTGGCGGCAAGGTTGCCAGAAGCGCCTTGAGCTCGCGCTCGGCTTGCAAGTGCTGGCCATAGGTGTGTACCAGCGCCTTGGCAACTGTCGGGTGTTCCTGACACGCACGCTCCAGCTGGGGGTTGCGCTGGCGGCTCGCCTGGCGCATGCGTTGACGGTGCACGGGCTGGCTGTGGACAAGCCAGTCGGGCACTTTGCTGCTGAGCAGTCCGTGGTAGCTATCCGGTTCGATCATGGGGCAATCTCGTTTTCAAAGAGTTGCCTCGATGCTATTTGGCCGCGCTCAGGGCCTGCACATAAGATGATCTCGCTTAGACACATGCTCAAAGCGCAATTCAGGTTTATGATGGCCCACGGCCGAATAATCCTCACACGGAGTGCGCAATGCAGACCCTCTACCCGCAGATCAAACCCTACGCCCGGCACGATCTGGCCGTGGAAGCGCCGCATGTGCTGTATGTCGACGAAAGCGGCTCGCCTGAAGGTTTGCCGGTGGTGTTCATCCACGGTGGCCCGGGTGCCGGTTGCGACGCCCAGAGCCGTTGCTATTTCGACCCCACGCTGTACCGCATCATCACCTTCGACCAGCGCGGTTGTGGCCGCTCCACGCCGCACGCGAGCCTGGAGAACAACACCACCTGGCACCTGGTCGAGGACCTGGAACGCATCCGCGAGCACTTGGGTATCGACAAGTGGGTGCTGTTTGGCGGTTCGTGGGGTTCAACCCTGGCCCTGGCCTACGCCCAGACTCACCCTGAGCGCGTGCACGGCCTGATCCTGCGCGGCATCTTCCTGTGCCGGCCGCAGGAGATCGAGTGGTTCTACCAGGAAGGCGCCAGCCGCATGTTCCCGGACTACTGGCAGGACTACATCGCCCCCATTCCGCCGGAAGAGCGTGGCAACCTGGTCAAGGCCTTCCACAAGCGCCTGACCGGCAACGACCAGATCGCCCAGATGCACGCCGCCAAGGCCTGGTCCACCTGGGAGGGCCGCACGGCTACGCTGCGTCCCAACCCGCTGGTGGTCGACCGCTTCTCCGAGCCGCAGCGGGCACTGTCGATTGCCCGCATCGAATGCCATTACTTCATGAACAACGCCTTCCTCGAGCCCGACCAGCTGATCCGCGACCTGCCGAAAATCGCCCACCTGCCGGCGGTGATCGTGCATGGTCGCTATGACGTGATCTGCCCGCTGGACAACGCCTGGGCGCTGCACCAGGCCTGGCCGAACAGCGAGCTGAAAGTGATTCGTGACGCCGGCCACGCGGCTTCCGAGCCGGGCATCACCGATGCCTTGGTGCGTGCCGCCGACCAGATGGCCCGGCGCCTGCTCGACCTGCCCCTGGAAGAAGCATGAAGGGCCTGCTGCAACGCGTACGTGGTGCGCGGGTGGAAGTGGCGGGGGAGGTGGTTGGCGCCATCGACCAGGGTTTGCTGGTGCTGGTGGCGGTGGAACCTGAAGATTCCCGCGAGCAGGCCGATAAGCTGTTGCACAAGCTGTTGAACTACCGGGTGTTCAGCGACGAGCAGGGCAAGATGAACCTGTCGCTCAAGGATGTCGGGGGCGGTTTGTTGCTGGTGTCGCAGTTCACCCTGGCGGCGGATACCCGCAACGGCATGCGCCCGAGCTTCTCGACGGCAGCGCCACCGGCGCTCGGCGCCGAAATGTTCGACTATCTTTTGCAGCAAGCAAAAAGCCAGTACCCCGATGTGGCGAGTGGACGATTCGGCGCGGACATGCAGGTGCACCTGGTCAATGATGGCCCAGTGACATTTATGTTACAAATCTGAGGGCAATAAACCCCTTGTTGATAGGAAAACAAGGGGTTTTGTACGATAAATAGTTGTTCCGGCCTGATGCGTTGTCACGCAACCTGCTGGATAATCGCGCGCTGCATGGACCTGCGTTCGCAGGTTCGTTTCACTCTGACTCGAGCATTGTCTGGAACCGTTTGGGGAATCATTACGCCCTCACGGGGTCCGAACAGTGCTCGCCAACCCGGCATTTGTCGCTGGCCGTTGGTTTCATGATCTGTTTTCGGCGAGGGTTGCTCGTGATTGTTAGTCCCCAAAAAGCATCAAGAATCCCCGGCACCGGGCTGCGCAAGGCTCTGATGGCCAGTGTGGCACTGGTCGGCCTGATGAGCGCGGGCCAGCTGTGGGCATTCAATCTTGACGATGTTGCAGCCAAGGCAAAGGATCTGGCCGGCCAGAAGTACGACGCACCAAAAAGCAACCTGCCGGCCGTATTCCGCGACATGAAGTTCGCGGACTACCAGAAAATCCATTTCCTGCAGGAAAAGGCTGAGTGGGCCAAGGACAAGACCCCCTTCAAGCTGTCGTTCTATCACCAGGGCATGCATTTCGACACCCCGGTGAAAATCAACGAAGTGACCGCCACCAAGGTGGAAGAAATCAAGTACGACCCGAGCCGCTTCGAGTTCGGTGACGTGCCACACGACCCGGAAACCACCAAAAACCTGGGTTACGCCGGTTTCCGCGTGTTGTACCCGATCAACAAGGCCGACAAGCAGGACGAAATCATGACCCTGCTTGGCGCCAGCTATTTCCGCGTGGTCGGCAAGGGCCATGTGTATGGCCTATCGGCCCGTGGCCTGGCCATCGACACCGCGCTGCCATCGGGCGAGGAATTCCCGCGCTTCACCGAGTTCTGGGTTGAAAAACCCAAGCCGGCCGACAAGCACCTGGTGATCTACGCCCTGCTCGACTCGCCGCGTTCCACCGGTGCCTACAAGCTGACCCTGCGCCCGGGCAGCGACACCGTGGTCGATGTGCAGTCGCGTGTGTACCTGCGTGACCACGTCAGCCGCCTGGGCATTGCCCCGCTGACCAGCATGTACCTGTTCGGCCCCAATCAGCCGTCCAAGGTCCTCAACTATCGCCCGGCCCTGCACGACTCCGAAGGCCTGTCGATCCACGCTGGCAATGGCGAGTGGATCTGGCGCCCGCTGAACAACCCGAAACACCTGGCTGTCAGCAACTTCAGCGTCGAGAACCCGCGCGGTTTCGGCCTGATGCAGCGTCAGCGCGCCTTCAGCGACTACGAAGACCTCGACGACAACTACCAGAAGCGCCCGAGCGCCTGGATCGAGCCGAAGGGTGACTGGGGCAAGGGTACCGTCGACCTGGTCGAAATCCCGACTGCCGACGAGACCAACGACAACATCGTGGCCTTCTGGAGCCCGGAAAAGCTGCCAGAGCCAGGCACGCCGGTGGAGTACGCTTACCGCCTGCACTGGACCATCAACGAGCAGCAGTTCCAGGCCCCTGAGCTGGGCTGGGTCAAGCAGACCCTGCGCTCTACCGGTGACGTCAAGCAGTCCAACCTGATCCGCCAGCCAGACGGCAGCGTCGCCTTCCTGGTCGACTTCGCAAGCCCCACCCTGGCCGCCCTGCCGGAAGACACCGCCGTGCGCAGCCAGATCAGCGTCGGCGACAACGCCGAGGTGGTCGAGAACAATCTGCGCTATAACCCAGAGACCAAGGGCTGGCGCCTGACCCTGCGCCTGAAGGTCAAGGAAGCCAACAAGTCGACCGAAATGCGCGCCGCACTGGTGCGTGATGTGCCGGTCGAACCTGCCAAGCAGGACGCCAAGCAGGACAAGGCCGTAGCCAAGCATGCCAAGGCCGATAAAGCCGCCAAGGCCGAGCCAGCTGCCAAGGCCGAACAACCTGCCGCCGATGCGGCATCCACCAACGGGGCCCCGGCCACCACCGAAAAGGTGTTGACCGAGACCTGGAGCTATCAGTTGCCTGCCGATGAGTGACTCAAACGCAAGGCCAGTATCGCTTGGCGAGTACCTGGCTCATCTACCACTGAGCGACGAGCAGCGGGCAGAACTTGCCAGCTGCACCTCGTTCAGTGAGCTGCACCAACGCCTGGCGGCCAACCCGGCTGCCGGCCCTACCGAGGCTGTACAGGCCTCGGTAGGGCCGCGCCTGACCGTGGGCAGCGCCGCCGAGCTGGAGGACGCCGAAATGCTCGGCGTCGATGGCAGCGGCCGCCTGTGCCTGAAGATTGCCCCGCCGATCAAGCGCACCAAGGTCGTGCCAGAGCCTTGGCGCACCAATGTGCTTATCCGCATGTGGCGGCGCATGACCGGCCGCCCCAACGCGCCGCAGCCGCCCAAGCGCGAACTGCCGCCGGCACGCTGGCGCACGGTTGGCTCGATCCGCCGTTACATCCTGCTGACCCTGATGATCGGCCAGACCATCGTGGCCGGCTGGTACATGAAGGGCATCCTGCCGTACCAGGGCTGGTCGTTCGTCGACCTCGACGAAATCCTCAGCCAGTCGCTGTGGGACACGGTAGTGCAGGTGTGGCCGTATGCCTTGCAGACGTCCATCCTGATCCTCTTCGGTATCCTGTTCTGCTGGGTGTCAGCGGGCTTCTGGACCGCACTGATGGGCTTCCTCGAGCTGCTCACCGGGCGTGACAAGTACAAGATTTCCGGCAGCAGCGCCGGCAACGAGCCGATCGCGCCCGAGGCGCGTACCGCGCTGGTGATGCCGATCTGCAACGAAGACGTGCCGCGCGTATTCGCCGGCCTGCGTGCAACGTTCGAGTCGGTGGCTGCCAGCGGCAACCTCGACCGCTTCGACTTCTTCGTACTCAGCGACACCAACGACACCGACATTGCCGTGGCCGAGCAACAGGCCTGGCTGGACGTGTGCCGCGAAACCAAAGGCTTCGGCCGCATCTTCTACCGCCGCCGTCGGCGCCGGGTGAAGCGCAAGAGCGGCAACCTCGACGACTTCTGCCGCCGCTGGGGCGGCGAGTACAAGTACATGGTCGTGCTCGACGCCGACAGCGTCATGAGCGGCGAATGCCTGAGCAGCCTGGTGCGCCTGATGGAGGCCAACCCGGACGCCGGCATCATCCAGACCGGGCCGAAAGCCTCGGGCATGGACACCCTGTATGCGCGCATGCAGCAGTTCGCCACCCGCGTGTACGGCCCGCTGTTCACCGCTGGCCTGCACTTCTGGCAGCTGGGCGAGTCGCACTACTGGGGCCACAACGCGATCATCCGCATGAAGCCCTTCATCGAGCACTGTGCCCTGGCACCGTTGCCGGGCAAGGGTGCGTTCGCCGGGGCCATCCTGTCCCACGACTTCGTCGAAGCTGCGCTGATGCGCCGTGCCGGCTGGGGCGTGTGGATCGCCTACGACCTGCCGGGTAGCTACGAAGAGCTGCCGCCGAACCTGCTCGACGAGCTCAAGCGCGACCGCCGCTGGTGCCACGGCAACCTGATGAACTTCCGCCTGTTCCTGGTCAAGGGCATGCACCCGGTGCACCGTGCAGTGTTCCTCACCGGGGTGATGTCGTACCTGTCGGCGCCACTGTGGTTCCTGTTCCTGGTGCTGTCGACCGCGCTGCTGGCGACCAACACGTTGATGGAACCGCAATACTTCATCGAGCCGTACCAGCTTTACCCGCTGTGGCCGCAGTGGCACCCGGAGAAGGCCGTGGCACTGTTCTCCACCACCATCGTGCTGCTGTTCCTGCCCAAACTGCTCAGTGTCATCCTGATCTGGGCCAAGGGCGCCGTCGAGTTCGGTGGGCGGATCAAGGTCACCCTGTCGATGCTGATGGAGATGCTGTTCTCCATGCTGTTGGCGCCGGTGCGCATGATCTTCCATACCCGTTTCGTGCTGGCCGCGTTCCTCGGCTGGGCCGCGACCTGGAACTCGCCGCAGCGTGATGACGACTCCACACCGTGGAGCGAAGCGGTACGTCGGCATGGCCCACAGACCCTGCTGGGCATTGCCTGGGCCGGCCTGGTGGCCTGGCTGAACCCGAGCTTCCTGTGGTGGCTGGCGCCAATCGTCGGTTCGCTGGTGTTGTCGATCCCGGTATCGGTGATTTCCAGCCGCACCCGCCTGGGCCTGGCAGCCAAGGACGAGAAGCTGTTCCTCATTCCCGAGGAATACGCTACCCCGCAAGAGTTGCTGGCAACCGACCAGTACACCCACGAAAACCGCTGGCATGCCCTGCATGACGGCTTCGTGCGTGCGGTGGTCGACCCGCGGCAGAACGCCCTGGCCTGCGCCATGGCCACTGCCCGCCACGGGCAGGCGGCGCCAATCGAAGCGCTGCGTGCCGAGCGCGTGGCCAAGGCGATCGAGGTCGGGCCGAAAGGGCTGGACCTCAATACCCGCCTGGCCCTGCTCAGCGATCCGGTGGCGCTGACCCGCCTGCACGAGCAGGTGTGGGCCGAGCACAACGCGGCGTGGATCGATGTGTGGCGTGCCTCCATCAAGAACGACCCGCATTCGCCGCTGTTGCCGCTGCACCCGGAGAATGAAGGCCAACCGGCACTCGTCGGCGCCTGACAGGGCCTATTCGCGGGTGAACCCGCTCCTACAAGGGATACACATTCCCATGTAGGAGCGGGTTCACCCGCGAAGCTTTTAGGGCCCACCCCCTATTTTGGCCAACAAAGTCCCCCCCAGCGCTAGGTCCCCGGCGCGCCATGCGTTAGCATCCCTCTCCGATACGACGCATCGGCCAGTACGGTCGTGCCAACACAATAAGATTCGCTCTTTTCTTGCTAGGGGACTTGGTGATGATCAAGAAATACCTTTCGCGACTGCTGGTCGGTGTCACCGCCCTGGTCGCCGTGACAGCGGCCCAGGCCGGCGCCATCGATGATGCGGTCAAGCGCGGCACCCTGCGGGTGGGCATGGACCCGACCTACATGCCGTTCCAGATGACCAACAAGCGTGGCGAGATCATTGGCTTCGAGGTCGATATCCTCAAAGCCATGGCCAAGTCGATGGGCGTCAAGTTCGAGGCGGTTTCCACTGCCTATGACGGCATCATCCCGGCGCTGCTGACCGACAAGTTCGACATGATCGGCAGCGGCATGACCCTGACCCAGGAACGCAACCTGCGCCTGAACTTCAGCGAACCCTTCATCGTCGTTGGCCAGACCCTGCTGATCCGCAAGGAGCTGGCGGGCGAGATCAAGTCGTACAAAGACCTGAACAACGAAAAATACCGGCTGACCTCCAAGCTGGGCACCACCGGCGAAATGGTTTCCAAGAAGCTGATCGGCAAAGCCAAGTACCACGGCTACGACAACGAACAGGAAGCGGTGATGGACGTGGTCAACGGCAAGGCTGACGCCTTCGTCTACGACGCACCGTACAACGTGGTGGCAGTAGAGAAGGCCGGTGCCGGCAAGCTACTGTTCCTCGAAGAGCCCTTCACCTACGAGCCGCTGGCCTTCGGCCTGAAGAAAGGCGACTACGACAGCATCAACTTCATCAACAACTTCCTGCACCAGATCAAGCATGACGGGACCTACGATCGTATTCACGACAAGTGGTTCAAGAACAAGGACTGGCTGAAGGAAATGGAATAAGGCCCAGGCCACAAGCCCGGCTTTATGACCCCGACGCGCAGGCAAACCCTGCGCGTTCGCATTTACGGAAGTACCCCACGTGATCAAACACAAGAAAGCCCAGTGGCCCTGGCACGGGCTGACCGCCCTGGTCCTGGTGGGCCTGGCGTTCAGCCTGTACATGGCCACCTCGATGATTTCTTACGAGTGGCGCTGGAACCGCGTACCGCAGTACTTCGCCTACAAGGCCGAAGAAACCCAGCGCGCAGCCGGTTACGGCACCGTGCAGGAAATCGTCATTTCCGGCGATAACGCCCGCGTCACGCTGAAAGACGAAAGCGGCGCCGAGCAAGTGCTGGACGTGGCCAAGGACAGCCTGCAACTGAGCCGCGGCGACGATGTTGCCGAAGGCGACCAGATTGGCGTCACCCGGCATTGGGCCGCAGGCCCGCTGGCCTGGGGCCTGTGGACCACCTTGTGGATCTCGGTGCTGTCCGGTGCGTTCGGCCTGGTGATCGGTTTGTTCGCCGGCTTGTGCCGGTTGTCGAACAACCCGACCCTGCGCGACTTGTCGACCGTGTATGTCGAACTGGTGCGCGGTACGCCGCTGCTGGTGCAGATCTTCATCTTCTACTTCTTCATCGGCACCGTACTCAACCTGTCCCGCGAGTTTGCCGGGGTGGCGGCGCTGGCGCTGTTCACCGGCGCCTATGTGGCGGAAATCGTCCGCGCCGGCGTGCAGTCGATCGCCAAGGGCCAGAACGAAGCCGCGCGCTCGCTAGGCCTGAACGCTGGCCAGTCGATGCGCCACGTGATCCTGCCGCAGGCGTTCAAGCGCGTGCTGCCGCCACTGGCCGGCCAGTTCATCAGCCTGGTCAAGGACACCTCGCTGGTCTCGGTAATCGCCATCACCGAACTGACCAAGAGCGGCCGCGAGGCCATCACCACCTCGTTCTCGACCTTCGAGATCTGGTTCTGCGTGGCAGGCTTGTACCTGCTGATCAACCTGCCGCTGTCGCACATTGCCAGCCGGCTTGAGCGGAGGCTTGCGCAAAGTGATTGAAGTCCGTGACCTGCTGAAAGTCTTCGACACCCGTGGCCAGGTGGTACGGGCTGTGGATAGCGTCACCACCCAGGTCGCCAAGGGCGAAGTGGTGGTGGTGCTCGGCCCGTCCGGTTCGGGCAAGTCGACCTTCCTGCGCTGCCTCAACGGCCTGGAGCACTTCGACCAGGGCCATGTGGCTATCGACGGCCTGCAGCTGGCCGACCCGAAAACCGACATCAACGCCTACCGCCGCGAAGTCGGCATGGTGTTCCAGCACTTCAACCTGTTCCCGCACATGACCGTGCTGGAAAACCTGTGCCTGGCGCAGAAGGTGGTGCGCAAGCGCAACAAGGCAGACCGCGAGGCCAAGGCCCGGGCGCTGCTGGAGAAGGTTGGCATTGCGCAGAAGGCCAACGAGTTCCCGTCGCGTTTGTCCGGTGGTCAGCAGCAGCGGGTAGCGATTGCCCGCGCCCTGGCCATGGACCCGAAAGTGATGCTGTTCGACGAACCGACCTCGGCGCTCGACCCGGAAATGGTCGGCGAGGTGCTGGACGTGATGAAGACGTTGGCCCAGGAAGGCATGACCATGGTCTGCGTCACCCACGAAATGGGCTTTGCCCGCGAAGTGGCCGACCGTGTGTTGTTCTTTGATCACGGCAAGTTGCTGGAAGACTCTGCGCCGGCCGCGTTCTTCGCCGCACCGAAAGACCCGCGTGCGCAGGCCTTCCTGCGCCAGGTGCTGTAACCGCCGGGGGCGCTTTGCGCCCCTTTCGCGACGCAAGGCCGCTCCTACAGGGGTATGCGATCTCCTGTAGGAGCGGCCTTGTGTCGCGAAAGGGCTGCAAAGCAGCCCCGGCAATCTCAAATGTTGAACCGCCCCACCATCCCCCGCAATTGCTGCCCCAACTGCTCCAGTTCCCCACTCGAAGCCGCCGTCTGCTCACTGGCCGCACTGGTCTGATCCGACACATCCCGCACATTCAGCACGCTACGGTTGATCTGCTCGGCCACCACGCTCTGCTCTTCGCTGGCCGTGGCGATCTGCTGGTTCATGCCCTGAATACTCGACACCGTGTCGGTAATCTGGCCTAGCGCATGCCCGGCCCTGCGGCTTAGCTCCACGCTTTGCTCGGTCAGGTTCTTGCTGCTGTCCAGCAAGCGGGTCACTTCGTCGGTGCCGTTGTGCAGGCTGTCGATCAGTTGGCCGATCTCTTCAGTTGCGGTGGAGGTGCGCTGGGCCAGGCCGCGTACTTCATCGGCCACCACGGCAAAACCGCGCCCGGCTTCACCGGCCCGTGCTGCTTCAATCGCCGCGTTCAGCGCCAGCAGGTTGGTTTGCTCGGACACCGACTTGATCACATCGAGAATGCTGCCAATGCGCTGGCTCTCGGCGGCCAGGTGCTGCATGGCCGCCAGGCAATGGTCCATCTGCCCGGCCAGTTGCTCGATGCGGCCAATGGCTTCTGCCACCACCTGGTCGCCCATTTGCGCCTGCTGGTCGGCGTTGGTCGCAGCCTGTGAGGCCTGTTCGGCGTTCTGTGCCACTTCTTGCACAGTGGCGCTCATCTGGTTCATGGCGGTGGCGACCTGGTCGGTTTCCTCGCGCTGCTGGCTGATGCGCAGCTTGGTGTCCTCACTGCTGGCGGCCAGCTGTGAGGCCGCCTGTGACAGTTGGCCGACGCCCTGGTCGATACCACCGATCAGCTCGCGCAGGCTGAGGGTCATTTCGCGCATGCTGGTCTGCAACTGGCCCATCTCGTCGCGGCGTTGCACCGCGTCAACCTGGCTCAGGTCACCCTTGGCAATGCGCGCAGCCACGGTCAGCGTCTGGCGCAACGGTTGGGTGATCTGCAAGGTGATCAGCCAGGCCGCCAGCACGCCCACTGCCAGCGCCAGCAGCGCCACACTGGTCAGCAGCGAGCGGGCCGCGAGGGCTTCGCTGTCGCGCTGTTCGACCTTGCGCTTGCCCAGCTCGAGGCTCACCGCCCGCAGCTCATTGCCCATTTTCTCCATGTTGTTTTGCAACTGTTCGACGTGCACGGCGGCGCGACGGTACTCGTCCAGGCTGGCGCGGTACTTGGCCAGGTCCGCAGCGGGCTGCTCGCTGACAGCGCGGGGCAAGCCCAGTGGCGCAAGGCCCTTCAGCAGCTGCGCAAGGCTACTGTCGGCAGCGTTCAGGGCGTTGTCGCCAACTTTGGCAAAGTCATCGACCGGGATGAACGTGTAGGCGGGTACCAGGCTTTGCTGATTGGCACTCTCGACATGCCGGCTGAGGGTGTCCATCAAGCCCAGAACACCCCCTTGCTGGCTGTCGGCAGGCATCTTCAGCAAGGCCTGGGTCTGCAGTTCGTCGATCGCCTCATTGAGCTTCTGCTCTTGTGCCTGCATGGCTTCACGCAGGGCAATGCGGTTGCTGACGCCGCGTTGCAATTCGCTGAAGTCATTGCGCAGGCGTTGCAGCAGTGCCAGTTTTTCGGTCAGCAACTGCCGCGATTCATCGACGTTGCTGCGTTGTTGCAGGGTGGTCAGCATGTTGTTGAGTTGGTCGAGGATGCTGCCGATGCGGGCTTTGCTGGCGTCGTCGTTGAGCACGCGGTACGTGATGCGCTCTGCGCGCAGGTCTTTGGTGAGGTCGTTGATCAGGCCGATTTCGCTGAGCTGCTGCGAACGGACAATGGCGCCGTCCAGTGCGCGCCAGCCGCTGATGGTGGTGGCCAGGGTAAGCAGCAGGACCACGGCAAAGCCGAGGGCCAGCTTGGCGGCGACGCTGATGTTGCCGAGCTTGCGGTTGAGGTAGCCGAGCATGGGGAGTCTCCGTGCAAGTGAGAGAGGGATGCAGGCGGACTGCTGGCATCACACCTCTGCCCATCGGCAGCGGAGCTGTAGGACTTGACCTGATAATCGTGTAGGAAATTTCGCCGTAAACAGTAGGAAGTTTTGTGCCCGTGCCGGCCTCTTCGCGGGTAAACCCGCTCCCACAGATATCGCGCAGGAATCAAGGGCTGTGCAGTACCTGTGGGAGCGGGTTTACCCGCGAAGAGGCCGGTACAGGATGATCCATCCTTCAGATCAAAGTTTGAAACGCCCCACCAACCCCTGCAAATGGGTGCCCAGCCGCGCCAGTTCCACGCTGGAACTTGCGGTCTCTTCACTGGCCGCCGAGGTCTGGTCGGAAATATCCCGCACATTCATCACGCTGCGGTTGATCTCCTCGGCCACGGCCGTCTGTTCCTCTGCCGCCGTGGCAATCTGTTGGTTCATCGCCTGGATCGACGACACGGTACGGGTGATGGTTTCCAGCGAGCTGCCGGCACGGCGGGTCAGTTCGACGCTGCTGTCGGTCAGCTGGCGGCTGTTGTCCATCACGCTGGCCACCCGCTGGGTGCCGCTCTGCAAGCCGGCAATCAGCTCTTCGATCTCTTCGGTCGACTGCTGGGTGCGTTGGGCCAGGCTGCGCACTTCGTCGGCGACCACGGCAAAGCCACGCCCGGCTTCACCGGCGCGGGCGGCCTCGATCGCGGCGTTGAGGGCCAGCAAGTTGGTCTGCTGGGCCACCGCCTTGATCACATCGAGCACACTGCCGATCTTGTCGCTCTCGGCTTTGAGCTGGTTCATCGCTTCGCTGGAGTTGACCACCTCGCCGGCCAGGCGCTCGATCTGCGCCACGGCCTCGCCCACCACGCGGTCGCCTTCGCGAGCTTGCTGATCGGCCATCAAGGCGGCTTCCGAAGCCTGCTCGGCATTACGCGCCACTTCGTGCACGGTGGCGGTCATCTGGTTCATGGCGGTCGCCACCTGGTCGGTCTCGACCTTCTGGTTGTTGACCCCGGCGCTGGTCTGCTCGGTCACGGCCGACAGCTGCTCGGCCGCACTGGCAATCTGCGTGACGCCGTCACCAATGCCACCGATCAGCTCGCGCAGACCCTGGGTCATGCGCTGCATGCTGGCTTGCAGCTGGCCCAGCTCATCGCGGCGGTTCACCTGCAGGTTCTGGGTCAGGTCGCCACTTGCCACGCGCTCGGCGGCGCGCAGGGTCTGGCGCAGGGGAATGATGATCTGCCGGGTAATCGCCCAGGCGGCCAGCAGGCCAAGGGCAAGGGCCAGCACGGTGGCGGCCATCAGCAGCGTCTTGGCCTGGGCGGCGGCAGTGTCGCGCACCTTGGTTTGCGAGGTGGTCATCTCCTGGCTGGCCTGCAGCAGCACCGTGCCTTGGTCGGCCATGTGTTGCAGGGCTTGCTCGCTGGCAGACTGGGCATTGCCGAACTGGTTGACCGCATCGCGGTAGCCGCCCATGGCTGTGGCGGCATCGTCCAGGCTGGCGGCATATTCGGCGGGTAGCTTGGCCGGAAGCGAGCGCAGTTCTGCCACAGCTTGGTCGATGGCTTTCAGCGCGGTTTGCTGGAACTCGGCATTGCCGCTGTAGGTGTAGCCACGCACCTGGAAGCGTGCTTGCTGCAGCAGGGCGCTGACTTCCACGGCGTGCTGGTACTGGCTGATGTCGCCACCCTGCAGCAGGCGCTGCTGCACGCGGCCGACCAGTTCCACGGCCTTGTCGGCGCTGTCGCCCAGCACGCCACGGCTGGCTTCACGGCGCTGGCCGGCCTGCTTCAGCTCGTTGAACGACTGCTGGTAAATGCGCACAGCTTCGCGCTGTTGTTCCAGGCGCTGGCGGTCGGCGGGGAGTTCGATCTGGCCAAGCATCAACTGCACCTGGCGATCGAGGCTGGTCAGGGCCTTTTCCAGCTCTGCCACCGAGGCTTCGTCACGCTGGCGTTGATAGTGCTGGCGGGCGATGCGCAATTCCTGGGTGTGTTGCTGGATGACCGAGATGTTCCCCAGCTTGTCGCCACGGTCGATGATGCTGTCCATGCCGTGCCAGCCGGTCAGGGTGATGGCCAGGGTCAACAGCAGTACCAGGCCAAAGCCCAGCCCCAGTTTGCGATTGACGCTCACATTGCCCAGCGATTGGGCTAACCATTGATACATGTACGACTCCCGGGCGGCTTGGCAGCACAAATAGTTGTAGTGTTGCCAAGGCCATCGGCCCGGGAGGGGGAAACTTGATGGGCGAAAAAACGGCGTTTACGTCAGAAAATACGCGAAAGCAGCGCAGTGACGGCGGTTTCGACCCGCAAGATGCGATCACCCAGTTGCACCGGCGCCAGGCCAGCCTTGCCCAGCAGCTCGATTTCATAGGGGATCCAGCCGCCCTCGGGGCCAATGGCCAGGGTCACGGCCTGGTCCACGGCACGCGGGCAGGCAGGGTAGGGGCCGGGGTGGCCGACCAGGCCCAGGGTGCCAGCGGCAATCGCCGGCAGGCGGTCTTCGACGAAAGGCTTGAAGCGCTTCTCGATGACCACCTCGGGCAGCACCGTGTCACGCGCCTGCTCCAGGCCCAGGATGAGATTGTCGCGAATGCTCTGCGGCTGCAGGAACGGCGTTTGCCAGAAGCTTTTCTCGACCTTGTAGCTGTTCACCAGGATCAGCCGCGGCACGCCCAGGGTGGCCACGGTCTGGAACAGCCGACGCAGCATTTTCGGGCGGGGCACCGCCAGTACCAGGGTCAGCGGCAGCTTGGCCGGTGGCGGCTGGTCGAAGGCCACCTCCAGTTCGGCCTGGTGCTGCTCCAGGCGCAGCACCTTGGCCTTGCCCATCAGGCCGTTGATACGGCCCACGCGCAGGGTGTCGCCCACCGCCACGCGGTGGATTTCCTGCATGTGGGTGAAGCGCCGATCAGCAAGAACGACGCGGTCGGCCGAGACAAAGTCGGCCTCTTCAAGAAGCAACAGGTTCACGGTTGGGTCGCTGGTGGCTGGTCGTTATGGTCGTCGGCGGTTTCGTCGTGGGCACCACGCTTGCGGATCAGGCTGCCGCACAGCACGCCGATCTCGAACAGCAGCCACATGGGCACGGCCAGCAGGGTCTGCGAGAAGATGTC
>NZ_JACVZC010000040.1 GCF_016658545.1 Pseudomonas sp. S37 | reverse complement strand
CTGCAGGCCCCATCCATGGGGCCTCAGCGCTTGACGGGCATCCATGCCCGTTACCTCCCTCCGCAAGCCCTTCGCTCGGCCTCCTGAAGTCGCAATCTGCATCGCCTGTACTACCGCGCGCTTAGAAGCAAAAACAACGGCAACGGCAACGGATGGATCCTGATCAACGATCCTTGAACTGCGCCTCGCGCTTGGCAATAAACGCGGCCATACCTTCTTTCTGGTCTTCGGTAGAAAACGCAGCATGGAACACTCGACGCTCGAAGCGCACCCCCTCGCTAAGGGTAACTTCAAACGCCCGGTTGACGCTCTCCTTGACCATCATGCTCACAGGGATCGACTTGCTGGCAATGGTCGCCGCTACTTTCAGCGCCTCTTCCACCAACTCTGCCTGCGGCACAATGCGCGCAACCAACCCCGCACGCTCAGCCTCTTCAGCGCCCATCAGGCGGCCGGTCAGGCAAAGCTCCATGGCCTTGGCCTTGCCCACCGCACGGGTCAGGCGCTGGGTGCCGCCCATGCCCGGCAGCACGCCAAGGTTAATCTCCGGCTGGCCAAACTTCGCGTTGTCGGCCGCGAGGATAAAGTCGCACATCATCGCCAACTCACAGCCACCACCCAAGGCAAAGCCGGACACCGCGGCAATGATCGGCTTGCGGCGGTTGGCAATGCGATCGGCATCGCTGAACAGGTCGTCGACGTAGATCTGCGGGTATTGCAGTTCGGCCATTTCCTTGATGTCGGCACCCGCGGCAAATGCCTTGGCCGACCCGGTCAGCACCACGCAACCGATGTTCGGGTCACGCTCAAGCTGGTCGAGGGCCTGGTTGATCTCGCCGACGATCTGCGCATTAAGCGCGTTCAACGCCTGCGGACGGTTAAGGGTGATCAGGCCGACCTTGCCGTGGATGTCCAACAGGATGGTTTCGAATGCCATGCAGTCTGCTCCTTCAAAGGTTGCGCGCAATGACCATGCGCTGAATGTCGCTGGTGCCTTCGTAAATCTGGCAAACCCGAACGTCGCGGTAGATCCGCTCCAGCGGGAAGTCACTCAGATAGCCATAACCGCCCAGGGTCTGCAAGGCGTCCGAACAGACCTTTTCGGCCATTTCCGAGGCAAACAGCTTGGCCATCGACGCTTCCACCAGTGCCGGGCGCCCGGCATCACGCAGCGCGGCAGCGTGCAACACCATCTGCCGGGCCACTGCAATTTTCGTCGCCATGTCGGCCAGCCGGAAGGCCACGGCCTGGTGTTCGATCAGTGCCTTGCCAAAGCTCTGCCGCTCGTTGGCATAGTCGCGCGCCACTTCGAACGCCGCGCGGGCCATACCCACCGCCTGAGAGGCGATACCGATGCGGCCACCTTCAAGGTTGGCCAGGGCGATCTTGTAGCCCTCGCCTTCCGCACCCAGGCGGTTGGCCACCGGCACGCGCACGTTGTCGAAAACGATCTGGCAGGTGTCGGAGGCGTGCTGGCCAAGTTTGTCCTCGACCCGCGCGACCTGGTAGCCCGGCGAATCGGTCGGCACGATGAACGCGCTGATGCCACGCTTGCCGGCCTCCGGATCAGTCACCGCAAACACGATCACCACCCCGGCGTTCTGCCCCGAGGTAATGAACTGCTTGCTGCCATTGAGCACGTAGTGGTCGCCATCCAGACGTGCGCGGGCCTTCAGGCTGCTGGCATCGGAGCCCGCTTGCGGTTCGGTCAGGGCAAAGGCACCGAGCATCGCGCCGCTGGCCAGCGGGGTAAGGAACTGCTCTTTCTGCTGCTCGTTGCCAAAGCGCAGGATCGGCACGCAGCCCACCGAGTTATGCACGCTCATGATGGTCGAGCAAGCGCCATCACCGGCGGCGATCTCTTCCAGGGCCATGGCGTAGGCCACATAACCGGTATCACTGCCGCCCCACTGTTCCGGCACCAGCATGCCAAACAGGCCCAGTTCGGCCATCTCCTCGATGGCCTCCTTGGGGAAGCGATGCTCCTTGTCCCATTGCTCGGCAAACGGCTTCAGGCGCTCCTGGGCGAAGGTGCGTACCGCGTCGGCGATCTGTTGTTGCTCGTCAGTTACCAGCATGGTTCACCTCAGTACAGGCATTCGACAGCCATGGCCGTGGCTTCACCACCGCCGATGCAGATGGCCGCCACACCCCGGCGCAGGTTGTTCTGGCGCAGAGCCGACAGCAGGGTTACCAGAATACGTGCGCCGGACGCACCAATCGGGTGGCCGAGGGCGCAGGCGCCGCCGTGGATATTGACCTTGTCATGCGGCAGGTCGAGGTGCTTCATGGCCGCCAGGGTGACCACGGCGAAGGCTTCGTTGATCTCGAACAGGTCGACCTCGGCCAGGTTCCAGCCGGTGCGTTTCATCAGCTTGTCGATGGCGCCGATGGGCGCGGTCGGGAACAGCGCGGGCGTGTCGGCGAAGGCGGCATGGCCGTGAATCACCGCAAGCGGCTTGAGGCCGCGCTTGTCGGCTTCGGAGCGGCGCATCAGCACCAGCGCCGCCGCACCATCGGAAATCGAACTGGAGTTGGCCGCCGTCACGGTGCCGCCTTCGCGGAAGGCCGGCTTGAGCTGCGGGATCTTGTCCAGACGCGCCTTGGGCGGCTGCTCGTCGTCCTTGACCACGCGCTTTTCCTTACCCTCGGTCACTTCTACCGGCACGATCTCGGCAGCAAAACGGCCGCTCTTGATCGCGTCCTGGGCGCGGGTCAGCGAGGCGATGGCGAACTGGTCCTGGGCTTCGCGGCTGAAGGCATTGGCCTGGGCGCAGTCTTCGGCGAAGGTGCCCATCAGGCGGCCTTTGTCGTAAGCGTCCTCCAGGCCGTCCATGAACATGTGGTCGATGATCTTGCCGTGGCCCATGCGGTAACCGCCACGGGCCTTGTCCAGCAGGTATGGGGCGTTGGTCATGCTTTCCATGCCACCGGCCACCACCACGTCGGCAGTACCGGCCAGCAGCAGGTCGTTGGCCATGATCGCCGCCTGCATGCCCGAACCGCACATCTTGTTCAGGGTGGTGCAGGTAGTGTGTTTGTCCAGCCCGGCGCCCAGCGCCGCCTGGCGCGCCGGGGCCTGGCCCTGGCCGGCCGGCAGCACGCAGCCGAACAGCACCTGCTCGACACTGGCGGCATCAATGCCAGCGCGCTCGACGGCACCACGGATGGCGGCGCTGCCCAGCTGCGGCGCCGTCAGGCTCTTGAGGTCGCCCTGCAGGCCGCCCATGGGCGTGCGCACGGCGCTGACGATTACGATCGGGTCGTTGGCGAGGGTCATGTTCGCTCTCCTTACTTGGCAGCCATGCGCAGCGCACCGTCGAGGCGGATCACCTCGCCGTTGAGCATGCTGTTTTCAATGATGTGACGGGCCAGCGCGGCGTACTCCTGCGGGCGGCCCAGGCGCGGTGGGAACGGCACGCCAGCCGCCAGCGAAGCGCGCACTTCTTCGGTCATGCCGGCCATCATCGGCGTTTCGAAAATGCCCGGGGCAATGGTCATCACACGGATGCCGAAGCGTGCCAGCTCGCGGGCGGCGGGCAGGGTCAGGCTGGCAATGGCGCCCTTGGAGGCCGCGTAAGCGGCCTGGCCGATCTGGCCGTCATAAGCGGCAATAGAGGCGGTGTTGATGATCACCCCACGCTCACCACCATCATCGGCTGGCCCTTCGGCCATGGCCGCAGCCGCCAGGCGCAACAGGTTGAAGCTGCCGATCAGGTTGACGTTGATGACCTTGGCAAAGCTGGCCAGGCCATGCGGGCCCTGTTTGCCCAGTACCTTCTCGGCGCCGACGATACCGGCGCAATTGACCAGCCCGTGTATGCTGCCAAAGGCGCTGACGGCGGCATCGACCGCCGCCTGGGCCGCCTGCTCGTCGCTGATGTCCGCCACCGCAAAGCCGGCGTTGTCACCCAGCTCGCGCGCCTTGGCCTCGACAGCCTGGGCATTGAGGTCAACCAGCATGACCTTGGCACCGGCCTCGATCAGCATCTGTGCGGTGGCAGCGCCCAGCCCGGAGGCCGCGCCGCTGACGATGAAGTGTTTGTTGGCTATTTGCATGATCAATTTCCTTTCAGGCGCTGGCAGGGGTGGCCTGTTGCGCTTGTTGTTTGGCGACTTCCTGGTTGCGCAGGATGAAGCGTTGCAGCTTGCCGCTCGGGGTCTTGGGCAGTTCGCTGACGAATTCGATTTCCCTTGGGTAGGCATGCGCGTACAGGCGCTGGCGCACGTGCTGGCGCAGGGTTTCTTCCAGCTCGGCGCTACCGGCGTAGCCGTTGGCCAATATCACGAAGGCTTTGATCAGCTCGGTGCGCTCAGGGTCCGGCTTGCCGATTACCGCGGCCTCAATCACCGACGGGTGCTCGATCAGCGCGCTCTCCACATCGAACGGGCCAACCCGGTAACCGGAGGTAGTGATCACGTCGTCGCTGCGGCCGACAAAACTGATGCTGCCGTCCTGATTCAGCTCGACGGTGTCACCACTGAGGTAGTACTTGCCGATGAAGGCCTTGGTTGGCAGACCGTGGTAGCCACCGAACCAGCACAGCGGCGACTGCTCACGGTCGACCGCAAGGATGCCTGGCTGGCCGACAGGCAGCTCGTTGCCCTGCTCGTCCAGCACCACGATACGGTGGCCCGGGATGGCAAAGCCGGCCGAGCCCAGGTGCACCGTGTGCTGCAGGCCATGGTGGTTGCACAGCACCATGCCCAGCTCGGTCTGCCCGTAGTGGTCGTGAATGGTCACGCCCAGTTCATCCGCAAACCAGCGGATCACTTCCGGGTTTAGCGGCTCGCCCGCGCTGCTGACCACCCGCAGGCGGCCCTTGATCGGTGCCGCGAAGTCGTTGCCGGCAGCGATCAGCAAGCGGTAGGCGGTGGGCGAGCCGGCCAGGTTGGTGATTCCTAACTTGTCGATCACCCGGGCGCAGCTTTCTACGCTGAACGGGCCATCGTAGAAGGTGGTGGCATGGCCCAGCGACAGCGGGCCGGTAACCGCGTAGTAAAGCCCGTAGGCCCAACCCGGGTCGGCCAGGTTCCAGAAATTGTCTTCGGGGCGCAGGTCGATGGCATCGCGCATATAGCCCTGAAACGCGACAATGGCGCGCAGCGGCACTTCCAGCGGCTTGGCCGGCCCGGTGGTACCTGAGGTGAACATCAGCAGGAACGGGTCGTTGCCCGAACGCATCACGGGCTCGCAAACATCTGCGGCGCTGTCCAGGCATTGCTGGAAGTCCAGCTCGCCACTGCGGGCATTGACCGTGATGATGGTCGGGCAAGGGTGCACATCATCCAGCTTGGCGCGGTTGTGACTGTCGGTTACCACCACCCGGGCACCGGACTGCTCCAGTCGGTGCTCGATCGCTTTGGGGCCGAAGGCGGTGAACAGCGGTTGGTACACCGCCCCGAGGCGCCAGGTAGCAAGGATGGTCACCAGCAGCTCAGGGGTGCGCGGCATCAACCCGGCAACCCGGTCACCGGCAACCACACCTTGTGCCTTCAGCACATTGGCAAAACGGGCTGCCTGCGCCTTGAGCTGTTCAAAACTGTATCGCGCACTGTTGCCATCACGGTCTTCGTGGATCAATGCCAGCTTGTCACTACCCACATGGCGGTCGCAGCATTCGATACAGGCATTGAGGGCGTCAAGGCTGCCATGCAGCGCCGCAGCAGCGACTTGGGCATGGTCGAACGCTCGAGCGGCCTCGGCGTAATCGCGCATCGTCGGACTCCTGGTTTCTTGTTTTTGGAGTGGAACCATCGGTCCAACGATGTTCGCGCCGCTTGACGGGCGCGGCAATGGCCAAAGCTGTCAATCTGGATGACCGGTTTGGCCGCCAGCAAGAGCCGTCACTACGCGGGTGCCTGCAATGCCTCCCGCGTCAACCGCAGGGACAGCTCGGCCAACGCCTGCTCACGGTTATCGCCCAGTTGCCTGGCTGCAGCCAGATACTCCGGGTTACCTAACGCCGCTTCATGGCTTTCCACTGCCTGACCGGTCTTTTCCATCCGCGCCTCCAGCGCATCCCATTGCTCTGCAAAGTCCTCTTCGACAACTTTAAATGCCTCGGCGTGCAGGGCACGCAGGGATGCGACCCAGAAGTCGAGCTTGCTGATGAAGAGAGTGCGCTCTTCGGTGTTTTCGGCATCGAGCACATCAAGAAAGGCTTTTTCGATATCGTCCGGCTCAACGCGTTCCAGTGTTGCGAACAGCATGCCCCGTGGTTGGCCCAACAGATTGAGGCGCTCGGCCAGTGCAGTACGGTAAACCAGGCTCACCTCCACTTCTTCCTCGTCTTGTTCGCCGCGTTGCCAACGCCCGTCGGCATATCGGGCATCAATGTCTTCGCGAGCCAGGTCCTGGACCTTTTGCAGGCGAAACAGCCGCTGTGCCAACAGCAGCCGATCGGGCGCGGTGGCTACAGCATCACCATTGCGTGTGAACGGCGAGACATGCATTGCCACTTGCAACTGACTGAAAATATGCGCGGCGCTATCGGCACAGGTACGCGGGTCGGCGGCCAGGTCGAACAGGTCCTGACGCAGACGGCTATCGCTGCGCGCCGCAGCGATCATTTCCCAGACTTGGCGGCCGAGCTCCTCCGGTATGGCCCGGAAGTCTGCGCTCTCAGTCAGCCCGTCGAGCAGGTCGAAAAGCGCCTCGCTCCCAGTCTCGGCACACAATGCGTCCCACTGTGCCTCACAGGTCTGACGTTGCTCATTGGCCAAAGTACCGAGCCAAAGGCTCTTGGTCGGGGCCGGCTCGACAACCAAAGCGGGCGGATGCGCAAGGCGCAGCCGCTGAAGCTGCTCGGGAGACAGCGGGTTACCGGAAAGTGCAATTACCTGGCGTTGCAGTAGAGGTGTAGTGAGCAATGCCTGCGGCAGGTTTTCGATCTGGTTGTTGCGCACATCGATATAGGTGAGCCGCGTGCAGCGCTCAAGCCCCTCAGGGAAAGCCCGCAGCCCCGCCCTGCGCAAGCTCAGGGTTTCCAGGTTCTCCAGGCCCTCCACCTGCAGGGCGGTTGAACCGATGAAGTTGTCGCTCAAGTCGAGGTTGCGCAATTGGACGCAGTTTGCCAGCACACGCATCTGCTCGGCTGTGAGCCGAATACGGTTGCCCACCAGGCTCAGTTCCCGCAGGTGGGGTAGTCGCTCTAACCCTTCTGGAAGCGCAAGCAGGTTGTTGTAGTTCAGGTTGAGTATGCGCAAACGCGGAAAGTTGGCCAGAAAACCAGCAGGCAGCACGCCAACGCGCAAGTTGACCAATGTAATCTGCGAGATGTGGCCGAAATCCGTGCCTGCAGGTATTTCAGGCAGTTCATCCAAGGGCATCGAAACCAGTATCAGGTGCGAGTCCCAGTTGGCCGTACTGCTCGTGGGAAGGCGTAAGCCCTCCATACGCCACGCTCGACGAAATGCGTCACTGGCCCGAACACGTTGCTCATGCTGGAAGGCATCGGCATGCCGCGACCAGAGGCTTAGGCTCTGGTCCAGGCGGTCGTACTCCCTCTCCTGGCGCAACAAAGATTGATACGGTGAGGTGGTGCGTTCGTAGAGAAGTACGCGAAAGTGCTCGACATCGGCGTCGCTGAAGCCCGGATAGAGACTACGGATTCGACGCCGCAACGGACATTGCGCAGGGCCAAGGCAAGACTGCACAGGCCCCAGTGGGTAGCCGATGCGGCCATCGTCCAGACGCTGCAACGATGCCCCCCGAGGTTTGCCCTCATGCCAGCCTAGCAATGCCAGCAACTCCTTGCGCGTTTGCGGTAACCAGGCCTGCATTTGGGTACGAATCAGCCCCGGGGTGCGCTCACCTTCCCAGCCCAGCTGCTGCAGGTAGCTGGGGGCCAAGGTGGCTGCCAGTACTTCAAACAGCCCCTGCGGTTCGGCAATGTCCAGCTCACTTCGGTGCCCCATGGCGTCGTAGAGTTCAAACCGCCCATTTTTCCAGACCATGTCCAGCCTTAGTGCCGCCCCACCGAACGCCGGGCACAAATGTTCCAGCACGGCTGCGCCACCGCGGAACACCAGATCGGTCTGGTCATGAGCCAAGCCTTGTTTTTGCAACAACTTGAACACCAGGCTGACCAGGTCTGGGCAATAACTGTCGCGCAAGTACAACGCTTCACGCAGGCGAACCAGACGCACTTCCTGCATCAGCATACGGGCCCGTTGCGCCAGCGCCAGGGGTAACCGCGCAGCATGCAGGATGGTCTGGCGCATCTGCGGCGAGGCCGCTTTGAGCACTTCGAGTGCATAGGCCTTCGGCAGCGACGGAAAGTGGCGCGCCAGCAGCGGCAATGCCGGATCATCTTGCCCATACTGCCCGGCGAAATGCTCAAGCATGGCCGGGCGCAAGCGCTCGGCATTGTCGATGGCCGCAGTGATCCGCTCATCCGCCGCAAGGGCCTGCACGCCCAGTTGTTCACTGCACCACTGCAAACGCTCGATAAATGCCCCGCCTTCGCTTTGCAGTGCGAAGAAAGTATCGTTGCGCGCCTGAACCGCGAACCGCTCAAGGGTGTCGCGCAAAGCCACCGGCAGTGGACGTTGTTCGACCAGCAGCCTGCGCAACATCGCCTCGTCGACACCTGCAACCCGCAGGATATCCGCCACACGTTCGGCACTGAGCAACCTCGCAGCTGGCCATAGACGCCTCAGCAGAAAGGCTTCGCCTTGCCACTCCAGAGGCCGGTCCATACCCAGCCACCATGCACGCTCGCCATTGCCGCGAAGCGCTGGGCCAAAGGCCCCGGGCCCCTCGTCGTGCAGCAGCCGCCAGGCCCCCTTGGCATCCTGGCGCACGGCGTAGAAGCGCCCCTCGTTATGCCACCACAGCTCATCGTCTGCAGCGAACAAGCCGTCGTGACGCTCTGTCAGTAGCAGGTCTGCCGGCGCCTTGCGATAAGGTTCAAGGTCATGACGCCATAACCGCTGCAGGCCCTGCTCTGTCGTGACCGGTTCGAGCGGCTCGAAGAACGCATTGCGCAGCACATGCGCGCCCAGCGCCGCCGTACCCAGCAATGCTACGGAAGTGGCCACTTCAATCAGGTGCTGCAACGCTTCATGCTGGTGCCCTTGCGACCAATCGCTGGCGCCCTGGTAAACATGACCCAGTAGCTGCCTGGCCATGTCTGCCAACAGCACAGCGCCTACAACGGGGACGAAAAGCCCGGCAAGGCCTACCAGTGCAAGCCCGGCGTTTTTCAGCCCTGCCAGGCGCCTGGCCGTTGCCGCGCGGTCGGCCAGGGCTCTGGGAACGGCCAGAAACCGTGCATCATCCTTGACCCGCTGAACATGCCATTCGGCCATGGCAGCGAAAACACTGCCGTCGCAGGGCACACCCGATGGCTGCACGTCTGGTAAATCGTCGCCCAAACGGCCGCTGAGCAGCAGTTGGTACTGGCTGCGGTCATTCAGGGCAATGCGTTGCACCAAAGTGCGCTTGAATTCGCTGTCAGCCATTGCCGCGACCAGCGCCTGGTTCACCGCTGCCCAGTCAGCAAACCGACGCAATGGCTGGTCCTGCATGCCAGGCAGGTACAGGATTACGCCTTTGAGGGCGTTTGGCGGGCCAAAAGGGAAATCTCCCTGATGTCGAGGGGGTTCAAACAATTCGAACACCAGCGCACCATCAACCCGGCAGTCCAGTACTTGCAGACCTTTGGCGACAACGCTCCATCCTTGCGCATGGTGGTAGGTGCGGCCCTGAGCCGCCTGGCGCAGCATGGCCAGATCAGCACCTGCAAGCTGCCCTTTCAGGGCCGCAGTTTCCACTGCCAGTGCCAGCTCGAGGCGCTTGTCCAGGGCGAGGGTATCAATAAACTCCCTGTTCATCAGGTGGCCGAGGTGCTCCTGATAAGCGCCACCGACATCAACTGCCCGACAAAGTGCGACCAGTTCTTGAAGCTTGCTGGTCACGGGTTGCTCAGGCAGGCCCTCCTCGGGCGGCCCCGCAAGCACAGTGGTTTGCTCTGCGAATGATTCTCCGGCGCTGAAGTTCTGCAAGAGCTTTTGCAAGAGCGGCTCAAAGGTGAAATGGACTTCAAAATCAGGGGGCAGCACCCCAGGCGCCGGGTCGAACGGTCTTGGGCTGACGCGCAGGTGCGCCTCACGCCATATTGCAGTATCCAGATCGACTGTAACGCCCAGTTTCGCCTCGATCGCCGGCCCGAGGCGGGCCTTGGCAAACTGCTGCAAAGGCACCAACCGGCTGATCACGGACGCTATCTGCTGCTGACTGTCAAGGTGGGCTGTCAGGCAGCCACGGAATGCCTTGAGTGGTAGCTCACCAGCGCTTTTCAGCCATTCTGGCAACAACTCCAGGATGAATTCGTTTACGGGGTGCCTAGTGCTTGGAGGGGGCATGAACAAAGGTCCTGGTGGATGAACGGACCCGTACTTTGCTCAGCCCCCATCAGCATCGATAGCAGGAACCTTTTGCCGATGCGTGCGCGGCATTGCTGCGCGGCATCAATCCGCAGAGCTGGCACCAGGCTTAGGGCTTGCAGTTATGCTGGCCTCAAGCACCTCCTTGGTAAATCGCATGATCAGCCGTTGGCGATCGACAACCAGGCCATGCTCCACCTCATCCCATTGTTCCTGATACGCCTCGGCGCTCATCGTGCCTTTCTGGTCGAAGAGCGCCTCGCCCTTTTCACTCCATAGTTCGGATATTTGCTGAAAATCCTGTGAATGCTGTTGTTCCAGCCAATTGCACCAGTAAGGTTCAGTGCCAAGAAACTGTGCTCGGGCTTCAATAGTGTCGGCCGCCTTGACATAGGCACGGGCGGCCTCTATATCGTCCGGGCTTACGTGGGCCCATTCGACAAATCTCATTGAAGCAGGTTGCCCCGGCAGCTCGAATTCTTTGGCCAACGCCAGGTTGAAGAAGAGCCGGGTTTCCACAAGGTCAGGGAACTTCCTTTCCCGGTCCAGCGCGTTGATGTATTCCTCCAGCCTGGACAGCCGAAACAAGCCCAGACCCAGTTTGAGCACGCTGGTGCTTTCACTGTCGGCAGCATGCATGGCATGGCTTTTCAATGCATGCAGGTACATATGGCTGAAGCGTTCGGCAATGCTGTCGGGACAGGCAGTCGGATTCCTGGCGATCAGCAGGATTTCATTCGTAAGTTGCGGGTCTTTGTCCATGTATTCAAGCAGCCCCCACACCTGATGGGTCAGCTGCTCGCGATGTCGCTGATAATCCTGTGTGCCCTGCAGCTGAAACAGTATCTGCCGCAACTTGTAACGATCGTTATCCTCCGACGCAAACAAACGATCCCAATATCCGGCAACTTCAACCTTGCGTACCCCGCTCACCCATAGTTCTCGAGCCGGTATGGCTGCCGGGCTATCGCTTGCGCCCTGGAGCGCATGATCCACATGGGCGGGTAGCCGGTGCAAACGCGCCCACTGTGCCTGCGGTATTGCATTGCCATCCATCCGCAACGCCGAGCGGAAGGCATAGGGCATGTTCATGGCTGCCTCAGGCACATTGGCCAGTTGGTTATTGCGCAAGTCTGCCATATTCAGCATGCCGCAGTGCTCCAACCCTGCCGGCCAATTCACCAGACCGCAATGTCTGAGGGAAAGATATCGCAATGCCGGAACCTGGGTAAAATCCAGCGCCAGGGAACCCAAGGGGTTGACGCTGAGATCCAGGCTGGTCAGTTGCGGCAGATTTCGAATGGCATCCTGCCCCCACGAATCCATGCGAATACGATTGTAACTGAGCTGCAGATTATCCAGGCTCCTCAGGTGGCGCAGCCCGATCGGCACAACACGCAACTGGTTCCTTGAAAAGTTGAGGCGGCGCACTGCGCCGAAACAGCTGAAAAAGGCTTCAGGGATGGAAGCCAATGGGGTATTGACCATCACCATCGTGGTGACGAAATGAAAGTCGATGCCCTCGGCCAGTTCTGGCAAGCTTGTGACCTGAAAACCACTCAGGTCCAGAATACGGCTATCTATATCCTGACGCTGGTAGTCGACTGGCAACTGAGAGCGCCACGCCTGTCGCAACCGCGCAGCCAGAAGCCGACGCGCCTGCTTTTCCGCTTCCCTCGCCTGTGCGATCCAGATGTCCAGGCAGTTGCACAGAAGCTGGAAGTTGGCTTCTTCGAAAATCAGCGCCTCAAAAGGGTCATCGCAATCAACAATTCTGTCCAGGTGCTGATTGATCCGTGCCTGGCTGTCGCCGCGGTAAAGCACACCCAGCCGCGCTCGCATCCTCTGGGTAAGGTCACGCTCGGTCGATTGGGCACCACCCAGCGGATACCCTACCCGCCCATCTGCCAGGCGTTGGCCTGGGTTGAACCAACGCGTGCCTTCGCGCCAGCCGAGCACGTTTAGCAAGGCTTGGCGATCGGCAGGCATCGTGCTTGCCACCCGCGCGCGCAAGGCGGCTGCCGGGTCTTGATCGGGCAGATTCAACCTGAGCCGCTGGGCAGGTGTCAGTAACGCGCCGAGCGCGCAAAACACATCGTCTGGGGCGCCAAGCTCGACATCCAGCGCGTGCCCCTGCTTATCGTACAGCCTGAACTGGCCATTGATACGCGTGATCACTACACCCGTCGCTTCAGGCCCCGCCGGGTTGAGTACGCTCAGCAGGCGGCCCGATGATGAGCCTGCGCGCAGTTCCAGCCGACGGTTGAAAGGCCAGTTCGCCAGGCGTGCCAGCAAGCTCAGGATCAGTTCACCACTTTCATCGCTGTAACCATTGCGCAACCACAAGCCTTGCCGGGCTCGGTTCAACCTGGCAAGTTGCAACAGCGCACGCGCTTGCTCGGCGACCGCAAGTGGCAAACGCTGTAACAGCTCGATGTGATCACGTTGCTCGACACTCACCGAGCCTGCCAGCTGTTGGGCATAGTCTTCCGGCAGACCGGCAAAATCGCGCAGAATGACTTGCACAACCCGGTCATCACTGGCCTGCCCTTCAGTCAGATGCCGGAACAACTCAAAACGTAATTGCGCAGCACGTTCGACTATCTCGGCCAGCGCCTGGGCATTATCCATTCCTGCAACAGCGGAATGCTGCCTGCACCACTGCAATAATTCCGGGTCCGTTTGCACCGTGGCAGCTGGCTGCAGCGACGCGAAAAACTGCTCGATGCGCTGGTCAGCCTCGAACCGGCGCAACGTATCACGCAAGTTGGCAGGCAATGCCTGGTTTTGCACCAGTATGCCGCGCAGCTCATCTATGTCGCTGCCAGCTGCCAACAGCAGCTGTTGTGCCCGCAGTTGATCGAGTGGCATCTGTTGCGGCCACAGGCGGCCGAGCATCTTCGCTGCATCATTCCACGTCTGCGGGTGTTCGCCAGGCAAATGCCAGTAACGCTCACCGTTGTACCGCACAACCGGGCCATAGGCATCCTTGCGCAAAGGATGTACCAGGCGCCATTTACCGTCCGCCCCGGTGCGGCGAACTTGATAGAAGCGGTCATCTATTCGCAGCCACTGGTCATCACCTTTGCTGTACAGGCCTCGCTCATTCAGCGCTGCGTCTTGCACCGCCGATGCGTAAACGCTCAGGTCTTCATGCCAGAGCCGCGCGGTGCCGTCTTCCAGGTCCACGACATCCAGGCTATCGACAAATGCACTGCGGGTGAATTTCCTGACCACAGCGGTGCCACCTACTACCGCACCGGTAGTAACGGCGGCGGCGGCCACGGTCTGGGCAACGTCAAGCAAGTGCCTCAACGCTTCGTGGTCATGCCCCTTGGCCCAATCGGCAACCCCTGCGAATACCTGTGAACATACCTGCGCCACCAATTGTGCCAGCAGTAACGCCCCCACCGTGGGGATGAAAAAACCGCCCAGATTGACCAGTGTCCACCCCGCCGATACCCACGCGTCAACACGTTCGCGGCTAGCCTGGGCATCCACCTCGGCGGTGGGCACCAACAACAACCGGGCATCGTCTTTCGCCCGTTCAAGCTGGCTGAGTACCCACCGATCAAAGACTGAACCGTACTCACCCTCACCCTCTACCGCCAAGTCTGGCGCTGTATCCTTTAGCCGCAGTTGAAGTGTTTGCAGGAACTGCTTGCGGGTCGCAAGGCCGACAGACTGAAGCAAGCTGGCGAGGTAGCCAGGATCCTTGAGCTGTTCAAGCAAAGCCACTTCAAACGCCAGCTTCGAGCTGTACCAGCGCAGCGGCGCCTGCGCCTCGGCTGGCCGGTAGATGACCACGCCAGCATCTTCGTCCTGCGCACTACGCAACTGAATGAACAAGGCTTCGTGCACGGTGTGGCCCAGCATGCTCATCAGCCCGGGGTAGGCGACAAGCTTCACGTCGTGTGTGGCAACGGTACTGGTAAGTGCATTCAATGCCGCAGCAACATCGCCATCGATATGCTGCCTGAGCAGCGCCATGTGCACTGCCAGCTCGAAGCCTTTGCGCTTGTCATCGATCAGCAGTGCTTTACTGGCTTCAAAATGTTTGTCCAGCAAGGTCTGGTACTGGAGGCCCGCGTCCAGCTCCCGGCACAACCTGCACACTTCATCCACGTTTCCGGACAACAGTGTTTCTGAACCCGGCGCGTACAACCCGCTGCCATCCAGCGGCGTGGCATTTGCCGCAAAATTCTGCATCAGGCGCAACAACCCGGGTTTGGTCTTGAATACGAAATCTGCATGCGGTGTGGTTACGCCAACGGTTTCCAACACTTTGTCCCGCCACTCCAGGGCGGTAAGGTCATGGCCCGCAGGCAACGTAGCCTGCAGGGCTTCACTGTAGGTGTGCAGGGCAAAGGCGTGCACGGGCTGGACGGCCTTTGTCGCCTCCGCGAGTTTGTCCTGGCTGGCTTTGTGCTGGGCAATCAAGGTGCGCAAGCGGGCGATGTCCTGCGCCGAAGCCGCCTTGATCCACTGAGGTGTGTGCTTGTGGATGAAGGCATCGACGAGTGCTTGCGCTTGCTCTTTCGTGATGCTTTCACGAGGGCTGCTGGTTGCTGAAAAGTTACGCATGGCCTGTATTCCGCGCTGCCGAAATGGGCGGAAAATGTTTCATGCACGAGCAGGCCGATGCAGAGGGAACTTGCTCATTCACAGCCAGGGTCAAGCTGTTCAGTTACGCCCGTGGGCCTGGACCAGCGCCCGATAATGCCCCGGGTTGCAGCCAAACCATTTGCGAAATGCCTTGTAGAACGAGCTGTTGTCGGCAAAGCCCAACTGCTGGGCAATCTCACCCAGCGCAGGCCCGTCCTGGCTCAACCAGGCAATAGCCAGTTCGCGCCGTACGCTGTCCTTGAGCCCCTGATAGGTCTGGCCCTCTTCGGCCAACCGCCGGCGCAGGGTTGAAGGTGACAGGCACAACTGGCGAGCCAGGGAGTCGCCGTCCGGCCATAGCGCAGGGGCCATGTGCAGCAAGTCATTGCGAATGCGCAGGCCGAGGCTTTCCGGGTCGCGGTACTTGACCAGAATGTTCCCTGGCGCTTCAGCCAGAAAACGTTGCAGTTCTTCTTCTGTACGCCTGAGCGGCAGGTCAAGGCAATCAGCAGCAATGATCATGCGTGTGCGTGGCCGATCAAACTGCAGGTTTTCCGAAAACATCACCCGGTAGTCGTCGCAGAACGGCGGCTCGGCGCAGCGCAGGTCGATGGCCAGAATCGGGATTCGCCGGCCAGCCAGCCAACAGGCCACGCCATGCACAATCATCCAGAAGGTGAAATAGGTGAACGCCCGCCGCGGTGTATCACGCGGCTCGTTGATCACGATCTCGGCCAAGCCCTGCTGGCGCACCAGGCTCGGTTGCAAGTCTTCGAGCATCAGCGACAGGAACGCCAGTGCAGTATCCAGGCCGACGGCCAGCGTCGGCTGACCCATGCTGGCACGGCACATGAAGGCCAGGCTGCCGCTGCGCAAACCGCGCGGGTCCATGGCAAAGAACTCGTCGTTGCAGCGCCGTGCCAGCAGGCGCCACAGCCGGGCATAGGACTCGGCACTGACCCTGGCTTGTGGCAGGTGCAACTGTTCGACGGCGATGCCCGCCCGGGCCAGCAAGCCGCTATCAGGCTCTCCGGCAGGGCAGGTCTGCAGCAGCGCTTCGCGCACCAGCTGCATGGAAATGGTGTCTTTCTCGCTCATCGACGGTCCCGTCAGCTCAATGCCGGCCATCTTAGGCCGCCCTGCTCAAAACGGCCATCACAGCCCCGCCGCCAAGCCCAGAAATGCCTGGATCAGACGTAACTCACGGCGGCGTTCCAGGCAGCCGACCAGGTGCTGGTTGAGCAACCCCTGGCCCGCCAACGGCCGCGCTACCACACGCGGGTCGTTGGCCACTTCGGTGGACGACACCACGCCGATACCCAGCTCGGAGGCCACGGCTTCGGTCACCGCCTCGCGGCTGTCCAGTTCAAGCAGCACCCGTGGCTGCACGCCCGCATTCGTGCAGGCCTTGTCGAAGGTTCGCCGGGTGGTCGAACTGGGCTCGCGCAGCACCATGATCTGCTGGTGCAGGTCGGCCAGTGGCAGGTCGCTTTGCACCTGCGCCCAGGCGTGGCCTGCCGGCAGCAACGCGCACAGACGCGACTCGCACAGGCTCTGCAGGTGCAGGCCCTTGCGCGGCTCGATCTCTGTCAGCACTGCAACGTCGGCATGTTCGCCAAGCAAAGCTGCCAGGGTTTCCTGAGCGTTGCCCAAGCGCAAGTTCACGGTAATGCCCGGGTAGCGCTCGCGCAGCTGCGCCAGCATCGGCATCACCCGGTGCGGGCCATCGGCCGCCACTTCCAGGCGCCCGGTCAACAACTGGCGGTTGGCTTCGAGCATGGCCTGCGCTTCTTCCGCCAAGCCAAACATGGCGCGTGTGATGGCCGCCAGGCGGGTGCCCTCCTCCGTCAACTCGACCCGCCGCGCGGTACGCCGCAGCAAGGTGATCTGGTAGTGCTCCTCCAGCGCCTTGACGTGGCCGGTAACCGCCGGCTGGCTGATGAACAGCCGCTCGGCGGCGCGGGTAAAGCTGCCCTCACGGGCCACGGCATCGAAGGCGCGTAACTGGAACAAGTTCATGCATCGGCCTGACTTATAGCTGAGATAACAACAAACAATTTGATTGATGACAGCGTGAATTGCAACCTAGGCCCCGTAGTTTCAGCCCACCGCTTGTGAGGAATAACGGAATGAGCAACGCCCCGATTCTGCTGACCCCAGGTCCCCTGACCACATCAATCCGCACCCGCCAAGCCATGCTGGTGGACTGGGGCTCCTGGGACCGTGACTTCAACCAGCTGACCGCCAACGTCTGCGAGCAATTGCTGGCAATCATCGACGGCAGCGCCAGCCACCACTGCGTGCCCCTGCAAGGCAGCGGCACTTTCGCCGTGGAAGCCGCCATCGGTACCCTGGTGCCGCGTGATGGCAAGGTCCTGGTGCTGATCAACGGTGCTTATGGCCAGCGCCTGGCAAAGATCTGCAAGGTACTGGGCCGCGCCTACAGCACCTTCGAAACTGCGGAGGACCAGCCAACCACCGCTGCCGACGTCGACCGCCTGCTGGCCAACGACCCGAGTGTTACCCACGTAGCGCTGATCCACTGCGAAACCAGTACCGGCATCCTCAACCCGCTGCCAGAGATCGCCCAGGTGATCAAACAGCACGGCAAGCGCCTGATCATCGACGCCATGAGCTCGTTCGGCGCACTACCGATCGATGCACGCGAAGTCCCTTTCGAAGCACTGATCGCGGCCTCAGGCAAATGCCTGGAGGGCGTGCCGGGCATGGGCTTCGTCTTTGCTGAGAAAACCGCACTGGCGGCCGCCGAGGGCAATGCCCACTCGCTGGCCATGGACCTGCACGATCAGCACACCTACATGGCCAAGACCGGCCAATGGCGCTTTACCCCGCCGACCCACGTAGTCGCGGCCCTGCACGAAGCACTGCAGCAATACAACGAGGAAGGTGGCCTGCCAGCCCGCCATCAGCGCTACGCCGACAACTGCAAGGCCCTGCTCGACGGCATGGCCGCCATCGGCCTGCGCAGCTTCCTGCCAGCCGAGATCCAGGCGCCGATCATCGTCACCTTCCACGCACCGAACGATACCCGCTACCAGTTCAAGGACTTCTACGAGCGGGTCAAGGCCAAGGGCTTCATCCTCTACCCGGGCAAGCTGACCCAGGTGGAAACCTTCCGCGTAGGCTGCATTGGCGTGGTCGGCGCGAACGGCATGCAAGCCGCCGTGAATGCCGTGGCCGAAGTGCTGCGGGAAATGGAAGTGCTGGACATCTGACCCCCTGCCCACCCGAATTCAGGAATTAGCGCACATGAACTACAGCAACCCTACCCAGCTGCAAGCCGCCATCCTCGACTGGGCCGGCACCGTGGTCGACTTCGGCTCGTTCGCCCCGACCCAGATCTTTGTCGAGGCCTTTGCCGAGTTCGACGTGCAGGTGTCTATCGAAGAGGCCCGTGGTCCGATGGGCATGGGCAAGTGGGACCATATCCGCACCCTGTGCGACGTGCCGGACATTGCCGAACGCTACCGCAAGGTGTTCGGCCGCACACCGACCGACGATGACGTCACCGCCATTTACAACCGTTTCATGCCGCTGCAGATCGAGAAGATCGCCGTGCACTCGGCGCTGATCCCAGGCGCTTTGGACACCCTTACCGGGCTGCGCCAGGGCGGCCTGAAGATCGGCTCGTGCTCGGGTTACCCGAAGGTGGTGATGGACAAGGTGGTGGAGCTGGCTGCGCAGAACGGCTACGTGGCCGACCATGTGGTGGCTACCGACGAAACCCCGAACGGTCGCCCGTGGCCGGCCCAGGCGCTGGCCAACGTGATTGCGCTGGGGATTGACGATGTAGCGGCCTGCGTAAAGGTCGACGACACCGTACCGGGTATTCTCGAAGGGCGCCGTGCCGGCATGTGGACCGTGGCGCTGGTGTGCTCGGGCAATGCCCTGGGCCTGACCTGGGAAGGCTACCGCGCACTCAGTGCCGAGAAGCTGGAAAGCGAGCGCGAGCGCATCCACACACTGTTTGCCGGCTCGCGCCCGCACTACCTGATCGACACCATCAACGAGCTGCCGGAAGTGATCGCCGACATCAACCGCCGCCTGGCCAAGGGCGAAATGCCGCAGTCCTTCTAAAGCTCTGCGCCGCACCTGTAGGAGCGGCCTTGTGTCGCGATCGGGCCGCAAGGCGGCCCCTCGATTTCAGCGACTACGCCGAGATAGCAGGGGCCGCTTTGCGGCCCGATCGCGACACAAGGCCGCTCCTACAAGGGATTGCGTCAGCCTGGTGTTCTGAGGTGCAATCTGACCCGAATCTGTGCATTGAGTTGCCGCTGCAATTGCCAAAACATGGGCCATCCCTGTCCAGAGATGCCCTGCCCCGATGAGCTCACATACCCGCACCCGTCGCCTCACCGTCCCGCAATTGGTGGCCATGAAAGGCCAGCAGAAGATCGTTTCACTGACCGCCTACTCCAGCACCATCGCCCAGTTGATCGACCCCTCGGTCGACTTCATTCTGGTGGGCGACTCTACCGCCATGGTCGGCTACGGCCGCCGCTCCACCCTGGGCATGCGCCTGGAAGAAACCATCGCCCATACCCGCGCCGTGGTCGACAGCACCCGCCTGGCCTGCGTGATTGCCGACATGCCGTTCGGCAGCTATCAGGAATCCCACGAACAAGCCTTTCGCAATTGCGCCCAGGTGCTGGCCAGCACCGGTTGCGATGCGCTCAAGCTGGAGGCCAACCAGGCGTTGGCGAGCACCGTCGAGTTCCTGGTGGCACGCGGGATCCCGGTGATGGCGCATATTGGCCTGATGCCGCAGTTCGTCAATGCCATGGGCGGTTACAAGGCTCAGGGGTTGTGTGCTGACAGTGCGGCGGTGCTGCAAGCCGACGCGCAGGCCAACCTGCAAGCCGGCGCCTTCAGCCTGTTGCTGGAAGGCGTGGCCGAGCCGGTGGCCCGAGCCATTACCGAGGCCAGCGCCAAACCAACCATCGGCATTGGCGCCTCCCCAACCTGCGATGGCCAGGTGCTGGTTACCGAGGACCTGCTGGGGCTGGGCGGCGCCCACGTTCCACGCTTCGTCAAACAGTACGCCGATGTCGGCCAGGTGATCCGCGATGCTTGCAGCCGCTATGCACACGAAGTGCGCGGCGGCACGTTCCCGGCGTTACAGCACTGTTATGGGGTATGAGCTTCGAAGCTGTGGAATTCGTCCTGGATGGCCTTGACCAGGCATTGCAATGCCTGTGCAATATCCTTGCTCCAGTCCACCGTGCAGCACAGCCGCAGGTGGCTGCGCCAAAGGCCGCACTGGCTGAAGATTTCCCCGGGGGCGATGACGATGCGCTGCGCCAATAGCCGCGCGAAAACCCGGCGCATGTCCACCGGCCGGGTTGCCTGCAGCCACAGGCTGGCCCCGCCCTGCGGCGCAACGACCTGCAGACAGCCTTGGCCATGGGCTGCCAGCAGCGCAGTCATCTGTTGCAGGCGTTCGCGCAGCATGGGCTGCAAGCGCTGCACATGCTTGTCGACGCGGTGCGAAGTAAACAGTTTGGCGATGGCCCGCTGGCGAATCGGTGACAAGCGGAAGGCACGCTCAAGAAACAGTTGCTGCAGACGCTCGGCATGCTGCCGGCACAGCAGGTAACCAAAAGGTGCTTCGGCGCCAAGCAGTTTGTCGAAGGTCGAGAACACCAGCAACCACTCGGGGTCGGCGAAGTCGCGGTAGCGCGGCGCTGCCGGGTGGAAGCACAACTCGCCGTAGCCATCGTTTTCGAACAGCCAAACCTTGCGCTCGGCCAGCCAGCGACAGACCTGCTGCTTGTCTGCCGCTGGCATCAGCCCGCCCTGAGGTACGTTGGCCGCCGATGAAAGCACGGCCAGGCGCACGGGCTGCTCGCGCAGCAATTGGTGCAAGTGCTGCAGGTCGAAACACCCGTCATCGCCCAAGGGCACTTCAACGATGCTCATGCCGGCGGCTTGTAGCTGCCTCAACACCGCCCAGTTGCACGGCGACTCCACCAGCGCCAACTGGCCCTCGAGGTCGAGGGCACGCAATGCCAGCTCGAAAACGCTGCGCAGGTCCGCGCCGATGAACACTTGGTCAGCCTGCCAGTAGTGCTGCGCCGAGCGTGTGTAGCGGTCTGCCAGCACGCTGCGCAACTCCGGCTCACCGAACGGTTGGTACAGCGGTGCCTGTACCCGTGGGTATTGGCGCGCCAATTCGCGCTCGATCATCAGCAGGGGTTGCTCCAGCGACAGCAACATGGCCGGGGCATCACTGCCAAGGGCCAGCATACCTGGCTGGCGGGCGTTGGCGAACACACTGTCGAGCAGGTTTGCTGGGTACTGCGTGCCTACGGGTGCCACGCGGGTGCGGGTGAAGTAGCCAAGCTTGGGCCGTGCATGCACCCGCCCCTCATCTTCGAGCAGCGCATAGGCGTACTTGGTGCTGGACACCGAAACGCCCAGGCGCGAGGCCAGGTCGCGCAGCGAAGGCAGGCGCTGCTCGACGTCGCAAGGGGCAGCTTCGATGCGGTCGAGCAGGTAGCGGTAGACTGCCTGGTAGGTGTATTGGGGCTTGTTGTTCGACCGGGTATCCATACGCGGGCATCATCAGCAAAAAGAGGGCGACGGGCAATACTGCACTCATTGCAGCCCTGCCGCAAAAACCTGTGGGAGCGGGTTCACCCGCGAAGAAAAGCACGCGGTGGGTGGCACCGGCACTGCCGGTGTTCGCGGCTAAAGCCGCACCTACAAGATTTTTGTGCATGACACGCTATTGCGGCAACTGCACCTGCGGTTTGGTCGCGGCAAAAATCGCCCAACTGGACATGAACAGCGCCGCAATCAACGGCCCGATCACAAAGCCGTTGAGCCCGAACACCGCCAACCCGCCCAGCGTCGACACCAGGATCAGGTAGTCAGGCATGCGCGTGTCCTTGCCCACCAGGATTGGCCGCAGCAGGTTGTCCACCAGGCCGATCACCAATACCCCGAACGCGGTCAGGATGATCCCCGGCAATATCGCCCCGGTCAGCAGGAAGTACGCCGCCACCGGTGCCCAGACAATACCTGCACCCACCGCCGGCAGCAGCGACAGAAACGCCATCAGCACCGCCCACACCAGCGCGCTGGGGATATCCAGCACCCAGAAGATCAGGCCGCCCAGTGCGCCCTGGGTAATGGCCACCAACACGTTGCCTTTCACCGTCGCCCGCACCACACGGTTGAACTTCAACTGCAAGCGGCGCTTCTGCTGCTCGGGCAGCGGCACCGCCAGGCGCACACGGCGCGCCACGTCAGCGCCTTCGCGCAGGAAGAAGAACAACAGGTACATCATGATGCCGAAGCTGACCAGGAACTCGAACGTGCCCTGGCCAAAGCTGAACGCCTGGCTGGCCAGCACCTGGCTGCCCTGGGTCGCCCACTTGGTGATCTTGTCACGCAAACCGTCGAGGTTGCCCATGCCCAGGTTGTCCAGGCCGTGCTGGGCGAATGCAGGCAGCATGTCCTTGCCACGCTCGACGTAACCTGCGATATCCAGCTGCCCGCTCTCGATACGCTGATACAGGGTGGCGCCTTCCTGCACCAGCAGCGCGCTAGTGACGAACACCGGCAACACCGCCACCAACAGGCAGACCAGGGTCGTCGTGGCCGCCGCCAGGTTGCGCCTGCGGCCAAAACGGATCAGCAGGTTGCGCTGCAGGGGGGCAAACAGGATTCCCAGTACCACCGCCCAGAAAATCGCGCCGTAGTACGGCAGCAGTATCCAGATAAAGGCAATGGTCACCACTGCCAGGAGTACTGCCAGGGCTTTGTTCTGTAGAGCGGCTTCGTTCATCGCAGGTCCTCGAATGGCTTATGCGATATTAGTGCGTACCGCTTGGCTAAAAGTGCCGCTACTCCCTTGATGTAAATCAATACGTGTACTGGCCGAGGCTTTTAGCATGCGCGCCCTTTGCCCCGGTGCGCACCATGACCTCTATCGCCAAGCCCGAACTGCTGGCCCCCGCCGGCACCCTCAAGACCATGCGCTACGCCTTTGCCTACGGCGCCGACGCGGTCTATGCCGGCCAGCCGCGCTACAGCTTGCGGGTGCGCAACAACGAATTCGACCATGCCAACCTGGTGCTGGGCATTGAAGAAGCACATGCGCTGGGCAAGCGCTTCTATGTGGTGGTCAACATCGCCCCGCATAACGCCAAGCTCAAGACCTTCCTCAAGGACCTGGCGCCAGTGATAGCGATGGCGCCGGATGCGCTGATCATGTCCGACCCTGGCCTGATCATGCTGGTGCGCCAGCACTTCCCGCACATGCCGGTACACCTGTCGGTACAGGCCAACACGGTCAACTGGGCCAGCGTGCAGTTCTGGCAGCAAATGGGCCTGAGCCGGGTGATCCTGTCGCGCGAGTTGTCGCTGGAAGAGATCGAGGAAATTCGCCAGCAAGTGCCAGGCATGGAACTGGAGGTGTTCGTCCACGGTGCCCTGTGCATGGCCTATTCCGGCCGTTGCCTGCTGTCGGGCTACCTCAACAAGCGTGACGCCAACCAGGGCACCTGCACCAACGCCTGCCGCTGGAAGTACGACGCTACGCCCGCCACCGAGAACGCCACCGGCGACATCGTCCGCGAAGTGCAGCCCACCCTGGGCCTCGGTGCGCCCACCGAACAGGTATTCCTGCTGCACGAAAGCAACCGCCCCGGCAGCGAAATGCCGGCGTTCGAAGACGAACACGGCACCTACATCATGAACGCCAAGGACCTGCGCGCCATCCAGCATGTCGAGCGCCTGGCCGGCATGGGCGTGCATTCGCTGAAGATCGAAGGCCGCACCAAATCGCACTTCTACTGCGCCCGCGCGGTGCAGTCGTACCGCCAGGCAATTGATGACGCCGTGGCCGGGCGGCCGTTCGACAGGGCCTTGATGGGCAACCTCGAATCACTGGCGCAGCGCGGCTACACCGAAGGCTTCCTGCGCCGCCACGTGCACGACGAGTACCAGAACTACCAGCGCGGCAACTCGGTGTCCGAGCGCCAGCAGTTCGTCGGCGAACTGACCGGCGCACGCGTCGAAGGCCTGGCAGAAGTCAAGGTGAAGAACCGCTTCGCCGTAGGTGACCATATGGAGCTGATGACCCCGAGAGGCAACTACCACTTCGCCCTTGAGTATATGAGCAACGGCCAGCAGCAACCCCTGCAGGTCGCCCCCGGCGATGGCCATACCATCTACCTGCCTGTTCCCGAGCAGGTGCCCTTGGCCTACGGCCTGCTGATGCGAGACATGCCGGGTTGATCGCATTGGCTACAGCTCGATCCTGGTAACCGCCTGAAGCCGCCGGTCACCCAATTCCTGCCGTAGCTGCTCACGAAAGCTGGCAAACCGTTGCACATCCAGGCGATAGGCCGTGCCAGTATTCCACACCACGATGTCACGCTGGGTCTCGCTCCAGAACTCAAAGTCGCGTACTTCGACGTTGCCATTGAAACGGAAGGCGTACACCGCCAGATGGATCTGCCCCGCCTCGTCCTTCTGGCAGGGTGTTACCAGAAACGAAGAGGCAACATCGTTCTCGTAACCGCTGCGCAAGAACGTACTGGCGTGTGCACTGATGCGCAGTTCCTGCATGGAGGCACGCGCCAGTTGGGCCAACAGCGTAGGCGTATGGCCGGCACCGATGGGTTCAAGCTGGGCAGCGAAATCGTCAGGGGCGCGCAGGACCTGAGGCGGCAGGGCCAGGGACGCCGTCTTTACGCAGCCATGTTTCTCCAGCCGGTTGCAGAAGCGGTCAAGCCAGCTTTTCCATAATTCGTCGCGGTCAAGGAAACGACTTGCGAATTCATCGGCATGGTCCAGCAGCACCTGCACGTCCTGGCGTTCCTGTTCAGTCAGGTCAGGGCCGATACCAATCAGGTTGTTCGTGGTGTACATCAGGCATTCCAGTGGTAGGGTCATGCTTTTCCAGCCTCTCAGATAAGTCTGCCTGACGTTAGCCAGCGTGGCGGTGCATCGGCATCCGGAACCTGTACCCATGGCGCTTGCGCTATGCTGCTGGCCTGCGTTTCCCAAGGAGTGCTTCACCATGCTGCGCAAACACCTTCTTACCCTCAGCCTGCTGGCCGCTACCGGCCTGGCCCAGGCCGCCGAAACCATCGACGTGTACCGCGACCCCAACTGCGGCTGCTGCAAGGCCTGGATCAGCCACCTGCGTGACAACGGCTTTACCGTCAACGATCACGTCGAGCCGAACATGAGCGCGGTCAAGCAGCGCCTGGGCGTGGCGCCGCGCCTGGCGTCGTGCCACACCGGGGTGATCGACGGCAAGTTCGTCGAAGGCCACGTGCCGGCCGAACAGGTGCGCCTGCTGGCCAAGCGCAGCGACCTCAAGGGCCTGGCCGTGCCAGGCATGCCGATGGGCTCGCCCGGCATGGAGATGGGTGACCACAAGGATGCCTACCAGGTCATCGGCGTGACCCAGGATGGCCAGGACACCGTGGTCGCCAACTACTGATGCTCAGCCTGTGGGCGCTGTTCTTCAGCGCCTTTGGTGCCGCCACCCTGCTACCGCTGCAATCGGAGGCCGTGCTGGTCGGCCTGTTGCTGCGCCAGCCCGAAGCCTGGGCGACCCTGCTGCTGGTGGCCACCCTGGGTAATGTGCTCGGTTCGGTGGTCAACTGGCTACTGGGCCGGGCCATCGAACACCTGCGTGACAAGCGCTGGTTCCCGTTCAGCGCGGCGCAGCTTGCGCGCGCGCAGCAGCGCTACCAGCGCTGGGGGCAATGGTCGCTGCTGCTCAGCTGGGTGCCGGTGATCGGCGACCCGCTGACGCTGATCGCCGGGATCATGCGCGAGCCGTTCTGGCGCTTCCTGCTGCTGGTGACCGTGGCCAAGGCCGGCCGCTATGCGGTGCTGACGATGATTACCCTGGGCTGGTTTCACGCCTGGTAACACCTTTCACGTTCCGCGTAGTCCATGGGCTGTTACATTCGCTTTTTCCTACATGGTCCTACATGGAGTGCCCCCATGCTGCGCGCAACCGCCCTGGCCCTGGCCTGCCTGGCAGGCGGTTCGGCCTTCGCCGCCGAATCGCCCACCTATGGCCCTCAGCTCGAAGGTTTCAGTTACCCGCACCCGCTCAAGCATTTTGACTTCAATTCACAGGGCCAGGCCCTGCAGATGGGCTACATGGACGTGCCCGCCCAAGGCCAGGCCAACGGCCGCAGCGTGGTGCTGATGCACGGCAAGAACTTCTGCGCCGCCACCTGGGAAACCACCATCGATGCCTTGAGCAAGGCTGGCTACCGGGTCATTGCCCCGGACCAGGTCGGCTTCTGCACCTCGAGCAAACCGGCGCATTACCAGTACAGCTTCCAGCAACTGGCCGACAACACCCATGCCCTGCTGGAGCAGCTGGGCGTGAAGCAAACCATAGTGCTTGGCCACTCCACCGGCGGCATGCTTGCCACCCGCTATGCGCTGATGTACCCACAGCAGGTGGAACGGCTGGCCATGGTCAACCCGATCGGCCTGGAAGACTGGAAAGCCCTTGGCGTGCCTTACCGCACCGTGGACCAGTGGCATGCCCGCGAGCTGAAGCTGGATGCCGAGGGCGTGCGCGAATACGAGCGCAAGACTTACTATGCCGGGCGCTGGAAGCCCGAATACGAACGCTGGGTACAGATGCTGGTGGGCCTGAACAAGGGGCCGGGGCATGAAGCGGTGGCGTGGAACTCGGCACTGATCTACGACATGATCTTCACCCAGCCGGTGTACCACGAGTTCAAGGACCTGCAGATGCCGACCTTGCTGCTGATCGGCGACAAGGACACCACGGCGATTGGCAGCGATATTGCGCCGCCGGAGGTGAAGGCCAAGCTGGGCAAGTACGAGGTTCTGGGGCCTCAGGTGGCCAAGCTGATCCCCAAGGGTGAGTTGATCACTTTCGAAGGCATGGGGCATGCGCCGCAGATCGAAGAGCCGGTGCGGTTCAACCGTACGCTGGTGGAGTGGCTGAACAAGTAAGCCACAGTTTTCGAAGCCTGTGCAGTACCTGTAGGAGCGGCCTTGCGTCGCGATGGGCTGCGCAGCAGCCCCGGGGTTTCAGCGCTGATGCACAAACTGCCGGGGCTGCTGCGCACCCCATCGCGACACAAGGCCGCTCCTACAGGGAATGCAATCTGCCACAGGGCTCCTCTACACTTTCCAGACCTGCGCCTCGGTCCAGCCCAACTCGGCAAAATCGTCGGCGCGCAAGCCGGCCTCTTCCTCGCAAAAGAACTCATCCAGTTGCGGCGGCCTGACCGCCGTGTCGCTGAGCATCGCATGCACCTGCCCACGGTGATGTATCTGGTGTTCGAACAGATGCGCCAACAACCGCAACCGCGGCTCGCGCTGTACCCGGTCGGGCCGCACGACACTGACATAACGGCCCAGCTCGTCATCACTCAGCGCCTGACAATAGGCTATCAGTCGGTGGTCCGCCTGGGCCTGTTCGGCGTTCAGGTCGGTACACAGGGCAAACGGCCGCTGCATGGTTCGGCTCCTGTTCAGGCGAAGCGTTGCAGTTGCATCTCCCGTAGCCGGCTTAACGTCCGTTGGTACGGGAACGCCAGATACCCTTGAGTGTAGAGGGCATCGAGCGGCACCTGCGCTTCCAGGTACAGGGCTACGCGGCGGTCGTAGCACTCGTCGACCAGGGCAATGAAACGGCGCACTGCGTCGTCCTTGGGTGACAATGCGGGGAGTTCGCGATCGCCCGCCACCACCCGTGCCGCCGCATCCTCGGTACCACGGGCAATGCGCCCGGCCCGCTGCTCACCGCCCAGCGCTGGAATCTCCGATACCAGAATGGCTGGAAAACGATCGCACAGGGCCATGAACTCCATGGCAGCCAGTGGTTGTTCGCACAGGTCGCTGAAGCGGCACCAGATGGCCTGTTCGCTGCGGCGTATCACGTGAATGGGCCTGGAGCCGATCGCCAACGGCTGATCTGTGCCGGCGTCGTCCGGGCTCAGCTGGCTGAACACTTCGTTCAACTGGCTGGCCTGCCCCGCCGCTGCCACCCAGTAACGCTGGCGTTCGGCACCGGGGTGCAGGCGGTGGTCCTGCTCGCCCGCCACCGGCAGTACCTGCATGTGCCGCTGGATCGCGGTAATGGCCGGCATGAAGCGATCACGGTTGAAGCCGTCGCGGTAGAGCTGCTCGGGTGGCTGATTGGAGGTGGCGACGAGCACCACGCCTTGGTCGAACAGCACCTGGAACAGGCGACCGAGGATGATCGCGTCGCCGATGTCGCTGACGAACAGTTCGTCGAAGCACAGCACGCGGATCTGCCCGGCAAGCTCCCGGGCCAGGGCCAGCAGTGGGTCGGCGGTGCCGTTTAGCTGGAACAGGCGCTGGTGAACCCAGGCCATGAAGTGGTGGAAATGCTGGCGTCGGCTGGGTACGCGCAGGCAGCGGTGAAACTGGTCCATCAGCCAGGTCTTGCCACGACCGACCGGGCCCCAGAGGTAGATGCCCCGAGTGGGACGACCTTGTTCGACGGCCAGGAAGCAGGCTTGCAGGGCCTCGACGGCGCGGGCCTGGGCGGGGTCGGCGACATAGCCCTGGGTGGTCAGGGCTTGCTGGTAGAGGGATTGGGGGTCGATGGCCATGCGGCATTCTAACCGACTGACGCGATCCCTGTAGGAGCGGCCTTGTGTCGCGACGGGACGCACAGCGGCCCCGGCAATCTATGTCGTGATGCTGAAATCCTGGGGCCGCTGCGCGGCCCATCGCGACACAAGGCCGCTCCTACAGGGACCGCGTCAGGCTTCGTTGGCCAGGCCCACTTTCAGCAACGCACCATCCTTGTCATCGGTCAGCACATACAAATACCCATCCGGCCCAACCCGTACATCGCGAATCCGCGCCTTCAAATCACCGAGCAAGCGCTCTTCGTGCACCACCTTGTCCCCCTTCAGCTGTAACCGGATCAGTTCCTGGGTCGCCAGCGCACCAATGAACAGGTTGTGGTCCCAGGCCTTGAACGTCGGGCTGTCATAGAACGCCATGCCGCTGATACCCGGCGACTTCTCCCACACATGGTGCGGGTCGACCATGCCGTCGACATGCTTGCCCTTGGCCTCGGGGATCGGCAGCAGCGAGTAATTGATGCCGTGGGTCGCAATCGGCCAGCCGTAGTTCTTGCCCGGCTCGGGGATGTTGATTTCATCACCGCCGCGCGGGCCGTGTTCGTGGGTCCACAGCTTGTCTGTCCAAGGGTTGAGCGCAGCGCCTTGCTGGTTACGGTGGCCATACGACCAGATTTCCGGCCGCACGTTGTCCTTGCCAACGAAGGGGTTGTCCTTGGGCACTTCGCCGTCCGGCAGGATGCGTACGATCTTGCCCTGCAGCTTGTCGAGGTCCTGGGCAGTCGGGCGCTGATTGTTCTCGCCCAGGGCGATGAACAGGAAACCATTGCGGTCGAACACCAGGCGCGAGCCGAAGTGGTTGCCTACCGACAGCTTGGGCTGCTGGCGGAAGATTACGTTGAAGTTTTCCAGCCGGGCGCGGTCCTCGGACAACTGCCCACGTCCGACCGCAGTACCGGCCTTGCCGTCACTGCCCTCTTCGGCGAAGGACAGGTACACCGTGCGATCCTTGGGGAAGTCCGGCGACAGCACCACGTCCAGCAGGCCGCCCTGGCCCTCGGCCCACACCTTGGGCACGCCGCTGATCGGCGGGCCGACCTTGCCTTCGGCGTTGACCAGGCGCAGGTTGCCGACACGCTCTGTGACCAGCATGTCCTTACCGCCTGGCAGGAAGGCCAGCGCCCAAGGGTTACGCAGGCCGTCGGCCACGGTGCTGACGGTCAGGGTGCCCTCTTCGCTGGGCAACTGCTGTTCGGCCGCCGCCTGCGCCAACAAGGGCAGCAGCGCAGCGGCGGTCAGGGTGGCTAGCCAGGGTGCTCGAAGCATGCAGGATTCCTTTCAGTGGGCTTACGGCGCACGCGGGTTGTCGCGCGGTGGCCGGGTGGGTTCCAGGTTCGGGGTTTGCTGCTGGCGGCGCAGGTTGTCGCCGTTGCCGATGCCGCGGTTGTCCAGTGTCGGGGGGCGCTGGTACGGGTCGGTGGACGGGCCGCGTACCGGCGGCGTGGCCGGCATGCTGCCCTGGCGGCTGTTGGGGTTGGCGCGCTGGATCGGGCTGTTGTAGGGGTTGTTGTTGCCAGCGGCGAGCTGCAATGGCAGTTGCGGAGCAGCGTGCACGGGCAGGCACAAGGCCAGGCCGAGGGCCAGGATGGGCAATGTCGGGGTCATGCTTCACCTCCTGTACGAAAATGCCGCGCCTGGTGGGTTTGATAGCCTAAGGCGCCAGGGGTTCGCGGCAAAAGCGCGAATGTGGGTGGAGTTGATTCCTGATGTTTCAGTATGGGCCTTGGGGGCTGCTATGCAGCCCATCGCGACCTGTGGGAGCGGCTTTAGCCGCGAACACCGGCAACGCCGGTGCCAGCCACCGCGTCGCCTGGTTCGCGGCTAAAGCCGCTCCCACAGGGGCCGCGATGCGGCCCCCAAAATTACTGGCCTTTGTCTACCTTGTGCCGCGCCGCATACAGGCACAGCATCTCCATCGCCAGGGTGGCCCCGGCCAATGCAGTGATATCGGCATGGTCATAGGCTGGCGCCACTTCCACCAGGTCCATGCCGACCAGGTTGATGCCACGCAACCCGCCGAGAATCTCCAGCGCCTGCACCGTGCTCAACCCGCCGCACACCGGCGTGCCGGTGCCGGGCGCGTAGGCCGGGTCGAGGCAATCGATATCGAACGTCAGGTACACCGGCCGCTCGCCTACGCGCTGGCGAATCGCTGCAATCACCGCCTCGGTGCCCTGGCGGTGTACCTGCCGGGCGTCGAGGATGGCAAAGCCTTGGCTGTCGTCATTGGTGGTACGCAGGCCGATCTGCACCGAGTGGGCGGGATCCACCAGGCCTTCGCGGGCGGCATGCCAGAACATGGTGCCGTGGTCGATGCGCTCGCCTTCCTCGTCCGGCCAGGTGTCGCTGTGCGCATCAAAATGGATCAGCGCCAGCGGGCCATGCCGGCGGGCATGGGCCTTGAGCAGCGGGTAGCTGATGAAGTGGTCGCCACCGAGGGTGAGCATGGCGCAGCCGGCTTGCAGAATGTGCTCGGCATGGGCCTCGATGCTGTCTGGCACCGACTGCGGCGTGCCGCTGTCGAAGGCGCAGTCGCCATAATCGATCACCGCCAGGTGGTCGAACGGGTCGAACGCCCACGGCCAGTGGCGGGCCCAGGCCTGCTGTACCGAGGCGGCACGGATAGCCCGCGGGCCGAAGCGTGCGCCGGGGCGGTTGCTGGTGGCGGTATCGAACGGTACACCACTGACCACCACATCCACCCCACGCAGGTCGCGGCTGTAGCGGCGGCGCGAAAAACTGGTAATACCGGCGTAGGTACTTTCTGCGGCGGTGCCATACAGGCTGTCACGGGTCATGGCCTGGTCGTTGTTGGTGGCTTGGTCCACGGTCGGCTCCTGGGTCGTTGTATTTATTGGCGGCTGCGGAAGGCAGTCCACAGGCGGTTGCGCTGGCGCAGGTCGGCCAGGGCCATGCTGCGGTCGGCATACAGGCGCTGGCGCACCTCGGGTGACGGGTAGATGTCCGGGTCGTTGCGCACCGCTTCGTCCACCAGCGGCGTGGCAGCCTGGTTGGCATTGGCGAAGAACAGCGTGTTGGTCAATGCCGCCACCGACTCCGGCTTGAGCATGAAGGCGATAAACGCGCGGGCCGCCTCGGGGTGCGGGGCATCCTTGGGGATGACCAGGTTGTCCTGCCACACCAGCGTGCCTTCGCGGGGGATGCGGTAGATCAACTCGAACGGCTTGCCGGCACGCCGCGCCTGGTCTGCAGCCATTGCCGCGTCGCCGTTGTAGGTCAGTGCCAGGCACACGCTGCCGTTGGCCAGGTCGTTGATCTGCCGACCATTGGCGACGTAGCTGATCGACGGCTGCAACTGGCTGAGCAGATTCTGCGCGGCGGCCAGGTCGCCCTTGTCCTGGCTGTAAGGGTCCTTGCCCAGATAGTTCAGGGCTACGCCGATCACCTCTTGCGGCGAGTCGGGCATGGCAATACCGCAGTCCTTCAGGCGGCTGGCGTATTCGGGCTTGAACAGCAGGTCGAGGCTGTCCAACGGCACATCGCCCAGGCGCTGGCGCACCGCCTCCACGTTCACCCCCAGGCCCAGGGTGCCCCAGGTGTAGGGCACGGCATGGCGGTTGCCGGGGTCGGCCTCGGCGAGCTTGGCCAGCAGGTCCTTGTCGAGGTTGGCGTAGCCGGGCATGGCCTGGGCGTCCAGCGGTTGCAGGGCATTAGCCTTGAGCGCCCGCGCCAGCACGGTCGACGACGGCACCACCACGTCGTAGCCGCTGCCACCGGTCAGCAGTTTGGTTTCCAGTACTTCGGTGGTATCGAAGGTGTCGTAGCGCACCTTGTAGCCGGTTTCCCGCTCGAAGCGCTGGAGCGTTTCCGGGGCCACGTAGTCGGCCCAGCTGTAGAGGTTGACGACTTTTTCTGCGGCTTGCAGCGGCAGGGCCAGGACCAGGGACAACAGGCACAACGATCGACGCATGACGGACACCTCGGCAAATGGGTGGATGCCGCGAGCATGCCAGCCGGGTTACATTGCAGGAATGGCAAGTTTGCAAAGCTAACATTCATCAGGAGCAATGTAATGCTCGGACAAGTGCACGACCCCGACCTGCACCTGCTGCGGCTGTTCGTCACTGTAGTCGAGGCCGGTGGTTTCAGCGCCGCGCAAGGCGTGCTGGGCCTGAGCCAGCCCACCATCAGCCAGCGCATGGCGCAGTTGGAAGCACGCCTGGGCTACCGCCTGTGCAGCCGTGGCAAGGGCGGTTTTCGCCTGACGGAAAAAGGCGAAATGCTATTGGAGGCGGCGCGAGGGCTGCTGCTGAACATCGAACAGTTCCGCCAGCAAGCCAATGGCGTTGCCGGGCGCCTGCTGGGCACCGTGCGCATTGGCCTTGCGGAGAATCAGGACAAGGCGGTGAGCCTGAAACTGGCGGCGGCCATTGCGGCGTTTCGCAGGCGTGACGAGGCGGTGCAACTGGAACTGATCAGTGCGCCGCCAGCGGAGCTGGAGCGGCTGTTGCTGGAGCAGCGGCTGGACTACGCCATCAGCTACTTTTCCGGCAACCAGGCGGCGTTCGACTACCAGCCGCTGTTCGAGGAGCGGCAGCGGCTGTATTGCGGCAAGGGGCATGCGCTGTTCGGTAAGGCGGGAGTCCCCCGTGAGCGCTTGCGGGAGCAGGATCAGGTACGCCATCCGTACCGGTTTCTGAAAGGTGATGAACCGTTCCAGAGCCAGCGCAGCATGGCGGTGGCGGAGCAGATCGAGAGCGTGCTGACGTTCATTCTGTCGGGGCGGCATATTGGCTACCTGCCGTGCCATTGCGCGCAGGTGTGGGAGGCTGAAGGGATGCTGTGGGCGCTGGACCCGGGGCTGGATTTTGTGGTGCCGTTTACCCTGGCCCGGCACCGGGCGCAGGGGGTTGGCGAGGCACAGCAGGCGTTTGCCCAGGATTTGCTGGCGGCGTTTGCCTGACCCGGCCTCTTCGCGGGTAAACCCGCTCCCACAGGGATACCACAACGCCTGAGGGCTGCGCGGTACCTGTGGGAGCGGGTTTACCCGCGAAGAGGCCGGGTCAGGCAACATCAATCAGTAAGCCATGCTCCAGGTCAGCGTGTAGGTCCGCCCGCGCCCTTGATAGTCATACAGGTACGCCGGCCCGTAGGTCGGCGAATAGAACAACGTCGCCCGCTGCCCCCAGACCGTGCTGTACTGCTTGTTCAGCAAGTTCTGGATACCGGCGCTGAAGGTGCCGAAACCGGTGTCCTGGCTGCCCAGCAGGTCGAAGGTGGTGTAGCCGTCGATCTCGTGGTCGGCATCATCCTTCAGGCTGAAAGCATGGTTGGCCTGCAGCCGCGCGCTGCGGCCATCGCCCTTCCAGCCTACGAACCCGGTGGCCTTGGACAGCGAGGCATAGCGGGCATCACGCTTGATCCAGCCGCCGTCCACATCCTCTTCCTCGGAGCGGGTCAGGTGCAGCGTGCCGCCGGCTTCCCAGCCCGTCTGGAAGTGCCGGGTAAGGGCACCTTCAAAGCCGAAGTCGCGGCTTTTTTGTTCTTCCACGTTGATGGTCAGCGTCTGCGAGTCGACGTTGATGATCTTGTCCGACCAGATGTAGTACAGCGCCGCCTGGGCGTCCCAGTCCAGGTCGGCATAACGCCAGCCCATTTCCACCTGGCGGCTCTTGATGCCGGCCAGCGGGTTGTCGGCCACGCTCAGGCCCGGCTTGCCGTAGTACTTGGCCGGGTCTGGCAGGTCGAAGCCTTCACCATAGTTGGTCCACACCTGGTGGCCGTTCTTGAAGTCGTAGATGGCACCGACGTTGAACAGGTTGACCTGATAGTCGTTACTGCCGCCGGGCACGCCCTTGAAGTCGCTGACATCCACGTCCATCTGCTGGCGGCGGGCGCCGCCGGAGACGGTCAGGTTGTCAGTAGCATGCCAGTCCAGCTGGGCATACACCGACACACCATCGACCCGGTAGCTGGGGTAGCGCGCGGCCTTGCTTTCCTTCTCCAGCTCCAGGCCGCCCGACTCGGACGAGGTCTGGGCGTTGAAGGTGGTCTGCTCGGCGTTGAAGCGCTCGCGGTCCAGGTCGACGCCATAGGTCAGTTTCAGTGTGTTCCACTGCTTGGCGAACAGGCCCTTGAGGCTGGTGACTTCGAAGTTCTGCTGCGAGGCGGCAAAGTACACCCCGCGCGAGCCGGTGGGCGTGGCGCGGTTGTAGTACGGGAACGGGTAGAAGTTGTCGTCTTCCTTGCGGTACGAGGCCTGCAGGTAGAAGTCCTGGCCCAGCACGTCGCTGTGGTGGTAGTTGGCGTTGAGCAGCAAACGCCGGGTACGCGGCTCCAGGTCGGACGAGTAGCCGCTGCGCAGCTCGGCGTCTTCCAGGTCGGAAGGCGCGTTGTAGTTCAGGTTGGGGAAGTAGATACCGGTGCTGCCGTGGTTGCCCGAGTCGTAGTACTGGGCCAGCAGGTCGAGGCTTTGCTGGTCGTTCAGTTGCAGGCCGAGGGTGCCGAGCACGTCGATGGTGCGGTTGTATTGCAGGTCGGTCTGGGTGTTGTCGATGAAAATCTGGTCACCAGCGCCGTCGTAGAAGGCTTCGTTCTGCTCGCCGGAAATACCCAGGCGGGCATTGACCCGCTCGTTGCCGCCGCTGATCGACTGGGCAAAGCGGGTGGCCAGGTCGTCGCTGTTGTTGAAGCCGCTGCTTGCGCCAAGCTGGGTCTCGAAACGCGCCGGGCCAGGCTCACCCTTTTTGGTCACGATATTGATGATGCCGCCGGTGGCGCCGCCACCGTAGATGGCGCTGGCGCCCGACAGCACCTCGACGCGCTCGACGTTGAACGGCGAAATGCTGTCGAACTGGCGCGACAGGCCGCGCGAGCTGTTCTGGCTGACCCCGTCAATCATCACCAGCACGTTGCGCCCGCGCATGTTCTGGCCGTAGTTGGTGCGCCCTTCCGGCGCCAAGTCCAGGCCGGGTACCAGCTTGCCAATGGCTTCCTTCAGGCTGACACCGCTGTCGATCTGTTCGCGCAACTGCTGCTGGTCGACCACCCAGACAGTGCCGGGGATTTCGCTGATCGCGGTGCTGGTACGCGAGGCCACGCTGACTTCGATCGGCTTGAGGTTGACTGCCTGCGGCGCAGCCTCGGCCTTGCGCAAAGTGACCGTACGGGCATCGCTGAACTGCCAGGCCATGCCGCTGCCGGCCAGCAGCTGTTGCAGTGCCTGTTCGACGCTGTAGCTGCCGTGCAAGGCCGGGCTGGCCTGGCCGGTGACGTCGCCAGTGGTGTACAGCAGGTGCAGGCCGGCCTGGTCGGCAAACGCGGTCAGGGCCTGGTCCAGCGGCTGGGCGGGCAGGTCGAGCTGCACCTGGCGTGCCTGGACCTGGGTTTGTTCGGCAGGGGTCGCAGCCCATGTCGGCAGCGCGCCGGCCAGCATGGCCAGGGCACTGCAGGAGATCAGGGCGTGGTGAACAGGACCGCGACGGCGGTGCAAGGGCTTGAGCATCAGAGGCACGAAGGAGCTTCCTGACAAGTCGTAAATGAGAATGGGTTGCTGATCAGTCCCACTACGACGATCTGGCTGGCAGGAACTTGCAGTGCGGCTTGGAAAATATTTTTCCTGTGGTGGCCTCTTCGCGGCTAAAGCCGCTCCTACATCGACCGCGTGATCTTCGAGGCACGCGGTCGATGTAGGAGCGGCTTTAGCCGCGAAGAGGCCGCCACAGGCTGATCAATGCACCACAGCCAACCAAGGCAGATAAGTCACCTTCAGCCCATAACGCTGCTCCAGGGTACGCAACAGAGCCTCTGGTTCATCCAGGTCGAACACCCCGCTCACCTCCATCGCCGCCAGCTTGCTATCGGACAACACGATGCGCCCATGCCGGTAACGTTCAAGCTCTTCCAGCACCTGCCCCAACGGCTTGCCGTTGAAGATCAGCTTGCCGCGCTGCCAGGCCATTTGTGTACCGGCATCGGCCGCTATGGCCAGTGGCTGCTCGCCGACCTTGGCTTCACCCTGCGCCAGCACCACACGGCCATCACGGCGCACGCTGAAGGTAGCGCCCCGGCCTTGCACCTGCTCACCGCCCGTGTCGACCACAAACGGCCGTGCATCGTCCGCCGTCTCGAACAACGCCTCGCCAGCATCCAGCACCACCCGCCGCTCATGCTCGCTGAACACCACGCTCAGGGCACTGGCGCTGTTCAGGGTTACCCGCGTGCCGTCAGCCAGGGTAATCACCTGCCGTTGTCCCACTGCCGTGTGGTAGTCCGCCAGCAGCATGGGTGCCCGCTGCCAGGCCACCACGGCAGAGACCAGCACCACCACGCAAGCCGCCACACCCGCTTGTTTCAGCCAGCTGCGGCAGTGGCGCAAGGCCTGGCCGATGTACTTGGCCACCATGCTTTCGGAAACGCCCAGGCGTTGCGCAACCTGCTTCTGGGTCAGGCCTTCGACGCGGTTGAGCAACAGCGCCTGGCGGGCCTTGCTGGGCAGCTGCAACAGCGCCTGGTCAAGGATCTGCAGGCGCTCGCGGGCCAGCAACGCCGCCTCGGGCGCCGGCGCCGGGCACGCCAGCTCGCCTGCCCCTTCGCTGTCACCGTGGCTGGCCGCGATACGCTGCTCGCGGCGCAAGGCATCGATCGCCAGGTTGCCCGCCACGCGGAAGATGAAACTGCGTGCGTGCAGCACCGGCAGCGCCTGCTCGTCGATGTTCACCAGCTTCAGGTAGGTTTCCTGCGCCACATCGGCGGCGCGCTGGCGGTCGCTCATGCGCCGGGTCAGGAATTGCAGCAGGTCGTCGTAGTGCTCCTGGAAACTTGCCAGCAGGCCCGACACAGGTGAAGTCAGCATGGGATTGGGAACGGCCAGTAGGAGAAGTTATCGGGCGTTAATGAGAAACAGTATCTTTCATCTGGGCCGATATTATCAACGTGGCTTTAGCGGCGCCTGTGAGATCGAGCGCCGCCAGGTGTTCGCCGATGTATTTTCAGCGCCTGAGAGATCGAGCGCCGCCCGCGCGGCGCTCGATCTCACAGGCGCCAAATGCCTCAAGGCAAGCACCCAACGGGGCGTATTCAGCGGCCAGCGCTGGCCGCTGCCATCAGCTTGTTGACTTCGCTGCGTACCATGCTGGCGTATTCGGGCGGCGACATGGCGTCCAGTTCGGCACGTACCCACTCGGCCCATTTGCCCTTGCGCCGTGGTTTTTCCGCGATCAGCCGGGCCGCTTCGCCCTTGGCCTTGCCCAGGTTGCTCTGCCACATCTCGAACAGCCGGGCCTTCTCTGCCTCGATCTGCGCCCGTTCCTCGAAGCTCATGTTGGCCAGATTGAAACTCATGAAGGTACCTGCAGGTTTGAAAATGGCCGCTATCTTACACCCAGGCAACACCACATCGCTAAGCCGGCGCAACTTTCCCGACGCGGCGGCATCCATTGTTCAAACTACCCCATAGACGAGGACGAGTTCATGGCCCGGAAAAACGCCGCGCTGGCCGACAGCGATCAGATCAAGGACCAGGTATTCAGCGAGCTGCAGTCGCTGATCGAAGAATCGGAAAAGCTGCTCAACGACAGCGCTGCCCTGGTTGGCGAAGAAGCAGAAGGCCTGCGCGCCCAGGTCAGCCTGAAACTCAAGCAGGCCCGCCAGGCCGCCGGCAACGTGCGTGACAGGGCGCAGCCGGTGGTAAACGCCACCCAGGACTACATCGGCGGCCATCCCTGGCAGACCGTCGCCATTTCCGCCGGCCTCGGGCTGGTGGTGGGCCTGCTGCTGGGCCGGCGTAACTAAGGCGCGGGCCGCCTGGTGCGAGTCAGGCGGCCAGTGCCTGCGGGATGCCGCTGTGGAAACGCAGTTCCTGGTCGGGTGACTGGATCAGCTCCATTTCTGCAGCGCGCACCAACTCTACCCGGCGGGCGATGTCCGCCTCATCCCCATAGTTGTGCGCCAGTTTCAGGTAGCCTTGGTAGTGGCGCGCTTCGCTTTTCAACAGGCCGTGGTAGAAGCGGCCCAGTTCTTCATCCAGGTGCGGCACCAGCGCGGCGAAGCGCTCGCAGCTGCGCGCCTCGATAAACGCCCCTACCACCAGGGTGTCCACCAGCTTGACCGGCTCGTGGGCACGCACTAGGCGTCGCAGCCCCGAGGCATAGCGGCCCGCCGACACCGGGCGCAGCGGTACGCCCCGGCGCTTCATCAGGCGCAATACCTGCTCGTGGTGCACCAGCTCTTCACGGGCCAGGCGCGACATCATGTTGATCAGGTCGAGGTGGGTGTTGTACTTGGCGATCAGGCTCAAGGCGGTACTCGCGGCCTTGAATTCGCAGTTCTTGTGGTCGATCAGCAAGGTTTCCTGGTCGGCCAGCGCCGCTTCGATCCAGGCATCTGGCGTCGGGCAGCCAAGAAAGGCGTCGATTTCGGGGATCAGGGACATAAGCGTGCAACCACACAGAACAGGCAGGGCCGGCGATTATACCGGCGGCGGCGAGCGGCGCCAGTGACTATGCTTGATGTGCATCAAGCACCCGCGGGGGAAGCGCCGACTATAGTCAGGCATTGGTCGCCACCTTTATGGAGTTCACGCCCATGCAAGCCGTCCGCAGCATCCTCGTCGTCCTCGACCCCGAGCACGCCCACAGCCGGGCGCTGACCCGGGCCAAGCTGATTGCCGGCGTCACCGGCGCGCGCCTGCACCTGCTGATGTGCGACAAACGGCATGATCACAGCGCATTGCTGAGCCTGCTGAGCAGCCAGTTGCACGATGACGGCTATGACAATGTCACCCATGAGGAAGCCTGGCGCGACAACCTGCACGACACCATCATCTACGTGCAGCAGGCCGAAGGCTGCGAGCTGGTGATCAAGGAACACCGCCCGGACAACCCGCTGAAAAAGGCCCTGCTTACGCCCAGCGACTGGAAACTGCTGCGCCAGTGCCCGTGTGCCGTGCTGATGGTCAAGAGCGAGCGGCCATGGACCGGCGGCAAGATCCTGGCGGCGGTGGACGTGGGCAACCAGGATGAAGACCACCGCCGCCTGCATGCCAGCATCATCGACCATGGCTATGCCATTGCCGGGCTGGCCAAGGGCGAGTTGCATGTCATCAGCGCGCACCCGTCGCCGATGCTGTCGGCGTCAGACCCGGTGTACCAGTTGAGCGAAACCATCGAGAAACGTTACCGCGAGGCGTGTTCGGCGTTCCAGGCCGAGTACGGTATCGCCGAAGACTGCCTGCATGTGGCAGAAGGGCCGGCGGATGTGTTGATTCCGCATACCGAAAAGCAGCTGGATGCAGTGGTGACGGTGATCGGGACCGTGTGCCGCACGGGGATATCCGGGGCGCTGATCGGCAATACCTCGGAGGTGGTGCTGGATGCGCTGGTGGGGGATGTACTGGTGCTCAAGAGTGAAGAGGCCATTGCCCACCAGGCTGAATTGGCGCAAGGCTGAATCCCGCACTGTGGGATCACACATGATTGGTTGATTGTGCATGGCCCCTGTGGGAGCGGGTTCACCCGCGAATGCGTCGGAAAGTCCATTGACGCATTCGCGGGTAAACCCGCTCCCACAGGGTTTCCCTTCTGCCTCCAGATCTAGATCAATGCCTCACGCACCTTCGGGTCCAGCCCCTCCCCTTCATTGGCTGCAATCCATTCCACCAGCTGCCGGCGCATGGCCGGCGTCCAGAAGCTTTGCAGGTGCTGGCGCACGCCCTGCACCGCCAGCACCCGGTTCGGCTCGCTGTCGAAGTAATGGGCAATCTGGTTGGCCATCTTGACCAGGTTGTCGCTGCTCATCGGCGCACCTCGGCTTTCTCCGCTGTGCGGCGTTCCTGCAGCAGGCGCCGCTGTTCATCACTGAAGTCCTGGTAGCGTTTCTGCCATTGCGATGGCTGGAACACTTTCACCACCTCCACCGCCGTCACCTTGTACTCCGGGCAGTTGGTGGCCCAGTCGGAGTTGTCGGTGGTGATCACGTTGGCCCCCGACTCGGGGAAGTGGAAGGTGGTGTACACCACCCCCGGTGCCACCCGCGCGCTGACCTTGGCGCGCAGCACGGTCTGCCCGGCACGGCTGCCGATACCGACCCAGTCGCCGTCCTGGATGCCCCGGCTTTCCGCATCGGTGGGGTGGATTTCCAGGCGGTCGGCGTCATGCCAGGCCACGTTGCCGGTACGCCGGGTCTGGGCGCCAACGTTGTACTGGCTGAGGATGCGCCCGGTGGTCAGCAGCAGCGGGTAGCGGGTGTTGACCTTCTCGTCGGTGGGCACGTAGCCGGTGAGCATGAAGCGCCCCTTGCCACGCACGAACTGGTCGATGTGCATGGTCGGTGTGCCATCGGGCGCGGCGTCGTTGCACGGCCACTGCAAACTGCCGTGGCGGTCGATTTCTTCGTAGCTGACCCGGCGGAAGGTCGGTGTCAGGCGGGCGATTTCATCCATGATCTCGGATGGGTGGCGGTAATTCATCGGGTAGCCCAGGGCGTTGGCCAGGGCCACGGTGGCTTCCCAGTCGGCTTTGCCGGCCAGCGGTTCCATCACCTTGCGCACCCGCGAAATACGCCGTTCGGCGTTGGTGAAGGTGCCGTCCTTCTCCAGGAACGAGCTGCCCGGCAGGAACACATGGGCGAATTTGGCGGTTTCGTTAAGGAAGATATCCTGCACCACAACGCACTCCATGGCATGCAAGGCTGCCGTCACGTGCTGGGTATTGGGGTCGCTCTGGGCAATATCCTCGCCCTGGCAATACAGCGCCTTGAAACTGCCGTCCAGTGCCGCCTCGAACATGTTGGGGATGCGCAGGCCAGGGTCAGGCTGCAGGGTTACGCCCCAGGCACGCTCGAACTCGGCACGCACGCCCTCGTTGGAAATATGCCGGTAGCCAGGCAGTTCGTGGGGGAACGAGCCCATGTCGCAAGAGCCCTGCACATTGTTCTGCCCGCGCAGCGGGTTCACCCCTACCCCTTCACGGCCGATGTTGCCGGTGGCCATGGCCAGGTTGGCGATCCCCATTACCGCCGTACTGCCCTGGCTGTGTTCGGTCACGCCCAGGCCATAGTAGATTGCCGCGTTGCCGCCGGTGGCATACAGCCGGGCCGCAGCGCGAATCTGCTCAGGCGGCACGCCACACACCGGGCCAAGCGCTTCGGGGGCGTTTTCCGCCAGGCTGACGAAATCCCGCCAACGGGCAAAGTCTTCGGTCTCGCAGCGGGCATCGATAAAGCGCTGGGCCAGCAGGCCTTCGGTGACGATCACATGGGCCAGGGCATTGAGCATGGCCACGTTGGTGCCCGGGCGCAGCTGCAGGTGCAGCTCGGCGCGGGCATGCGGCGAATCGACCAGGTCGATGCGCCGTGGGTCGATCACGATCAGCCGCGCCCCCTGACGCAGGCGGCGCTTGAGCTGCGAGCCGAACACCGGGTGGGCGTCGGTGGGGTTGGCGCCGATCACCAGCACCACGTCGGCCTGCATCACCGAATCGAAGCTTTGCGTACCGGCCGACTCGCCCAGCGTTTGCTTCAGGCCATAGCCGGTGGGCGAATGACACACCCGCGCACAGGTGTCGACGTTGTTGTTGCCGAACGCCGTGCGCACCAGTTTCTGCACCAGGTAGGCTTCTTCGTTGGTGCAGCGGCTGGAGGTGATGCCACCGATGGAGTCACGCCCGTACTTGAGCTGGATGCGGCGGAACTCGCTGGCAGCATAGGTGACAGCCTCGTCCCAGCTGACTTCCTGCCACGGGTCTTCCAGGCGCTTGCGGATCATCGGCTTGGTAATGCGGTCCGGGTGGGTGGCGTAACCCCAGGCGAAGCGGCCCTTCACGCAGGCATGGCCGTGGTTGGCACCGCCGTTCTTGTCCGGGACCATGCGTACCAGCTGGTCGCCCTTCATTTCTGCACGGAACGAGCAACCCACGCCGCAATAGGCGCAGGTGGTGATCACCGAGCGTTCAGGCTGGCCCAGCTGCACCAGGCTCTTTTCGGTCAGGGTTGCAGTCGGGCAGGCCTGCACGCAAGCGCCGCACGACACGCACTCAGAGGCCAGGAAGTTGTCACCACCCGCTGCCGCCACCCGCGACTCGAAACCGCGACCGGTGATGGTCAGGGCGAAGGTGCCCTGGATGTCTTCGCAGGCGCGCACGCAGCGGCTGCAGACAATGCACTTGCTTGGCTCGTAGTCGAAGTACGGGTTTGAAACGTCCTTCTTCTCCGCCAGGTGGTTGGCGCCGTCATAGCCGTAGCGCACCTCGCGCAGGCCCACCTGGCCGGCGACGGTCTGCAGTTCGCAGTTGCCGTTGGCCGAACAGGTCAGGCAGTCCAGCGGGTGGTCGGAAATGTACAGTTCCATCACGTTGCGGCGCAGGCCGGCCAGGCGCGGGGTTTCGGTGCGCACCACCATGCCTTCGCTGACCGGCGTGGTGCAGGACGCCGGGTAGCCGCGCATGCCTTCGATTTCCACCATGCACATGCGGCACGAGCCGAAGGCTTCGAGGCTGTCGGTGGCACACAGTTTGGGGATGCTGGTGCCGAGCATGGCCGCCGCACGCATCACCGAGGTGCCGGCAGGTACGCTGATGGCGCGGCCGTCGATGTTCAGGCTGACCTGCACGTCGCTGTCGCGGGCCGGGGTGCCGAGGTCGCTGGTTTTATCAGAAGCGGGGTCGAAGAAATTGATCACTGTGCGGCCTCCGTGGTGGTCAGCCCGAAATCGGCGGGGAAGTACTTGAGCGCGCTGGCCACCGGGTAGGCAGTCATGCCGCCCATGGCACACAGCGAGCCGTACTGCATGGTGTCGCACAGGTCGCGCAGCAGCAGGGCCTGGTCGTGGCGCTGGCCAAAATCGCTGCTGGCGATCAGCCGGTCGACTACCTCCATGCCGCGGGTCGAACCGATGCGGCACGGGGTGCACTTGCCGCAGGATTCCTCGGCGCAGAACTGCAAGGCGAAGCGCGCCATGCTGGCCATGTTCAAGGTGTCGTCGGCCACCACTACACCGCCATGACCGAGCATCGCACCCATGGCGGCAAAGGCTTCATAGTCCAGTGGCGTGTCGAAGTGGCTGGGCGGCACCCAGGCGCCGAGCGGGCCACCGACCTGCGCAGCCTTCAGCGGCCGGCCACTGGCCGTGCCGCCGCCATAGCCTTCCACCAGTTCGCGCAGGGTCAGGCCGAAGGCGCGTTCCACCAGGCCGCCCTGGCGGATGTTGCCGGCCAGCTGGAACGGCATGGTGCCCAGCGAGCGGCCCATCCCGAAATCGCGGTAGAACGCCGCGCCCCTGGCCAGAATGACTGGCACCGAGGCCAGCGTGAGCACGTTGTGCACCAGCGTCGGCAGGCCGAACAGGCCCTGCAGCGCGGGCAGTGGCGGCTTGGCGCGAACGATGCCGCGCTTGCCTTCGATGGACTCGAGCAGTGCGGTTTCTTCGCCGCAGATATAGGCACCGGCACCGACCCGCACTTCGAGGTCGAAGGCCCGGCCGCTGCCAGCCACGTCAGTGCCGAGGTAACCGGCCTCTCGGGCGATGGCGAAAGCCTGGTCGAGCACGTGGATGGCGTCGGGGTACTCGGAACGCACATAGATGTAACCCTTGTCGGCACCCACGGCGAGGCCGGCAATGATCATGCCTTCGATCAGCAGGAACGGGTCACCTTCCATCAGCATGCGATCGGCGAAGGTGCCGGAGTCGCCTTCGTCGGCGTTGCACACCACGTACTTCTGCCCGGCCCCGGCGTCGCGCACGGTGCGCCACTTGATGCCAGCCGGGAACGCCGCGCCACCCCGGCCTCGCAAGCCGGAATCGAGTACGGCAGCAACCACCTCCGCACCGTCCATCGAGACTGCGGCCTCAAGCCCGGCGAAACCGCCATGGGCGCGATAGTCGTCCAGCGCCAACGGGCGGGTGACACCGGCGCGGGCGAACAGCAGGCGTTGCTGGGTCTTCAGGTAAGGGATGTCCTCGACCGGCCCCAGTGCCAGCGAGTGACCACCGGGTTCACCGGCCAGGGCATCGAGCAGGGCCGGCACGTCTTCTGGCGTGACCGGGCCAAAGCCCAGTCGGCCCTGCGCGCTGTCGCGCTCGATAAGCGGCTCCAGCCAGTACAGCCCACGGGAGCTGGTGCGCTGGACTTCCAGCGGCAACTGGCGGCGCTCGGCTTCACGTTGCAAGGCATCGGCAACCTGGTCGGCACCCACGGCGCGGGCGACCGAGTCACAGGGAATGTACAGCTTCAGCATGCTGCGTCCTCCCGGCAACCATTGACCAGCGCGCGCAGGCGCTCGGGGGTGAGCCGCGCGTGCACCTGGCCGTCCAGTTCCAGCGCTGGCGAGCAGGCGCAAGCGCCCAGGCAGTACACCGGTCGCAGGCTGATGGCACCGTCGGCGCTGGTGCCATGGTCGTCCAGCGCCAGTTGCTCGCGCAGTTGCGCGGCCAAGGCTTCGGCGCCGCGGCTCTGGCACGACTCGGCGCGGCACAGGCGCAAGGTGTGGCGTGCCGGCGGCGCGGTACGGAAGTCGTGATAGAAGCTGATCACCCCGCGTACTTCGGCCAGGCTGAGGTTCAAGGCATGGGCAATTTCGGGGACGGCGGCATCGGGGATGTAACCGATGTCGTGCTGGATGGCATGCAGGATCGGCAACAGCGCGCCGGGGGTATCCTTGTCGCGGGCCAGAATGCGTTGGACGACGGGCAGGTGGAGCAATTCATCAGGCATACAGCGGACCTCGGCATCACCGACCCTGCCTAAATCATTGTGAGGGCAGGTAACCGGCGTGTTCTGCTGCGGCGCGCCGGCCACGTCACGGTTGCGTGGGATCAGCGGCCTCCTCGCCCACGGCCGCGCGTCTGCGCACGCTGGTCCTTGGGCATCTTTAAGCATGGCACCTGTGGCGCCGAAGGGTTGCGTGCGAGCGACCAGGCGCATTCTGAAACCGACGAAGTGCTTGCCTTGAGCTTTGTATTGCCTGGGCGAGCGAGCGCCGTCCCCACCTGGCCTGCATCACCTTCAAGGCAGGCACAGAACCTGTAGGAGCGGCCTTGTGTCGCGATGGGCTGCGCAGCAGCCCCAGGGTTTCCGCACAAGTGCACAAATTGCCGGGGCTGCTGCGCAGCCCATCGCGCCGCAAGGCCGCGCCGACAGGGGCCGCGG
>NZ_JACVZC010000003.1 GCF_016658545.1 Pseudomonas sp. S37 | reverse complement strand
CGTCCGCCCGCGTGTCCGTTTAGCTGTCGCCGGGGGGGGGGGGGGGGGGCCCCCCGCCCCCCGCCACGCTTGGGTCAGGGCTTGCCGCCAGCGACGCTGACGGGCTGCCACTTGTTGTCCTTCACCTGGTAGACGGTGAAGGTGGGGTTCTTCAGGTTGCCTTCGTTGTCGAAGGCCAGGGTGCCGGTCACACCTTGATAGTTAATTGCGCGAAGTACCGGCAGGTACTTTTGCGGATCGGTGGAGTCGGCTTTCTCCAGTGCCGCGATCAGCACGCCGACACCGTCGTAGGCAAAGGGCGCGTGCAGTTCGATGGGGGCCTTGTAGCGCGCCTGGTATTGCTGTTCGAAGGCTTTGCCACCGGGCATCTGCTCGACCGCAAGGCCCGGCTCCAGGGCGATCACGCCTTCGCCTTCATTTTGCGCCAGGGTCAGGAAGGTCTGGCTGACGAAGCCGCCAGCGCCCATCAGGTTGGCCTTGATGCCCAGCTGCTTGATGCGCCGGGCCAGCGGGGCGGCTTGCGCGTCGACGCCGCCGAAGAAGATCAGGTCGGGGTTCTTGGCCCGGATGCTGGTGAGCACGGCACTGAAGTCCGCGGTTTTGTCGTCCACGTATTCCCGCGCAATCACCTTGCCGCCGTCGGCCTCGACCGACTTGATGAATTGGTCGGCCAGGCCCTGGCCGAACGCGGTGCGGTCGTCGATCACCGCGATGCGCTGGGCCTTCAGGGTTTGCAAGGCATAGCGGCCGGCGACCTGGCCGCCGTCGTCGTCGTGGCCCATCACCCGGAAACTGGTGTCGAAGCCTTGCTGCGTATAGGCATGCCCGGTGGCGACCGGCGCGACCTGGGCGATGCCGGCGTCGTTGTACACCCGCGCCGCGGGAATGCTGGTACCGGTGTTCCAGTGGCCGACCACGCCGACCACGCCCGCGTCGACCAGGCGCTGGGCGACGCTGACCGCGGTTTTCGGGTCGGACTGGTCGTCTTCTGAGACCAGCTTGTAGGTCACGTTTTCACCGGCGATTTTCGGCTGGCGGGCATTGGCGGCGTCGATGGCCAGTTGCGCGCCGTTCTCCAGGTCCTTGCCGATTCGCGCGGAGGGGCCAGTCAGTGGCCCGGCCAGGCCGATGAGGATCTGCTGGTCGGCATGGGCGCCGCTGGCCAGTGCCCCCAGCAGCAGGCTGGCCAGGGTGCAACGTTTGAACGGTGTAAGCATGGGGTGAAGTCCTGTGCAGGTACGGCGATGCTCGCCGCGGCTTGTGGGTACACGCCGGTGGCCCGGTAGCGCGGTTGGTTCAGTCGCCCAGGTAGGCGGCGCGCACCTGGGGGTCGTCGAGCAGTGCGCGGGACTGGCCGCTGAGCGTCACCTGGCCACTGTCGAGCACGTAGGCGCGCTCGGTCACTTGCAGGGCCAGGCGGGCGTTCTGCTCGACCAGCAGCAGCGTCATGCCGCGCCGGCAAACCTCGGCGATGGTCTCGAAGATGCGCTCGACCATGGTCGGGGCAAGGCCCATGGAAGGTTCGTCCAGCACCAGCAGCCGGGGTTGCGAGAGCAGGGCGCGGCCCAGCGCGAGCATCTGTTGCTCGCCGCCCGAGAGCAGCCCGGCCGGTTGCTTGAAACGGCGCTTGAGGTGGGGGAACCAGCCGAGAATCTCATCGATCTGGGCCGCCACCGCGTCCGGGTCACGGCGCAGGTAGGCGCCGGCGTGCAGGTTTTCCTCGACGCTCATGCGGGCGAACACGCCGCGGCCCTCGGGCACCATCGCCAGGCCCAGGCGCAGCCGCTGGTGGGCGGGCATGCCGTGCAGGGAGCGCCCGGCGAAGCGCAGCTCGCCTTCGCTGGCGGCGATCAGCCCGGTCAGGGCGCGCAGGGTCGAGGTCTTGCCGGCGCCATTGGCACCGATCAGGGTGACGTGCTCGCCAGCATGGATGTGCAGGTCGAGGCCTTTAACCGCGCGGATCGCGCCGTAGCGCACGCCCAGGTTGCGGATGTCGAGCAAGGGTTCAGTCATGGGCTCCGGTTCCAAGGTAGGCTTCGATCACCGCCCGGTCCTGGCGCACCTGCTGGGGCGTGCCGCGGGCGATGACCTGGCCGTGATCGAGCACGGTGATGCGGTCGCACAGGCCCATCACCAGCTTTACGTCATGTTCGATAAGCAGCAGCGCGCGGCCATCGGCGCGGATGCGATCGAGCAGTTCGCGCAGTTGCTGTTTCTCCACCGCGTTCATGCCGGCGGCTGGTTCGTCCAGGGCCAGTACGCGGGGTTCGGTGGCCAAGGCGCGGGCAATTTCCAGGCGCCGCTGGTGCCCATAGGAGAGGGTGTCGGCGCGGCGCTCGGCGAGGTCGCCAATGCCCACGTAGTGCAGCAGCTGCCGGGCGATGTCGCGGCTGCGCGCTTCCTCCTCGCGGGCCCGGCGGTGGCGGGTGAGGGCGGCCCAGACCCCGTTGCCGGTGCGTATGTGGCGGCCGACCATGACGTTCTCCAGGGCCGTCATGCTGCCGAACAGGCGGATGTTCTGGAAGGTCCGGGCAATACCTGCCTGGGCCACGCGGTGTACCGCATCCGGCCGATAGGCTTGGCCATCGAGGCTGAACTGGCCGGCGTCGGCGCGATAGAACCCGGTCATCACGTTGAAGAAGGTGGTCTTGCCGGCCCCGTTGGGGCCGATCAGGCCATGCACTTCGCCCGGCTCCAGGTACAGGCTGACATTGTCCAGGGCATGCACGCCGCCAAAGCGCTTGGTCACGCCTTCCACTTTCAGCAGTTGGCCGCTCATTGCTGGCTCTCCTGTCGGGCAGGCCACAGGCCTGCGGGGCGGTACAGCATGACCAGGATCAAGGCCAGGCCGTAGAACAGCTGGCGGACGATCTCGGGGTCGACCAGCACCTGGCCGAACAGCCAGTGTTGCAGGCTGCTCATGCTGGCGCGCAGCACTTCAGGCAAGGCGGCCAACAGCAGGCAACCGAGCACCACGCCGGGGATGTGCCCCATGCCGCCCAGCACCACCATGGCCAGCACGGCGATGGACTCGTTGAGGGTGAAGGATTCCGGTGAAACGAAGCCCTGGAACGACGCGAACATCGCACCTGCGACACCGCCGAAGCTGGCGCCGATGGCGAATGCCAGCAGCTTGAGTTTGCGTGTGTCCAGGCCCATGGCCGCGGCGGCGTCCTCGTCGTCGCGAATGGCCATCCAGGCACGGCCGATACGGGATTGCTGCAGCCGCAGGCAGGCCAGCAGGATCAGCACCGCCAATGCGGCGAACAGGTAGTAATAGAGGTACACCGATGGCAACTTGATGCCAAACAGCTCCTGGGTACGGCCCAGGTTGACACCGAACAGGTGCAGCGGGTCGACCGAGGCGATGCCCTTGGAACCGTTGGTGATGTTCACCGGGCGGTCGAGGTTGCGCATGACGATACGAATGATTTCGCCGAAGCCCAAGGTGACGATCGCCAGGTAGTCGCCACGCAGGCGCAGGGTGGGGGCGCCCAGCAGCATGCCCAGCCCGGCGGCGAGCAGCGCCGCCAGGGGCACCACCAGCCAGATCGAGGTGTGCAGGCCGGCGGGCAGCCAGGCGGCGAGCGCCGGGAACTGCGTGAGCAGGTGCGGCGATGCCAGCAGCGCCGCCAGGTACGCCCCCAGGGCATAGAAGGCGATGAAGCCCAGGTCGAGCAGGCCGGCATAGCCCACCACAATGTTCAGCCCAAGGGCCAGCATCAGGTACAGCAGGGCGAAGTCGAGCATGCGCACCCAGGCGTTGCCGCCGGTGTGGCCGGCAACCCAGGGCGCGACCAGTACCGCCAGGGCGAACAGCAACAGGCCGAGGCGGGCGCGAGCGGCGGGTTGGGTGAATGCGATAGCCAGGCTCATGCGCGCACCGCCAGGCGTTCGCCAAGCAGGCCGGACGGGCGCAGCACCAGCACCGCGATCAGCACCAGGAAGGCGAACACATCCTGGTAGTTGCTGCCGAACACGCCATTGGTCCATTCACCCAGGTAGCCGGTGCCCAGGGCCTCGATCAGCCCCAGCAGCAGCCCGCCCAGCATGGCCCCGCGCAGGTTGCCTATGCCGCCGAGCACGGCCGCGGTGAAGGCCTTGAGGCCGGGCAGGAAGCCCATGTAGAAATGCGCGCTGCCATAGTTGCTGGCCATCATCACGCCCGCCAGCGCGGCCAACGCGCCACCAATGGCGAAGGTGAGGGCGACCACGGCATTGGGGTTGATGCCCATCAGGCTCGCGACCTGCGGGTTTTCCGCCACGGCGCGCATGGCGCGGCCCAGGCGTGTGCGGTTGACCAGCAGGAGCAGGCCGACCATCACGCCGAAGGCAATCGCCACCGTGGCCAGCGCCGTGGCGTTGGTGATGGCGGGGGCATGGCTGGCGTCGCCTGCGGTGACTTCGATAGGGGCCATCGACAGTAACTGCGGGAAGACTTGCGGGTTGCGGCTCCACACCAGCATCGCCACGGTTTGCAGCAGCAGCGAAACGCCGATGCCGCTGATCAGGGGGGCCAGGCGTGGCGCGTTGCGCAGGCGCCGGTAGGCAATGCGCTCGATGATCACCGCCAGCAGGCCGCTGGCAGCCATCGCCAGCAGCGTCGCGCCCACCAGCACCCAGGGCGCCGGCAAGGCAGGGAAGGCGCCTTGCAGCAGGTGGATGGCCGACAGCCCGACCAGGGCGCCGACCATGAGTACATCGCCGTGGGCGAAGTTGATGATGCGCAGGATGCCATAGACCATGGTGTAACCCAGGGCGATGAGCGCATACAGGCTGCCCGACAGTACGCCGTTGAGCAGTTGTTGAATGAACAGTTCCATGAAGCAGGCAGACCTGGGCAGAGGGTGAGGGCAGGCCGCGAACAGTAGGCAAATATTCTATTTAAATCAAATATCTTAAATTCATAACCTTATAAGCGGCCGGATTTGCCTTGATTTCCGCTATAAAATGGGTTTTTCTAGCAATAATATTCAAATAGAACTCAATACATGAATTTATTAGAACAATTGGATAGCGATCCGCCGCTGCGCGCCGTGCGCACCTTCGAGGCCTTCGCCCGGCATGGCGGCGTGAACGCCGCCGCCCGCGAACTGGACGTGTCGCCCTCGGCGGTGAGCCACCAGCTGCACCTGCTGGAGGGCTTTCTCGGCCAGCCCCTGACCGTGCGCCAGGGGCGTAACCTGATCCTCACCGAACAGGGACGCGAGTATTACCGGGCCATCCGCTCGGCATTCGCGGTGCTGCGCAGCGCCACCGACCACGTGCGCGAGCAGAGCGCAACGCGCCAGGTCACTATCAGCCTGATCCCGATGTTCGGGCTTAACCTGTTCATTCCGCGCCTGAACGAATTCCTGGCCGACAACCCGGGGGTCGACGTCAATGTCACTTACGCCAATCATCGAAGCTATCCCAGCGATGCGGCCGATATTTCCATCCGTTTCGGCACGGGGCACTGGTCGGGTTACCACAGTGAACTGCTGATTCCCGGCGCGGTGACGGCCTGGTGCAGCCCTGCGCTGATCGCCCGCTGCGGGCCGCTGGACACGCCCCAGGCACTGGCGGGCGTGGCCCTGCTGCATGACGAGGAACGCGGTACCTGGGCGCAATGGCTGCAGGCCAACGGCGTGAAGCACCCGGCGCCCCTGCAGGGCCTGCTGTTCGAGGACGGCCAGCTCACCCTGGCCGCGGCAATGCGTGGTCTGGGCTGCGCGCTGTTGCGCGAGCCGTTGGTGGCCGCGGCCCGCGACAGTGGCGAGCTGATCAGGCTGTTTGATCATGAGCTTGAGGATGGGCGGGCTTACTACCTGTGCAGACGCACGGATGGCGAGCTGTCGCGGGAAGGGCTGAGCCTCTTCAACTGGATACGCACGCGTTTCTGAACCTGGCCCGTGAGTGCGTTCTCTCGAACGCATGCACGCGACCATTACGCTATTGCTCAGTGTTGGCCAAGGCAACTACCTCGCCTCGACTGCGACCTTGATGCTCCCTCTAGTCGAAGCCCGGCTTGCGTTACAGAGCCAATAAAGGAAGCTAGCCACCGCGAGACCTGCGATCCAGCTGACATCCGCGCCAATCAGCCTGGCGAAATAGCCTTCGAAGAATGAAAGCTTCATGAACGGCAGGGTGCCAATGATCGACACGCCGTAAACGATCATGGTCCTGCGGTTCCACCTGCCATAGCGCCCTTGTGCATCGTAAAGATCTCCGATGCTGTAGCTACCTCGCTGGATCAGGTAATAGTCGACGAGGTTGATCGCGCTCCAGGGGATCAGCAGGTAGAGCTGTCCAATCAGAATGTCGGCGAAGAACGTGTCAAAGTGGTATTGCGTACGGATGGCAATGACACAGGCCAGCACCGAAATCACCGCCATCACCAACGTCTTGGTACTGCTGCGCACATGGGAAAGTTTGGCGAAACCACTGAAAATGGTCGTGGTGGACATGTAGGCACTGTAGAGGCACAACACGTTGTACTGGATTACGCCTAATGAAACCACGATAAGCGCGGCTTTGGCCCAGGGCCCGAACAGGCTGGCAATGGCCGTCCCAGGGTCGACATCCAGCGCCGATGGCAGCACAGCGGCCAGTACGGCCCCCAACGCCATCATGCCCAGTGAGCCGAGTGCGCAGCCGAAATACGTGCTCCAGAAGGTGTGCCGAGTATTGACGTCAGCAGGCAGATAACGGGAGTAATCCGCCACGTAGGGGCCATAGCCAAGGGTCCAGGAAGCAGCTTGGGCGATCACCAGGTTGAAAATCGGCATGGAAAAACCGCCGGTGTCCGCGTGAAAGATTCCAGTCGCGCTGGCCCGTGTCAGAATCAGCACCAATGCAGTGCCGAACACCACCGACGACAGCACACTCATCCACGCGCCCAAGCGGTGGATCAGTTCGTAGCCGACGACGCCAATCAGAAGCGTCGTGATGCCGACAACCAGGATCGCCTGGTCGTCGCTGATCCCCAGCAGCGCCTTCAACGGGTCACGCATCAGCACGCCACTGGCGGCCATGAACAGCACGGCGGCAGTGACCATCACCAGCAACGGGATGGCAGCACCGAACACGCCAAACTGCGCACGGCTCTGGATCATTTGCGGCACCCCCAGGTGTGGCCCCTGTGCCGAGTGAGCGGCCATGAAAATGGTGCCCAGCATGCAGCCCACGACCAACCCTGCAAGCGTCCACAGCAGGCTCAACCCCGCCGCCACACCCAGCGTGCCCACCATCAGCGCGGTAACTTGCAGGTTGGAACTGAACCACACGGAGAACAGCCGCCGCGGCCTGCCGTAACGCTCGCTGTGCGGTACGAACTCGATACTGCGCTTCTCGATCTTCATTTTATTGTCCTTGTCATCAGGCAAGCGTTTCCCCGGCCAGGCAGGGCCTGGCCGTTCACAACAACCGTTTGCGAGCGCCCCCTCTTCGGGGTCGGGTTATTGCTTCAGGAAATGCTCAAACGCATCGAAACCGGGTTTGCCGTCGAGTGTCGGACCCCCTCGAACCATGGGCGCACCTGTTCCGGGTTGTCCTTGAACCTGGCGATGTCACCAAAGGTCCGCAGGCCAGCATCAAATGCGTAGCGTGGAACGGCAAACGTGGACTGGGCATCGGGCAGTGCCGCGGGCGTGTAAACCTGGATGCGCTGCTTTTCGATGTAGGGGGTCGCGACCGGTTGCATGGTCGGCTGCCAGTAACCCAGGAACGTATCGAGTTTCTTGTCTGCCAGGCCGGCCAGGATGATTTGCTGCGAAGCCGTGGTGAGTTTCACCTGATAGCCCAGCGATTCCATGGCCAGCTGCGCCATGGCTGAGGTAGCCACGGTGTCCGACCAATTGGTCGAGCCCAATTTGATCTGCTTGCATTGGGCCGGGTCGGATGCCCAGCTTGCCCCGCTGCTTATCGCCAGCACGGCACCGACAAGGGCTGCGACCTGTAGGCACTTTTTCATCGTGCCACCTCCGCCTTCACTGCCTCAAGGCCAGGCTGGCCATCCCATGTGGTCACCCCTGCGAGCCAGCCATCGAGCACTTGAGGGTTCTGCTTCAACCATGCGCGTGCTGCCGCCTCTGGCTCCATCTTGTCGTAGAGGATGGCGCCCATGATGTGGTTCTCCATGTCCAGGGTGAAGCTCAGGTTCCTGAGCAATTGCCCAACGTTCGGGCACTCGTCTGCATAACCTTTGCGGGTGCTGGTATAGACGGTGGCATCGCCGAAGTCGGGGCCGAAATAGTCATCACCACCGGTAAGGAACTTCATCTTGAAGCGTGTGTTCATCGGGTGTGGCTCCCACCCGAGGTACACGATCGCCTGGTCGCGCCGTTTCGCGCGCTCGACCTGGGCCAGCATGCCTGACTCGCTCGATGCCACGACCGAAAAGCCGGCGTCTTTCAGGCCGAAGGCGTTCTCGCTGATTGCCTTGAGTACCGCATTGTTGCCACCGTCGCCGGGCTCAAGGCCGTAGATTTTCGCGCCCAACTCGTCCTTGAACCGGGTGAGGTCGGCAAAGTCTTTAAGCCCCCGGTCCCAGAGCGTCTGCGGCACTGCCAAGGTGTATTTGGCGTGCTGCAAGTTGACCCGCACGATATCGAGGGTACCGGCATCGCGGTGAGGCTTGAGGTCCGGCTCCATGGTCGGCAGCCAGGTACCCAGAAACACATCCATGTTCTTGCCATCAGCCAAGGCCTTGAAGGTCAGGGGGACGCCAACGAGGGTTGACTTGGTTTGGTAGCCAAGGCTTTTGAGCAGCGTGGTCGCGATTGCTGTCGTGGTCTGGATGTCGGTCCAGCCGGGGTCCGACATTCGCACCAGGCGACACTGGGAGGGTTCAGCTGCATAGGTGTTGGCACAAATGACCAGGCCAGTGCAGAACATAGCGCGCAGTGCATGTTTCATGACGCAAATCCTCTCTGTGGCAGCTGTGGGAAGCGGCAGTTTTTTGTTATTCAGAGGCGACGCAGTCTTGTTGTTTCAGGGTGACGTTAACGGAGGGCTCAACGACGAATTCCAATTGCGCGCCCGCAATAACCGGGGCGTGGCAGTGAACGATGAGACTGGAAAATCGCGCTGATCTTCGCTTCGACGGACGTTGCGAATTTCGCTGCACGCCCAGTCTCATTGGCAATGTTCATCAGCATCTGCTCACTGACAGCCAAAAGCTCGCCGTCTTTGGGGCGATACAGGTGATGGACAATGTGCAGCCGCTTGCTGTCATGGTCGATCACCTGGGTAAAGACCTGAACGGCCTCGCCCAGCCGGGTTTCGCTCAGGTAATTGATGTGAGCTTCCAGCGTGTACACCGTATGGCCGTAGATTGCTCGACCTTCCGCGTCGAGACCGATGTGGTCCATCAGTTCATCGGTGGCATGGCTGAAGAGCAGGAAGTAGAAGGCATCGCGCAGATGCCCGTTGTAATCGATCCAGTCTTCAATGATGGTGGCCTGGTGAATCAGCAACAGGTTGTTCACGAATATGTCCTTCCAGAAGTCGTGGGTGCATTTCAGAGGTCGAGAACGAGGCTTTCTGAAAGTGACCGGGAAACGCAGATCATCATCACATCGTTCTTCTTGCGTTCGGCAGCTGTCAGCACGCTGTCGCGATGGTCGGGGGTGCCGTCCAGGACGCAGATTTCGCATGAGGCGCATGTACCCTCCCGGCAAGAGCTTTCAACGCGAAGGCCGTTCGCCTCAAGCACCTGAAGAATGCTTTTGCCCGCAGGCACTTCAAACGCCTTGCCGGTCTTGGCCAGCTGCACAGTGAAAGGTTTATCCGCTGCCAGGCTTTTCGGTTCCCGGGGCGTAAACCACTCGAAATGCACCTGCTCATCGGGGAAGCTACTGGCCGCTGCTTCCACGGCAAGCATCAGTGGGGTAGGGCCGCAGGTATAGAAATGAACATTGGGCGCTTGCCGGCTGACCGCTGCCGCGACATCGAACAACCCCCCAGCCTCATCATCGGCATGCAAGGTGACCCGATCGCCAAAACCACGCAGTTCCTCCATGAAGGCTGCCCGCTGGTGGCTGCGTACCAGGTAAAACAAGTGCCAGGGGCGCTGATTGGCTTCGCACCACTGGATCATCGACCACACCGGTGTAATGCCGATACCGCCGGCGAAGAACACCAGGCCGGGTGCATCCTCTTGCAAGGCAAAATGATTGCGTGGCGGGCTGACGGTGAGCCTGTCACCCACCCGCAGTGCCTGGTGGACATGGCGTGACCCGCCACGGCTGGTCGCAGACAGGCCAACGCCCACGCAGTAGCGGTGGTTTTCGCGTGCATCGTTGCACAGCGAGTATTGGCGCACGATATCGCCAGGCAAGTGCAGTTCGATATGGGCGCCAGGTTTGAAGGACGGCAGCGCTTCACCCGAAAGCGAGCGCAGCTCAACGACCATGACACCTTTGGCTTCGGCAATCAGGTCGGTTATCTGTAGGGTCAAGACTTCATCAGGCATAGCACACCTCACGCAACGGCAAACCGGTCCGGGACGGGGAGGCGTCCCGGGCCCACACTCAACGGCGCCGCAGTGGTGCGGTTGCCTTCAACATGTGCGTAATCAATTCATCCCGATTGGTCGCGAGCGATGCCCAGCTGTTGGCACCGGCTTCCTGATTAACCCCCTCCACCAACAGGTTGGCTGTGTCTGCATCGAGCCGTGGGTCGCCCATGTCATCCCACCAACCGTTGAAGCTATCGGTGTATTTCTGGCAGAAGGCGCTCAGGCCTTCCGATCCGCCACCCAGATGGAACAGCATGGTTGGGCCCATTGCAGCCCAACGCAACCCCGGGCCTGCCCATACAGCCTTGTCGACGTCTTCCACGCTGGCCACACCGCTCTTGACCAGATGAATGGCTTCGCGCCACAGCGCGGCCTGCAGGCGGTTGGCGACATGCCCTTTGACTTCGCGATTGACCCGGATGGTGACCTTGCCGACCAGGTCGTAGAAGCGTTCAGCCTGCTCGACCACACCCGCAGCGGTCTTGTCGTTGCCCATGACCTCGACCAGCGGGATCAGGTGCGGTGGGTTGAAGGGATGGCCGAGAATGAAGTGCGACGGGTTGTTCCAACCCGCTTGCATTTCACCCAGGCGCAGGCCCGATGCAGACGAAGCGACAATGGCGCCTGGCTTGAGGGCCGCTTCCAGCCTGGCGAACAGCTCATGCTTGATCGCAATGCGTTCCGGCACGCTTTCCTGCACAAAGTCGGCGTGCTGCACTGCGCCGGCCACATCGGTATGGAAGCTCAGTTGGCCCGGCTTGGCATTCAGCAAACCCAACTCGCTCAGTGTCGGCCAGGCGTTGTCGATGTAGCGACGGACATCGGCCTCCATGGTCGGCGATGGGTCGTACACCGCGACGTTGCGCCCCGATGCCAGGAACAGTGCAGCCCAGCTGGCACCGATTACACCAGCACCGATTACCGCGACATTCTGGAACTCACTCATTGGAAAAACCTCGAATGGAAGGGGAAGCACAGGTCAGGCCGCCGTCAACGGCAGTGCGCTGACCCGTAATGAAGCGCGCCGCGTCGGATCACCCATGTGCCAGCATGACGTGACGCACACTGGTGTAAGCGTCGAGGGCGAACACCGACATGTCGCAACCGTGGCCTGAGCCCTTCATGGCGGCCCAGGGCATTTCTGGCGTGGCGACACCATGGGTGTTGACCCAGGTGAAGCCGTAACGGAGCCGGCTGCTGGCCGCCATTGCGCGGCCACTGTCCTGCGTCCATATCGAAGAGGCCAGGCCGTAGCGCGTGGCGTTGGCGATTGCCACCGGGTCTTGGTCCGGGGTGAAGCGCGATACCGTAATCACCGGGCCGAACACCTCCTGAACGGCGATTTCGGCATGCTGGTCAACATCGGCAACCACGGTGGGGCGGTAGAAAAAGCCACCTCCAGGCGCCACCGTGCCGCCGGTCACGACCTCGGCGTAAGTGCGAGCGCGGTCGACGAACCCCGCCACGCGTTGGCGGTGCACGTCGGTCACCAGCGGGCCCATTTCTGTTCCGCTGGCCCTCGGTGCGCCCACTTTGATGGATGCAGCCGCTTCGGCCAGGGCGCTGACGACGCGGTCGTAGACCTTGCTGGCGACCAGCACCCTGCAAGGCTGCGCGCAGTCCTGCCCGGCATTGAAGAACGCAGTGGCACGCAGCGTTGCGACCAGTTTCTCGACGTCGGCGTCCTCGTAGACGATAACCGGCGCCTTGCCGCCCAGCTCGACATGCACCTGACGCATCTGCCGGGCAGCCGCCCGCATGGCAGCGCTGCCCGTTGCCGGCGACCCGGTGATGCTGACTGCTTCAATGCCGTCAGCGTTGATCAGTCTGGCGCCGATCGAAGTGCCGACGCCGTATACGATGTTGATCACCCCCTTGGGCACTACGTCGGCGAGCAGCTCACCCAACCTGAGGGTGGACAATGGCGTGATTTCCGACGGTTTGAGCACCACGCTGCAACCTGCAGCCAGCGGCGCCGCCAGCTTCCAGGCAGCCATCATCAGCGGATAATTCCACGGGGCAATGGCTGCCACGGGGCCGATCGGGTCGCGGCGGATCAGGCTCGTATGCCCGGGTACATATTCACCTGCCGCCACACCCGACAGGGTGCGGGCGGCCCCGGCAAAGAACCGGAAGGTGTCGAGAGTAAGCGGCATTTCGTCGTCGAGTGCCGATGGCCATGGCTTGCCGACGTTGTGGCTCTCCAGCGCGGCCAGCGCTTCAGCGTTTTGCTCGATAACCCCGGCAATGTCCAGCAACAGTGCAGCACGCTGCGCGGGGGTAGTTTTCGAATAGGTCTCGAACGCTTCTTGCGCGCTGCGCACAGCGCTGTCCAGCTGCGCATCATCAGCCTGGCCTACGCTGATGATTTCCTCGCCTGTGGCCGGGTCGATGACAGCCAGGGGTACAGCGGCGCCTTCAACCAGCTCGCCGTTGATCAACATTTTGCTCTGCATGGCGTATCCCCACTCACGAATCACAAGGTGATCTTGTCGCGTCCTTTAAGCCCCAGACGCGCTCGCGCTTCTTCAGGCGTTGCCACCTTCAAACCGAGGTTTTCGACGATCGAGCGGATTTTCAATACCTGCTCCGCGTTGCTCTTCGCCTTTTCGCCAGCACCGATGAACAGGCTGTCTTCCAGGCCGACCCGCACGTTGCCGCCAAGCATTGCCGCCTGCGTAGCGAACGCCATCTGGTTCTTGCCGGCGGCCAGCACCGACCATTCGTAGTCCTTGCCGAACAGCTTCTGTGCCACGGTGTGCATGTGCATCAGGTTGTCCAGGTCGGCACCCACGCCACCCAGCACACCGAACACGATCTGGATCAGGAACGGTGGCTTGACCCAGCCCTGGTCGATCACCCAGGCCAGGTTGTACAGGTGGCCGAGGTCATAGCATTCGAATTCGAAGCGGGTGCCGTGCCCTTCGCCCAGCTCTTTGACGATGTATTCGATGTCGGCGAAGGTGTTGCGGAAGATGAAATCGCGGGTGCTGTCGAGGAAGGCCGGTTCCCAGTCATGCTTCCAGTTGCTGTACTTGGCCTTCATCGGGAAGATGCCGAAATTCATCGAGCCGACGTTCAATGAGGCCATTTCCGGGCTCACTGCCAGTGCGGCGCGCAGGCGCTCTTCACGGGTCATGCCCAGGCCACCGCCGGTGGACACGTTCAGCACGGCATCGCTCTGGCGATGAATCTGCCCCATGAAGTCCTGGAACAGCTCCGGGCGCGGGTCAGGCTTGCCGGTTTCGGGGTTGCGGGCATGCAGGTGGATGATCGAAGCCCCGGCGTTGGCGGCCTCGATGGAGGAATCGGCGATTTCCTGCGGGGTGATGGGCAGGTATTCCGACATGGTCGGGGTGTGTACGCCACCGGTGGTGGCGCACGTGATGATCACGGATTTTGGCATGGCGAGGCTCACAGTTTCATGTGTTGTGCTTGGGCGGTAAGGCCGAGACCTGGGCGCGGGTGCTTATGGCTTCACGCTGCGTGCGTAGGCGTCGAGTACCAGGCCGTGGAAGTGGTGCAATGCATGTTCGGACTTGCCCGAGCCATTGGGGTCGGTGACGATCCGGCCCTGATCGAAGGCAGGGGTCTGCATGCCACGCTGCACGTTCTCGACCAGCGAGATGTCTTCGACCTGCAGCACTTCGTCGAGGTAGCGAATGGCTTCTTTTTCCATGTCGTCCGGCTCGGGCGTTTCCAGGAAGAAGTCGTAGGTTTCCAGGGTTCGGTCAGGGCCCACCGGCACGATGTTGAGCACGATCATCGAGCTGCGGCCGGGGTAGCGCATCAGGCAAGTGGTTGGCCACAGCCACCAGACCGCATGGGTGCGCACGCTGGCTTTGGAGGTGTCGTACGCCGAGTTCTGGCCGTTACCGGCTTCGGCCATATGGCTCGAATAGATGCCATGGGTCTTGACCTTGTAAGTGTCCATGTCGACCAGGGTGCAGAAGTCCTTGTGCGCGGTCGGGCAGTGGTAGCACTCCAGGAAGTTGTCGACCACGTTCTTCCAGTTCGACTTGATCTCGTAGGTCAGCCGATGGCCGAACGTGAGCTTCTCGACATCCGGTGCCCAGTGCAGGATCTCCTTGGCCAGGTCCCCTGACTGTTCGCGCAGCGGTGCCGCGGCCGGGTCGAGGTTGACGTAGACAAAACCGCAGAATTCCTCGACCTGCACCGGGCTGAGGTGAATCTGGTCCTTGTCGAAATCTTTCAGGCCGGCAACGTGGGGGGCGGCAACCAGGTTGCCGTTGAGCCCGTAGCACCAGGAGTGGTAAGGGCACGCAATGCGCCGGGTTTTGCCTTCGCCCTGCAGTACCGGATGGGCGCGGTGCTTGCACACGTTGTAGAAGGCGCGCAGCACGCCCTCCTGGTCGCGGACCACGGCAATCGGCTGGCCAGCAATGTCGACGGTGGTGTAGCTACCCGGTTCGCGGACCTTCTCGACATGGCACACCCACTGCCAGCTTTTGCCGATGATTGCCTGCTGGTCGAGGCGGAACCACTCCGGTTGCACATACGCGTCGGCGCGCAGCGACTGGGACAGCAACGGGTCGGGATCGTAACCCTGCTTGATTGATTCGAATTGGCGAGGATGCAGCAACTCAGACATATCAACGGCCCTTTTATTATCACGAGCGGTGGGATGTGCTCGTTCTGTGGCGTTGATGATGGTCGGGTTGAAATCCGGAAATTTTTCATATTTCGCCGATTTATGTGTTTAATTCGTCGGCGTCGTTTTTAGGTATGTGATGACCATGGACGACATCAATCATCGATCCGTTGCCACCTGGTGCATCGGCCAAGCCCGGTAATTGAAAGGCACACGGCCATCCTGGCGGTCCTGCCGCGGTGTCAGGCCGAAGCGCTCGCGATAGACTTTGCAGAAGTGCGATTGATTCGGGAACCCCGACGCTATCCCGACTTTGGTCAGCGCCATGCTGGTCTGTGTCACCAGGCCACGGGCGCGATCCAGGCGGATATCGCGGTAGTACAGCGCCGGCGTCTTGTGGGTTATCTGCCTGAACAGCCGGTCCAGTTGCCGCTGCGAAATGCCGACTCGCTCACTGATGTCCGGGATGCTGATCACTTCCTCCAGGTGCGTTTCCATCAGCTTGATGGCCTGCATGATCGCAGGGGGGATTGTTTGACCCAGAGGCTGGTGGTCCTGGGGGTTCTGCTGCGTGCTGCCAGGACGGAATTGTTGATGAAACACGTATCGCGCGGCCTCGTTGGCGACCGTCTCGCCATCCATGTTCCTGATCAGCTGCAACGCAGTATCGAGCGCCGCCGCGCCGCCGCAACAGGTAAAGCGGTTGTCGTCGAAGACATACAAGTCCTCGACGATGGTCACGTCGGGGTATAGCTCGATCAGTGCATCGATGTGTTCATAGTGCCCCGTTGCTCGCCGACCGGACAGCAAGCCTGCCTCTGCCAGCAGGAACGTCCCTGTATCTATCGCGCCGAGCATGCAGCCTTTGCCTGCCCAGCCCCTGAGCAGGCTTTGCAAGCGGGGGCTGTGGAATTTTTCAGGCGTCCAGCTGCAGGAAAGCACCACCAGGTCCCAGCTTTGGTGACTCACGTTCGCCAAAGACTGGGTGAACAGGTCCATGCCATTGGAGGCCCGGATACCTCCGCCTTCGAGCGAGGCGAACTCCCAGTGGTAACGGGCTTCGCCGCTGAGGTAGTCGGCGGCTCGAAAAGGGTCGACGAATGCGGAAGTGGCAGCCGCATTGAAATAGGGGAACACAATGACCAGGAACCTGAACACGCTCATCTCCAACCCGTTGGACGTTCTCAATGATAAGTCAGGGTAGGTTGGATGGCTTGTCTCGGTACGGTGACGATTTGCCCATCTGAACCCTTACTCCCCCTGTGGGAGCGGGTGTGCCCGCGAAGAGGCCCTCCCAGACAACACAACGATAACGGCCAGCCTACACATGGGCGGGGTGGACTACGTGGTCAACCTGATTGTGAGCTACACATTGCCGCTGTTCTGATCGCTCAGGTCATGTACGCGGACTAGCCGCCGGGTATTGGCGGTAGGGCCGTAAAGACTTTTACCGGCTTTTTTTCAGATATCCTCAGAGGCTGTCTGGGTGTTTGTTGTTGGCACCTCTGAAAAACCCATAAATGGATCTTTCTTGCACTTGTTGCGGATGTAGACTCGGCCTGCCAACCCGAGATGCGAGTATGCACAGACCATGTCGAAAAAGGATTTCAACTGCCAGCCGTTTCTGTCAGGACGCTCGCTCAGACTGGAGCCGTTAACCCAGGGCCATTTTGAGGAGATGCTGGATGCAGCAAGCGACCCGAAAATCTGGGAAGGTCACCCGTCTACGGATCGCTTCAAACGTGCGGTGTTCGAGCCGTATTTCGCGTCATTGCTTTCCTCTGGCAAGGCGCTTGCAGTGATAGATGTCCAGCAGGAGAAAGTGATCGGCGGGTCTAGTTACTACACACCGCCTGACCACTGCGACAGCATCGCCATCGGCTTCACCTTTTTGGTGAGAGCGCACTGGGGAGGAGGTAGCAATCGAGAACTCAAACGTTTGATGGTTGAACACGCATTCAAGCTGTATGACCGCGTCTTCTTCCATATCGCACCGACGAACATACGCTCCCAGAAAGCCACGTTGAAACTGGGTGCCGTGCATCTATATGACGCGGAGTTGAATCTCTCAAACGCGGTAAAGCTCTGGAAGTGCTATGCACTTACGCGCGCCCAATGGCAAAACCCCTGAGTGTGCCGAGGGGGGCTCTGAACCTGATGTTTAGCGTATCCTTGGCACTTACTGCGGTGCAGATGGTTACCGGCAGCTATCGACCCTTTGCGGCCGCTGCGTCTGACAGCGGACTTTGTGGGAGCGGGTTTACCCGCGAACACCGGCAAAGCCGGTGCCATCCACCGCGTCGTCTGCTTCGCGGGTAAACCCGCTCCCACAGAGTGCGCGTCGCACTTGCGAAACCCGTTATCGCTCAGCGGCCGCAAAGGGTCGATAGCTGCCAGTCGTAGATGGCTGCTTACGACCCATTGCGGACGTTCATAGCTTGGCACTTGCGTGGTGGCTGAGGCATACACAACGTAGGGCGTGTCCGTATGCCATTGCATTGCAGGCTTTGAGGCATGCAACGCAGGCATACCGCTGACCTCTCGCAAGTGAACCTGGCCTGGATTTCAGCTGGAGAGAAACCCAGGCCAAATGCGCCTTTATACGTGATCAGGGCCCAGCGTCCCTGATGCCGCCCCTGGTACAAGAATGACCTTGCGGCAGTTGTCCTTTTTCTGATCAAACATTTTGTAACCCGCTGCGGCCTCCTCCAACGCAAGGCGGTGGGTGACGATCAGTTCGGGCTGCAGGCGTCCGGCTTCGATATGTTCGAGCAGCTCGGGAAGGTATTTCTGGACATGGGTTTGCCCCATCTTGAAGGTCAGGCCTTTGTCGAAGGCATCACCGAAACTGAAGCCGTGCATAAACCCCGCATAGACGCCGGGCACGCTGACTACACCGCCACGTCGCACAGCCGCGATGCTCTGGCGCAGGGCCTTGCCGCTGCTGCCCTCCAGTTTCAAGGCCGTCATTACGGTTTCCGCGGTGCTGCCTTTGGCTTCAAACCCGACCGCATCGATGACCGCGTCTACGCCACGCATACCCGGCGTCTGGCGAATGATGCTGTCGGCGGGTTCATCATCGTTTTCAAAGTTGATCGGGATGACGCCGTAGGCTTCCTGGGCGTAGGCCAGCCGGTAGTCGTTGTCATCCACCATGAAGATGGTGTGAGCGCCCAGCATCCGTGCGCAGGCGGCACTCAGCAGGCCCACTGGCCCCGCGCCGTAGATCGCTACCGATGAACCTTGCCCGATCTCGGCATTGGTGACCGCTTGCCAGGCAGTAGGCAGGATGTCAGAGAGGAACAGCACTTTGTCATCGGCAAGGGTCGTTGGCACTTTGAATGGCCCGACATTGCCTTTGGGTACCCTGACGTAATCAGCTTGGCCCCCGGGGATGCCGCCATACAGATGGCTGTAGCCAAACAAAGCAGCACCTGGTGGGATGCCCTTTTTGTTTATGACCGATCCGCGACCGGTGTTGGTCGTTTCGCAGGCCGCGAACAGATCGTGCTGGCAGAAGAAGCAGCTGCCACAAGCAATCACAAACGGGATCACGACCCGGTCGCCCACCTGCAGGTTCGTTACCTCTTTGCCGACCTCTTCGACGATGCCCATGAACTCGTGGCCGAAGATGTCGCCGTGTTCTGTTTCCGGGATCTTGCCGCGATAGAGGTGAAGGTCGGAACCGCAGATTGCGGTAGCGGTCACCCTCAGGATGATGTCGTCTGCGTCTTGGAGGGTGGGGTCAGGAACAGTGTCGACCCTGACATCGTTAGCGCCGTGGTAGGTGAGTGCTCTCATGGGCTTGCTCCTGAGTCACAAATACGTGGGGGTGTGCAGGGGAAGGCCTTTGGGCAGGCAAAGTTCAGACCAAAGGGTTCAGTGGAGGTCTGATGCAGACTGGGTTGTGTCGGTGCAGGCATTTCCGATGCAATCACCTGACTGTATTTATAGACGAGAACTCAAGGGAGAAAAGACCACTGCGACTTTGATTGGTGCGCCACCGCTGCCAGCGCATGTTCGCACGCGATCAAATCCCGAGCTTGATGATTGGCCACGATTCGCTTCTAGCCGGTCATTTCATGGCAGGCTGCCAACCAGCAACCGCCGCCGCCTGACGCCTTCAATCGCCCCCGCCAGCGCCTGGGTCTGCGGGCAAATCCTTCCCAGAGTGCCGCGAAGGCCTGGTATTCCTCGGCATGGCGCGGGTCAGCCGCCAGCCATTGGGCGAACCGGTTGCGCTCGGGGTGCTCGGCGGGCAGTTCGAGCAGGCGGGTGAACCAGCGTGCAGCCTGGTGGCGCGCGTCGCTCATGGCAACAGGGCCCGCGCCGCGCGCCGCGGTGATGGTCGATCAGTAATGAGGGGGGGAGATGATGCTCAGACCGCGTGGCAGACGCGGTCATACCGGAATAAATTTAAATCAGTAGAAGAATGATTCCCATTTGCTATAGTGCCATGGTTTAGCCATGCCTCTGCAGCTCAGGCACATCCATTCTCACGATCAACAGGTCTGCCCATGTCATTTCCCAACTTTCCCCGCAAGCGTGCGTTGAACTCCGTCTGGTTGCCACTTGGGCTGATCGCCAGCGTCACTTCGCCGCTGGCCCTGGGGCAAACCCCGCTGGGCGTTCCGGCGCAGGCGTCGCAGCCAGCAACTACCAGCGGTAACCCGAGTGCCGTGCTGGAGCTGGAGGAGACTGCAATCTCGGCGAGTGCCGATGCCTCCCGCGAAGGCCTTACGCCCGAGTACGAGGGCGGTCAGGTAGCCCGCGGCGGGCGCGTTGGCATCCTGGGCAACAAGGACTACATGGAGACGCCATTCACCTCCACGTCCTACACCAATCAGCTTATCCAGGACCAGCAGGCGCACAGCGTCGCCGACATCCTGCAGAACGACCCGTCGGTGCGCATCGCCCGCGGCTTCGGCAACTTCCAGGAGCTGTACATGGTGCGGGGCTTCCCGCTGTACTCCGATGACATTTCCTACAATGGCCTGTACGGACTTCTGCCACGGCAGTACGTGGCGTCCGAGTTCATCGAGCGTGTGGAGGTATTTCGCGGCGCCAGCGCCTTCCTCAACGGTGCGGCGCCCGGTGGTACCGGCATCGGCGGCGCAATCAATATCCTGCCCAAGCGGGCACCCAACGAGGCGCTGACCCGCCTCACCGTTGGCGCGGAGAACAATGGCTTTGGCACCGTCGCCGCAGATGTGGCGCGGCGCTTTGGTGAAGACGATCGTTTCGGTGTGCGCCTGAACGTTGCCAAGCGCGGTGGCGAGACTGCGGTCGAAGACCAGGACCGTACCCTCGAAATGTTTGCACTGGGCCTCGATTACCAAGGGGAGCGCCTGCGCCTGTCGGCAGATATCGGCCACCAGTATCACTTCATCGATGATCCGCTGCCGAGCGTTACGCCGACCGGCTCGGTCCCAAGTGCGCCCGATGCGGACAAGAACTACGGGCAATCCTGGACCTACTCGAAAGAGAAACAGGCATTCGGCACGTTCCGCGCCGAGTATGACCTGACTGACGCGGTGACCACCTGGGCGGCTATCGGCATGCGCAAGGGTGAAGAGAAGAACGTGCTGGCCAACCCATCCTCCGATGGCGCGGGTGTGACCAGTTCGAGCCGCTTCGACAACTACCGCGAAGAAACCGTCACCACGGGCGAAGTGGGTATGCGATTCAGCCTGCAGACCGGGCCGGTTTCGCATCAATGGGTGGTGTCCGGGTCCATGTACGATACCAAGGACCGCAATGCCTGGGCGGGCAACTTCAGTGGGTTTGCCGGTGACCTCTACGATCCGGTCGACGTTGCCAAGCCGGATAACGTCAGCTTCAGCGGGTCGATGTCCGACCCGCATATCACGGCCCGCACGCACACTCAAAGCCTTGCCATCGCCGACACGCTCGGCTTCTTCGACGACCAGCTGCAGGTCACCCTGGGTGCACGCCGTCAGGGCATGGACGTGACGGGCTATGACTACAACAGCGGCGACAAGACCTCGAAGTACAACCGTTACGAGACCACACCTGTTGCCGGTGTGGTGTATCAGTTGAACGAGCAGTTCTCCCTGTATGCCAACTACATCGAGGGCTTGACCAAGGGCGATACGGCGGGTGCCACCACCACGCTGCCTGACGGCTCGACGGCACCCGTGCTCAACGCGGGTGCGTCGCTGGCACCCTATGTTGCCAAGCAGACCGAGGTCGGTGTGAAATTCGACGGCGGCGGCCTGGGCGGCAGCCTTGCAGTGTTCGAAACGCGCAAGCCGGTGGGCATTGTCGAGAACCAGGTGTTCAAGGACGGCGGCGAGCAGCGCAACCGGGGTATCGAGCTGTCGCTGTTCGGTGAACCCGCGCAAGGCGTCCGGCTGTTGGGCGGTGTGACGCTGCTCGATGCTGAACTGACCAAGACCCAGAACGGCGAGAACGATGGCAACGAGCCGATCGGTGTGCCCAAGACCCAGGCCAACATCGGCGGGGAGTGGGATGTGCCGGGCGTCGCTGGCCTGACGTTGACCAGCCGTGTTGTCTACACCAGTCGTCAGTACGTGAATAACGCCAACGACCTGCAGATCCCTTCCTGGACGCGGCTGGACCTCGGCGTGCGTTATGGCTTCAAGGTCGACGACAAGGACGTAACCTTGCGCGCGCGTCTGGACAACGTGGCCGGGCGTGACTACTGGGCATCTACAGGTGGTTACCCAGGGTCCAACTATTTGGTGCTGGGGGCACCGCGCACGCTTTCGGTCAGCGCTTCGGTCGATTTCTGATGGCCTGATGCCCAGTCTGCGCTCGCCGTACTCCGCCGGTAATTATTTGCAAGCCCGGTGAGTGCGAGTGCAGCGCAGACTGGGCTTGCCAGTATTCTCAGCAAGGTCGCGCGTAGCGTTTGCGGTATTCTGCAGGGGTAACGCCCATATGACGGACGAACGCTCGACGCAAAGTGTCTGCATTGGCAAACCCACACATGGCAGCTACCTGCTTCGGTGCATCATTTCCGGCTTCCAGCCGCTCGCGAGCGGCGTTCACCCTCGTCTGCTCCACCCAAGCTGCAGGGGTCATGCCCACATCACTTTGAAAGATCCGGGCGAAATGCCTTGGGCTCACGCCCATACGCTCGGCCAGATTCGCAACCCCGTGATCCAGGCTCGGGTTTGCCGCGACATATCGCTGCAATGCCTGTAGAGCAGAGCGCCCTGTGGGTGAGGTTGATCCTTGACGGCTGAACTGCAGCTGCCCACCGGTTCTTTTGAAGTACATGACCAGGTGGCCTGCTACGTCCTTCGCTATCTCATCGCCCAGATCTTCCTGAACCAACGTCAGCGCAAGATCCAGCCCGGCCGTTACACCCGCAGCTGTCCTCACATTACCGTCATGGACCTGGATAGCATCCGCCTCCACGGTCACCTGTGGGTACCTTTCAGAGAGGGGCTGCGCCACCGCCCAGTGGGTAGTGACACGGCGGCCATCAAGTAACCCCGCAGCTGCCAGCGCAAATGCGCCAGTGCACACCGAACCGAAGCGCCTGCTCAGCGGAGCACGCTGGCGCAGCCAATCCAGAATCCCAGTACGCAGGTACTGATCGGCGGCTTGAGGTGTTCCGGCTATGAGCAGGGTATCAATTGCATCGATCTCCTCTCCGATCCAGGCATCAGGAATCAACCGGGTACCCGAAGAGCTCACCAGCGGCCCTGGTTCACAAGCGAGCAAAAGCAACCGATAGGCTTCATACCCAGCTTGCCGGTTGGCCTCCGCGAAGACGTCCAACGGACCGCAAGCGTCGAGAAGTTGAACCCCTGGCATGCCCAGGATTGCGAGCGTTACTTGGGGGCGGGACATAACAGCTCCTGAAGGGAGGGCAGAGCGCCCAGGTCCGATACCGGCTGACAATGGCAGAATATGACGTAACAAGTCAATTGATGCCATGGGCGTGGGCACTCAGACTGGAATCCTCACTCACCCTCCCAGGATCACACCATGACTAACGCTGTAGCTGGCATTCACGTACCTGACAGTTCGATGGCCCGAGAAATCACCGAACTGGTTAAGGACACTGCCTCACCCTTGATTTTCCATCATTCGAGTCGCGTCTTCTATTTCGCATCGCTCGCTGGTAAGCGCCTTGGCCTGAAGTACGACGACGAGCTGCTCTACGCGGGTTGCATGTTCCATGACATGGGCCTGACCCACCAGCACAGCAGCGATTGCTGCCGTTTCGAGGTCGATGGCGCCAATGCTGCACGTGATTTTCTCAACAGTCACGGCATTAACGAACGGGACATAGAGCGCGTGTGGACTGCAATTGCACTTCACACGACTCCAGGGATTCCAGAGCACATGCACCCGCTCATTGCATTGGTCACTGCGGGTGTGGAGACCGATGTCCTCGGGTTACACCATGAGGGGCTCAGCGCAGTTGACCGGGATGCCGTAGTTCAAGCGCATCCACGTGGCGATCACTTCAAAGAAGCGATCATCCAGACGTTCTACAACGGTATCCGCCACAAGCCCCAAACGACATTTGGCAACGTCAAGGCGGATGTGATTACGGACAAGGAACCTGGCTTCTTGCCGGATAATTTCTGCAGCATCATTCGTCAGTCCTGCTGGCCCAGTTGAATGAAAGCGGCCGCAAGCCGTGTTGCATTTCAGGACGTGAAATTATCAATTGCGGCCTGCGCGGATTCTGCCTCGGCACGATTGCGCTGATCATCCACCCCACACGAAATCGCCCTTTCGGGCAGATGGCTTTCATTTTCCTGTTACCTCGAAGGAGTACTTCATGACCACCAATGCATTAATTGTCGTCGACATTCAGAACGACTACTTTCCCGGAGGTAAGTGGCAACTCGACGGCGTCGACGCTGCTGCCGATAACGCTGCGCGCATCATCGCTGCGGCACGCAAGCAAGGCGAATTGGTCATTCATGTCCGCCACGAAACCCCTTCCCCAGACGCGCCTTTTTTCGTTCCAGATAGCGAAGGCGCACAGTTGCATGAGAAGGCCGCAGCGTTACCGGGCGAGAAGGTGATTCTCAAACACTTCATGAGCCCATACCGCGAAACCGATTTGTTGGAAACGCTGAAGAATAAAGGCATCGAGACCGTCACCGTTGTGGGTAACATGAGCCACATGTGCATTGATGCCGTGACTCGTGCCTCTGATGACTACGGTTTCAAGACCACCGTTATCCACGACGCCTGCGCGACACATGGCCTGGAGTTCAATGGCGTGACCGTCCCTGCTTCTCATGTGCATGCTGCGTTCATGGCAGCACTAGATTTCGGCTACGCGACAGTGGTATCGACGGAACAGTTTTTGGCTTGAAGGTTACTTCATCAAGCGGCTTGTCCTCGTCTGTAGTTACTGACCTCGGTTAACTTCGCCGGCGCTCGCTAGGGGGGGGAGATGCTCAATCTCACTGGCTCTCAGCCTGCGACCGATCAGTGCATGCGCGAGAAGCCGCGCGTGCGTCGCGCCAGGGCTGGTTCGCGATGGGCATGTGCGAGCGCAGGCAATCTCCAGAAGGCCTCGACATCACCCCGCTGACCAGCTTTGTACACTTCGTCAGCAATCTGCATGGTTTTTAGAAACTTCAGTACCTTTGTGAGTCTTTTAACCTGTTGATTTATAAGTAAAAATAAATGGCATAGTTCTCGCTATTACCCCTTCAAGGATCAGTTCCATACTTGAAGGAAAAAATGATGAAAGCGACAACCTCCACCTTGCTGTTGATTGCAACCGGTCTGGTGCCGAGCTTCGCGCTCGCAGACGAGGGTTTCGTTGAAGGCAGCAGCCTCAGTATCCTCAATCGCAACCTTTACTACAGCAACGACTTCCGTAATGGTGATTTCGCCATCAACCCTAACACTGGCGAACGGCAGAGTCGTCAAGCCGAGTGGGGGCATGGCATCGTTACCAGATTCGTTTCCGGCTTCACGCCGGGAGCTATCGGCTTCGGCCTGGATACGCATGCGATCATTGGCCTCAAGCTGGATGGCGGCAACGGCTTGGTTGGTAATGGTGTGGGAGTCCCAGGGGTGGTGTCGCGCTCAGGTAGCAACTTCGATGGCAAGCCCAAGGATGAGTACAGCAAGCTCGGCGGCGCGCTCAAGGCGAGGTTCAACAAGACCGAGCTGCACTATGGCGACGTCTTTCCCAGCAGCCCCGTAGTCGCTGCCAGTGACATTCGCCTGTTGCCGCAGAGCTTGCGAGGTTGGCTGCTGAAAGACGCAACCTTCGAGGGGCTTGACCTGCAAGCCGGCAAGCTGGAGTCGAGCAGCGACCGTAACGCGAGCAACCACCGTGGTGACCTGGGAACTGTCTATGCGGGCCGGCTCAAGGACGCCGATGATGTGATGTACGTGGGTGGCAGTTACCGCGCCAACGACAACTGGTCGTTCAAGCTGTATACCAGCCGTCTGGACAACGTCTGGAACCAATCCTTCGCCCGTGTCGATTTCAGGCAGCGACTGGGACAAGGGCTTGGCTGGGATACGGGGTTCAACTACTACCGTACCCGCGATACCGGGCGCGCCTTGCTGGGAAGCATCGACAACGACTCCTGGAGTACCCACCTGGGTTTTGATATCGGTGTCCATCGCCTGGTGGCTGCCTACTCGCAGATTCGGGGCGACGAACCCTTTGACTATGTGTGGAACACCTATGACCTGCAGCTCGACAATGCGTCGCAGGTATCAGACTTCAACAACCCTAACGAGCGCTCCTGGCAGTTGGCCTACACCTACAATTTCGTAGGGTTGGGCATCCCGGGCTTGAGCGTGACCACCCGTTACCTGGCGGGCGACCACATCGACGGGCGCAAGGCCAGTGCCGGTTACGCCTACTTCAACAATGTCAGCGATGGCAAACACTGGGAGCGCAACCTGTGGGTCACCTACGTTGTGCAGAGTGGTGTGGCCAAAAATCTTTCTTTCAAGGCATTGCAAGCTACCCATCGCACCAGTGGCCATAGCGCCGAGCAGGATGTCGATCAGTTGCGTCTGATTGTCGAATATCCCCTCGATCTGCGTTTGCTGTAGGGGCTCACGAGATTTCTTGGCTCCGCTCACGATTGCCGGGGTGCCGGACCGGTCGGAGCGGGCTGCGGCCCCAGAAAGTTCAAGTAGAAGGCTACGTCTCGACACCTTGAAGGGGAAGTTTCTGAATGGCGGCTGGTCTGCGATGCGGGTCGACAGCGATTTGAGGGCGCTTGGTGCCCAGCACTTCAACTCGATCCGCCAGCCGCGTGGCGCGCTCCAGCAGAGCATCCTCATTCAAGTGCCATTGGACCGCCAGGCGCAAGCGGCCGATGGCGTAGCCTTGGATACGGTCGAGGCTAGCGTGGAGCAAGCGTGTAGGTGCGCCAAGACCGCGGCCGATGGCAGCCAGGTCGGGCTCCAGGCCGTTGCGGCCGCTGTAGTGCAGGTCGATCAGGCGCTCGCCGCTGTTGCCACTCAGATCGTCATGGGCATGTTCGAGGGTGCCGAGCAATGTACGGGTGACCGCGCTGCGTGGCTCGCCGAAGACTTGCCAGACCTCCCCCTGTTCGGCGATCTCACCTTGTTCGAGCACTACCACACGGTCGCAGATTTCGCGGATCACGCCCATCTCGTGAGTGATAAGGACGATGGTCAGGCCAAAGCGCCGGTTGATGTCGCGTAGCAATTGCAGGATCGCCTGGGTGCTTTCCGGGTCGAGGGCGGAGGTTGCTTCATCGCACAGCAGGATCTGCGGTTGCAGCACCAGGGCGCGGGCGATGCCGACACGTTGCTTTTGCCCGCCGGAGAGCTGCGCCGGATAAGCGTCACGGCGTGCTTCCAGGCCAACGAGTTGCAGCAGTTCATCGACCCGGCGGCTCTGTTCTTCGCGCGATACACCGGCCATGCGCAGCGGCAGGGCGATGTTCTGCGCCACGGTGCGAGTGGCCATCAGGTTGAAATGCTGAAAGATCATCGACACCCGCCGGCGCAGGCTGCGCAGGGCCAGGCCGTCGAGGTTGCCGATGTCATCGGTGTCGATGAACACCTTGCCGCTGCTGGGGGTCTCCAGGACATTGAGCATGCGCAGCAGCGAGGATTTACCCGCGCCACTGCGGCCGATGATGCCGAACACCTCGCCACGGCGAATGTGCATATCGATACCCCGCAGCGCCTCGACGCCGTTGGGATAGCGTTTGCAGACCTGCTCAAGGCGGATGTGGGGTTGCGGGGCAGCTTGGGTGCTCATGGTGTTGTCTTGCTCCATAAAGACCACTCCCTCGCCTGGCGCGGGAGTGATCGGTACTGTTCAATCAGAATGCCGGGTAGATCGCGCCTTTGTAGCGCGCCTTGATGAATTCACGAGTCGCATCGCTGTTCAGCGCTTCGGCGACGATCCTGATTGCCTTGTCATCCTTGTTTTCCGGGCGGGTCACCAGGTACTCGGCCCAGATGTTCTTGCCATCCTGGCCCTTCTCGATGTACAGCGATTTGTCCAGTGGCAGTTTGGCTTCCAGCACGTAGTTGCCATTCAGCGCTGCCAGTTCAACCTGACTCAGGGCGCGGGGCAGGATCGCCGATTCCAGCTCGATGATTTTCAGATGCCTTGGGTTGTCCACGATGTCTTTCTGCGTTGGCAGCGGGTCTTCCGGGCTGTCCAGCTCGGCCTTGCCCTTGAGCTTGATCAGGCCAAGCTTCTGCAACAGCAACAGGCCACGCCCGCCATTCACCGGGTCGTTGGGGATCGCCACTTTGGCGCCGTCTTCCAGTTGGGTGACGTCGGTAAGCTTTTGCGAGTAAGCGACGAAGGGCTCGATGTGCACCGGCACGATCGACACCAGATTCGTGCCGCGCTCACGGTTGTAGTCGTTGAGGAACGGCCGGTACTGGTAGTAGTTGGCGCCGAGCTGCTTGGACACCAGTTGCGCGTTGGGCTGGATGTAGTCCGAGAAGATGCGTATATCCAGGTCGACGCCCTGTTTGGCGACGATGGGTTTGATGAATTCGAGGATTTCGCCGTGTGGCACCGGGGTGGCGCCTATCACGAGTTTTTCCCCGGCCTGGGCGGTGCCCAGCAACAGGCCGCTGACGGCGAGGCCGTAAGCGATGAGCTTGATGAACGACATGGTGTGTTTCCTTGGCGGTTATTTGCGGGTGAAGTGGGTGACCAGGCGGTTGCCGGAGGCTTGCAGCAGTTGGACGAGAACGATGAGCAGGGCGACCGTGACGATCATCACTTCGGTCTGGAAGCGCTGATAGCCGTAACGGATGGCCAGGTCGCCGACACCGCCACCGCCGATGGCGCCAGACATGGCGGTGTAGTCGACCAGCACGATGGCGGTGACGGTGATTGCCGAAATGATGCCCAGGCGCGCTTCGGGCAGGAGGGTGTACCAGATCACCTGCCAGGTGCTGGCGCCCATCGACTGGCTGGCCTCAACCAGGCCGCGATCCACTTCACGCAGGGCGGTCTCCACCAGGCGTGCGAAGAACGCTGTAGTGCCGATCACCAGTGGCGGGATGACGCCGCGCACACCGAGGGAGGTGCCAGTGACCAAGGTGGTCAGCGGGATCAACACAATCAGCAGAATGATGAACGGCACCGAGCGCACGATGTTCAGCACGAAGGACACCAGCCCATACAGCGCTGGCTGTTCCAGTAGTTGCTTGCGCCCGGTGAGAAACAGCAGCACCCCCAACGGCAGGCCAAGCAGCACGGTGAACAGCAGCGCGCCGCCAAGCATGGCCAAGGTATCGAGCGTGGCATCGGTGATCTGGGTCCAGTCGATCTGGTCGAAGTTCATCAACAGGCGCCCCTCAGATCCACGAATGCTGTGGCGGATTTACGCCGTTGAGGTAGTACTGGCCGACCGCATAAGGCTTCCAGCGCACCGGGTCATGCAGGGTGTGGGTGCGGGCATCGCGCCACAGGCGGTCCAAACCGTTCTGTTGCAAGGTCGAGCGAGTGCCGCCCAGCTCGAACAACTTGTTGGCGGCGAGCAGGGCGATGTCGGTTGTCAGCACCTTCGCTTCGGCCACGGCGATCTTGGCCTTGGCGATGCTGTCGAGCGTCGGTTCGGCAATGGTCGCGTCCAGTTGCAGGCCGGCCCGCTCCAGTAGCGCTTCGGCTGCGTGCAGACGGATGAACAGGTCACCAACCGCAGCGATGGTGAACGGGTCATCGCTGGCGTGCTCTTTGCCGCTGTCAATCCAGGGCCGGGCTTTGCTACGGACAAACTCCACCGTAGCCTGCAGCGCGCCACGGGCGATACCGGCATCGATGGCAGCATGGATCAACTGGCTTTGAGGGCCAACGGCACTGGGGTTCTCGTAGACGATGTGCGCAGGAAGTACACGCTCGTTGGGCACCACCACATTTTCCAGCAGCACCGTGCCGCTGGCGGTGGTGCGCTGGCCGAAGGCTGACCAGTCGTCGATCACGCTCAAGCCCGGTGCATCACGGTCGGCAATGGCAACGATGACGCGGTTGTGGTCATCCAGTGCGACGATGGGCACCAAGTGGGCGAAGAGCGCACCGGTGGAGTAGAACTTGCGACCGCTGAGCACCTTGTGACGCTCATCGTGATCGCTGATGCGGGTCTGGAAGTCCTCGACGTGTTTGCCACCGAACTCCGAGAAGGCGTTGCCAAGACGCAGGCCGGAAAGCACTGCGGCGAACAGCGACTGTTTCTGTTGCTCACTGGCCGACAAGCGGATCACGTCGATGATTTCGAAGCTGTTCTGGGCGATCTGCGCAGCCGATGCATCGGCTGCGGCGAGGATGGCGAAGACCTTGGCCAGGGTCACTTGAGAGACGGCCGCGCCGCCGTATTGTTCAGGGATGGTAATGCCCCACAGGCCGCTTTGTGAGTAAGCCTCCACTTCGGCGAAGGGCAGGGCGCGTTGACGGTCGCGTTCAAGGGCGCCTTCGGCGAACAATTTGGCCAAGGCATGGGCCGCTTCAATCGCCTGGGCATCGCTGGTGATGCGTACAGCGGGTTGGGCCGGTCGGCTGGGGCGCCAGGTGGCAGGGTCAACAGGGACGTAAGGCATGGGCAGGTCTCGTTTCGACAGGGTCCGATAACGGTCCCGTCGCAAAACCTGTGCCACTGATAAAAATCAATAAAATCAGTTAGATATTGGCACTTAGCGAGTGGGTCACTGTACGGCAACTGCAGCAATCTGTTGCTTGACTGTTGCCGGGTAAACAGCTGCTGTCAGGCCTTGCCGGAAGCACCGGCGGAGCCTGTACCTTTTTCGGCGGCGCTTGCCCCGGTTACTGGTCGATTTCATACAGCAGTCCAACAGTTTGCCTGCTTTGATTCCCGCTCGTGTTGCCCCATAAAAAGTTAACTATCTGATTTAAATAAGAAAAATAGTTGGCGCGTTTCTCGCAATGTTTCTGGCTACACGCAAACGTGTCGCCCATGGAAAGGAATCATGATGACTAACGCTCTATTGGTCCTGGCTATCCTCGCTGCGCGCGAGGTGGTGTCATGAGACTGCTGCGAACCCTGCTTTACGCTGCCTTGGTGGTCACCGGCAGCGCTCGGGCCGCCGATGAAGACGTGCCGTCCCTGGCGGGCAAACGCATCGCCATCAGCATGACCGGAACCAGTCACTACTTCGACATCAAAGCCTTTCAGGCTCAGGTTGATGAGGTCAAGCGCCTTGGCGGCACAGTGATCACGCTGGATGCCGGGCGCAACGACAAGAACCTGGTGACCCAGTTGCAGACGGTGGTCACCCAGCGCCCCGATGCGGTCATCCAGACCCTCGGCACGCTCAGCGTGATCGATCCCTGGCTCAAGCGCATCAGTGCTGCCGGTATTGCGCTGTTCACCATCGACGCTCCGTCGCAATACAGCATCAACAACACCACTTCGGACAACCACACGGCAGGCCGGCAATTGGCCGAGCAACTGGTGAAGGATGCAGGCGGCAAGGGCAAGATCCTGGTGTTCAACGGTTTCTACGGCGTGCCAGTGTGCCAGATCCGCTATGACGCATTGAAAGCGGTGCTGGCCGACCATCCCGAGCTGTCGATCATCCAGCCCGAGCTGCGCGACGTGATCCCCAACACCGTGCAGGACGCGCGTTCGCAGATTGCTGCGCTGCTCAACAAATACCCTGAAGGCGAAGTCGCGGCGATCTGGGCTGCCTGGGATATACCCCAGCTTGGCGCCAGCCAGGCGCTGGTCGATGCCGGCCGCACCGAAATCAGAACCTACGGCGTCGATGGCACCCCGGAAGTGCTCGACCTGCTGCGCCGCGACGGCTCGCCCGTCGGCGCGGTGGTCGCCCAGCAGCCGGCACTGATCGGCAAGACTGCGGTGCAGAACGTTGCCCGTTATCTCGCCGGTCAGAAAAACCTGCCCAAGGAAACCCACGTCGCCACGTTGCTGACAACCCAAAGCAACCTGGACCAGGTGCAACAACTGCGAGGCGACCAGTGATGAGCGCATACGCTCTGGAGCTGCGCAACCTGAGCAAGCACTTTGGCGTTACGCGCGCGCTGGACAATGCAAGCCTGCGGGTGTGCCATGGCAGCGTACACGGCCTGGTCGGCGAAAACGGCGCGGGCAAGTCGACGTTGATCAAGGTACTGGCCGGGATCCATCGCCCGGACGCCGGCAGCCTTTGGGTCGAGGGGCAGTCCTACAGCCATTTCAACCCGCGGCAGATAGCCAGGCTGGGTATCCAGTTCATCCATCAGGAGCGCTTGCTGCCGGCCAGTTTCACCGTGGGCGAGGCGCTGTTCTTCGGTCAGGAGCTGCACCGGGGGCCGTTCGTGCAGCGACGTGCCCAGCAACGTGAGGCCGAGCGCCTGCTCGCCGAGCACTTCGGCTTGTGGCTGCCCAGCGGCGCGTTGATTGGCGAACTAAGCAGCGCTGAACAGCAGGTGGTGCAGATCACCCGCGCATTGATCAGCCAACCCCGGGTGCTGGTATTCGACGAACCCAGCGTAGCGTTGGTGCAACGCGAGGTCGAGCAGTTGCTGGGTATCGTCAAGCGCCTGCGCGAGCAGGGCCTGGCGATTATCTACATTTCTCACTATCTGCAAGAGATCGAGCAGGTGTGTGACCGGGTGACGGTGCTGCGTAACGGTCAGGACGTGGCCGAAGTCGACCCGCAGCAAACCTCCATGGCCGAGATTACTCGCTTGATGGTCAACCGCGAGGTGGCCGAGATGTATCCCAAACCGCTGGTTACGCTGGGCGATCCGTTGCTGGAGGTGAAGGCGCTGAGCCGGTTGCCGGCCTATCGCAATGTCGACTTGCAGGTACGACGCGGCGAAATCGTCGGGCTCACCGGCTTGGTCGGCTCGGGGGCCAAGGCGTTGCTCAAGAGCCTGTTCGGCCTGGCGCCGGCCCATCAGGGCGAAATATGCCTGAATGGCCAGGCGCTCAAACTGGACAGTGCGCATCAGGCCGTGCGTGAAGGCATTGCTTTGTTGCCCGAGGAGCGCCGCCGCCAGGGCGTGGCGCTGGACCTGACCGTGCAGGAAAACATCACCCTCGCCAGTCTCTTGCGCGTTACTCGGCTGGGGCTGATTTCTGCCGACAGCGAGCGGCGACGAACCGAGGCGCTGGTCACCGACCTGGCAATCAAGGCCGCAGGGCCTCAAGCAGCAGTGCGCCAGCTCAGCGGTGGCAACCAGCAGAAGGTGGCGCTGGCCAAATGGCTGAGCCGGCAGTCGACGGTGTACCTGCTGGACGAGCCGAGTGTCGGCATCGATATCGGCGCCAAGGTCGAGATCTATCGGTTGATCGGGAAGTTGGTGGAGCAGGGCGCCGGTGTTTTGCTGCTTTCTTCGGACTTGCCGGAGTTGTTGGGGCTGTGCGACCGCATCTACGTGATGCACCGTGGCGCCATCGTCGCCGTGCGCGCTGCTGCCGACCTCGACGCCGATAGCCTGCTGGCCCTGGCGTCCGCTACCTATGAGCAAAAGGATATTCGCCATGCTCGCTGAACGTACTGGCGTCGCAGCACATTGGCTGAACGGCAGTTGGCGGTTGGCGCTGCTACGACACGGCGCTTCCCTGGCGTTTCTGCTGATCCTTGTGGTCTTCGCTTTTACCGCACCCAACTTCCTTGCAGCGGTGAACATCGCCACCGTATTCGCCCAGTCGGCGATCCTTGGCATCCTCGCGTTTGGCCTGACCATCGTCATGATCGGCGGTGGGCCCAATGTGGTGTCCGGTGGGCTGGACCTTTCGCTGGCGGCCAATCTCGGCTTGTCGGCAGCGGTCTATGCAACGTTGAACAACGCAGGTTTCGGTGCCTTCGGCAGTATCGGGCTGACCTTGGCTACGGGGCTGGCCATCGGCACGCTCAACGGCCTGGTGGTGATCGGCCTGCGCCTGCCGCCACTGCTGGCAACCCTGGCAAGCATGAATGTGATCGCAGGCCTGGAACTGGTGTTGACCGAGAACAGCGTGCTGCCCACCTACACCCCGTTGCTGGAACTGCTCAGCTTTGGCCAATGGCTAGGCCAGCCGGTGCTGGCCTGGGTGCTGCTTGACGTGGCGCTGTCATTGATTTTGCTGATTCACTACAGCCGCTACGGGCTGCGCCTATACGCCGTTGGCGAATACCCGGAAGCCGCTGCTGCAGCCGGTTTGCCGGTGGCGAGCTATCAGTTTTCCAGCTATCTGCTCAGTGGCGTGTGCGCCAGCCTGGCGGCGTTCTGCTCGTCGGCCTGGTTCAGTGGCAGCACCACCGGTTCCGGTGAAATGCTGCTGTCCGTTGTCGCCATCGCCTTTCTCGGCACGGTGTTCTCCAGGCGCTTGCGCCCGAGCATCGGCGGCACCCTGTTGGCGACCTTGCTGGTGGGCTTTCTGGTCAACGGTTTCCAACTGCTGAATATCGCCAGCTTTTGGGTCAACGGCGTGCAGGGTGTGCTGATCCTGCTGGTGGTGGCCAGCGCCAGTCTGTTGCGGGGGAGGTTTTGAGATGAGCGAGCAAGCCATGATCTTGCCCAGCGCGGCACCGACTGCCCAACGCGGTCGCTGGTTGCGCTGGGTGTTGCCAGCGGTATTCCTCGCCTTGCTGGTGTTCTTCGCGGTGAGCGCACCAGGGTTTCTGAGCTGGGGCAATTTCAACAGTGTGCTGCTGAACAACTTCGTGCTGCTGGCCATCGTCGCCATTGGCATGACCCTGGCGGTCAGTGCCGGCGGCATTGACCTTTCGGTGGGCGTGGCGCTGGACCTGGCGGCAATGGTCTATGTGATGGCGTTGAATGCGGGCTTCGGTCTGCCGTTGTCAATTGCCCTGGCGATGCTCGCGGGTGGCCTGACGGGCACCTTCAACGCCGCCTTGATCGCCAGCTTGCGAATCACACCCTTCCTCGCGACCCTCGGCACCCTGTTCATCGGCACGAGCCTGCAGCAACTGTTGTCCGACGGCGGCCAGCCGATCTACCTGGCCAATGGCGTTCGCCCGGCGCTGGCAAGCTCTGGTTTGGCCGGTGTGCCGCTGCCGTTGCTGATCGTCGCCGGGCTGGCGTTGGCTTATGGCCTGGCCTTGGCCAAAAGCCGGTTTGGCCGTGAGGTGTTGGCCGTGGGCGAACAGCTGGAGGTGGCGCGCTACAGCGGTGTGGCGGTAGGGCGGGTCACGGCCGTGGTGTTCATCGCCGTGGCGCTGGCTTGCTCATTGGCCGGCATGCTGCTGGCCAGCACTGTGGACGCCTATGTGCCTATGTCGGGCAGCGCCTTCCTGATCAACGCCATCGGTGCTGTGTTCATCGGTACCACCCTGCATCGTCAGGGGCGTGCCAACATTCCTGGCACTTTGCTTGGCGTGTTGTTCCTCAACGTTACCGCCAACGGCTTGCTGCTGATTGGTTGGAACTTCTACTGGCAGCAAGTGGCGACAGGGGCGCTGATTCTGCTGGTGCTGACGTTCAGTCACCTGGGCCGGCGTCTGATCAAAGATGCTGCCTGAGCTTTCCCGTACCCGGCCGATCTGGCTGGTTCCCTATATGTCCAAGCAGGAGCGCAGACATGAGCAACAACGACAACCGCCCACGGGTAAATTCGAGCGAGCCATTCGCGCCACGGCCACGGCCAACCAAGGGCGCTCATCGGCTGGCCAGCGAGGAAGAGGCGATAAGTATTGCCCATCGGCTGGCACAGTCCTTCAGTGAAGGCGCTGCTGAACGTGATCGAGAGGGTTACCTGCCTATCGACGAAATCGACCAGTACTCGCAGAGCGGCCTGTGGTCGCTGACCGTCCCGAAGGCGTACGGTGGCTTGGGAGCGTCGTATGCGACGGTGGCCTGGGTCACGGCGATTATTTCCGGTGCTGACTCGAGCATCGCTCAGATTGCCCATAATCATCTGTCCCTGGTTTCACATATTGCGCTCGACGGCACCGAGGTGCAGAAGCGTGAACTGTTCGAGCTGGTGCTGCAGGGTTATCGCTTCGGCAACGCGTTTTCCGAGCTGCACAGTCGCACCGTAGCCGAGTTTGCCACTACGGTGGTTGATGATGGCGAGTACGTACGGGTCAACGGTGAAAAGTTCTATACCACTGGGGCACTGTTGGCGCACATCGTGCCGATCGTGGCAGTGAATGACCACGGTCAGGGCGTGTTGGTATTCGCTGATCGTGATACGCCAGGGCTCAGCGTGGTCAATAACTGGTCGAGTTTTGGCCAGCGCACCACGGCTTCCGGGGCGGTAAAACTGGACAATGTGCGGGTGCCGAGGAGCCGTGCCATCGTAGTCACCGCGTTCGATCAGCACACTGCCGCCGGCCCTGTTTCGCAATTGATCCAGGCTGCCATTGATGTCGGTATTGCCCGACGGGCCATTGATGAAACCATCGACTTCGTGCGTCACAAGAGCCGCCCCTGGATCGACAGTGGCAAGGACCGCGCCGCAGATGACCCCTTCACCGTCCAGGCCATCGGTGATCTTAAAATCAGGTTACATGCCGCCGAAGCGTTGCTCGAACGAGCAGGCAATAAAGTCGACATCGCCCTGGCCATACCGGGTGAACAGACCGTGGCGCTGGCAACCACGGTCACCGCTGAGGCCAAGGTGCTGACCACTGCCATTGCCATCGAGGCGACCAATAAACTGTTCGAGCTGGCCGGCACCCGCTCCACATTGCAGGCCAACAACCTGGACCGCCACTGGCGCAACGCCCGTGTGCACACCCTGCACGACCCGGTGCGCTGGAAGTATTTTCATATTGGCAACTACTACCTCAATCAGATCAACCCTCCACGCAATGCCTGGAACTGATACAGGGGCCAGTAGCCAAGGCCACCTCAACGGTTGATGCTGTGAACTTGACTTCGCCGGGGCTGCAACGCAGCCCTTGGTGAACGGCATCAAACCGGGAGGTAGCCTTGCTGAAGGCGCGGCTGCCTTGATTACCCGAGGCGCTGTCAGGCGGTTTTCTGCTGGCCGTTGCCTATCTGCCAGACGTAGGGCGGCTCGGTACCATTGATCACCCAGTCACCGATGATGCGTGCCTTGTAGACCTGCGGGTTGTGGGAGGCCACAGTGCGTGCATTGCGCCAGTGCCGATCAAGTTGTGTCGCCTCGCGTACCGCAGAAGCCCCCAGCGCGTTGAACAGGTCGGTGGCGGCACGCAGTACCAGCTCGATCACCACGAGCTGCGCCTGAGCAGATTCCAGTTCAGCCTCGACATTGGCCTGGTGTTCAAGGCTGGCATCGCCAGAGAAGTGGCTGTCGTACGCGCGCTGCAGGGCTGCTGCTGCGCGCAGGGTGATGGCTTCGGCGGCGTAGGCCTGGGCCGAGAGTTGACCGATGACCTGCTGGATCTGTGCGTCGTCGGCAACCCGCGGCGCATTGCCGTGGCTGAAGACACGTTTGCGTTCGCGTACCAGGCGCGCGGCGTCACGCTCGACGGCTTTGCCGATGCCCGCAAGGATCGACAGCAGCACCACTTGATAGAAGGCGGTCTGGTATTTGAAGCGGGTTTCGAACGGCACGATGTTGTCGGCCTCCACTTCGGCGTCGCGAAACACCGATGTGCCGCTGCCGGTCGTACGCTGGCCGAAACCGTCCCAGTCATCGCTGTGCTCGATGCCTGGCTGACGTGCGCGGGTCACGGCAATCACATCGGCACCGTTGTCCGCGCGTTGGGCATAAATATCCAGCCAGTCGGCGTAAAGGCTGCCGGTGCTGTAGAACTTGCGTCCATTCAGGCGCCAGCTGCCGTCTGCCTGCGGGGTGACCTGGGTGACAACCTGACCAAGCTTGACGTCGCCGGTCTCCGTCCATGCGCCACCTACCAACTGGCCATCAGCGAAACGTCGCAACCAGGTATCACGCTGTTCTCCTGGCATCGCCACCAGCCGATCCTCGACGAAGCCGAAGTGAGCACGCAGCGCCTGGGGCAGGTTGGAGTCAGCGGCCGCCAGCTCGATCAGCAGCTTGAACAGCTGCGGCAACGACGCGCCAGCGCCGCCATCTGCCTGAGGAACACGAACGGCACCGAAACCGGCTTGCTTGAGCCATTCGATGGGCTCGTACGGAAGTGTGCGGTCCAGCTCGCGTTGCACCACACCGTCAGCGATGCGCTGGAAAACTGCGTTGAATCGTTCGGCCAGTTGCTGATCGGTAGCGGCGGTTGGCTGAGTCATGGCATTGCTCCTGGTTCAAGGTTTTCAGGTCTGTTTGCACAAGCCATGCCGAGCCTGCAGCGCCCGAATTTACTGGGGCGAACACGATGGTGGGAGCGCTCAAGTGTTGGCAGGGCAACATTTTGCTGGGAGGCAGTCAGCGAAATGAACAGTGAGGAAGGGAGGCGCCAGGTACTGTTGTTATAACAAGAAGTTCTAGCTGTTTGCTGGCGAACAGTTAATCAGCATATTGCCAGCCATTTACAGCCTAATATTCTCGGCTTCATTTTGTAACTACTTGAATTTCATGGGTTTTATTTCTTGGCATGGTTGCTGCTGAATGCCAGGCAACATTCATCGCCATGCCGCTGCCGGTGGCGGGCTTTAAAACGAGAATTGCCCATGTCCCGAGAAATCCGCCTCAATGCTTTCGACATGAACTGTGTCGGCCACCAATCCCCCGGGCTGTGGAGGCATCCACGTGATCGCGCCTGGCAATACAAGGATCTTGAGTATTGGGTTGATCTGGCAAAGATTCTGGAGCGCGGCAAGTTCGATGGCCTGTTCATTGCCGATGTCCTGGGTATCTACGACGTACTCAACGGGAGTGGTGACGCGGCAATTCGTCAAGCGACCCAGGTGCCGGTCAACGATCCGCTGGCATTGATCACACCGATGGCGTTGGTTACCGAGCATCTGGGGTTCGGGCTCACTGCCTCGCTTTCTTTTGAACATCCTTACCCGTTTGCCCGCCGACTATCCACCCTCGATCACCTGACCAAAGGCCGGGTTGGCTGGAATATCGTGAGTTCTTATCTGGAAAGCGGCGCGCGTAATATCGGCCAGGTCGCGCAGACCGAGCACGATGCCCGCTACGATTTTGCCGACGAATACCTGCAGGTGCTCTACAAGCTGTTCGAAGGCAGTTGGGAAGAGGGGGCGGTGGTGCGCGACCGAGCGCGTGGCATTTTCAGCGACCCCAGCAAGGTTCATGAGATCCGTCATGTTGGTGAGCACTTCCAGGTGCCCGGCATTCACCTTTGCGAGCCTTCGCCGCAACGCACCCCGGTGTTGTACCAGGCAGGCGCTTCCAGCCGTGGCAAGCGTTTCGCGGCAGAGCATGCCGAGTGCGTATTCGTCGCAGCGCCCTCGAAGACCGTGCTGAAAAAGGCGGTCGCGGATATCCGTCAGCGGGTCGCCGAAGCCGGGCGTGATCCGCGCAAGGTGCTCATTTTCAACCTGCAGACGGTGATCCTCGGGGAGACCGATGCCCAGGCCAAGGCCAAGTGGCAGGACTACAAGTCCTATGTCAGTTACGAAGGTGCCTTGGCGTTGATCGCCGGTTGGACCGGTATCGACTTTGGTCAGTACCAACCCGACCAGGTGCTCAAGCACATCCACACCAACGCGATTCAATCGGCTGTGGAGGCGTTTTCCTCGGCCGATCCGTCCAAGACCTGGACCGTGCAGGAGCTGGCCGACTGGGTCGGCATCGGTGGGTTCGGCCCGCTGTTCGTCGGCAGCCCACAGACCGTAGCGGATGAAATGCAGGCATGGATCGAAGAGACCGATGTCGACGGTTTCAACCTGGCCTATGCGGTCACCCACGACAGCTTCACCGATGTGGTCGAGCTGCTGGTGCCCGAACTGCAGCGTCGTGGTGTGTACAAGAAGGAGTACGCCCCGGGCACCCTGCGCGAAAAGCTGTTCGGTGACGGCCCGCGCCTGGCTGCGAGCCATCCGGCGGCGGGCTACCGTGACCTGCCGGCCTTGCACCGTCAGGCCGGGCTTTCCCAATCCTCTCTCTCGCCCGCGGGTTCCCGCAGCAAGGTGCTTGTGTAAGGAGATTGCGTTGAGCGTACATGAATTCCACGGCGGCAATCCGCCGAACATCCTTGCCCCCCAGGCGTTGGCACTGCTGCAGCGCCGCGGGGTAGCAACACCTCTGCAGATTGCCCTGGTCCACAAGCGTAACGGTCGCTGGCTGGCCTGGCGCTGGATCGATGTGCAGCGTGAAGTCGAACGGTTGTCCGCGGCCCTGCAGCAGCAGGGTTTTGGCGCAGGCTCGCGTCTGGCGGTCAGCGGTGCCTATGAGCCGACACTGTTGTTCTTCACCCTCTCGGCACAGCGCGCCGGGGGCGAGGTGGTAAGCGTGGCGCAATCGGTCGGGGCACAGGCGCTGACGGCTCTGCTGGCACGTATCCGGCCTAGCCATGCTTGGGTTGAGCGGCGCGAGGTATTGAGTTCCTGGCGTCAGGCCGATGCCGTGTTACCGCTTTACTCGTTGCATGCCACTGAGGGCGTGCAGACCTTGCAGGCGCTTTACGGCCAAGCAGCCAGCAGCCAGCCCAGCGTGTTGCCTCTGCATCGGCTGCAGCGTGCGGCGTTGACCTGGGTTGAAGAAGGCACGGACTGGCAGCAGGGCCTATCCCGCGTACTGGAGCATTGGCTGACCAGTGGTGAGACGCTGGCATTTCCCGAGGACGGTATTGCTGCGGCACGCGATCGGGCGGATCTGGCGCCAACGCACCTGCTGCTTTCCGAGGCACGCTTGCAGCGCTTGGCGGAGGAAATCGACGCGCGTCTCCCTGCGCCTGGAACCTGGCAACGGCGGCTGTGCGACTGGGCCGCCAGTGCCCCAGAGCAGGGGCTGCGCCGCTTGTTGAAAGTGAGGGTAAGGCGGTTGCTCGGCTTTCAGCGGCTGCAAAAGATCAGCCAGACCCCGCTGCAGCAAAGCCGGCAGCAGGTTTGGCTCGACCCACGCGGGAGTCGTGCGGCATGAGTGAGAGCATTCTCCAGGTGAAGGATATTTCCCTGTCATTCAAAGGTGTCAAGGCGATCTCGGCACTGTCCTTCGAGGTTCGTCGGGGTGAGATCTGCGCGCTCATCGGCCCCAATGGTGCTGGCAAGAGTTCGCTGTTGAACATTCTCAATGGCGTGTACCGGGCAGATGGCGGTGAAGTGATTTTTGAACACCAGCACTATCGGCGCATCGATCCATTGTCCGCTGCGCGGCGGGGCATCGGTCGGACCTTTCAGAACAATGCGTTGTTCAGGAAGATGAGTGTGCTCGACAACATCCTTACCGGGCTTTCCCGGCATGGCCGGGCTGGATTTCTGGCCCAGGCGTTGAGCCTGCCGGGCGCGCGGCGTGAGGCCGATGAATTCGCCCGGCGTGCCGAAGGCATTTTGCAGTTTCTGGAACTGCAGCCGTATCGCGAGACGCTGGTCGGCAGCCTGGCCTACGGGCTGCAGAAGCGCGTGGAGCTGGGTAGGGCGCTGATTGCCGCCCCCGCTCTGCTGTTGCTCGACGAGCCCATGGCCGGCATGAATGCCGAAGAAAAACAGGACATGGCACGCTTCATCCGTGACATCAATCGCGAGCTGAAAATCACCGTGGTGCTGATCGAGCATGACATCGGCGTAGTCATGGGGCTGTCCGACCATGTGGTTGTGCTCGACTACGGCCGCAAGGTGGGCGATGGCACACCCGCTGAAGTACAGGCCAACCCTGAGGTTATCGCCGCCTATCTGGGGACGGTGCACTGATGAACTTCTTTCTGGAAACGCTGATCGGTGGGCTGCTCGCCGGCACCATGTATTCGCTGGTGGCCATCGGCTTCGTGCTGATCTACAAAGCCAGCGGTGTATTCAACTTTGCCCAAGGGGCGATGCTGCTGTTCGCTGCGCTGGCCTTCGTCAGTCTGCACGAGCACGGTATTTCGATGCCTCTGGCCATTTTGCTGACCCTGGTCGTGATGGCGGTGCTGGCGCTGGTCATCGAGCGCACCGTGCTGCGGCCGCTGACCAACCGTTCGCAGATCACCCTGTTCATGGCCACCCTGGGGCTTTCCTTCATTCTCGAGGGCGTAGCGCAAGGATTGATGGGCGCGCAGGTACGGGCACTGGATATCGGTATCGAGGATATCCCGATCTTTCTTGGTGACATCATGATCAGCCAGTTCGATCTGTTTGCCGCCGCCACGTCCGCCGTGCTGGTGCTGGTGCTGGCATTGCTTTTCAACAAGACCCGCATTGGTATCTCGCTACGCGCGGTGGCCGACGACACCACCGCGGCGCTGTCAGTGGGCATCAACCTCAACCGTATCTGGCAGATCGTCTGGGCGGTGGCGGGTTTTGTCGGGCTGGTGGCCGGGCTGCTCTGGGGCGCGCGTCAGGGCGTGCAGTTCTCGCTGTCGCTGGTGGTGCTCAAAGCCCTGCCGGTGCTGATCATTGGTGGCTTCACCTCCATTGGAGGGGCCATCGTCGGTGGCCTGATCGTGGGTGCCGCAGAGAACCTGGCAGAGGTCTACATCGGCCCGTTGATCGGCGGCGGCATCACGCCGTGGTTCGCCTATGCGTTGGCCCTGGTCTTCCTGTACATCCGTCCCGCCGGCCTGTTCGGCGAACGCACCATCGAGCGAGTCTGAATAATGAACAAATCTTCGCCATACAGCTTGCCGACACCGTTCGAGACGGCACCGCTGTGGCTGCGCAGGCAGTACAGGCCGTGGGCGCTGGCGGCACTGCTGGCGGTGGCCTTCGTGATGATCCCTTTGCTGGGTAACGACTACTGGCTCAACGCGATTCTGATCCCTTTCCTGGTGCTGTCGCTGGCCGGTCTGGGGCTCAACCTGTTGACCGGCTACACCGGGCAGACCTCTGTTGGCGCAGCCGGCTTCATGGCCGTAGGGGCCTTCGCCAGTTACGGCTTGCTGCTGCGAGTTCCCGGCTTGCCACTACCCCTGGCGCTACTGGGCGGCGGATTGGTCAGCGCCTTGGTCGGTTTGCTGTTCGGTCTGCCCAGCTCGCGTATCAAGGGCTTCTACCTGATGGTCACTACCTTGGCTGCACAGTTTTTTCTCGAGTGGGTGTTCACCAAATTTCCGTGGTTCTACAACCATGCTTCATCGGGCACCATTTTTGCACCGCGTCTGGAGATCCTTGGCCAGAACATTGCTACACCCGTTGGTCGCTACCTGCTGACGCTGTCGACCGTGGTAGTGCTCACCTGGGTGGCGGTGAATCTGGTACGCAGCCGGGTCGGCCGCAACTGGATGGCGATTCGCGACATGGACACCGCTGCTGCCGTTATCGGTATTCCGGTGGTCGGCTACAAACGGCTGGCGTTTGCAGTCAGTTCGTTTTACCTGGGAATTGCTGGCGCCCTGTGGACGTTCGCCTACCTGGGAACAGCCAGCGCGAGCAGTTTTGATATCAACCGTTCGTTCCAGATCCTGTTCATCATCATCATCGGTGGCATGGGCAGTATCGCTGGCAACTTCATCGGCGCCGCATTCATCAGCCTGCTGCCGATCTTTCTGAGCTACGCCGGCCAGGTGCTGTTCGCCGGGCATGTCGACGCCGGGCAACTGCAGAACCTGCAGAAGATCATTTTCGGTGCGCTAATCATCTGGTTCCTGATCAAGGAGCCTGAGGGGCTGGTGCGGTTGATCAGCAACCTGCATGAGCGCCTGAAGGTTTGGCCGCTGAGATTCTGAACCGAGTGACGCTAGAACGCCCCCTACGCCTTTCGACCCGACCACGGGAGGGAAATACATCCACACACGCTTATAGAAGTACAGATCATGCGCAACGCATTGCAGCGAACTTTTATCGCCAGCCTGCTGGCAATCGGCACTCACGTGGGCCTACCGGTTGCGACCGTTCAGGCTGCCGACAGTCAACAGTTCATTCCCCTGGCCACCTACCGGGTCGGTGCCTACGCCTCCAGCGGCATTCCCTGGTGGGCCGGCGAGATTGATTACATGCGCTACATCAACGAAGTGGAAGGTGGCGTCAATGGTGTCAAGCTGGTCTGGCAGGAGTGCGAGACCGAGTGGAACGTCGACCGCATCGTCGAATGCTACGAGCGTTACAAGGGCGGCAATGGTGCATCGCCAACTGCTTTCTTTTTCACCCATAGCACGCCAGGTTCGTATGCACTGATGGAGAAGGGCGCGGCGGATAAAATTCCGCTGATCGACGGCGGTGGTGGGCGGACCGAGTCCACGGACGGCAGTGTGTTCCCCTATGCCTTCCCGCTGCTGCTCAACTACTACGGCCAAGCCTCGGTGGGCATCAATTACATTGCCGAGCGCGAGGGTGGGTTCGACAAGCTCAAGGGCAAGAAGATCGTCACTGTTTATCACGACTCTGCCTACGGCCGTGAAACCCAGGCCCCGATCAAATTGCTGGCCGAGAAGTATGGCTTCGAGAACATCCAGATTCCAGTCGCCGACCCGGGCAACGAACAATCGGCTCAGTGGCGTCAAGTGCGGCAGATTCAGCCGGACTGGATATTCCTGCGCACCTGGGGGGTGTCGACGCCGGTAGCGCTGAAGACCGCTGCGCGCTTCGGTATCAAGGCCGACCGCATCGTCGGTGATGTGTGGGCAGGTTCCGAAGCCGATGTGATCCCGGCTGGCCCGGCTGCTACGGGTTATCAAGCGCTGGCACCGTTTCCCGGGGGCGATGGCTTCGAGATCCACAAACGCCTCAAGCAATACATCCTCGACACCGGCAAGAGCGACCTCAAGGACAAGAGCTACTTCGGCAAGGTGTACTACAACATCGGGCTGATAAACGCCGCGATCGCCGTCGAGGCCCTGCGTACCGGCCAGGCCAGGTTTGGCAAGCGTGCGCTCAATGGTGAGGAGGCCCGCTGGGCCTTTGAACACCTGGATATCGATGCCGCGCGGCTGAAGGCGATCGGCTTCGAGGGCCTGTTGCCACCGCTGAAATTGTCTTGCAGCGACCACGAAGGCGGCGGCGCCGCTCGCGTACAGCAGTGGGACGGGCAGAAGTGGCTGCAGGTGACCGACTGGGTACAAGCCGACCGCGACACCCTGCGTCCGTTGATCGAAGCGAAGTCCGCCGCCTACGCCAGGGAAAAGGGCGTAACCCCGCGCGACTGCGGCGCTGAGCAGTGACTCATTCGGCCCCGGCTGCCTCTCGGCACGGAGCTTCAAATCGGGCCTCATCACCTTTTCGACGGAAGTGAACATCATGCAACATCGATTCAAGCGCACACTGGCTTCGGCCCTGCTGTTCCTGGGGGTTCATTCGGCATTGCCGGTTCAGGCTGCAGCTGACGAGCAGTTCTTTCCAATGGCTACATACCGGGTTGGGGCGTATGCATCCAGTGGCATCCCGGTATGGGCCGGGATGATCGACTACCTGCGCTATATCAATGAGGTCGAGGGCGGCATCAATGGCGTCAAACTGGTCTGGCAGGAGTGCGAAACCGAATGGACTGCAGAGAAGGGCATCGAGTGCTACGAGCGTTTCAAGAAGGGCCTTGATGGTGCGCCGGTGGCGGTCTACCAGCCCAATGGCGCCCCGGCGGCCTATGCGCTGGCGAACAAGGCCGAGACTGACAAGATCCCATTGATCACGCTTGGTTATGGCCGCACCGAGGCCACGGACGGCAGCGTGTTCCCCTACAACTTCCCGGTGATGCTGACCTTCTACAGCGAGGCTTCGGCGTTCATCAACTACGTGGCCGAGAAAGAGGGCGGGCTGGACAAACTCAAGGGCAAGAAGATTGCCACGGTTTACCACGACTCCGCTTATGGCCGCGAAACCCAGGGGCCATTGAAGTTGCTGGCGGAAAAATACGGGTTCGAGAATATCCAGATTCCGGTGGCCGACCCGGGTAACGAGCAGGCCGCGCAGTGGCGGCAAGTGCGCCAGGCCAAGCCGGACTGGGTCTTCTTGCGCACCTGGGGGGTGTCGACGCCGGTGGCAATCAAGACCGCCGCGCGTTTCGGTTATCCGGTCGACCGCATCGTGGGTGATATCTGGGCGAGCTCGGATGAAGACGTGTTGCCCGCTGGTGACGCTGGCAAAGGCTACCTGGCGCTGACACCGTACCCGGGTGGCGCGAGCTTCGATATTCATCAACGCATCAAGGCGTTCATCCTCGACAAGGGCAAGAGCGACCTGAAAGATCCAAGAAGCTTTGGCAGCGTCTATTACAACTCCGGTCTGGTTAACGCTGCCATCGCCGTGGAAGCGATCCGCGCCGGGCAGAAGAAATTCGGCAACCGCCCGCTTAACGGCGAGGAAGGTCGCTGGGGCCTTGAGCACCTTGATTTGGGTGATGCGCGGCTCAAGGAAATGGGTTTCCTTGGCTTGATGCAGCCACTGAAGTTGTCCTGTAGCGACCATGAAGGAGGTGGTGCGGCCAAGGTGCAGCAATGGGACGGTCAGCGTTGGAGCCTGGTGACCGACTGGGTGCAGGCTGATCGCCAGACATTGCGGCCGCTGATCGAAGAAAAATCTGCCGCTTACGCCAAGGAGCAGGGTGTAACGCGGCGTGAGTGCGCCAAGGAATCCTGATATGAACCAGGTCATTAGTGGGTTGAGCACGGGTGTAGCTGAGCCGCTGCTGCAGGTCGACGATGTCGAGGTTATCTACGACGGCGCCATTCTCGCCGTTTCCGGTGTGTCGCTGACGGTGCCCAAGGGGGGGATCGTCGCGCTGTTGGGCGCCAACGGGGCAGGCAAGAGCACTACCCTGAAAGCCATCTCTGGGCTGATCCGCGCCGAACGTGCCAAGATCAGCCGTGGCCAGGTCCGTTTCGGGGGTGTGGACTGTGCGGCCGTTGCATCTCACCGGCTAGTCCACCAAGGTATTGTTCACGTGCTTGAGGGCCGGCATGTATTTTCGCACCTTACGGTAGAAGATAACTTGCGCAGTGGCGGCTTTGTGCGTGGCCTGTCGCGGCGCAAACTGGAGCAGAACCTGGAGCGCGTGTACGACTGGTTCCCCCGCCTGAAGACCAAACGCAAGACTCAGGCCGGTTTCACGTCGGGGGGCGAACAGCAGATGATTGCTATTGGCCGGGCATTGATGACCCAGCCGACGCTGGTACTGCTCGATGAGCCGTCGATGGGGCTGGCACCGATGATCGTGCAGGAGATCTTCGAGATCGTCGCGCAACTGAATGCCAAAGAGGGGGCGAGCTTTCTGATTGCCGAACAGAACATCGCCGTGGCGCTCAAGTATGCTCATCAGGGATACGTGATGGATACCGGGCGGGTGGTGCTGCAGGGCAGTGCCAGCGAACTGCTCGAAGGCAGCCATTTGCAGGACGTTTACCTGGGGCGCAAGTAAAGGAAAGGTGCGATCCGCCTGGCGGTCGAATCTTCCCTCGGTCTGTGTCTGTTGCACGTTTCGGGCTCAGGCCTCGGGCGCAAAGCCTGAGGCCTGACCACGGCAGGAAATATTCTAGTTTGTAGCGTGTGTCCCTTTGCCAATCTGCCAGACATAGGGTGGCTCGGTACCGTTGACTTCCCAGTCGCCGATGATGCGCTCCTTGTAGATCAGCGGGTTGTGCAGCGATGCAGTGCGTGCGTTTCGCCAGTGACGGTCAAGCTGCAGGGCGTTGCTGGTGGACGAGGCGCCAAGCGCGTTGAACAAGTCACTGGTGACGCTTAGCACCAGTTGGGCGATGACCACCTGGCCTTGGGCCGACTCCAGTTCGGCAGCGACGTTGGCCGCTTTTTCTTGCTCGGTATTGCCCTGCAAGTGGGCCTCGTAGGCGGACTGGGCGGGCAGGGCCGCGCGCAAGGCGGTTGCCTGTGCTGCGTACAGCTGTGCAGATGCCTTGCCAACCACTTGCAGTACCTGTGCATCCGCGCTGGCGATGGGCGCATTGCCATGGCTGTATACCCGACTACGGCGCCGCACCTGGGCGCTGACATCCGCAAGGGCGGCCTGCCCGGTGCCGACCAGTACGGCAAGCAGCACAAGCTGGTAGAACGCGGTCTGGTACTTGAAGCGAGTCGAGAAGGGCAGGATATTCTGCTCGGACACCTCGGCGTCTACGAAGGTGGTGGTGCCGCTACCTGTGGTGCGTTGGCCGAAACCGTTCCAGTCATCCTCGAGGGTTACCCCGGGCTGCCTGGCGCGCGTCACTGCGATGACGTCCTCGCCCGTGTCTTCACGTTGGGCATAGAGGTCTATCCAGTCGGCGAAGATGCTCCCGGTGCTGTAGTACTTGGTGCCATTGACCACCCAGCGCTCGCCCTGGCGCGAAACGCGCGTGATCACTTCGCCGAGTTTCACGCTGCCGACTTCTGTCCAGGCGTTGCCGACCAGCTCCCCTGCAACGAAACGTTCGAACCAGTGCTGCTGGGGGCTGTTTGCATGGGCGTTCAGGCGGTCTTCTACAAAGGCGAAGTGGCCGCGCAGAGCCTGTGGAATGTTGGAGTCGGCAGTCGCCAGCTCAATCAGCAACTGCACCAGCTGTACCAATGAGGCACCGCCACCGCCCAGTTCACGAGGTACCCGCACAGCGCCGAAGCCTGCCTCCTTGAGCCAGCGGATGGGTTCGTACGGCAGGCTGCGGGACGCCTCTCGCGCTAAGGCAGTGTCAGCAATACGCGTGAAGATGGGCCGGAAACGGGCGGCGAGGGTTGCGTAATCAGCGGTTTCGGCGTGTGGTGGAAACTGTTGCTCGATGGTCATGATACAGGCCTCTGTGATTGATGCCGAAGAGCCGTCGCAAACTTCATGCCTTTAAATAAACAGCTTGTTAATCAATGGTGTGCCTGTTTTCCAAGGCGGTGAGGCTGTGCCTGTACGAGCAGACTGCTGAACCACTGCAGGCCTGCCAACATTGCCCGTCGGCGAACCGCTGGAAGGTCCAGGTCAGGCCAATGTTGCTGGGTGAACAGTGAACCTGCAGCCTGTTGTGGGGCTGGCACCGAGTGCAGAAGATGCATTTTTTCAAGTGCTTGAAATATCAGTATTTTTAAGTTTGGCACGGTTGCTGCTCAAGTGGATATCAAGCGATATCGGTATGGACTGACAGCAGGGTGGGTAATGAGCAACAGAATCAAGCTGGTAGTGGTATCGGGCAGTTTGCGCAACCCGTCACGTACCCATGTTTTGCTGGGAGCAGTGGTCGAGCGTTTGCAGCAGCGCCTGGCGCTGGATATTCATTGGGTGCGTATCGCCGACCTGGCATCTTCCCTGGCAGGCTCCCTGGAGCGCGACAGCGTCTCTCCCGAGCTGTTGCCGCACCTGACGGCCATCGAAAACGCCGACCTGATCATCGCCGGCAGCCCGGTCTACCGTGCGTCCTACACCGGTTTGTTCAAACACTTCTTTGACCTGGTTGACTACCAGTCGCTCAAGGGCGTGCCGGTGTTGCTGGCCGCCACCGGTGGTGGCGAACGCCATGCGCTGGTCATCGATCATCAGCTTCGCCCACTGTTTGCCTTCTTCCAGGCCCACACCCTGCCGTACGGCCTGTACGCCACGGTGGAAGCCTTCACCGACCATCACCTGACCGACCCGGTGCAGCTCGAACGCATCGAGCGGGCTTTGCAACCGGTGCTGGCGTTCTTTCACACTTTCGCCGCAGGCGCGGCCTGATCACCTGGAGTCACGAGCATGAGCCAAGCAATCAAATTCGCCTACTGGGTGCCCAATGTCAGCGGTGGCCTGGTGGTCAGCAACATCGAACAACGCACCAGCTGGGACATCGACTACAACCGCAAGCTGGCGCAGATCGCCGAGCGCTCGGGGTTCGAATACGCGCTGTCGCAGATCCGCTTCACTGCAGGCTACGGGGCCGAGTTCCAGCATGAGTCGGTGACCATCAGTCACGCGCTGCTCGCTGCCACGGAGAAGCTCAAGGTCATCGCCGCGATTCTGCCCGGCCCGTGGAATCCCGTGCTGGCTGCCAAGCAGTTGGCAACCATCGATCAGTTGACCAATGGCCGAATCGCCATCAACGTTGTCTCTGGCTGGTTCAAGGGCGAGTTCCATGCCATTGGCGAACCTTGGCTGGAGCACGACGAGCGTTATCGCCGCTCCGAGGAGTTCATTCGCGCGCTGAAGGGCATCTGGACGGAGGAGAGCTTCACCTTCAACGGTGACTTCTATCGCTTTCGCGACTACAGCCTGAAGCCGAAACCGCTGCAGCAACCTCACCCGGAAATCTTCCAGGGCGGCAGCTCGCGGGCGGCAAGGGACATGGCGGCGCGCGTTTCCGACTGGTACTTCACCAATGGCAATACGGTCGACGGAATCAAGGCCCAGGTCGACGACATCCGTGCCAAGGCGGCCGCCAATGGCCATTCGGTAAAGATCGGCGTCAACGCCTTCATCATCGCCCGTGAAACTGAAGAAGAGGCACGCGCGGTGTTGCAGGACATCATCGACCAAGCCAACCCCGATGCAGTGAATGGCTTCGCCAGCGAGGTGAAGAACGCCGGCAAGGCCAGCCCGGAAGGTGAGGGTAACTGGGCCAGGTCGACATTCGAAGACCTGGTGCAATACAACGATGGCTTCAAGACCAACCTGATCGGCACGCCCACGCAGATCGCTGAGCGCATCGTCGCCCTCAAGGCGGTGGGTGTCGATCTGATCCTCTCCGGATTCCTGCACTTCCAGGAAGAGGTGGAGTATTTCGGCAAGCATGTACTGCCGTTGGTGCGCGAGCTGGAAGCGCAATTGCAGCCCGAAAAGGCCCAACTGGCCTGAGGGGACTGGGGCGCAAGTAAAGGAAAGGCCCGTTATGCCTACGGGCCTCTCTGGTTTCAGGAGTAGAAGCTGGGCGTTGGTGGTTTGTCGTTGAGCAGCCATTCGCCCAGCTCACGAATGCGATAATCCACCGGGTCGTGCAGGGTCTGGGTACGCAGGTTGCGCCAATAACGGTCGAAGCGTCGTTGAGCGCTGGTGGCCCGCGCGCCTGTCACTTCGAATAACCGGCTGGTGACATCCAGGCCAATACGGGTGGCGTTTACCTTGGCACTGCCGACTGCCAAAGCCACCTGGGCACGTTCTTCTGCGGTCAGTTCAACGCCCTTGTTCCACGCCTTGTCGAACAAACCGTTGGCGCGCTCGGTCAGCACGCGAACCGCTTCCAGGCCAGCGTAGAACTCGCCGTAGCGAGCGAGCACGTACGGGTCATCGGTGGCCTTCTGGACATCGGCCTTGAACCATGGTCGTGCCTCTTGGCGTGTGTACTCGCGTGCCTGTGTCACCGCGCCTTCGCTGATGCCGAGGAACAGGTTGACGAAGGTCAGTTGAGCGAGCAGCGGGCGCAGGCTGGAGAACGGGGTACTCAGCGGGCCGGGGTCGAGCAGTAGCTCGTCGGTGGCTACTTCGACATTGTCGAAGGTCGCGCTGCCGCTGTCGGTTTGCCGCTGGCCCATGTTGTCCCAATCGTGGTGCAGTGTGATACCGGCGCGTTGGGTTGGAATGGCGGCGATCAGCAGGCGCTCGCCATCCAGCGCCGAGGCGATCAGCCTATCCGAATCGATGGCGCCCGAGCAGAAACTCTTCTGGCCGCTGAACAGGTAGCCGCTAGCTGTAGGCGTGGCGACGGTGCGCTTGTCCAGCGGGTTGAGGGTGTTACCCCAGAACGCATTGTTCCTGGCGGTCTGCTCGAACCAGGGTTGCCATTGTTCGGCTTTTGCAAAGAGGCGCGTCGTTGCCAGCAACAGATGATGGAACCCGTACACGTGGGCGATAGAGCTGTCCGCAGTGGCAAGTTCCCTGACTGTGGCCAACGTATCCACCCAGCTTGCGCCCAGGCCGCCGAGTTCGCTCGGAATGGACAGACGCAACAAGCCACTTGCCCGCAAGGCATCACGTTCGGCCTGAGGGGTGCCGCCGCGTTCGTCACGCTCGGCGGCAGTCAACGAGAACTGCCTGGCGAGATCGCGGGCGATCTGCAGCACTTCCCGGTTTACAGATGTGGATGGTTGACTCACTGAATGGTCCTCGAACGGGAGAGTAGGCGCCTGCTTTCGGTAGTCAGGCACCCTAGGTCTGCCAGACCAACGCAAGAGTTGTACCAGCCGCCGGCATTGCTTCCTTGGGCGCTGTGCCTGCGTCTGGCACGCGTTGTTCGCCTGTGTGCGACTGGCCGGCAAAGGCGCCAGGCGGGCCGCAGGTGTTGATGAGGCAACAGTTGTTCAACAGCTTGTGGGGTTTCATGACTGGGAGGGCAGTGTTCTACCCCATGGTTGATGGGCGATACATATGCATATTCCTTAAAGTTATTATTTTTCGGATAGATATTCGATTTAGTATTTCCTGGTGTTGCTGATACAGCTGTTGGTGTGGCAACAGTTGATCAGCAGGCTGTTCAGGCGCGGGCAGATCTACCCTGCGAAAGGCCCGTAAAACCGCGTTTGCGGCCTGGTACAGGCTTTGCTTTGCAGCGTGTACCCCTCTTATCGGCAACAGGACTTCACCATGTCTACCCCTATCAAACTTGTTTGCATTTCTGGTGGTGCCTATCGCCCCTCACGCACCCTGACCTTGGTCGAGGCTATCATCGCCGAACTGGGCAGCCTCCTTGAGCTGGACAGCCACATTGTCGAACTGGGCGAGATCGCTCGGCCGCTTGGCGCTGCGTTGTCGCGTCAGGAGCTGCCAGCCGAAGTGGAACAGCAGCTTCGTCTTATCGAGGATGCTGATCTGCTACTGGTGGCTTCGCCGGTTTACCGCGGCTCTTATCCAGGTCACCTCAAGCATCTGATCGATCTGCTCCATATCGACGCCCTGATAGATACGCCAGTGCTGTTGGCTGCCACCGGCGGCAGCGAGCGCCATGCACTCGTGCTCGATCACCAGCTGCGGCCATTGTTCGCCTTCATGCAGGCGCTGACCTTGCCGATTGGCGTATACGCCAGCCAGTCAGACTTTACCGACTATGCAGTGACCTGCGGGGCATTGCAGCAGCGTATCCGGCTGGCCGCCGAGCGTGCAGCGCCGCTGTTCGCTCATCAACGTTTGCGCAAGTCAGCATAAAGGGGGGCGTATGAGTGTCGAGGCTTTGACCCATTTGCCAGATCCCTTGCACACCGCCCGCACGCTGGCTGCGGAGTTCGCATTGAGCGCCGCGGAACGTGATGGCCGGGGCGGGACACCAAAGACCGAGCGTGATGCACTGCGTGCGAGCGGCCTGCTTGCCCTGAGTATTCCTGGGCAGTACGGCGGTCTTGATGCCACCTGGCAAGAAACCTTCGAAATTGTCCGTGAGTTTGCCAGGGTCGACAGTTCGATTGCGCATGTCTTCGGTTTCCACCACCTGATGCTGGCCACTGCACGACTGTTTTCCAGGCCGGACCAATGGCAGCCCTGGTTCGAGCAGACCGCCCGCAAAAACTGGTTCTGGGGCAATGCCTTGAACCCACTGGATACCCGCACTCACATTCAGACCTTTACTGGCTGGCGAGAATTTTCCGGGAAGAAGGGCTTCTGTTCGGGCGCTCCAGACTCGCAAATGCTCATCGCTTCGGCCAACGACCAGCTCAATGATGGCCGTTTGGTCGTTGCTGCCATTCCCAGCGCGCGCACCGGCATCACCCTGCACGATGACTGGGACAACATGGGCCAGCGACAGACCGACAGCGGCAGCGTGACGTTCGAGCGTGTACGGGTGGAAGAGAACGAATTGCTGGTTGATCCTGGCCCGTTGAGTACGCCGTTTTCCTGCTTGCGACCGCTGATTGCGCAACTGCATTTCGCCAACCTGTTTCTCGGAATAGCCGAAGGCGCCCTGGAAGAGGCCCGTGAGTACACCCTCAAGGAAGGTCGCCCATGGTTCAAGTCCAAGGCCCGCTTTGTAACCGAGGACCCTTTGATCCTCAGTCATTACGGAGAGTTCTGGGTCGGCCTGGAGAGTGTACGCGTGCTGGTTGAACGTGCCGCCGGCATGCTGGACGACGCCTGGCGCAAGGAACATGGATTAAGCAGCGAAGAACGTGCCCGCCTGGCCATTGCCATTGCTACTGCCAAGGTCGCGGCCAGTAAGGTCGGGCTGGACCTGTGCAGCCGTCTCTTCGAAGTTACCGGCGCACGGGCCACCCATGCTGCCCTGCGTCTCGACCGTCACTGGCGCAACCTGCGGACTCAGACCTTGCACGATCCTGTTGACTACAAAATCCAGGAGCTTGGTGAGTGGGCACTGAACCAGACACGGCCAACACCTTCTTTTTATTCATAGGGATGCTCCCATGCAACTGCTCACCCTTCCGCCATCCCCCGCGCTGGCTACATCGATCCGGGCGACTGCACAGGTCTTCGAAGACCCAAGGTCGCAGGCGCTGCTCGCCCATATCCAGCAGGTCGCACCCAGCGAGGCCAGCGTCCTGATCATCGGCGAAACGGGGACAGGCAAAGAGCTGGTTGCACGCCATATCCACAATCTCAGCGGGCGCTGCAATGGTCCGTTCGTTGCCGTCAACTGCGGGGCTTTTTCCGAGTCGCTGGTGGAAGCGGAGCTGTTTGGCCATGAAAAAGGTGCCTTCACGGGGGCCTTGGCGGCCAAGGCCGGCTGGTTCGAGGAGGCCAACGGAGGCACGCTGTTTCTGGATGAGATCGGCGATCTGCCAATGGCCATTCAGGTAAAGCTTCTGCGTGTCCTGCAGGAGCGTGAGGTGGTGCGCCTGGGCTCGCGCAAGAGTATTCCGATCAACGTACGCGTGCTGGCGGCTACCAACGTCCACCTGGAACGCGCGATCAATTCGAGCCATTTCCGCGAAGACCTTTACTACCGTCTGAATGTTGTAAGCCTGCAGTTGTATCCGCTGCGTGAGCGTCCGGGAGACATCCTGCCACTGGCTCGGCACTTCATTGCCACCTATAGCCAACGTCTTGGTTATGGCAATGTCGCACTGAGTGCCGAGGCCGAGCGAAAACTGGCGGGCTATGGCTGGCCAGGCAACATCCGTGAACTGGAAAACGTCATTCATCACACCCTGCTGATCTGCCGTAATGGGCTGATAGAGCAGGATGACCTGCGCCTCTCCAATATCCGCATCGAGCGACCTGACAGCACGATTGAGCACGATGTCAGCGGTGATGCCCTGCTGCAGCGCGCGTTCCAGCAGCTCTTCGACGAACAGGCTGGCGACCTGCACGAAAAGGTCGAGAACGCACTGCTGCGTGCGGCATACCGGTTCTGCCACTGCAACCAGGTGCATACCGCCAGCCTGCTTGGCCTGAGCCGCAACATCGCACGTACGCGGCTGATCAAGATCGGCGAGCTGGCTGTGAACAAGCGTCAGGCCTTGCGTGAGCGTGACGATCGCCTGTTACACCTATCCATCTGATGACCCTTGCATGCACGCCTGGGTTATCGACCTTCAGTGAGTACTTCCATGAGTCTGGATATTTTCTGGTTCCTCCCCACCTCGGGTGATACCCGTTACCTGGGCAAGTCTGACAGTGGCCGGGCAGCCAGTAACGCCTACATGCGGCAGATTGCTGTGGCTGCCGAAAACCTTGGCTATGACGGGCTGCTGATTCCTACTGGCAGCAGTTGCCTGGACCCTTGGGTGACCGCCGCGAGCCTGATTCCGGTGACCCAGCGCATCAAGCTGCTGGTTGCCTTGCGCACCTCGCTGGGTAACCCGACTGCTTCGGCTCGTCAGGCTGCGACGCTGGATGAGGCCACTGGCGGACGCCTGCTCCTCAACGTGGTTCCGGGCGGTGATGCCACCGAACTGGCAGCCGATGGCGTTTTTCTCGCTCACGATGAACGTTATGAAGCGGCCGATGAGTTTCTCGAAGTCTGGCGTCGAGTGCTACAGGGCGAGAAGGTTGACTTCGACGGCCGGCATCTCAAGGTCAAGGGTGCGCAGAATTTTTTCCCGCCTGTGCAGAAACCCCATCCGCCGTTGTATTTCGGCGGCTCCTCAGCGGCAGCCCATGAGCTGGCAGCCAAGCATGTAGATGCCTACCTGACCTGGGGCGAGCCTCCGGCGGCAGTGGCCGAGAAAATTGCCGACGTACGTGAGCGGGCGAAGAAACATGGCCGCACCGTGCGCTTCGGCGTACGCTTGCACGTGATAGTGCGTGAAACCAATGACAAGGCCTGGGCGGCAGCAGAGGAACTGATCAGTCACCTGGATGACGAGACCATTGCTGCCGCGCAGGCCAACTATGCCGGTATGGATTCAGTGGGCCAACGGCGCATGGCCGAGTTGCATGGCGGCCATCGAGACAAGCTCGAGGTGGCGCCCAACCTGTGGGCAGGCGTTGGCCTGGTGCGTGGCGGCGCTGGCACCGCGTTGGTCGGTGATGCGCAGACCGTAGCGCAGCGCCTGCAGGAGTACATGGCATTAGGGGTTGATAGTTTCGTACTGTCTGGCTACCCGCATCTGGAAGAGGCCTATCGCTTCGCCGAGCTGGTGTTCCCGCTGCTACCGGGCAAAGGCAAAGTGACCGTGGATGGCGTGCTGACCGGTGGTGCGTTCGATGTGCGCGCAGCGAAGAAAGCCCTGTAGAAGTCGTCAATTTTCTACAGCAGTTGGCAATGTTCGGAGACTGGAGGCCCTGGTTTGCACTTCAGCCTCCGGCATCAACCGCCCCGGCATGTCCTCCAGCAATCGTCGCGTATAGTCGCTCCCCGGTCGCCCGAACACCGCTTCGGTGGGGCCCTGGTCCACCAGCCTGCCCTGGCTCATCACCAGCACCTGGTCACTGATGCCGCGTACCGTTGCCAGGTCGTGGGAGATGAACAGGTAGGTCAAGCCAAGTTCTTCCTGCAAACCTTGCAGCAGATCCAGCACCTGCGCCTGCACCGGTGCATCCAGCGCCGAAAGCGGTTCGTCCAGCACCAGCAGCTCCGGTTCTGCCGCCAGCGCCCGGGCGATTGCCACGCGCTGGCGCTGCCCGCCGGAGAGTTGGGCAGGGCGGCGATGCAGCAGCTCGCCCGGTAAACCGACCCGCTCCAGTAGCGCCAGCACCCGCGCCCGGTGATCCCGGCGCTGGCCTATTCCGAACGCGCGCAGCGGCTCGCTGATGATGGCCAGCAGGTCCTGGCGTGGGTCGAGTGCTGCATAAGGATTCTGGTAGACCAGTTGCACCCGCCGGCGGTAACCGTGCATTTGGCGACGACTGGCCCCGAGCACCTCCAGGCCGTCGAAGCGCACGCTGCCTGAGCTGGCCCGCTCCAGGGCCAGGATAATCCGCGCCGTGGTGGATTTGCCCGAACCGGACTCGCCCACCAGGCTGGTGGTGGTGCCTCGTTGCAGACTGAAACTGACGCCATCCACTGCCGCCGCGCCACGCGTGTCGAAGCGCCGATGCAGGTGAGTGACCTGCAGCAGCGGCAGTTCCCGACTCACCGTTGGCGCCACACGGCGCTGCTGCAAGCGCGCCAGCGGCGAGGCCTGGAGCAACTGGCGGGTGTAGGGGTGCTCCGGCGCATGCCACAGTTGTGCCGGGGCACCGCTCTCCAGCAAGCGACCGTGGCGCATCACCAGAATGCGGTCGGCGCGGTCCAGCGCCACCGCCAGGTCATGGGTGATCAGCAGCAGGCTGCTGCCGCGCTCGCGGACCAACTGCTGCAAACGGTCGAGGATCTGCCGTTGTACGCTCACATCCAGGGCGCTGGTAGGCTCGTCGGCGATCAGCAGCGGCGGGTCGTTGGCCAGGGCAATGGCGATCAGCACCCGCTGGCACATGCCGCCGGACAGTTGATGGGGGTAGCGGGCAAGCAGGGTGTCCGGCGCCTTCAGCCCGACCTCCCGCAGCAGCTCCAGGGCACGCGGGCGGGCCTGGGCCAGGGGCACACCGTGCACCGTCATGGCTTCCACTACCTGGGCGCCGATCGTTTTCACCGGGTCCAGCGAAGTACCCGGGTCTTGCGGCACGAAGCCGACCAGGCGACCGCGACGCTGGCGCCAGGCGTGCTCGTCCAGGCTGGCCAGCGCGTGCCCCTGAAGCCACAGTTGCCCGTGCTGCCGCGCCGCGTCCGGTAACAAGCCGGCCAGCGCCGCGGCTGTGGTGGACTTGCCGGAGCCGGACTCACCGACCAGGCAGACGACCTCGCCTGCCGCGATGTCCAGGTCCAGCCCCTGCACGGCGGCCTGCGCCGCACCCGGGTACTCGACCCCGAACTGGCGGATACGCACCAACGGTGCACTCATGTGTGTTCTCCCTGAAGATGTTGCAAGCCGCGGCCAAGTTGCTGAGTGGCGAGCACTACGCTGGCCACCACCAGCCCCGGCAGGGTGGTGTACCACCAGGCGGCGACCATGTAGTTGCGCCCCTCGGCGATCAACAGGCCCCATTCCGGTTGCGGCGGCGGCGCACCGAAGCCCAGGAAGCTGAGGGCTGAAACCGCCAGTACCGCACTGGCGAACTCCAGTGCCGCCAGGGCCAGCAATGGGCCGGCCGCATGGGGCAGAACATGCCGGCACAGATTGGTCCAGGCGCCGACACCGACCACTTGTGCGGCTTCGACGAATACCCGGCTGCGCCAGCGCAGGACTTCGCCCCGGGCCAGTCGGGCAAATACCGCCACCGACGACAGCCCGACGGCGATAGCGATCTCCAGCGTGCCGAAGCCAAGGGCGGTGACGATGGCCATGGCCAGCAACAGGGCCGGGATCGCCATCAGCACCTCCACCAATACCGCCAGCGCCCGGTCGGCAGCACCACCGAACCAGCCGGCGATGCCGCCGAGCAGGGTCCCGGCCAGCAGGGCGATCAGCACTGCGATGGCGGTGGCCTGCAATGACAACGCCGCCCCATACACGCAGCGGGCGTACAGGTCGCGGCCCAGATGGTCGGTGCCGAACCAATGCTGCGCCGAGGGCGCGCGCAGCGTTCGGGTGGGGTCGGCGAGCAGCGGGTCGAGGTCGGTGAACAGCCCTGGGAAGAACGCCCAGCCCAGCAGGAGCAGGAACAGCACCAGGCTCAGCGCCACCGGCAAGCCAGGCAGGCGGCGCCGCGACGGCGACGAGGAAATGGCGGGTTGCAGGATCATGGTCGCCTCCCTTGGCGAATGCGCGGGTCCAGCAGCGGGTAGAGCAGGTCGGTGAGCAGGTTGGTCAGCACAAAGAGGGTCGCGGCGAGCAGCACCACACCCTGCACCACGGCGATGTCCTGGCTGGCCACAGCAGCCTGGGCCAGGCGGCCCACACCGTCGCGGGAGAACACCGTTTCGGTGACCACTGCGCCGGCCAGCAGGTTGCCGAGCAAGGTGCCGGTGAGGCTGAGCAGGGGGATAGAGGCGTTATGCAGGATATGCCGCCACAGCAACGACCAGCGCCCGACCCCCTTGCTGCGCAGGGCCTGGACAAAGGGCTGGCGGCTGACGCTGGCGATCGAGCGGCCGAGCACCTGGGCGATCATTGCGGCGCAGGGCAGGGCCAGGGTGAGTGCCGGCAACGCCAGGCTGGCGAGGCCGTGATCGCCCATGGCCGGCAGCCAGTGCAGGCGGAAGGAGAACAGTTGCAGCAACAGCAGGCCGACCCAGAAGGTTGGCAGCGATACCACCAGCGCCGGCGCGTTGTGCAGCGCCGCCTGTAGCGGGCGCCGCCGCACCTGGTGGGCCGCCAATGCCACGCCGATGCCCAGCGGCACGGCGATCAGCAGCGCGGTAAAGGCCAGGGCCAGGGTTGCCGGGAGTGCCGCAGCCAGGGCCGCCGCGACTGGCTTGCCAGTCTGCAGCGATACGCCAAGGTCCAGGTGCAACAGCCGCCACAGGGCGCCGCCGTATTGCTGCCAGAGACTGCCGTCGAGGTGATAGCGGGCACGCAGTTCGGCGACCTGTGCCGGATCCGCCGTGCCCGGCTCGCCGCCTTGGGCGAGCAGGATCCCGATCGGATCGCCCGGCAGGGCATACAGAATGGCGAACGACAGGCTGAAGGCCGCCCACAACACCAGCAGGGCCTGGGCCAGACGCCAGAGTGCAGAGGTGTGCATGCTCATTGGCCCCCCGGTTGTGCCAGCCAGGTGTCGTAGAACTGCAGGCGCGTCGAGGCCTCGTAGTGCAGGCCGCGAACGACATCACGGAAGGCGGTGACGGTGGCCATTTCCACCAGCGGAATCACATGGCCCAGGTCCAGCAGCTCGGCGCTGGCCTGCTGGATCAGTGCGCCACGTTTCTGCCCGTCGAGGCTGGCGGCCGAGTCGAGCAGCAGCCGGTCGAGTGGCAGCGGTGCGCGAACGTTGACGTTGCGTCCCGGCGACAGGAATACCGTGCGCAGTACGTCCGGATCGGCCCGGGTCAGGTTGAAGAACCACAGGCTGTAGTCGAGGGAGGTTTGTTGCAGGCTGACCTGGCCGATGGTGGATTTGTTCAGGCGCAACTCGACGCCGATCTTGCGCAGCTGTTGCTGCACCAGCTCCAGCACCGGGGTGGTGGCCTGCCAGTAGTCGAGGGCGAAGCCAAGCCGCTTGCCGTCGCGCTGGCGCCAGCCATCGGCACCTTTGCGCCAGCCGGCGTCATCCAGCAGCTTTTGCGCACCCGCCGGATCGTAGGCCAGATGACTGCTCAGGTCCTGGTAATACGGCGTGCTGCTCGCCAGTACCGACGTCGCCGGCTTTTGGTAACGGGAAATCACTCCCTGGAACTGGGTGCGGTCGATGGCCTTGTTCAGCGCCTGGCGCACCGCCAGCTCATCCAGCGGCGCCCGCGAGACATTTGGCGTCAGGCTGAAGACGATGCCCGGGTTGGGGCGGTTGATCGAGGGTACGCCCTGGGCTTGCAGCACTGCCTCGTCCTGTACCGGTACGCTGGTGTTCACGTCGATCTGCCCGGACAGCAGGCTGCCCAGGCGTACGCCGGACTCGGGAAGGATATGAAATTCGATGGCGTCCAGCCAGGCGCGGCCCTGGTGTTCGGCAATCGAAGACGGCCAGTGGTAATCGGGGCGGGCCTCGATGCGCACCCTCTTGTTGTGAGCGAAGCTTTTCACCGTGAACGGCCCGGAGCCCACCAGGGCGCCCTGGCAGCGCTCCTCGGCAGTGTGTTTCAAGGTGTCGAGTGAAAACAGCCCGAGGCTCATGGTGGAACTGGCCTGGAGAAACTGGGCGTTGGGTTGCCTGAAGGTGATGCGCACGCTCAACGGGCCGGTGACGTCCACCGACGCAAGGCCTGCCAGATAGGTCCCGGCCAGTTGCGCTCGCGCCCCGAGAGCGACGATCGCCTCGAAGTTGGCCTTCACCGCTGCCGCATCCAGCGGGCTGCCATCGGCGAAGGTCACCTCTTCGCGCAGGTGGAAATCGAACTGCCGCGAATCCTCGCTGACTTCCCAGCGCTCGGCCAGCCAGGGCAGGATCTCGGCGCTTTGCGGGTCCTGGTCGGTAAGCGAGTCGACCAGTTGCCGCCCCACGTTGAGTGCAGTGTTGTTGCCGGCCTGCTGCGGATCGATGCAGTTCGGGTCGCCGTCGAAGGCCACGCGCAGTACACCGCCAGTCTGCGGCTGCGCCGGAGTGCCGGTGGCGGCCGATTGCTCCGGCTTGCTGTCGCAGCCGGCCAGGGCCACGGCGATGGCCAGGATTGCCAGGGGTCGAATCATGGGCGTTCCTTGAAGAACCGGTTGGCGCGGTAGGGTAGGCCGAGGTTTTCCCGCAGCGTGGTACCGGCGTATTCGCGCTGGAACAGGCCACGGCGTTGCAGCTCGGGGACCACACCGTCGACGAAATCGTCGATGGCCGAATGCAGGCCGCTGAACATGATGTTGAAGCCGTCGGCGGCATCCGCTTCGAACCAGGCATGAAGGTCATCGGCGATGCTTTCGGGCGTACCGATCAGTATCCGATGGCCGCCGGAGGTGAGCTGGTTGAACAGTTGGCGCACGGTCGGGCGCTCGCGGCGGATCAGGTCGAACACGAGCTTCTGCCGGCTCTGGTGGGTGTTGGTGGTGAAGTGCTCCGGTGGCAATGGCACCACGTCGTCGAAGGGCAGTTCGGACAGGTCGTAGCCGAGGCTGACGAACTTCGAAATCGAGCTGAGGAAGGCTTTGGGCTCCAGCAGCTCCTGCTGGCGGTCGTACTTGGCCTGGGCTTCGGCCAGGGTCTTGCCGACCACGGGGGACACACCCGGCAGGATCTTCAGTTCATGCGCGCCACGCCCGAAACCAGCGGCTGCGGCCTTGGTTTCCTGGTAGAAGGCGCGACCCTGCTCAATGGTGTGCTGGGCGGTGAAGATCAGTTCACCCACCCGCGCCGCCAGGCGCTTGCCCGCCACCGAGGCGCCGGCCTGGGCTACCACCGGGTGGCCCTGGGGCGAGCGCGAGACGTTGAGCGGGCCGCGGACCTGGAAGTGCTCGCCCTGGTGACCGAGTACATGCAGTTTGTCGATGTCCAGCCAGGTACCGCTGGCCTTGTCCTGGATGAAGGCGTCGTCGGCCCAGCTGTCCCACAGGCCGCTGACCACGTCGTAGAACTCCTCGGCGCGGGCATAGCGGTCGTCATGCTCGACATGCTCCTGGCGATTGAAGTTCTCGCCACCGCCCAGGGAGGTGACCAGGTTCCAGCCGGCACGGCCACTGCTCAGATGGTCCAGCGCAGCGTACTTGCGCGCCACGTTATAGGGCTCGTTGTAGGTGGTGCTGGCGGTGGCGATCAGGCCGATATGGCGGGTGCTGGCGGCCAGCGCCGGCGCCAGGATCAGCGGGTCCCAGCGCACGCTGTTGGGCCCGCGCTGCAGGGCCAGGTCGAGCTTGACGTCGAGGGTGTCGTTGAAGAACAGCGAATGGAAGCGCCCGGCTTCCAGCTTGCGCGCGATGTACTGGTAGTGCTCCAGGCTGCGGAAGGTATCCAGCGGCGCCTCCGGCAAGCGCCAGGCGCTGCCGCTGAGGGTGCCGGGGATGAAGGCGCCGAGTACGAACTGGCCTTGGCTCATGAACATTCTCCTGGCGCCCGCCGAACGAGGCGGGCGCTCGATCGTTGGGGTCAGAAGTTGTAGGCGATGCGGGTGTACCAGAAGCCGCCATACGGATCGAACGGCGAGATCGAACCGAATTTCGGGAAGCCGTTGACGTCGCCGGCGGGGAAGGCGTTGTTATCGGCACGTACATCGAACAGGTTGTTGGCGCCCACGGCGACGTCGAAGTTGTCGGTCACCGCGTAGGCCACTTCCAGGTCGGTGAGCCACTTGGCGCCGTAGGTCACGTCGTAGTCGGGGTTGGCGTCGCGAGCGATGACCTTGTCGTAACGGGTCACGGCGGCGTTGACGGTAAAGCGCTCGATCTGCCAGTTGGCGCTGAGGATCAGCTTGGTCTTGGGGTTGGCCACGGTAAGGTAGCCTTGTGCCACTCGGTCGAACAGCTCCAGGTTGTTGCCGGCGGCCCTGAGCGACGTCGGGGTCTGCTTGATGTCGTCGATCACGGTCTTGTTGTAGTTGGCGCCGATGCCGTACTTGACCCGGCCGAACCGGCCATAGTCGACCCGGTAGTCGGCCACCAGGTCGATGCCGCGGGTGGTGGTGTCTGCCGCATTGGTGAAGTATTTGATGCGGTAGCCGGGCTTGTAGCCGTTGGCCACGAGGACCTGATCGACGCCGTTGCCGTACAGGAAGCCGGTGAGGGCAATGCGGTCACGGATCTCGATCTGGTAGGCGTCCAGGGTCACACTGGCCCGGGGCAGGGGTTGCCAGGTCAGGCCGAGGCTGATGTTGCGCGACTTCTCCGGGCTCAGGTCCTCGGCGCCGAGGGCCTTGGCCAGGGCCGAGTCGACGCGGGCGGTCTTGGCTTCGACGAACTGCGAGACGCCATTGACCGTGGTGTACTGGTTGGCGGTCTGTGCGTAGGTCGACTGCGACAGCGACGGCGCACGGAAGCCGTTGCTCAGCGTGCCGCGTATGGCGAAGGTCGGGGTGAAATCATAGCGCGCGGTCAGCTTGCCGCTGCGGGTATTGCCGCTGCTGTCGTCATATTTTTCGAAGCGCGCGGCAGCCCCCAGGTAAAGCTTTTCGGTCGGGTTGAAACCGACGTCGAGGTAGCTGGCGTAACTGTTGCGGCTGGCCTGGCCTTCGTCTTCCGGGGTCAGGGTGATCGCGCCCTGGGCGCCCACAGAGCCGGGTTGTCCGGCCAGCGGGCCGCTGGGGTAGATGTAGCCACCGTTGATCCACGACAGCGGGTCGTCCGACTCGGTCTTGTAGCGCTCGTGCCGGTGTTCCAGGCCCCAGGATACTTGCAAGGGCTTGCTCAGGCCGACCTCGAAGGCGCGGGTCAGGTCGAGGTTGTTGGTCCATTGGTCGAAGGTGTTGGTGTAGGTGTCGAAATGGGTCGGGCTGCCCGGGCCGAGCGAGGCGTTGAGGGTTTCGTCGGCGCCGGCCTGGCTTTTCGCCCGGCCGAAGGTGGTGCTGAGGTCCCATTGCCAGGCGGCGATCTCGCCCTTGCCGCCAGCTGCGGCCTGGTAGTCGGTTTCCTTGAGGGTGTAGAAGGGCGCAGTGCCGTCCGGGTAGATCTCTGGAATGATGTTGGTCGAGTTTGGCCGTCGATAGTTCTGGCCGCCCTTGGCGTCGCGCTGGCTGAGGGTGGAGAAGGAGTACAGGGTCAGGTCGTCGCTCACCGGCAGTTCGGCGTTGTACGACAGGTTGATCGCCTTGATCTTCGGTAGGCCGTTCTTCTGCACCTCGCGGTCGGCCGTGTCATTGCGCGGGTCGCCGGGAAAATACAGGTTGCCGGTGGCCTCGCGGGAGCGGGTGGCGGTCTGCACCGACTTGGCATCCAGGGCGTAGTTGAAGAAGCCGCCGCTATCGCCCAGGGCCAGGCCCTGGTTGAGGGTCTGGCGCAGGTTGCCGCCGTCGCCGTCCTCGTAGTACTGGCCATATTGGGTACTGACCGAGCCGCCGTTGTCGTGCTGCTTGAGGATGATGTTGATTACCCCGGCGATGGCGTCGGAGCCGTACTGTGCCGATGCACCGTCGCGCAGCACTTCAATGTGGTCGATGGCACTGACCGGGATCATGTCCAGGTCCACCGGGTTGGTGCCGTAGGCGGCAGTGGAGTCGAGGTTGATCACCGAGCTGTTGTGGCGGCGCTTGCCGTTGACCAGCACCAGCACGTTGGAGCCGTTCAGGCCGCGCAGGCTGTAGGGGCGGGCGACGCTGTCGTTGGAGGTGCCGGAAGGGCGCTGGGAGAACGACGGCAGGGTTTTCTGCAGGGCTTCGCGCAGGCTGCTGGAGCCGGTCTGTTCGAGCTGCTTGCTGTCGATCACGTCGATCGGTGCCGGGCTGCTGGTAACGGTGCGCACCTCGCTGCCGCGCGAACCGGTGACAATCACCGTGCCGAGCGCGGCGTCACTGTCGGCGGCCAGCGCCAGCGGGTTGAACAGGTAGCCGGCGAGCAGCGCCGGGGCCATGGACAAGGGAGTGAATACGGACTTCATGACGGTTCCTAAGGGTTCGCTTGGCAGTCAGGCCCTGGATGTGCGGTCGAACGGGCTCTCATGGGTTGTTTCAGGTTTTCCAGGCATGGCCGGGCCTGCGGGAGGTCCATTGCTCCCGTGGTTCGGCGTGTCTGTGTGTCGTCCGGCGCGCGCCGGTGCGCTTATGCCGCTGCGGGCTCCTGGCCGCTGAGCAAGGCACTGAAGCGTCGGTCCCAGAAGTCGCGGACCGTCACCGGTTGGCGCAGCAGGCCGCTGTCATGGAATAGATCGGCGATGCGCTGCTGGGCGGCGATATCCTCGTCGCTGACCGGGAGCAGGCGACATGGCTGCTGGCGCTGGTCGAACTGTTGCAGGTAGAGGGTGCGAGAGATGCCGGTCAGGGTTTCGTTGCGTGCGGCCCAGGCCTGCGGGTTGCGCTCCACCCAGTCCCACGTGGCACGCTCGCGTTCGAGGAAATCGGCGATCTGCGCCTGCTTGCCCGGTTGCGCCAGCACCTTCGCGCTGGTTGCGATCAGGTAATTGCCGCAGCGGTAGCGGCTGGCGTCGGCCAGCAGTTCACCGTCCATCTGCGTCAGGGCCTGCAGCGCCCCGATGCCGCCGGCGATGATGGCGTCCAGATGGCCGTTCTGGAACGCGACCAGCGCGTCCCGCGCCGGCATGGGGCGAGCCTGGACATCGTCAAGGGCAAGGCCGTTGTCGCGTAGCAGGTTGAGCATCAGGAAGTGGGTGTCGGTGGCGCGCACGAAACTGATGCGTTTGCCCTTCAGGTCGGCGATCGAGTGGATACCGCTGCCGCGCTTGACGATCAGGCCGCTAAGGTTCTGTTCGCCCTGGTAGCTGGCGATCAGCACCAACGGGTTGCCGGCGGCACTGGCGAACAGCGGCAGCACCGGGCTCATGAAGGCGTAGTCGAGGCTGGCGCTGGCGAAGGCTTCGAGGACCATGGCACCGCCGGGGATGTCCACCCATTCCACGGGATAGGGCGTGGCGGCCTGGCCGGCATCGCCGAGGAAGCTCGCGGCCTGGCCCTTGTAGCGCCAGACCCGCAGTGCCTGTGGGGTGTTCGCCAGCGCCGGGGCCATGCCCGCGGCGAGTCCGAGCAGGGCGCCGCGCTGGATGAACCGTCGGCGGTAAAGGTCGATATTCATGGCTCAGTCCAGCAGATCAGGTTGTTGCTGGACGATGCGGTCCCACAGCGGCAGGAAGTTCAACCACCCGAACAGCTCCCGCTGGGCCGGATCGAAGCTGTCCTCGCCCGCTTGCGGAATGCGTGGCTGGCCGGCGGAGTACGCCAGCAGATGAGCGCGGGCGGTGTCATCGGCAAGGATAAAGCGCCATGCCGCGCTCTCCACGGTCTGGCCGGTGGTCCATAGGCCATGGTTCTGCCAGACCAGCAGGTTGTTGTCGGCGAAGGTCTCGACGAAGGCGTGGGCCACCAGGTCGCGATCGGCGGTGCCCAGGGCATGCCGGTCGAACAGTACCTGCTCGCCGACGAACGCCGAGGACTCGGCGGTGATCGGCTGGAACAGCTGGCCGAGGGACGACCAGACCCGGCCGTGGAAGCCGTGCAGATGAGCAATGCCGACGACCTCCGGGCGGGCCTTCTGCAGCTCGTAGTGCAGTTCCAGGGCACTGGTGTTGAGCAGCCCGTCACCCTCCACTACCTGGCCCTGGCCGTTGACACGCAGCAGGTGGCTGGTGCGGATCTGCGAGAACGGCACGCCCAGCGGGTTGATCCAGTAGTGGTCGGTCTCGATCGGATCACGGGCGGTGAAATGCCCGGCCAGGCCGACCTCGAAGCCCAGCTCGGCGAACAGCCTGTACGACGCAGCAAGGCGTTGCTTGCGGTGTAGGCGTTCGGCGTCGAGATCGGCGTGGGTGGTCGGGGCGCTCAGTTGCAGGCGGTGGTTGTGGTTCGGCAGGCGGGTGATGCTATGGCTCATGGGGCGTACTCGCAGGTGGATGAATCGGGCGCCTCCACCGTGCGAGGGGTCGGGTCTGAAGGGACTGTAGCAAGGGGGAACGAGGGGCAGAAATACTGTTTTGATCTATTTTTATTATTATTATTCAGAATAAAAAATCAGATGGATATTTAACTATCGCATTTTAGTTCTGGGCCCATAGTCGGCAGAGAACTCTGTAGGAGCGGGCTTGCCCCGCGAACACCGGCGCAGCCGGTGCCATGCACCGCGCTGGATTCTTCGCGGCTAAAGCCGCTCCTACAAGGATATGCTGGCAGGCGCTCCGCGTACCCTGTGGGAGCGGGCGCGCCCGCGAAGAATCCAACACGGTGTATGGCACCGGCTGCGCCGGTGTTCGCGGGCACGCCCGCTCCCACAGGGTCCCTGCTAAATCAGTTAGTTAGCTGAAGTTCTATGAGAGCGGGCGAAAGCGGATAGCAATATGGCTCACACGGCGTCCCCGATGCGTTCGTTGGTGTGCTGTGGCGATGACGCATGGCGGTTCTGCGGTACTTCCAGCCCAAGGTGCCCGCGCAATGTACGGGCCTCATACTCGCTACGGAACAGCCCGCGCTCGCGCAGGATCGGCAGCACTTCGTGGGTGAAACGGGCGAAGTCGCTCGGTGCGCCCACATGAATGTTGAAGCCGTCCACGGCACCCTCGCGGAACCAGCGTTCGATTTCGTTGGCCACGGTCAGCGGTGAGCCGACGAAGCTGGAGTAGGGCTGGCCGAAGCGCAGGGCCGCCTGGCGCAGGGTCAGGTTCTGCTCGGCGGCCACACGCTTGATGCGCTCAGCGTGGCCCCGGTAGCCGTTGCTGCCCAGGTCGCCCAGTTGCGGGAAGGGCGCGTCAAGGTCGTACTGGCTGAAGTCGTGGTAGCTGAACGGGCGGCCCAGTTGCACCAGCGCCTTGTGGATGTCCAGCTCACCCTTGCGCTCGCGTTCGATGGCCTGAGCCTGCTCGTCGGTATCGGCAATGATCGGGTCGATACCGGGGAACAGCAGCACGTGATCGGGGTTGCGCCCAGCCTCGGCGGTGCGCCGTTTGATATCGGCGTAGTACTCGACCGCGTCTTCGAAGTTGTCGACGCCCGCGAAGATGCCTTCGGCGATCTGCGCCGCCAGGCCGCGACCCGATTCAGAAACCCCGGCCTGGAAGATCACCGGCTGGCCCTGGGGCGAGCGGGAAATGTTCAACGGCCCTGTGACCGAGAAGAACTCGCCCTGGTGGTCCAGACGATGCTGTTTGCTGGCGGTGAGGAAGCGCTTGTTGGCTTTATCGCGGGGGAAGGCGTCATCCTCGTAGGAATCCCACAAGCCTTGCACCACGGCGACATGTTCATGGGCGCGGCGGTAGCGCTCGCCGTGGTCGATATGCTGCTCGCGGCCGAAATTGCCGGCGGCGCCCTCCAGGCCGGTGGTGACCACATTCCAGCCGGCGCGGCCATGGCTGATATGGTCCAGCGAGGCAAACTGGCGAGCGACGTTGAAGGGTTCGGTGTATGAGGTAGTCAGGGTGGCGACCAGGCCAATGCGCTCGGTGGCCCCCGCCAGCGCCGACAGCAGGGTCAACGGCTCCAGGCGGTTGAGAAAGTGCGGCGCCGACTCGGGGGTAATGTACGGGCTGTCGACGATGAACACGAAGTCGAACCTGGCCGCTTCGGCGGCGCGGGCCTGTTGCTTGTACCAGTCGATGTCGATGCTGGCATCGCCAGGTATCTCTGGGTGCAGCCATTCCTGCTGGGTAGTACCCACGCCGGTGAGAATGGCGCCAAGGTGCAGTTTGCGTTGAGTCATGGGGTTATCCTTTCATCAGAGGTGTGGTGCGGATGTCAGCTGGGCTGGCCACGCCGCAGAGCTGCATGACGATGTTCAGCTCCAGTTCGTTGGGGTTTTTCCAGCCCCAGGTGATCTCGCAAGGTGCTGCCCTGATATTCCGTACGGAATATCCCGCGCTGTTGCAGCTCCGGCACCACTTGCTGGAGGAAGCGCTCGGCACCACCGGGCATGTACGGTGGCATCACCACGAAGCCATCGGCGGCGTGTTCGTCGAACCATTGCTGAATCTGATCGGCCACGGTTTGCGGCGAACCGATGAACTTGGCGAAGGCGAGGCTGGAGGCGTACCAGCGGCCCAGCTGTTCGAGGCTCCAGCCGGCTTCGATGGCATTGCCGATCACCACGTCGAAACGGCCCTTGCTGCCGCGAATATGCTCGCGGATATCCGGTACCGGTGCTTTTGGGTCGTGCTGCGCCAGGTCGTAGTTCATGCTTGCCGACATGAACGTCAGGCCGGCGATGGGCAGGACCAACGCGTCCAGCTCGGTGGCCAGCGCCTGGGCCTGCTCATCGGTGTCGGCGATGATCGGGTACAACCCTGGCAGCACTTTGACGGCCTCGCCGCTGCGGCCCGCCGCCGCCACCTGCTGCTTGAACTCGCGGTAGAAGGCTTTGGCTTTCTCCAGGGTCGACTGCACCGGAAAGATCACCTCGGCGTTACGTGCCGCCAGGGCCTGGAATGCCGACGACACGCCTGCCTGGATCAGCACCGGATGGCCTTGTGGCGGGCGCGGCAGGTTGAGCGGGCCGCGCACCTCGAAGTGCTTGCCTTGGTGCTCGGCGTAGCGGATTTTGCTGGCATTGGCGTAGCGCCCGCTGCTTTTGTCCAGTAGCAGGGCATCGTCTGCCCAAGTGTCCCAGAGGCTGCGCACCACATCGAGAAACTCCTCGGCCTTGGCATAGCGCTCGGCATGGCCGAGGTGCTGATCGAAACCGAAGTTTCGCGCTTCACCATCGTTGACCGAGGTCACCGCATTCCACGCCGCCCGCCCATGGCTGAAATGGTCCAGCGTGGCGAACTGCCGGGCGACGTGGAACGGCGCGTGGTAACTGGTGGAAATGGTCGCGCCCAACCCGATGCGCGAGGTCAGCACACTGAGCGCCGAGAGCAGTGCCAACGGTTCTGGCGAGCCATTGGGGCGCCAGGTCACGGCGGCGTCGAAATTACCGCCGTGAATGTCGTCCAGGGCGAGTTTGTCTGCAACGAAGAGCATGTCCAGCTTGGCTGCCTCGGCCTGCTCGGCAAGGCGCTGGTAGTAGCGAATATCCAGCGCAGTGCCGAGTTCGGCCTGGGGGTGGCGCCATCCGGCCAGGTGCGAGCCCGCTTGAGTGACGAACAGCGCCAGGTGCAGTTTACGCGCCATCATTGGGCCCCCTGCTTGCGCACGCGATGCCTGAGCAGCAGGGCGTGGATTTCATCGCGCTGCGGCGCAGAGAGCGGCTTGGTCAGGTCGACGCCGCTGATTTCGGCGCCGACGGTTGGCTCCAACGGGGTGACTTTGAGTGCTTCGGTGAGTGCGACAACATTTTCAGCAGGCATGGTGCTGTCCTCTTGTGGTTACCAGTCGTAGGAAAGGCGTGCGTAATAGAAGGCGCCGTTGAGGCCGTAGGGGCTGAATGCGCCGTACTCATCGAGGTTGTTGATTTCGGTAGGGTTACCCGGCAGGTTGGTCTGCACCAGGTTGGGCGATTGTTTGTCGGGGCGTACGCCAAACAGGTTGTTGGCGCCGATAGCGGCCGACAGGTTGTCGGTGATCAGGTAGCTGATATCGAGGTCGGTGATCCACTTGGCGCTGAACTGCTTGTCGGCCGCGGCCGTGGTGCCGGCCTCGGTGTACTTGCCGTAGCGGGTCAGTTGCAGGTCGGTGATGAAATCGCCGACACGCCAGTTGCTGCCGAGCACCAGCTTGTCGCGCGGGCTGCCCTCGGTCAGGTCGGTTTGTGCCTGGTGGCCGAAGGTCACGTAGTTACGACCCAGCAGGGCGGCTGCGCCACTTTCCTTGATGTCGCGGATGGTGGTGCGGTTGTAGCTGTACAGCGCCGACCAGCGCACCTGGCCGAAGCGGCCGTAGTCACTGTGCAGTTCACTGACCAGGTCAATACCATCGGTGCGGCTGTCGACGCCATTGAGGTTGTACTGCGCGGAGTAGGCGTCGCTGACCTGGATGATCTCGCTTTTGACAATGCGATCCTTGATTTCGATGCGGTAGGCATCGAGGGTGACGCGGGCATTGCGAGTCGGCTCCCAGGACAGGCCGATACTGAAGTTGGTCGACTTCTCCGGCTCCAGGTCCTTGCTGCCAAGGGCTTGAGCCTCGGCGCTGCCCGGTGGCAGGTAGCGGGCCTGGATGATGCGGGTGGTGCCATCGGCCTGGAGCACACCGGTGTTCTGTGTGACCGAGAAAATCTGCTGGGCCAGCGACGGCGCGCGAAAGCCAGTGTTGAAGGTGCCGCGCAGGGCCAGGCCTGGCGCCAACTCATAGCGGCTGGCGAGCTTGCCGCTGACGGTGTTGCCGGAGCTATCATCGTAGTGCTCGAAGCGAAACGCGGCGCTGGTGTACAGGCGTTCAGTGAGGTTGCTGCCGGCGTCGATATAGAAGGCGTAGCTGTCGCGGTCCAGCGAGCCGGCGTCGCCAGGTGAAGTGCCGGTGAACGATTGCAGGCCCGGCGAGGGCTGTTGCCCTGCGCGCGGATGGCCAACGGGGTAGGCGTAGCCGCCGTCGCGGTAGGAATCAGGTTCGCCGGCGCCTTGCAGGTATTTTTCCCAGCGGTGTTCGATACCCGCTGACAGTTGCAGGGGTTTGGGCAGGCCAATTTCGAAGGGGCGGGTGAAGTCGAGGTTGGTGGTCCACTGCTGAAACTCCTGGGCACCGAGGTAGAACAAGGTCTTGCTGGCCGGGCCAATGGACGCGTTGAGGGTGTTTTGCGCGCCCAGGCGTACGTCATCCTTGCCGTAGGTGGTGGACAGGTCGTATGCCCAGCCGGCGAAATCGCCTTTGCCGCCAACGGCGACCTGGAAGTCCTTTTCGTCGATCAGCCGTTGTGCATGGAAACCGTCCGGGTAGATCTGCGGGATCGAGGAGACGCTGGTGGCGCGGAAGCTGCCGCGGGTGTCGACGATGCTGCGGTCGCTGTAGGTGGAGAACGAGTACAGCGTCAGGTCATCGTTGATGGGCAGTTCGGCGTTGTAGGAGAGGTTGTAGACTTCGTCGCGGTTGGAGCGGCCATAGCCTTTCTCCAGCAGCCGATCGACCGACTCCTCGCGTGGGTCGGCTGCTGCCCCTGGCGTACCGAACGGCACTGACTGGCCGTTGAGCACCGGGTAGTACCACGCCCCCTGGGCATCGCCAGCGGCATAGGAGGGCCCTTGCAGGCGGATGTCCAGCGAGGTGTTGAAGAAACCGCCGTTGTCGCCCAGGGCGAAACCGCTGTTGATGCCGGTCTGGGTCAGGTCACCGGGTTTGTCCTCCTGCTGGCCGACGGTGACACTGGCACTGCCACCGCTGGCCTGGCTTTTGAGGATGATGTTGAGCACCCCGGCGATGGCGTCGGAGCCATATTGCGCCGAGGCGCCGTCACGCAGCAGTTCGATACGTTCGATGGCCGAGGTGGGGATCAGATCGAGATCCACCGGTACGCTGCCACTGGCGATACGCGCAAAGTTGTTGTAGACGGCGGTGTTGTGACGACGCTTGCCGTTGACCAGTACCAGCAGGTGGTCGCCGGACAGGCCACGGATCGACACCGGGCGCACCGAGTTGGAGGTGCCGCCACCTGACTGCGCCGGTGCGCTGAACGATGGCACGATACGCCCAAGGGCTTCGCGCAAGCTGGCTTTGCCGGTTTTGCGGATCTGGTCGCCGCTGATGATATCGATGGGCGATGGGCTGTCGGCCACGGTCAGGGTATTGCTGCGGTTACCGGTGGAGATCACCGATACCGTGTCGAGTACGGTGTCCTCGGCCCAGGCGCTTGCGGGTAGTGCCAGGCAGAGCAGCGACAGGGCGTAGGGAAGACGATTTTCGGGACGAACGAATCCTTGCGCGCGCATTGGCCGCATCCTTTTCAGTTGTTCAAAGGAAAACCCTGACTCATTGAATTAGCGTTGACGTTGTAGGAGCGGGTTCACCCGCGAACACCGGCATAGCCGGTGCCATCCACCGCGTCGCCTGCTTCGCGGGTTAACCCGCTCCCACAGGAATCGCACCACCTTCGTGGAATGCGCCACCCTGTGGGCGCGGGCTTTTCGAGTTGTCGAACCGGCGCGAACACCGGCGCAGCCGGTGCCATGCCCCGCAAATCAGGCGCTTCTGGCCACCTTCTCGTTATCGCCCAGCACCCTATCCACCGCATCAATGATCACCTGCGCCTCACTGCGCACCAGCCAGTCCGGGCTGACCTCGGCAAAGTGCACGCGCTTGTCCGTGCCGATAACCACCACGGTCGGCTGCGGCAGCTCCCACGTCCCGGTGCCGGTAACTTCACCGATCCCTGGCCCCTTGCTCAACGAAGCTTGGCGCGAAGCCTCGTCGAACTCATAGAGCACGCCCAAGCGGCGAGCCAGGGCGTTGTCCTTGTCGCTGGCGACTTGCAGGCTCAGGTTGTGCCTGGTCTTGATTTCAACCAGGCGCTCGGGCACCTGCGGGCTGACTGCCACCAGGGGTACGCCGCGTGCCTGCAGTGCCGGTTGCAGGTTGCGCTCGTAGTAGGGGATGGCGATGTTACACGCCGGGCAGCCGGCAAAGCGGAAGAACACCAGCACGGCAGGGCCATCGGCGACCAATTGATCAAGGCTTAGCGAGCCGCCTTCGACTTTGAGCAGCTCGAACGCCGCGATGCTGTCACCGGCCCTGACGAACTGGTCATGGTGCGCTTGATCGACCAGCGTCTGGCGCTGGTCGATGTTCACTTTCAACGCTTCGGGTGCCCAGGTGCGCACGCGCTCGGCGTGCAGTTCGGCCAGCAGGTCATTGAGCGATTCACTCATGCCACTTCTCCTTGTGCACGGCGCAGGGTATTGCGGTTGGTGGGCACGGCCAGGCCGAAGCTTTCGCGCAGGGTATTGCCGTCGTATTCACGGCGTACCAGGCCACGGGCCTGCAACAGTGGCACCACGTATTCGGCGAAATAAGCCAGGCCGTCGGGCAACAGCGAGTTGATGATGAAACCGTCGGCTGCGCCGTCTTCGAACCAGTCCTGCAAGGCGTTGGCGACTTCCTCTGGCGTGCCGACGAAATCACGGCGCGGACGTGAAAAGTGCAGGGCCACTTCACGCAGGGTCAGGTTTTCATCCCGGGCTTGCTGTTTGATGCGGTCAGAGCCGCCTTTCTGGCTGTTGCTGCCCAGGTCGCCGAGGTCGGGGAATGGGGCGTCCAGATCGTGTCTGGAGAAATCGTAATCATTGAACGGGCGACCCAGGGCGACGATGGCGTCTTCAATGGTCACCAGCTCTACAGCCTGTTGGTAGCGGCTTTCCACCTCTTCGGCATCGCGGCCGATGATCGGGCGAATGCCGGGCAGGATGAACAGCTCGTCCGGGTTGCGGCCGGCCTTGGCAGCACGCTGCTTGAGGTCCGCGTAGTAGGTGCGGGCGTCGGTGAAGGAGTCCGGGCTGACGAAGATCGCATCGGCATTCTGCGCGGCGAAGTTGCGGCCATCCTCTGAGGTACCGGCCTGGAAGATCAAAGGCTGGCCTTGGCGCGAGCGCTGGATGTTCAGCGGGCCTTTGACCTTGAAGAACTCGCCTTGGTGATCGAGGGTATGGAGTTTTTCCGGGTCAAAAAATTCGCCGCTTTGCTTGTTTCGTGTAAAGGCATCGTCTTCCCAGGAATCCCACAAGCCTTTGACCACATTCACATGCTCGCGGGCAATACGGTAGCGGGTGGCGTGCGGTGGGTGCTGCGCCTTGCCGAAATTGTCGGCAGTGCCGGACAGCCACGAGGTGACCACGTTCCAGCCGGCGCGACCGCCGCTGATCAGGTCCAGCGACGCGAACTGGCGGGCGACCTGGAACGGCTCGGTGTAGCTGACCGTCACGGTGGCCACCAGGCCGATGTGCTCCGTCACTGCCGCCAGTGCCGACAGCACGGTCAGCGGCTCGAAGCGGTTGAGGTAGTGCGGGCTGGATTTGGCGTGAATATGCAGGCTGTCGGCGATGAAGGCAAAGTCGAACCTGGCCTTTTCGGCCAACTGCGCCTGCTGCTTGTAGAAGCCGAAATTGACGCTGGCATCGGCCAGCGCGTCCGGGTGGCGCCATTCGCCCCAACCATGGCCGACACCGTGAATCATTGCACCGAGTTTGATCTGCGGTTTGCTCATGCGGGTTCTCCGGATTTGAATAGGCTTATTGCTGTTTCTGTGTCGAGGCTGCCAGCTGCTCGACCTGCAAGTGACGGCTGGCGTTGAAGCTCTTGTCGAAACCTTGGCTGACGTTCACTGGCCGCGTCAGTACGCCCTCGGCCAGATAGGTGTCGGCGGTGTTCTGCAGGTTGGCGATGACCGCATCGGTGATGGCCACGGGCTGGAAGTCGGTGTTGCTGGCCGAGGCCAGGTGCACTTCCACCGGCAGGCCGGTGACCTTGGCCTGGGCTTGGGCGTATTCGCGTGGGTGGCTGTTGACCCAGCTCCAGGCGCGGTCGATGCGCTGCACGAAGTCGTCGAGTTGCGGGCGTTTGTCCGCAATGGCTTTGTTGGTGGCTGCGAGGTAAAGGTGGTTGGTCAGCAGGTCGTCACCCTTGCGCAAGATGCGCGCGCCGTTCTGGGTGATGGCAATGGTGGTGTACGGGTCCCAGGTCGACCAGGCGTCGGCGTTGCCGCTTTCCAGGGCGCTGCGTGCGTCGGTGGGCAGCAGGTTGACGAAGGTCACGTCGCTGGTTTTCAGGCCGGCGTCCTGCAGTGCGCGGATCACCAGGAAGTGGCCGATGGAGCCGCGGTTGGTGACGATGCGTTTGCCCTTGAGGTCGGTCACGCTTCGCAGGGGGGAATCCTTGGGTACCAGGATCGAGGTGCTGAAGCGGCCGTCGGCATGGGTGATGCTGACCGTCTTCAGCGGCGCGCCGGCACCCAGGGCGAACACGTAGGGCGCGTCGCCCAGGGCGCCGATATCCACGGCCCCGGCATTCAATGCTTCCCCCAGGGGGGCGGCGGCAGCGAATTCTGAAAAGTCGATGCGATAGGGCACATCGTCCAGCTCGCCAGCGGCTTCGAGCAACACCTTGAGCGAGGATTTCTGGTTGGCCACGCGCAGCGGTTCCAGGTCTGCGGCGCTGACAAGGCTTGCAAGCAGTACGCTGGCGCTGAGCAGGCTGGTCATGAACGTGCGGATCAGCATGGAATGTCTCCTGTCAGTTTTTCGAAAGGCTGCGGGCGAGCACGAAGATTTCCTCCATGCGCCAGTGCTGGTTGGTGTAGCGCGGGTCATCGGCCCATTCGTGCCAGCCAGAGTCGCGCCGGTATTGGCCGAGCAGGCCACTGGCGCGGATCTGCTCGGGGTCGACGGTGACCGCGTGGTCGCTGGCGGGGTGTACGTAGAGGGCGTCGCTGTTGCAATACAGCTCGCACATGAAGCAGGTCTGGCAGTCGGCCTGGCGGGCGATGGTCGGCAGGCCGTCGATGCCTGCGGCGAGTACGTCTGTCGGGCAGGCGGCCACGCATTGATTACAACCGTTGCAACGGTCGCTGAGGATCAGCTCGATCATGCCGGCACCTGCGCCTGGGCCTGCAGCGGATCGCGGCGTACCCAGGGTGCATCCAGGCCGCCGCTGCGTAAGTGCAGGTCAAAGCTTGCAAGCTGTCGGGGCACATCGCTGCGCTGATGGATGCCACGGCTTTCCTTGCGCTCCAGCGCGGCGCCATAGCACCAGCGGGCGCTGGCGAGCATGGCGGCGGTCTCCCGCCAGCGCAGTTGCGCGGCGGGATCACGGGCGGCACGCTGTTCGCGCAGGCGGTCCCAACTGTTGTTAAGCTCCGCCAGGGAACGCTGCAATTGTGCACCCGTGCGAAACAGGTTCTTGTCGTAGGGGTGCATTTCGTCCTGCACGGTGCTGACCAAGTCGCTACTGCCCTTACGGTCGTCGCCAAGCGGCAGCAGGCCGACGCGTGCGGTGCCGTAGCCGGGGCCGGAGCGTAGCGGGTGTTGACGGGCATGCAGCGCAGCGCCACGGCCAGCCCACTGTCCGCTGGACAGCGCCCAGGACGAATTCACCGCGCCGCCGCCAGAAATAGCGCCCGTTACCTGTTCGCGGCTGGCTGCATCGCCTGCGGCGAACAGGCCTGGCAGGCGGGTTTGGCAACTGTCGTCGACCAGGCGCAGGCCGCCGACGCCTCGGACTGTGCCCTCGCCATGCAGGGTTACGGCAAACTTGTCGCGGTAGGGGTCTATCCCTGAGCGGTCGAACGGCAGCATCAGGTTCGGCTGCACATAGGGCAGGCGTGCGCGAATGTCGTGAGGAATGCGATCCAGGCGGCAATACACTGGCCCTTCGAGCAGGGCACGGGCCAGCGATTGGTTGAAATCGGGCCCCTGGCTGATCGGCAGTTCGCGGCCGCTGGCATCGAAATAGCGGCCAAAGGTGTAAACCATCGAGCGGGTCATGGTGCTGCCAGCCGGGGCGATGCAGTAGTAGCTTGAGAACTCCATGCCGGACAGCTCGGCACCGGCTTCGACGCCCATCAGGTAGCCGTCACCGGTGTTGTTCTGGCTGCCCAGCAGGCGTGAATGAAAGGCACAGCCGCCCGTGGAAAGCACCACCGCAGGGGCCCGCACCACCCATTCGCGCTGCTGCTGGCGCTGCAGGCCCCGGGCGCCAGCCAGCTCGCCGTTGCCGTTCTTGAGCAGCTCCAGCGCAGGGCTGTGGTCGAGCAGGGTAACGCCATGCTCCAGCGCCAGTTGACGCATGGCACGCATGTATTCCGGGCCACGCAGGGCGCGGTACTGCTTCTCGCCTTGCGGGTTTTCTGGAAAGCGATAGAGGCGGTCGAGGCTCGGTAGCGTTTGCCAGGTGGTTTCCAGGATGCGCGCCATCCAGTCGGCATCGCCGAGCCCGGCGGCGCTGGCCATACGCTTGTCGATGGCCGCTTGACGCTGCTCGGGCGGCACCCACCAATGCCCAGGGCCTGCCGTGGCGGTTACACCGCTGGTGCCGCAGAAACCCTTTTCGGTCAGTACTACGCGCGCGCCGTCGCGGGCTGCTGCGACCGCAGCCCAGGTGCCCGCCAGGCCGCCACCGATCACCAGCACGTCGGCGTCGATCTGTAGCGTTGGGGCACGGGTGGTGAGCGGAGATGTCATGGGTTGCTTGCTCCTGGAGGGGGTCGTAAGGACGGCCTCCGCCAGGCATGGGGTCGGTCTTGAATCAACCATATCTTTCTAAGAAACGGCTGTGAAAGTCTTTGTGGTTCTAAGCTAATTATGTAATTAACTTATCTAATGTTATTTGCAATATCAGAAATAGGTATTTAAAAATCCCGTGCCCGTCATGCCTTCAGGGCATGGCAGGCCCGGGTTTTATCAGAAGTTGTAGGTCAGCCGGGTGAAGTAGTAACCACCGGTAAAGCCATAGGGCGAATAGGCGCCATAGCCTTTGGTCATGGTCTTGCTGCTTGGGTTCTGGCGCTCGGGGTAGATATCGAAGAGGTTCTGCGCACCGACCGCCAGGTTGAGGTCCTTGGTCAGTTGGTAGCCCACATCCACATCAGTGATCCAGCGTGCCTTGTACTCGCGATCCAGGCTGCGGTCGGCGGCAGAGTTGACTTCGCGCCAGGATCCGTAGCGGGTCAGGGTCAGGTTGCTGGTCCAGCGATCCAGCTGCCAGTTGGCGCCGAGAATCAGCTTGGTGTTGGGTTGTACATCGGTGATGAAGTTACGGGCCTGGCGATCCATCAATGCGTAGCTGGTGCCCTGGATGCTGGCATTTTCCTTGTAGCTGAGGATTTCGGTCTGGTTCCAGTTGAAGGCCGCCGTCCATTTCACCTTACCCCAGTTGCCCAGGGCATGGTCGTAGTTGCCGACCAGGTCCAGGCCCTTGGTACGGGTGTTGGCGCCGTTGGTGAAGTAGCTGCCTCCGGTGGTTGAGTCGATGCCGTTGGCCAGCAGGGTCTGGGTCACCTCCGGGCCAAGCAGGGTGCCGGTCAGGGTGATGCGGTCGCGCACGTTGATCACGTAGGCGTCGGCGGTGAATGACAGGCGTTCGTTGGGCTGGAAGGTGGCGCCCAGGCTGAAGTTGGTCGAGCGCTCGGGTTTCAGGGCCGTCGCGCCCAGCGCTTGAGCGGCGCCCGATTCGACCGGCAGCACGCCGTAGTTGATCGACTGGTAAACCCCATTGACCACGCCATAGGTGGTCGAGCGCGCACTGAACAGGCTGTTGGCCAGCGAAGGCGCGCGGAAGCCGTTACTGACGGTTGCCCGCACCGCGAACTCAGGGGTGAAGTCGTAGCGGGTAGTGAGCTTGCCGCTGCGGGTGGCGCCAACGCCCTGGTTGTAGTGTTCGTAGCGCAGCGCACCACCCAGGTACCACTGCGGCAGCGGGTTGAAGCCGACGTCTATGTAGCTTGCCACGCTGTTGCGGCTTGTGCTGGTGGCTTCGGCCGGCGAGATACCGTTGGTGACCTGGGCGCCGGACGAGGCGCAATCGCCGGGGGCACGGCAGTAACCGCCGTTGGCCCAGGAGGCCCAGTCACCGTCGCGTACCTGATAGGTTTCCTTGCGGTGCTCCAGGCCCAAGGCCAGGTCCAGCGGTTTCTCCAGGCCAATATCAAAGCTGCGGCTGAGGTCGAGGTTGCTGGTCAGTTGGGTGGCAATCCAGGTGCCGGACTCGAAGTGATTGGGCGTCGCCTCGCCGAGCGACGGGTTCTGGTTGTGCGTTGTGCCTTGCAGTGCGGCATTGCGCCCGTAGGTACTGGACAGGTCCCAGGCCCACTCACCGATTTCGCCACGCCCGCCAAGGGCCGCCTGGAAGTCGTCTTCATCGATGTACCAGGTTGGCGTGTAGCCGGCGGGGTAGCCATTGGGGCCGGTGGTGATGGTGTTGGTGATGGTCGGCAGGCGGAAGTTCTGGCCCTGCTCGGCCTTGCGGTGCGAGTAGGTGGTGAAGGAGTACAAGGTGAGGTCGTCGCCAACTGGCAGTTCGGCGTTGTAGCCCAGGGTCAGCAAGTTGATCTTCGGCGTGCCGTAACCGCCATAGGTGGCCTTGCCGGCCTTTTCAAAAGCCTCTGCATAGCTATAGCCGTTGGCGCTGGCTTTGTTGTCGTCGTTCTGGCTGCGTGCATCCAGCGCGAGCTGGAGGATGCCGCCATTACCGATTTCGAAGCCCTTGTTGAGGCTCTGCTGCACGGTCTGCTTCTTGCCATCGTACCCCTGGCCAACGTTGGTCACCGAAGTGCCGGACTCGTCGGCCTTGAGGATCACGTTGATCACCCCGGCAATGGCGTCCGAGCCATATTGCGCGGCAGCGCCATCACGCAGCACTTCGACGTGGTCGATCAGGCTGATGGGGATCAGATCGAGGTCGGTTGGTGCGGCGCCGGCATGGATGCCGCTGATGTTGAGCGTGGCGCTGGTATGCCGGCGTTTGCCGTTGACCAGCACCAGCACCTGCGCGGCGTTGAGGCCGCGCAGGCTTGGCGCGCGGGCCATGCCGCTGGCATCCCAGCCGGTTTTCTCCGGCAGGGTGAAGGAAGGGACGGTAGCGCTCAGCGCTTCCATCAGGCCGGGTTTGCCGGTTTCCTGTAGTTGTTTGGCGCTGATCACGTCGATCGGTACCGGGCTGGTGGTGACGGTACGTTTCTCCGAGCCCCGGTTGCCGGTGACGATCACCGTGCCCAGTTGCGCCGAGTCGGTAGCCTGGTCGTCGTTGCTGGCGGCGAAGGTGGTTGGGGCGCCCAGGCTGGTGCCGGCGATGGCCAGTGCCAGCAAGGCGGGGTGAAAGTGGACGGTTGGCAGATGTAAAGGCATGGTCTCTTCCTGAGGCACTATTGATTTTTGCTTGCACGAAGCCTGTCCGCCGGGCTGGCCCGGCAGAAGGATCAAGCGGTACTGGGTAGAAGATCGCCGCTATCCCTGTGGGAGCGGGCTTGTCGAGCCGCCGCGAGGCAGGCGACTCGGTGGATGGCACCGGCTTCGCCGGTGTTCGCGGGCGAGCCCGCTCCCACTGGGTCCCTGCTAATTCAATGAGGTAGCGTTTTCTCTATTTAAGGGTGGTCAGGGTGCCTTGGCGGCAATTGCCTCGATCTCGACCAGCGCGCCCGGCAGTGGCAGTGCAACGACCTGCAATGCCGTGCGGGTCGGTTTATTGGGCTGGTCGGCGGTGGCGAAGAACTTTGTGTAGGCCGCCTGCAGGCCGGCGAAGTCGAGCCGGCCGCCGTTGGCCGGGTCACCGACCAAAAACACCCGCAGTTGCACGATATCGCCGAGGTCCAGGCCCTGGCTTTGCAGCGCCGTGCGGAGCTTGCTCAGTACCGAAAAGGTCTGGGTTTCGGTATTGCCGTAAGCCGCAATTGTCTGCGGTGCGGCCTTGGGGTCGGCAACGTCCGGCAGGGTGCCGCTCACGAAGGTCAGCGCGGCGCCTGCCGGCACGGTCACCAGTTGCGAAATGGGAAAGTTGGAGCCAGGAGGGGCCACACGTTTGATGGTGTCGGCCTGGGCGTTGAGTGCAGACAGGGTCATAAGGGTTCCAAGTAGCAAGGCAGCGGTTTTCATGGGCAGGTTCCTGGTTCAGGCGGCGACGCCGCGTTGCTGTTGTTGCGCGTGCTTGGCGATCTGCTGTACCACATGGCGCGCCGACTCGGCGGCGGTGTTCTGCCAGATGCCGACGCCACCGTGGGCCAGGGCATCGCTGGCCAGCCAGGTGCGGCCCTTGGCCTGGTTGAGCTGGCTGTAACCGGGCTCGGCCACTTCGTCGTGAACGATCCACGGGCTCTCGCTGAAGGGCACTTTCGACCAGTTGACGGCCACGCCATTCTGCAATTTGCCGCCATGCCCGGGGTGTAGCGACTCCACCGCACTGCGCGATGAAGCCAGTTGCCGGGCAAGCGACTGGCTGGCGAACTGGCGCGCCACTTCGCCGTTGTTGTAAGTGCCGACGAGCACGCCTCGGGCGCTGTTGAGGTGGTCGCTGGGGTACCAGAGCAGGCGCGCTTCGTGGTTGATGTAGGAGAGGCCGCCATAAATCTGGAATTCGCTTTCCCAGAAGCGCGGTGCCTGCCAGGCCACCTTGTTGGCCAGGTCCGGCTTGGCCAGTTCGATGGCGTCTTGTGTCGGTTTACCGAAGTTGTGCTCGATCCTGGCCAGCAGTGGCAAGGGAATCGTGACAATGGCGTAGTCAGCGCTCTCTACCTGGGTCTTGCCGCTGCGCCGGTCACGCCAGCTGACGCGCGCCCCGGTGTCGGAGGTCTGGATCGCCTGCACTTCGGCGTGCAACTGCACCGTGTCCTGCACCTTGGCGTACAGCGCCTTGGCAATTTGATCCATGCCGCCCACCGGCTGGAACATGGTCGCGGAAAACTCAGGGATTTCGTCAAAAACCAGTGGCAACATCAGGTTGGGGTTGAGCAACTGTTTAAGGGCAACCGGCTGGCGCTGGATTGGCGTTTGCTCGCCTGCGCCTGCGAAGCGGCTGTAGCCGGCGCGCACGGAACCTTGGTACGCGCGTTGCTCGTTGAGGTCGCCGTAGACCTTGAGAAAATCCAGCAGCGCCTTTTGGTCGGCGGCGTCCAGCTGCTTGTCCAGTGCCTTGCTGCTGACGCTGCGCGACAGCAGTTCACTGAGATGGCCTCGGGTATCGTTGACCGCCTGGCGCAACAGTAACGGCGGCTGGCTGAGGTCGGGTTGTGCGAGGGCGTTGCGGCTGCTGTTGACCAGCACTTCGAGCGGTACGCCGAGTTCGCGGCAGTAGCCAAGGATGGTCAGGTGGTGACTGGGCAGGCGCGCCGGGCCTGCGTTGAAGTAGTGGCCATCATCGAACTGCACCGTCTGGCCAGTGCCATCGTTGTGTTCGATGCGGTCGCCATTGCGCAACGTCCATGCACGCCCGCCGATCCGCTCGCGGGCTTCCAGGATGCGTACCTCGAAACCGGCCTTGCGCAGTTCATAGGCACTGACCAGGCCACTGATGCCGGCCCCGACGATCAGCACGCGCTTGCCGTTGCCTGCTGCGGTCGGCAGGCCCAGTGGGGCGAAGCTGGTGGCGGCTGCCGTGCTTGGCAGCAAGCCCAGCGCGGACAGGCTGCCAAGCGCTGCGCCGTAACCGCCAGCGGCCATCAGATGGCCGATCAGATCCCTACGGGTAAGTCCCATATCGAATGTTCCTTATCGAAAGTGGTGGCCAGCCAGGCGGCTGGCCCAACGTGAGCTAGAGGTCGTGACGCACGCTGAGCAGCGTGGTGACCGTGGTCGTTGGCAGGCGCTTGTTATCGGCTGCATCCGCTGAGTGGGCGAAAGGGGCAAGGGTTGCCAGGGCAACGGCAAAGGGGAGGCGATTGAGCGCGATATTCGGCGAACGGTTCATGGCCGCAAGTTCCTGACAACCAACAGTAGAAGTGATGTCGGATATCAGCATGCCAGGGCCATTTACCACGCCGATGGTCGGCTACGGATACGGACGAAGGAGCGGAAATCCTTTGCCTCCACCTGTCCGTGGTCGGTCTGAAGAGAACATATCTCTATAAGAAAATATTTTGAAAGACTTTGTGGTTCTATTCTAATTATCGAAAATATGCATTTATATGCTTCTTAAAATATATATTCCGCATTTTAATGGCTGTCAGGTGCCTACCGATAAAGATTCGTCTCTGAAGATATAAATCACGACGCCAACGCCAGCCGCTGCCCAGGAATGGCCGCGATCAGCTCGCGGGTGTAATCCTGGGCCGGGTGTTCGAACACGTGCTGTACCGAGCCCTGTTCGATGACCTGGCCATTGCGCAACACCAGCACCTGATCGGCGACGTTGGCCACCACCGCCAGGTCGTGCGATACCAGCACGTAGGCGATGCCCGACTCACGTTGCAGCTCCAGCAGCAGGTCGAGGATTTGCGCCTGCACGGAAACGTCCAGCGCCGACACCGGTTCATCAAGCAATAGCAGATCGGGCTTGAGCGCCAGCGCGCGGGCGATGGCCACCCGTTGCCGCTGGCCACCAGACAGCTCCCGGGGCAGGCGGTCCAGGTAACTGACCGGCAGGTGGACGCGGGTGATCAGCTCACGCGCAGCCTGCTCCAACGCCTCGCCCTTGAGCAGCCCGAAGGACACCAAGGGTTCGACGATGCTGTCAAAAATGCTGAAGCGCGGGTCGAGCGCAGCGAAGGGGTTTTGCTGTACCAGCTGGATACGTTGGCGCAGCGGGCGGAACTCGCGCCAACTGAGGTGGGTGACGTCCTGTTGCTCGAACTGCACGCGGCCCTGGCTGGGCTTTTCCAGGCCCAGGGCGATACGCAACGCCGTGCTTTTACCTGAACCGGACTCACCGACGATGGCCAGGGTCTGGCCGGGGTAAACCTGCAGGCTGAGGTCCTGCAAGGCGGTGAACTGGCTGTCTTCGCCCTTGACCTTGGGCAACGTGAATACCTTGCCGACATTGTGCAGGCTGAGGATCGGCTGCTGCTTGGCACCAACGGGTTGGCGCGGCTTGCGGCGTGTGCTGAAGGCCGGCGCGGCGGCCAGCAGGGCGCGGGTGTAGTCATGCTGCGGCGCTTCCAGAATCTGCCTGGGCGTGCTTTGTTCGACCCATTCACCTTGTCTCATCACCACGATACGGTCGGCGCGGTCGGTAGCCATGCCCAGGTCGTGGGTGATGATCAGCAGCGAGATGCCGCGCTCGGCGACCAGCCGTTGCAGGTGGTCGAGAATCTTGCGTTGCACGGTCGCGTCGAGGGCACTGGTGGGCTCATCGGCGATGATCAGCTTCGGGTTGCCGGCCAGGGCGATGGCGATCAACACGCGCTGGCGCATCCCGCCGGACAGTTCGTGCGGGTACTGACGTGCACGTAATACAGGCTTGTCGAGGCCGACCTGTTCAAGCAACTCGACGGTATCGGCATCCACCCCCGGATAACGGCGGCCATGGGCGAGGATCAGCGCTTCACCGATCTGCTGGCCGATGCGCAGGGTGGGGTTGAGGCTGACCATCGGGTCCTGTGGCACCAGGCCGATGGTGCGCCCGCGCAGCTTGCGTTTTTGTCGCTCACTGGCCTGGCTGAGGTTGACGCCCTCGACATGCAGTTCGCCAGCGGTGATCTTTGCATTCTCCGGCAGCAGGCCGAGAATGGCATTGGCCAGGGTCGATTTGCCCGAGCCGGACTCGCCGACGATGGCCACGGTTTCACCATGGGCTACGCTCAGCGACAGGTTTTTTACGGCATCGGTCACCTGGCCTGCGCTGCGGTAGCTGACGGCCAGTTGGCGGATGTCGATCAGGGGGCTGCTCATCGCGAGTTCTCCTCGAAGGTGCGGGCGATATGGTTAAGGCTGAATACCACGGCAACCACGAACAGCCCCGGCAGCAGCGACACCCAGGGCGCGGTGATCAGAAAGTGCCGACCGTTGGCGATCAGCGTGCCCCATTCGGCAGCCGGCGGTGCCGCGCCAAAGCCGAGAAACGACAGGCCGGCGGTGGCCAGAATCGCCGCGCCGAAGTCCAGCGTGGCAAGCACCGCCACCGGGCCCCAGGCGTTGGGCAGGATATGGCGCAGCAACGTGCGCCCCCAGCTGGCGCCGCCCAAGCGCGCGGCTTCCACATAGGGCAGGGTTTTCACTCGTAGCACTTCGGCCCGGGTGGTACGCGCAAAACCTGGGATGATGCCAACGCCCACGGCAATCGCCACCGGCACGGTGCCAAAGCCGATGGCGGTGACAATGGCCAGTGCCAGCAACAGGCCGGGCAGGGCGAGCAGCACGTCGACGAAACGCATGATCACCGCGTCGATACGCCCGCCGGCAAAGCCGGACAGCACGCCGAGGCCAAGCCCGCCGACCAGTGCGATACCCACCGCCAGCAGCGCGGCCTGCACCGACAGGCTGGAGCCGTAGACCACGCGGGTGTACAGGTCACGGCCGACTTCGTCGGTGCCGAACCAGTGGGCCAGGTTCGGCGCAGTGAGCTTGTCGGTCGGCGAGGTGGCATAGGGGTCGTAACCGCTCAGCAGTTGCGGCACCAGGGCCGATACCAGGGCGAACAGCACGATCAGCACGGCCAGGCTGAAACCTGGTCGACGCAACAGCGGCTGCACTGCGCTGGCTACACGCTGCAAGCGGCTGCGACGGCGCCAGGGCGAGGCCACCGGGGCGGCGGCTGCGCCCAAGGACGAGAGGCGGGTATCGGTGTTCATGGTCAGGATACCTTTGGTGTGTGAGCGATCCGGGGATCGAGGTAGGGATACAGCAGGTCGACGATCAGGTTGACCAGTACGAACGCCGCCGCCGACACCGCGACGATTGCCAACACCACCGGAATGTCCTGGCGAAGTACCGCTTCCTGGGCCAGGCGGCCCACGCCATTGCGGGCAAAGATGGTCTCCACCAGCACCGCGCCAGATACCGTGTTGCCAACCTGCAGGCCAATCAGCGTAAGGATCGGCAACGCAGCGTTTTTGAACGCATGGCGCGCCTGTACCTGACTGCGGCTCAGGCCCTTGGCATAAGCCGTGGCGATGTAGGGTTCCTGCCATACGCCCTGGAAGCCTCGCTGCAGCACCTGGGCGTAAACCGCCGCACTGGGGATGGCCAGTGTTACGGCGGGCAGGATCAGGCTGTCGAAACCCCGGCTGCCGGTGGCCGGAAACCAGCCAAGGCTGAAGGCGAACACCTGGATCAGCAGCAGGCCCATCCAGAACACCGGCACCGAAAAGCCCAGCGACGGTAGGCGGGCCAAGGCCACCTTGAGCGGGCGCCACTGGGTATAGGCGGTGAGGTACGCCAGGCCGATGCCGCCGATCAGTGACAGCGCGATGGCCAGGCCGGCCAGCGCCAGGGTCTGTGGCAGGCGTTGCAGCAACAGCTCGTTGACCGGCCGGTTAAGCGACAGCGACTGGCCGAAATCGCCCTGCAGGGCATTCCACAGCAGGCTGAAATACTGCTCGAAAACGCCCTTGTCGAGGCCGTAGTAAGCCTGGGCCTTGGCCAGGTCTTGCGCCGACAGCGAGTCGACCTCCATGCCTGACGCGCTGAGCATGATCGACAAGGTGTCACCTGGCAGCAGGTAGAGGATGAAGTAGGTGATGCTGTAGGCGCCCCACAGCACCAGAAGCGCCTGGCCGACCCGGCCGATCAAGTAGCGGCTCATTTTTCACTTACCTCGATATCGCTGAGCAGGGCGAAGCCTTCGGCAGTCCACTGGAAGTGCTTGACCTTGGCTGATGTGGCGGCTTGCCACACGCGCTCGTAGATGGGGAAGGCCGAACTTTCGTCGAGCAGCAGGTCCTGCAAGCCGCCGTAAGCTTCGGCGCGCTGCTGTGGCTGCGTGGCGGTGATACCCGCATCGAACAGCGCAGTGGCCTTTTCCAGGGCCTGTGGCTCGTAGGTGTTGGTGGCCACGGTGGCGCTGTTGGCCGAACGCGGGTCGAGAATGGTCTGCAGAATGATCGGCTCAGCGCGGGTCATGTAGTTGATGGTCAGGTCGTAGTTGCCCGACGCATTGTTGGCGAACCACTCGGCGCGGGTGGTCACGGCGAGTTTCAGGTCGATACCGACCTTGCGCAGTTGGTCCTGGATCAGCACATCACCGGCGGTTTCAGCAGGTGTGATGTTGTAGCTCAGGGTCAGGCGCTTGCCATCTTTTTGCCGGTAACCGTCGGCACCTTTGAGCCAGCCAGCGGCATCAAGCAGGTGCTCGGCGCCTTCGGGGTCGTAGGCGAGTTTGTCGCTCTGGTCCTTGGCGTAGGGCGTGGTGACGTCATAAATGCCGCGAACGACCGGAAAGTTGGCGCTGTACACCGCGCTGGCGTAGGTTTTGCGATCGATGGCCTTCTGCACCGCCAGGCGCACCTGTTTGTCGGCCAGCAGGCGCCGGGTGTTCGGGTAAAGGTTGTAGGCCGGCCCTGGCAGCGAGCGGCTCTGGATGGTCGCGCCCTTGGACTGGAACAGCTTGATATCGACCTCGGAGAAGGGGTTGCGCGGCCAGAGGATGTCGGCCTGGCCTTGCAGGAACAGGCCGTTGCGCACGCTTTCTTCGGGGATGTAGCTCAGCTCGATGGTGTCCAGGTGTGCTTCACCGCGGTTTTTCACGTTGGCCGATGGCCATGCGTAGCCTTGGCGCTTGACCAGCTTGGCACCGACTTCCGGGGTGTAGTGGTCGAGCACGAACGGGCCGGTGCCGATGATCTTGCCCAGCGAGCGCTCCTGGGCGCTGAGCTGGTATGAAGCCGGCGCCAGAATCGCCAGGTTGGTGGTGGAGGTGGCTTGCAGGAAGCCGGCATTCGGCTTGCTCAGCACCAGCTTTACGGTAAAGTCGTCGACCACTTCAGCGTGGTCGTAGCCCGCCAGGTAGGTGGCGCCAAAGGTCGCCGGCAGCTCGGTGGCGAACGCCTTGTTGCTGTCGAACGCGGCCTTCACGGCCTTGGCATCGAAGCGCTCGCCGTTGCTGAAGGTGACGTCGTTGCGCAGGTAAAAGGTGTAGCTGAGGGCGTCATCGCTGATGGCCCAGCTTTTGGCCAGCCACGGGATGATCTCGCCGGTTTGCGGGTCTTGGTCGGTGAGCGACTCGGCGACGTTGCGCAGCATTACGCGGTGTTCCAGCCAGTAGACCTGGAACGGGTCAACGCTCACCAGAATGGTGTTGTCAGCCCAGAAGGCGATATTCAGGGTTTTGCTGGCGGCTTCATCGGTGGACGGCGAGCAGCCAGCCAGGCTGGCAGCGAGCACGCAGGAGGCCAGCAGGCGGGTCGCAAGGCGGAGTTTGTTCATGGTGTGGTCCCTGGGGTACGGCCGGAGCCTTGGAAGTCGTAAGCGAGGAGTGTGTCCGGGGGCGTGCCGGTCAGATGGCGATTGCGCTCAGTGGATAGCCCGGGGCGATAAAAGGGTTGTGGTCACGGCCAAGGCTGTCCGGGTCGTCCTTTTCAACGCCGAGCAAGGCCAGCAGGCGTGTGCGGATGGCGTTGAAACCCGATTGGCCGTTATCTCGGGGGCGATGCAGATCAACACGCAGTGCTTCGGCGATGCGCCCTTGCTGCAACACGATGATGCGGTCGGCCAGCAGGATGGCTTCGTCGACGTCGTGGGTCACCAGCAGCACCGCCGGGGTATGGGCCTGCCAGAGGTCGATGATCAGCCGGTGCATGCGGATGCGGGTCAGGGCATCGAGCGCCGCGAAGGGTTCGTCGAGCAGCAGCAGCCTGGGTTCGCGCACCAAACTGCGCGCCAGCGCTACGCGCTGCGATTCACCGCCAGACAGGGTGGCTGGAAATGCCTCCAGGCGATGGGCCAGGCCCACTTCGGTAAGCGCCTGAACGGCGCGCGCCTTGGGGTTGTTCACCCGCAGGCCCAGGGTGACGTTTTTCCAGGCACGCTTCCAAGGCATCAGCCGCGGTTCCTGGAACACGGCGGAGCGTGCCTGTGGCGCGATCAGTTCACCGCCGTCGATGGCATCAAGGCCAGCCAAGGCGCGCAGCAGGGTGGTCTTGCCCGAGCCGCTGGCACCGAGCAGGGCGACGAATTCGCCCGGCGCGATGTCCAGGTCGAGGGCGTCGATGACACGATTTTCGCCGAACTGGCGCACCACGCCGCGCAGACTCACGGCTGGCTGATAGTTGAACTGGCTTTGCGCATTCATGGCATCAGGTCCTTATGAAAGAGGGGCGCCAGGCCAGGGTGAGGCGTTCCAGGGTGCGAATCAGGCCGTCAATCAGCAGGCCAAGCACGCTGTAGATCAGCAGGCAGATGACGATCACGTCGGTGCGCATGAAGTCGCGGGCGTCGCTGGCCAGGTAACCGATGCCGGCGGTGGTGTTGATCTGCTCGACGAACACCAGGGCCAGCCACGAAATGCCCAGCGAGTAGCGCAGGCCAACGAAAAACGACGGCAGCGCACCTGGCAGTATCACGTGCCAGATCAGCTCGCTGCGGCTAAGCCCCAGGGTGTTGGCAGCCTCGACCAGTTTGGGGTCGATATTGCGGATGCCGGCGAACAGGTTGAGGTAGATGGGAAAGGTCGTGCCCATGACGATCAGTGCCACCTTGGTGAATTCGCCGATGCCGAACCAGAGGATGAACAGTGGCACCAGCGCCAGCGACGGAATGGTGCGCAGCATCTGCATCGGTGAGTCGAGGGCGATTTCACCGCGTTTCGACAGGCCGGTGATCAACGCTACCGTCACGCCGATGGCCACGCCGATACTCAACCCGGTGACAGCCCGCTGCAGGGATACCAGCAGGTGGCGTAGCAGCTCACCGCTGCGGATCAGCTCCCACAGCGTGCCGCCGATTTCACTCGGCGCGGCGATCACCCGGGCAGGAATCAGCCCGGCGCGCGAGGCGATTTCCCAGATCAACAGAATGGCCAGCGGGCTTGCCAGGCGCAGTAAAACGTCTGGTGCTGACCACTTTTTTGCCAAGCGATGCGCAGGCTTGCTGACCTGGACAGTAGTGGCATGCGTCATGAAAACACCCCGTCGATCAGTCTTTGTAGCGTTGCCCATAGGCCCGTTCGAGCTGGCGGATCAGCGCATCCCAGTGCAGCTTGACCCCCGGGCCCTGGCCATCGGCGAAACGTGCCGACTGCTCGTGCACTTTCTCGATGGCCGCCTGTGGGGCATGCAGCAGGTCGGCGTTGCCGCCGGCCTGGGCGGCGATCTGGATATTGCAGGCACGCTCCAGGCCGTGTAACTCGCGGAAGGCGTGCTCGACGCTGGTGCCACCTGTAAGCAGGCCGTGGTTGCGCAGGATGAAAATGTTGCTGTCACCGAGGTCGGCAACCAGCCGCTGCTGCTCGTCGAGCTCCAACGCCACACCTTCGTACTCGTGGTATTTCACGCGGCTGTAGAACGCCAGGGCGTGTTGCGACAGCGGCAGCAGGCCGCCACGCTGGGCCGAAACGGCAGCGCCATCGCGGGTATGGGTGTGCAGCACCGCCTTGAGGTCTGGGCGGGCGCGGTGGATGGCGCTGTGGATCACGTAGCCGGCCTGGTTGATACCGAGGTTCAGCGGGTCGTCGATGATGGTGCCGTCAACATCCACCTTGACCAGGTTGGAGGCGGTGATTTCATCGAACAGCAGGCCGAAGGCGTTGATCAGAAAGTGCTCTTCCGGCCCCGGTACGCGGGCCGAGAAATGCGTGTAGATGTGGTCGGTCCAGCGAAACAGCGCGGCCAGTTGATAGGCGGCGGCCAGCTTGACGCGCACTTCCCATTCTTCCGGGCTGACGCGCTGTTGAACGGACGGTGTGCTGTGTAGGGCTGCGAGTGAACTCATGGCAATCTCCGGGCCGGGTGGCGAGTTGTTCAGTAACCGCGTGCGATATCGACGAGGTTTTCCAGGGGCTGGTCGGCCTGGAAGCGCTGGTAATTGGCGACGAAATCGTCGATGAACGTGTGCTTGCCGTCGGTGGACAGCGCGCAGGTGTGTGGGGAAATATGCACCTGCGGGTGGCTGTACAGCGGGTGGCCTGCGGGCAGCGGCTCCGGGTCAGTCACATCCAGGGTGGCGCGGCTGATGCTGCCGTTGTCCAGGGCTTCGAGCAGGGCCTGTTGGTCGAGCAGGCCGCCGCGCGCCAGGTTGATCAGGTGCAGGCCGGGTTTTGCGCTCCCCAGCACGTCGCGGTCGAGCAGGTGGCGGGTGTCGGCCGTCAGCGGCGCCACCACCACCAAGTGGTCGGCCTCGGCGAACAGGTGATGGATATCGCGTGCAGCTTCAACCCCGGCGATATCGGCAATCGGCTGGCCAGGGCGCCCGTGGGCGATCACCCGCATACCCAGCGCCAGCGCCTTGTTGGCCAGGCTTTGGCCGATTGCGCCCAGGCCGAGAATACCCAGGGTGGCGCCTTTTACGGGCTGTAGATGGGTGAAGTGCCAATCGTCGTTGTTGACCCAAATATCGGGCAACTGTTTGGCGGCGCTGAAGATCGCCGCCAGGGCGAACTCGGCGACAGAGTTGGCGTTGGCGCCTTTGGCGCTGGTGACCTGTGCAACGTCGAACAGCCAGCGCGGGTAGAAGTCGATGCCAGAGGACGCCAACTGCACCCATTCAAGCGACCATGGCCAACCGGCCGGCTGCTCTTCAAGCTTTACACCCCGCACATTGATCGGCCGCACGATCAGCGCGCTGGCGTTGTGGGGAATCTGGCCAAGGCCTCCGGGGCCGAACGGAATCTCGACGATATGCGCCGTTGGCAAGCGCTCGCGCAGGTAGGCGTTGGCTTCGGCATCCAGTTGGCTGGCGATGAACTGGCTCATTACAAGGTCTCCCTGAATTGGGCAAAGGCGGCGCGCCCGACAGCGCTGAGCGCTACGTCGTCCTGCGGGGTGTGGATACGGCTGCACAACACGTCGCGAAAGTGCCGCTCCAGTGGATGTTTGCGCGACAGCCCAGGGTTGCCAGCCGCTTCGATGGCCAGTTCCACGGCGCGGATAGCGTTACTGCTGACCAACTGCTTGATCTGCCCGGCATGCTGCGCCTGCACCTGGCCGGCGGCGGCCGAGTCGAGCAGGGTGCGGTTGGCGAACAACAAGGTGTCGATACGCCCGACGATTTCCTGAAAACGTTGCAGGCTGGACAGTGGCGCGCCTAGGTTGGAGGGCTTACGCTGCTCCAGAAAGCCCACCAGCCAGTCGCGGGCTGCCTGGGCCACGGCGTCATAGATGGCCGGCAGCAGCACCGACATCCACAGCAGGCTTTCACCGTCGAACTCGGCACGTGGCGCGCTCCAAGGGCTTACGCTTACCGCATGCTCAAGTGGAAGCAGTACGTCATCGAACACGACCTCATGGCTGCAGGTGGCGCGCATGCCCAGGTGGTCCCAGTCGTCGATGATGCGGATGCCTGGGGTATCGCGGTGCACCAGGTAGCCGCCGACCAGCGGGTCGGCATCGTCGCTGCGTGCCCATACCACATACCAGGTCAGGCCGTGGCTGCCGGTGGAGTAGATCTTGCGGCCACTGAGGCGCCAGCCCTCGGCGGTGCGCCGCGCGGTGGTCGCCGGCAGGCCGCCGCGGGCGGGTGTGCCCAGTTCGGGTTCGACACGAAAGGCGTTGATCAATGCGCCATTTTCCACTGCGTCCAGCGCGACCTGACGGCGCAGTGCTTGCGGCCAGTTGGCATTCTGCTGCAGGCGAAAATGTTGCAGGTACTGCATGACCATGATCAACGCCGTGGACGGCTCACCCTTGGCCACCGCACGGATCACCCGCAACGCCGTCGGCAGATCGGCCTCGCTACCGCCCAGCGAGCGTGGCACGGTCAGCGCCAGCAGGCCGTGGCGTTGCAGGAGTTCGAAGTTCTCGAAAGGAAACGCCCCGCTGCGGTCATAGCGATTGGCGCTGGCCGCGAGTGTGGCGGTGATTTCGTCGAGCAGCGCCTGGAAGCGAACATCATCGCCATCCAGGCGTGGACGGTCGTTGAGCGAAAAGGCGAGGGTATCGGCAGATTGCGTCATGGGTCTCTCATCACGGGCGCAGATGGCAGGCGTAGCCTGTTGAGTTCTGTAGCGCCCCAGTGTGAGAGGTAGCTTTGAGAGACCGTATTCTTATAAGTGCCGGCTGTAAAAGTATTTTTGGTTCTAAGCTAATTATCAGTTTTATTGAGTTAAGATCAGTTTAGTTATGCGTTTTTGGAATTTTAAGGGGTTGGTCAGGTTGCCACCTGCAGGCGTTGCGCTGAATGGATAGTAAGGAATGATCATTACGCGGTCAGTCCCGTTATACGCTGATCAGGCAGAAGCAAAGTGAATGCAGCGTATCGGGTCTGTGCTTGGTCGACACGTGCGGTTGTTGAAGCTCAAGTCTGCATTTGCATAAGGCATCCTGAATTCGGCGCACTGGCCAAGGTTTCCAGTTGCAATGCATGGCGAGCACTGGTGATGAACAGGATGGTGCCAGCTTCCCCACCAAAGCACAGATCGGTCGGGCTCGGCACCGGCAGTCCGATCATCTGGTCCAGATTGCCCTCGGCATCGAAGCGCGCCAGGCTCCAGCCGTCCAGCTGCGTGGTCCAGACACCTCCTTTACCATCCAGCGCCAACCCGCCCAAGCTGCCACCGCCACGCGGCAGCGAGGCCAGCCGGCGCACGCTGCTGCCCGGCTGCATCAGCAGGATATCTCCCGCTTCCGGCGCCAGGGCATAGACCGCTTTGCCCTTGGCATCCCAGCGAAACGCACTGACCGGCTCCGGCAACGACCAGCCATGACGCAGTTCGCCCTCGGCGCTGAGTTCGCCGATCAAACAGCCATTGCCACTTTTGGCACATGCCCACAAGGTGCCGGATGGATGCATGGCCAAGGCCAGCAGGCGGCTGCCGAGCAGATCCTGGCGCGGGTGTTCTTTGCCATCCCAGTCGATCAGTGACCAGCCGCCGGCCTGGGCCACCAGCAGGCCGTCAGGGTGCAGTTCCATGCCGCGTATCGGCAGGTCGAGGCGAGTCAGCAAGCGACTGGACTGGCCGTCCCAGCAATGGATGGCCGGCGCCAAGGTGTCGGCCCAGTACAGCACGCGCTGGCCCGCGTGCCAGCGCGGGAACGCGCCGTGAAACGCCCAGGGGCCGGGCAGCACGCTGAGCTCGCCGGTGGCGCGCGGGGTGGTGTCCGGGCGCAGCTGCTCGCCGACCCGGCGCGCCGCGTCAGCCAGTTCCGGGCCGAGGAGGGTCAGGCGCTCCAGTGTCAGGCGGTAGGCCGGCCCGGCCACGCTCAAGGCACCGCGTACCAGACCCTGCTTATCGATGATCGGCGCTGCGACGCAGCGGATGCCCAGACGGATTTCCTCGTCGTCCAGGGCATAGCCGCGCGCCTGGGTGATCTGCAATTCGGCCAGCAGCCGGCGGCGATCAGTGATGGTCAGCGGCGTCAGCGGTGCCAGCACCAGGCCCTTGAGGATCTCGTCGCGGGCCGTAGGGGAGAGCGCGGAGAGGATCGCCTTGCCCTGGCCGGTGCAGTACACCGGCTTGCCCTGGCCAAGGCTGGCGGACGAGCGCTGGGTGTGGGCGCCGTCACAACGTTCCAGCGATAGCACCTGATTGCCGTCGAGCACCGCCAGATAGGAGGTTTCGCCGGTCAGGTCGCGCAGGGCACGCAGCTCGGCACTGGCGGCGGCCACCAGGTCTGGTTCCAGGTAGGCGTTGCGGACCATCTCCAGGTAGTTGAAGCCCAGGCGGTAGACCTTGCGCGTCGGGTCGCGGCGGATCATGCCGCGCTCCACCAGGGTGGCGATGATGCGGTACAGGGTGGTGCGCGGCAGCGGCACCTGCTCGGCCAGCTCGGCCTGGCTGATGCCGGTGGCGGTTGCGCCAATGGCCTGGAGTACGTCCAGGGCCTTTTCGAGCGCGGCGGTGCCTTCACCTGCTTTCATTGTTTGATTCCCATCTGTTGGAACTCGACTGCTTGAGCATCCATTCTGCCCCTTTTTATCTCAGCTTTCCGCCATAGAATCGGCCTCAGCAGGGCATTCAGTTAACGCATGTTCCATATGTTGGGAATTTGCCCTGACCGCCCATCGGATGAACCCGCGAGGAGAACCTACAACAATGTCCGTCATCCACAACTACGCAGATGCCCATGAAAGCGTCTCCGGTAAACAGGTCGTTGTCAGCGACGAAGTGCTGGCCAAGCTGGCTACGTGCAGCAGCGGCTCGCTGACCACCCAGCTGTTCAAGCGTGGCTTCCGCCAACCGGCACTGGTCGGCCTGCGCGCCATGTGCCGCGACGCCAAACCGTTCGCCGGGCGTGCTTTCACCATGCGCTTTATCCCCGCCCGTGAAGACATCGACACCTATTCGACCATGACCACCAAGCCCAACGACGACAACCTGCAATGGGTGGGCGTGGAGCAGATCCAGCCGGGTGATGTGCTGGTGATCGACAGCCGCAACGACCCGGCCGCCGCGTCGGCCGGCAACATCCTGGTGACCCGCCTGCTGGCCCGTGGTGCCAAGGCCATCGTCACCGATGGCGCACTGCGCGACGGCAGCGAGATCGCCGCCATGCGCTTGCCGGCTTATGCCCGTGAGATCACCGCGACCACGCGTATTTCCTATCACCACGTGGCTGACCTGCAGGTGCCGATCGGTTGCGCCGGCGTGGCCGTGTACCCGGGCGACATCATTGTCGGTGACGCCGACGGCCTGACCGTGGTTCCTGCGCACCTGGCTGAAGAGTTGGCCGAGGTGTGCAGTGTGCAGGATGACATCGAAGGCTACCTGGCTATGCGCATTGCCGCAGGCGAGCCGCTGTGGGGCGTGTACCCGCCGAGCCCGGCGTCGGTGTCCGACTACCACGCCTGGGTCGCCGCCGGCCGCCCGGCCATCCCGTCGATCATCGACCGCGAGGAGGGCTGAGCCATGGCCGAGCACAAGCATGCACAACTGATCCGCCGCTACTTCGACGCCTGCAACGAAGGTGACTACGACAAGCTGGTGTCCTGCTTCACCCCGGACGCGGTGCACTACTTCCCCTCGGGGTTGCCGGAAATCCCGTGGCGCACGGCTGACACCATCGCCCGTAAGTGGGTGTGGTGCGTGGAAAACCTGGGCTCGCAGTGGACCATCGAGAAGATCCTGGTCAGCCACGACAGTAACGAAGCGGTGATCGAGTGGACTCACTGGAAAAGCAAGCTGGGTTCGGCCTTGCGCGGTGATGAGTGGTACGTGTTCGACGAGCAGAGCGGCTTGATCAAGGAGATCCGCGCCTATTACGCCTCGCCGGCTGACAAGGACGTGGTGATCAACGAACTGGTCGATTTCGACTACATCGGCCGTGGGTATCACCTGGAGCCGAAGGCGCGTTAACGCCACTGGCCTGTTCGCGGCGGTTCGGCGCCCCGATAAACCCGCTCCCACAGGTACTGCACCGCTGCTGAACCCTGTGCCGTCCCTGTGGGAGCGGGCTTGCCCGCGAATGGCCGCACCGCGATTGTTGAAGGAGTTCCTCATGACCACCCCGCAAAACCCGAATTTCGCTGCCATCGACGCAGTCGTCGCACAAGCGGCGGCTGCCGCCGAATTCTGGGCCGATTCCAGTGCCACCCAACGTGCCACCCTGCTGCGCGGCCTGGCCGATGCCCTGGAACAGCAGCAGACTGAACTGGTCGCAATCGCCGACCGCGAGAGCGGCCTCGGCGAAGCCCGCCTGAACGGTGAAGTGGCCCGCACCGCCTTCCAACTGCGTGGCTTCGCCAGCGAAGTTGAAGCTGGTGTGCCATACCGTCAGGTCGATGACCAGGCAATTGCCGGTGCGCCACCTGCCGGCCGCCCACGCCTGACTCGTGTGCAACGCCCGCTGGGCCCGGTGGCGATGTTCTCGGCCAGCAACTTCCCGTTTGCCTTCTCGGTGCTGGGCGGCGATACCGCCTCGGCCTTGGCCGCCGGTTGCCCCGTGGTGATCAAGCCGCACTCCGGCCACCCGGAACTGTCCCGCGCTGTGTTCGCCATGGCCGCTGGTGTGCTCCGCGCCCAGGGCCTGCCGGCAGGCCTGCTGACCTTGGCCGAAGCGCCCAATCGTGCCGCCGGCACCTACTTGGTCCAGCATCCGTCGATCGCCGCCGTGGCCTTTACCGGCTCCTACCAGGGTGGCAAAGCCCTGTGGCAGGCTGCCAACGAGCGTGAGCGTCCGGTGCCTTTCTTCGGCGAGCTGGGTTCGATCAACCCGCTGGTGGCCTTACCGGCCGTGCTGGAAAAAGACAGCGAAGCATTGGCCAGGACCCTGGCGGGCTCGATCACCCTGGGCTGCGGCCAGTTCTGCACCAGCCCCGGTGTGATCGTGCTGCTCGACTCGCCCCACAGCCAGCGTTTCGTCGCCCAGCTGGCCGAGGCCATTGCACCGATTGCCACGCACCGTATGCTGACCCCGGGCATGCAGCAGGGCTTCGAGGCGGCAGCTGCCACGGTCGCTGCCAATGCCACAGCGGTGTTCGCCCCGCAGGCCGATGGCGCTGGCCCGGCGCCACGGCTGTTCGCCACCGATGCGGCATCGTTCATTGCCAACGCTCACTTGCGTGAAGAAATGTTCGGCCCTGCGGCGCTGATCGTCACCGCGAATTCCGTTGCTCAGGCGGTCGAAGTGCTCGAGGCCATCGGCGGTACCCTGACCACTACCTTGTGGGGCCTGGACGCCGACAATGCCGATAACCGCCAGTTGCTGCGCGCGGCCCAGCGAGTATCCGGGCGCGTGCTGTTCAGCGGTGTGCCGACCGGCGTTGCCGTGTGCCACGCCCAGCAGCACGGCGGGCCATGGCCGTCGTCCACTGCGCCGCAGTCCACCTCGGTCGGCTTCGCCGCCATCGAGCGCTTCCTGCGCCCGGTGGCATTGCAAGACGCACCGGCCTGGGCACTGGGCTGAGGAGGGCAGGGCGATGATGCGACATATCGTGCTGTTCCGCCGCCTGCCGGGCGTCGAAGCGCAGCCTGAACTGGAATCGGTGCTGGTGGCGCGGATGCGTGACCTCACTGAAGAAATCGACTTCATTCGCGACTGGCGCGTCGCGGCCAACGAGCTGGACCGGCCGATCTGCTGGGACTACATCCTCGAGTCCAGCTTCGACGACGCCGACGCGGTACAGCGTTACCTGCCGCACCCGGCGCACCAGGCCCTGGTCGCCGACCTCAAGCATTACTTCGAGTGGGTGGCGGTGGATTACAGCGTCTGATTGACCCTAGAGGCACCTGGCCCTCTGCGGGGCCAGGCGTTATAACAAAAAAGATCCGGCATCACAGGTGCCGGGCGGAGTCGTACATGAACAAGAAAAAGAACTATCGCTGGACGATCCTGACCATGTTGTTCCTGGCCATGATCATCAACTATGTCGATCGCGCTGCCCTGTCGATCGCCATGCCGTTCATTACTCAGGAATACCACCTCACGCCTGCCGAGAAGGGCATGATCTTCAGCAGTTTCTTCTTCGGCTACGCGCTGTTTTGCTTCGTCGGTGGTTACCTGGCCGACCGTTTCGGGCCCAAGCGTGTGCTGACCTGGTCGATGAGCTTCTGGTCTCTACTGTGCGGTTCCACCGCACTGGCCTTCAACTTCTGGTCATTGCTGATCGTGCGCGCACTGTTCGGCGTCGGCGAAGGTCCTGTGTCGACCACTGCCAACAAGACCGTCAACAGCTGGTTCCCGATCAAGGAACGCGCCCGCGCCATCGGCATCAACCAGGCTGGCGGCCCACTGGGCGGCGCCCTGGCCGGCCCTATCGTGGGTTTTCTTGCCCTGTGGCTGGGCTGGCGCGTGGCCTTCGTGGTGATCGCGGTGATCGGCGTGCTGTGGGCCATCGCCTGGTACCGCCTGGCGGCCTCTACGCCCAAGGAGCACCCGCAGGTGTCGGCCGAAGAGCTGGCGCTGATCAATGAGGGCCGTGAAGCCCCGGTCACCGCCGTCGCAGACGCCCCGCGCACCCCGGTGCTGCAGATCATCCTGCAGCGCTCGGTACTGGTCACTGGCGTTTCGCTGTTCTGCTACAACTACATCCTGTACTTCTTCATGACCTGGTTCCCCAGCTACCTGATCGAGGCCAAGGGCATCGACCTCAAGGCCATGAGCATCGTCACCGCACTGCCGTGGCTGGTGGGTACCGTCGGCTTCATCTGTGGCGGGCTGCTGATCGACTGGGTTTACAAGCGCACCGGCAAGCAACTGTTCTCGCGCAAGGTGGTGCTGGTCAGCTGCCTGCTGGTGGCTGCGGTATGCATCGGCCTGACCGGCCAGGTGCAGAGCGTGACCAGCACCGTGGTGGTGATGACCGTGGCCATCGGCTTCCTGATGCTGACCGCGCCCGCCTACTGGTCGCTGATCCAGGACGCCGTGCCGGACCATCAGGTAGGTACTGCCGGCGGCTTCATGCATGGCCTGGCCAACCTGTCCGGTATCGTTGCGCCGACCGTGACCGGCTTCATCATCCAGTCCACCGGCACCTACAGTAGCGGCTTTGGTCTGGCTGCCGTGCTGGGCATCGTCGGTGCGCTGATCGTGGCCTTGTTCGTCGGCCAGAAGCCGGCCCGGCAAGCCAATGTCATCGCTGCCGCCTGAACTGAATGCAACCCACGTTTTACGGGACTACACCATGCCTACGCTTCTAGTCACCGGCGCCGCCGGAATCGTCGGAACCGCCCTGCGGCCATACCTGCGCGAGCGCTTCAGCCTGCGTCTGCTGGACCGCCGACCGGTCAGCGAGCTGGCCGCCAATGAAACCGCCCTGGTCGGCGACCTGACCGACCCGGCCTTCGTCCGCCAGGCCTGCGAGGGTGTCGACGCGGTGCTGCACCTGGCCTGTGCCCATGGCACCGATATCCAGTTCCAGGCCACGGTAGAGCCCAACTACCACGCCACCCTGTACCTGCTCGAAGCCGCCCAGCGCGCCGGGGCGCGGCGTTTCGTGTTCGCCAGCAGCCACCATGTGCTGGGGCAGTACCGCACCCAGGCTGGCGAACAGTTTGACGACCACCCGGTGGCGCCGGACAGCTACTATGCGTTGAGCAAGGTGTTCGGTGAAGCGGCCTGCGCGACCTTCTCCCAGCGCAGCGAGCTGGCCACGTTCATCGTGCGCATCGGCAACGCCGACGCCAAGGTTGCCGACGCCCGTCGCCTGCGCCTGTGGACCAGTGCCCGGGACCTCGCGCAGCTGGTGCTGATCGGCCTGGAGCACCCGCAGGTGCGCCATGAGATCGTCTACGGCGTGTCGGAATGCCCCCAGGCGCTCTTCCACAACAACCGTGCCCGCGCCCTGGGCTACCGGCCACAAGATCACGCGGCCGAGCATCTGGCTGACAATTTCCTCGCCTATGACGCCATGGCACCCATCGGGTCTGGTCGTGACCATGTTGGTGGCGCTTATGCCGGTGTGGCCCTGGCCAGCGTTCTGGAGCAAGCATGAAAATTGTCCGCATCGATACCCAGATCGTCGAAATCCCCTTCCACGACGGCGGTCGTGGGGTGGGCGGAACACCTTCGGCCTGGCGCACGCTGGAGAACGTACTGGTGCGCGTCGAAGACGAACTGGGTAACGTTGGCTGGGGCGAGGCGTTCGGCTACTTCGTCGCCGACGCCACCAAGGTCCTGATCGACCGGCTGGTGGCGCCCCAGGTGCTGGGCCGCGAGGTCACCGACATTCCGGCGTTGAACCTGGAACTGCAGCAACGCCTGCACCTGTTCGGCCGCTACGGCGTGACGATGTTCGCCATTTCCGGCCTCGACATCGCCCTCTGGGACCTGGCCGCCCGCCGGCAGTGCTTGCCGTTGCACCGCCTGCTCGGCCAAGCCTGCCGCGAACAGGTGCCGGCCTACGCCAGCCTGGTGCGTTACGGCGACGACCAGGTGGCCCCGGCCACCTGCGAAAAAGCGCTGGAACAGGGGTTCACAGACATCAAGCTGCACGAGGCCACCCTGCATGACATCGGCGCTTGCCGACGTGCCATTGGCGATGACGTGCCGCTGTCCACCGACGTCAATTGTTCCTGGACCGTACAGGGGACCCGCGACTGGCTGCCGGCGCTGGCAGAGCTGAAGCTGGCCTGGCTGGAAGAGCCGATCTTCCCGCCCGAGGACTTCACTGCCTTGGGCAGCCTGCGCGGGCAGGGCGTGGATATTTCTGCCGGGGAGAACTGGTGCACCGCCGTGCAGTTCGAGCAGGCCCTCGTGACCGCTGCGGTGGATTCCATACAGCCCAGTGTGACCAAGGTCGGTGGCATTTCCGAATGCCTGCGCATCGATCGTCTGGCCGAGCAGCATGAGGCGGTGATTCTGCCGCACTGCCCATACTTCGGCCCAGGCCTGATCGCCACCCTGCACCTGGCCGCCGTGCAACGTCGAGTGCCGCAGGTGGAGTACCTATTCGTCGAGCCGGCTGGCTGGTTGTACCCGGTAGAGCAGCTGCGTCAGGGCAATCAGTTGCAGATCCCTCAGGGCCCAGGTTTAGGCCTGGACATCGACTTGCAAGTGGCCGAGCGCTTCCGCCGCTAACCGCCCCGTCAATGCCTCACCGCCGTGCCTCGCCATGGCGGCAGGGGCTGTGCATGCCTGAAAAATGGCAATGGAGGTTCTATGCACACCGTGGTTCTGAGCAATGCCACCTGGTCGCTGGGCGTGCTGCCGGCCTGGGGCGGGCGCATCGCCCACCTCAAGACCGATGGACTGGATGTCCTGCTGCCGATCAACGCCAATCAGTTCAACCCGCTGGACTGGCCGCGGGCCGGCGCCTACCCGCTGATGCCGTACTCCAACCGCATCCGCAACGCGCGGTTGAACTTCGCCGACACCGAGCATGTGCTGCCCGCACACCCGGCGGCACTGCCACATACCTTGCATGGAGTCACCCACACCCAGCCTTGGCAGGTGGTGGGCTCCGGCAGCGATCACTTGAGCATCGCCTGTGATTATCAAGGCGAGCACTGGCCCTGGGCGTTTCGCGCCGAACAGCACTTCGCACTCGACGGCGCACGCCTTCGCATCACCTTGGTGCTCATAAACCTGGGGCAAACGCCCATGCCTGGCGGCCTCGGGCTGCACCCATACTTCCAGCGCCACCCCGGCATGCGCGTGCAGTACCGCACCGGGCGCGAATGGCAGATCGATGGGGAGTACATGGCTACCGGTGCGTATCAGGAGGGTGCCAGGGACTGGTCGATCGAAGCGGATGTCGGCGCGCCCCTCGCGCATTATCAGTCACGCTGGGATGGCCAGTTGCAAATCGATTACCCCAATGGCCATGTGCACCTGCAGGCCTCGCAGGTATTGAACCACTTCGTCGCTTTTGCCCCGGTCGGCAGCGCCTACCTGTGCCTGGAGCCGGTGTCGCATTTGGCTGACGCATTCAATCAGCCCCGCGACGGCTGGGCCGAAACCGGAACCCATGAGCTTGCCCCAGGCCAGCGCCTGGAAGCCACCCTCGAATTCACCTGGCAACACCGCTGACGCAACACCCCATATACCTATAAGAAGAGCACAACAACAATGAAACACTCCTCGACTGGAGCGGGCTTCGCTCGCGCTGCAAAACCCCTGTCCCTGCTGCTCGGCCTCGGCCCGCTGTATGCTCAGGGTGCGTTTCTGGACGACAGCAAGGCCAACCTGACCTTTCGCAACTTCTACTACAACCACGACCTGCGCGACTCGACCAAGCCTGCCCAGTCGAAGCTGGAGGAGTGGGCCCAGGGCTTCATCCTCAAGGGCGAGTCGGGTTACACCGACACGACCATCGGCGTGGGCCTGGACGTGTACGCAGGCCTTGGCGTGAAGCTCGATTCGTCGCCCTCGCGCAGCGGCACCGGCCTGTTGCCGGGGGCCTATGACCGCGCCGGTGGGCCACGCAATGCTGATCCGCGCTCGGTGGACGACTTCTCCGAGGCCACGGCAGCGGTCAAGTTCAAGTACTCGAAGAGCGAACTCAAGGTGGGCGGGCTATTCCCGAAGATCCCGCTGGTCAGTTCCGGTGACGCACGCTTGCTGCCGCAGTTCTTCGAGGGAGCAATGCTGGATATCCGCGAACTGGACAACCTCGACATCGGCCTGGGCCAGATGCGCCGGGTCAACCAGCGCGAATTCGCCGGCGCCCGGGATATCCAGGTGGGTAACTACTACAGCGTGTTCAGCGACCGCTTCGATTACCTCGGTGGTACCTGGCGTGCCACGCCGCAGACCTCGCTGGGGGTGTGGGCTGGCCGCCTGGCGGATGTCTACCAGCAAACCCTGTACACCGGCACCCACACCCTCAAGGCCGGTGACTGGAACCTCTCCGGCACGCTCAACTACCTCGACACCGGCGAATCCGGCAGCGAAAAGGCTGGCCAGCTCGACAGCCGCATGACTTCGGCAATGCTCAGCGCCAACCTGCGCGCGCAGACCTTCCGCCTTGGCTACCAGTACAACGCCGGTGACAGCGCCTTGCCGTTCATCCACGATACCGACCTGCCCGGGGTGGCCAATGCCGTGCAGGTGCTGCGCTTCGACCGCGCCCAGGAGCGCTCCTGGCAGGCCCGCTACGACCTCGACTTCGCGGCCCTTGGCGTGCCTGGGCTGACCGCGTTCGCCCGCTACGTGAAGGGCGACAATTTCAAGGTGGCCGGCGAGGACGGCAGCGAATGGGAACGCAACCTGGACATCACCTACGTGATCCAGAGCGGTCCCCTGAAGAACCTGGCGCTGCGTTGGCGCAACGTCGAACTGCAAGGCGATGCCACCGGCCGACGTGATGAAAACCGGGTGATCATCGCCTACACCTTGCCCTTGCTCTGACCTGGAGGATTGCCCGTGGTATCCCGTCCGCTCGACCCAGCCATGCAGGCCTACATCGACAACAGCCAGCGCTTCGCTCCGCCTGACGACAGCCTGGCAGCCCGGCGCGAAGCCTTTCTCGCCGCCTGCCGTGCCTGCACGCCACCGCGGCCGTTTGGCTGGCAGGTTGCCGATATCGACCTGGAGGGTTTGCGCTTGCGTTGTTACACACCCCCGGGCGAAGTGCCGCCCGGGGGGTGGCCGACGCTACTGTACCTGCACGGCGGCGGCTGGGACCTGGGCAACCTCGACACCCATGACTGGTTTGCCCATGCCCTGATGCAGCGGGTGCCGCTGGCGATCGTTGCAGTGGAGTACCGGCTGGCGCCGGAGCATGCCTATCCGGCGCCGCTGGAGGATTGCCTGACCGCTTGGCACGGTTTACGCGCCGGGGGCGTCGCCCCCCACCTCAGCACGGCGTGCCTGATGGTGGCGGGGGACAGCGCGGGTGGCACACTGGCGGCGGGCTTGTGCATGGCTCTGCGCCGTGACGGGCTAAAACAGCCGCTAGGGCAGTTGCTGGTGTATCCGGTGCTTACGGCTCGCCGCGACTTGCCATCGATGCGCGAGCAGGCCGAGGCACCAATGATGACAGTGGCGGGGTTGATGAAGTCATTGGCGGGCTTCGTGCCTGAAGCGCTGCAGCGTAATGACCCCTGCGCTATGCCGCTGGAAGCTGAAGACTTTGCCGGGCTGGCCCCGGCGTTGGTGCTGGTGGCGCGGGTCGACCCGCTGTGCGATCACGGGCTGGCCTATGTCGATGCGCTGGCGGCGGCGGGCGTGGCGGCCCGAGCCTGGGTGGGCGAGGGAATGGTGCACTCAAGCCTACGGGCATTCGGGGTGGCCGAAGTCGAACAGGCTTGGGATTACATGGCGGCGCAGCTGCGGCGCTGGGCTGGCAATTGACGTGCGCAGCCCTCAGGTACTTTCACGAACCACCAGGCTGAAGCCCACATCCTCCACCTGTTCCCCACGCCCTAGGCTGCCGTCGATCCGCTGCAGCAGCAACTCTGCTGTACGCAGGCCAATGCGCCCGCCGTCAACATTCACCGTGCTCAAGCGCGGGTGGGTATGTGCGGCGAATTCCAGGTCGCCGAAGCCCATCACCGCCAAGTCTTGAGGCACCCGCAGGCCGTTGGCCTGCGCTTCCGCCATGACCCCTTGAGCGAGCAGGTCGATGCTGCAGATCACCGCATCCATCGGCACCTTGGCCGCCAGCAGCCGGGCCATGGCTTCACGGCCATGGCCCATGTTCACCGGCACGGCTTCAAGCTCGCAGGCGACCACTCCGACACCGGCCTCGTGCAGAGTGTCGACACACGCCTGGCGCCGGCGGGTGGCGCGGGCGTCGTCGCTCCAGATCAGGCCAACGCGGCGGTAGCCACGTTCGATGATGTGCTCGGCCATTGCCTGGCCAACGGCCTCGTGAGAAAAGCCGACCACAGTATCGATCGGGTCCTGCGTCAGCTCCCAGGTCTCTACCACCGGAATGCCACGGGCAATCAGCTTTTCCCGCGCTTCAGGGCTTTGCAGTTGGCGGGTCAGCACGATGCCGTCAGGGCGGCGGGCCAGGATCGCGTCGATCAATTCCGGTTCGCTGCTGTGTGCCAGATCCGACTGGCTCAGCAGCAGTTGGTAGCGCGCGGCGGCCAGGCGCTGGCCGAGTTGGGTGATGGTGTCGACGAAGGCGCGGTTGGCAATGTTCGGCACCACAACGATGACCAGCCGACTGCGCTGTGAAACCAATGCACCCGCCAGCATATTCGGCACATATCCGGTCTTGCGGATGGCATTGCGTACCTTTTTCTGGGTTTTTTCCGACACCAGTTCCGGCCGGTTGATCACCCGGGAAACGGTGATGGGCGAGACCTTGGCCATCTTCGCCACGTCATCGAGGGTGGCGGGGCCCGGTTTCGGGCCAGGGGTGATTGCGGGCGTTTCCAGCATGCGAAGCCTCAAGGCAGGCGGGGTGGCGGGTGGGTCGATTCTACCGGAACGGCGCACGCTTTCCTGCCCCTTTGAAGCATTCCCAATAGGTGGGAATTTCGCCGGAATGCCAATTTGCAACCCGCGCAGAATAAGGCCTAGGATAAATGACAGCGCTGTCATTTGATAACGCTGTCATTGGTCGGAAACAGCTCTCCAGCAGGGCTGCAAGCTGCCAGAATCCAAAGCAGGCGCCGGTGCAAGGCCCTGCAACACGCCAATAAAAACAATGAGGCAACAGCGATGCACAACCACGACACCTACGCCGCCGGGCCTGCCCCCGGCGCCGTGGCCGCGTCCACCACGGCTACCCGATATCGGTACCTGATCCTGGCTCTGATTACCATGGTTCTGGCCTTGAGCAGCGGTGATCGCGCCGCCCTGTCGGTGGCCGGTTCCGACATGAGCAAGGAGCTCGGCATCAGCTCGGTGGAAATGGGTTATCTGTTCTCCATTTTCAGCTGGGCCTACGTGATCTTCCTGATTCCCTCCGGCTGGCTGGCCGATCGCTTCGGTTCGAAAAAGACCATGGCCCTCGCCATCTGCATCTGGTCGGCATTCACGGTGTGCATGGGCCTGGTGCACTACGTCGGCATGATCGTGCCACTGCTGCTGGCCCTGCGCTTTCTGCTGGGCGTGGCCGAAGCGCCGGTGGGGCCGGCGTCTACCCGGGTGATCGCCTCCTGGTTCCCGTCGGCGGAGCGAGGCATGGCCGGAGCCATTTTCAACAGCGCCCAATACATCTCGCTGGCCTTCTTCACGCCATTCATGGGCTGGCTTTGCTACGCATTCGGTTGGCAGTACGTGTTCATCGTCATGGGTATCGTCGGGTTCGGTATCGCTGCGATCTGGTGGAAAAACTATTACCTGCCGGTCAGCCATCCGAAGATGAATGGCGAGGAACTCGACTACCTGCGCAAAGGGGAAGCGCTGGTCGATCTCGAAGCCCAGGTCGCGCTGCCCAAGGAAAAACGCCGTAGTTCATTGGCTGAAGTGGGCCTGCTGTTCAAGAGCCGCATGTTGCTGGGCATGTTCATCAGCCAGTACTGCGTCAGCGCGGTTACCTGGTTCTACGTGACCTGGTTCCCGATCTACCTGGTCAAAGAGCGTGGTTTCGACATCCTCCAGGCGGGCCTGGTGGCTTCCATCCCCGCCTTGTGCGGGCTGATCGGCGCGGTCTCTTCAGGCTTCTTCTCCGACTACCTGCTGCGCCGCACGAAGTCGCTGAGCGTCGCCCGCAAGACGCCGATCATCACCGGTGTGCTGCTGAGTTCGACCATGATGCTGTGCAACTACGTCGACGCCCAGTGGCTGGTGATTGCGGTGATGAGCCTGGCGTTCTTTGGCAAAGGCTTCGGCAATCTCGGCTTCAGCGTAGTGGCCGACACCGCCCCACGGGAAATGATCGGCATGACCGGCGGCGTGTTCAACGCCCTGGGTAATACCGCCGGCATCGTCACCCCAGTGGTCATCGGCTACCTGCTGCATTCCAGCGGATCCTTCAACAGCGCACTCATCTATGTCGGCGCCCACGGCCTGCTGGCGGCGTTCTCCTACCTGGTGATCGTTGGCCGCATCCAGCGCCTGCAGCTGTCCGATTTGACCGGCAAACCTTCCAACGCTCAGTGATTCAGAGGACGACTCCATGATCGAAAGCAACGTCTACATCGACCCGAAAATCGCCGCCCTGCAGCCCGGGCCAGCCACCACCGACAGCATTGCCTGGATCAAGCTGTCCTACACCGTGCTGCCACTGGGTGCGCCGATCAGTGATGCCAAGGTGCTGACCGGGCGGCAGAAGCCGCTGACCGAAATCGCGTTCATCTTTGCCGAGATCCGTACCCGCGAAGGCCACGAAGGCATCGGCTTCGGTTACTCCAAGCGTGCTGGCGGTCCGGGCATGTACGCCCACGCCCAGGAAATCGCCCCGACTCTGCTGGGCGAGGATCCCAACGACATCGCCAAGCTCTACAACAAACTGCTCTGGGCCGGCGCCTCGATGGGCCGCAGCGGCCTCACCACCCAGGCCATCGCGCCATTCGACATTGCCCTGTGGGACTTGAAAGCCAAGCGCGCCGGTCTGCCGCTGGCCAAGCTGCTCGGTGCTCACCGCGATTCGGTGCAGTGCTACAACACCTCCGGCGGTTACCTGTCGACGCCGCTGGAAAAGGTCCTGGAAAACGTACAGACCTCCCGTGGCAACGGCATCGGCGGCATCAAGATCAAGGTCGGCCAACCGGACACCAGCATCGATTTCAAGCGCGTGCAGGCCGTGCGCGAACAATTGGGCGAAGGCTTCCCGCTGATGGTCGACGCCAACCAGCAATGGGATCGAGTCACCGCCCAGCGTTTCTGCCGCAAGCTCGAGCAATTCGACCTGACCTGGATCGAAGAGCCTTTGGACAGCGCCGACGTCGAAGGCCACGCTGCCTTGGCCGCGTCGCTGGACACCGCCATCGCCACCGGCGAAATGCTCACCAGCTTCAACGAGCACGCCCAGCTGATCACCGCCAACGCCTGCGACTTCGTCCAGCCCGATGCGCCACGGGTCGGCGGTATCACGCCGTTCCTGCAGATCATGAGCCTGGCCAGCTTCAAGGGCCTGAAGCTGGCGCCGCACTTCGCCATGGAGATCCACCTGCACCTGGCCGCCGCCTACCCGGAAGAGCCATGGCTGGAGCATTTCGAATGGCTCGAACCGATGTTCAACGAGCGCCTGGAACTGCGCGAAGGCCGCATGTGGGTGCCTAACCGTCCGGGCTTGGGCTTCTCCCTCAGCGAACAGGCCCTGGCCTGGACCCAGCACAGCATCGAGTTCGGCAAACGCCCTTGAGCAAGCCATGGCGGTGGCGCTTGTGTCGCCACCGCCATGGATGACAACACCCATAGGAAAACACCATGAGTCACCGTGAAGTCAGCCCTGTCATTCGCCTCGATGCCGCCGACAATGTCGTGGTCGCCCGTATCGAAATCCCTGCCGGTATCGCCATCCCCGGTGAAGGCGTCACCACACGACAAGCCGTGCCGCTGGGGCACAAGGTCGCTGCCCGGCTGATCGCCAAGGGCGAGCCGGTGCTCAAGTACAACACGGTGATCGGTTATGCCGCCGAGGACCTGCCGCCTGGCACCTGGATGCATAGCCACAACATCGCCTTCGGCGAAACCGACCGCGACTACCGCTACGGCCTGGACTACATCCCCACCGACCTGCTGCCGGCCGAACAGCGCGCGACCTTCAAAGGCATCGTCCGCGAGGACGGCCGCGTGGCCACGCGCAATTACCTGGGCGTGTTCGTTGTTGGCAACTGCGGCGCCACGGTGGCGCGCAAGATCGCCAACCACTTCGACGAGCGCCGCCTGGCCGGCTTTCCCAACATCGATGGCGTGGTGCCCTATGTGCACGAAATCGGCTGCGGCATGGAAATGACCGGCGAGCCGATGGACCTGCTGCGCCGCACCATCGGTGGCTACATCAAGCACCCGAACACCGTGGGTGCGGTAGTCATCGCCCTGGGCTGCGAGCGCAACAACATCCATGGCTTCTTCGAGCAGGAAGGGCTGGTGGAAGGCGACATGCTGAAGAAGCTGGTGATCCAGGACGTCGGCGGGGTGAAGAGCGCCACCGACCAGGGCATCGCGCTGATCGAAGGCATGCTCCCCAAGGCCGACCAGGCGCGGCGTCAACCGGTGTCTGCCGAACACCTGATGATCGGCATGCAGTGCGGTGGCTCCGACGGTTTCTCCGGCCTTTCGGCCAACCCGGCGCTGGGCGCGGCGGTGGATATCCTGGTGCGCCATGGCGGCACCGCGATCCTTTCGGAAACTTCGGAGATCTTCGGCGTCGAGCACACCCTGACCGCCCGCGCCGCCACCCCGGCGGTGGGCCGCAAACTGATCGATCGTATCGAGTGGTGGTTGGAATACAACCGCGGCCGCGATACCCAGATCAACGGCCGGGTCAGCCCCGGCAACAACGCCGGTGGCCTGGCCAACGTGCTTGAGAAGTCGCTGGGTGGCGCGAAGAAGGGCGGTAATGCACCGCTGATGGAGGTGTACGAATACGCCCATCCGGTGAAAACCCACGGTCTGGTGTTCATGGACACCCCCGGCTACGACCCGGTTTCGGCCACCGGCCAGATCGCCGGCGGCGCCAACCTGATCGCCTTCACCACCGGCCGTGGCTCGTGCTTCGGTTCGGTGCCGGCACCGACCTTCAAGCTGGCCAGCAACTCGACCATGTACCAGCGCATGAGCGACGACATGGACATCAACTGCGGGCAGATCATCGACGGCGACAAGACCATTGCCGAAATGGGCCAGGAGATCTTCGAGCGCCTGCTCGCCCATGCCTCGGGGGAGGCGACCAAGAGCGAGCTCAATGGCCTGGGCGAGGATGAATTCTGCCCGTGGCAGATAGGCGTGCTCGCCTGACCCGGCCTCTTCGCGGCTAAAGCCGCTCCCACAGGGTTCACCTTGATCTCAGGGGCTGTGCAGTCCCTGTGGGAGCGGCTTTAGCCGCGAAAGGGCCCTCTCGGAAAATCACAACAACAATGGCCGGTGCGAAACCCGGCCAAGGGACCTGTCATGCATAAAAACAACAAGACGCTGCCCGCTGCCATCCTGCTATCCGCTACGCTCCCGGCCCAAGCCGAAGGTTTCCTGGAAGACAGCCAGGCTTACCTGAAGACCCAGAACTTCTACCTCAATCGCGACTTCCGTGACGGCACGGGCGTCTCCAAACGCGAGGAATGGGCCCAGGGCTTCATCCTCGATTTCCGCTCCGGCTACACCCCTGGCACCCTCGGTTTTGGCGTCGATGCCCTAGGCATGCTCGGCCTCAAGCTCGACTCAGGCCCAGGCCGCAGCGGCACCGGTCTGCTGCCGGTCGGCGACGACGGTCGCGCCCCGGACCAGTACAGCAAGTTCGGCATCACCGCCAAGGCGCGGTTGTCGAAGACCGAACTGAAGATCGGCACCCAACTGCTCAAGTACCCGACCATCGCCTCCAGCACCGGTCGGATCCTGCCGCAGACCTTCCAGGGCGGTGTGCTTACCTCCAAAGAGCTGGATAGCCTGACCTTCACCTACGCGCAGATCGACCGTACCACCAAGCGTGATTATTCCCACACAGAGGCCATGAGCCTGGTCAACAAGAACCGGCGCTTCAGCGGCACGCCCGAGGCTGACGACTTTCGCATGGGCGGCGTGGACTACATGGTCAACCCCAACCTGAGCCTGAGCTACCAGTACGGCGAACTTGATGAAATCTACGGCCAGCACTATTTCGGCCTGCTTGGCAGCACAGCCCTGGGCCCCGGCAAGCTGGCTCTGGATGCGCGCTACTTCATCAGCGACGACAAGGGCGAGGCGCTGGCCGGCCCGGTCGACAACCGCACGCTGAACGTGCTGCTCACTTACAGCCAGGCGGGCCATACCCTCGGTGTCGCCTGCCAGGGGCTGTCCGGCTCCACGGCCATGCCTTACCTGATCGGTACCGACGCGTATCTGACCAACTACATGATGGCTGCCGACTTCATGGAAACCGGCGAGCGCACCTGGCAGTTGCGCTACGCCTACGACTTCGTTGCCCTGGGCATCCCGGGGCTTACGTTCTCGACCCGTTACAACCATGCCGATCATGCCAACCCGGCCACCTTCGCCGGGGAAGGGCGCGAGTGGGAGCGGGATACCGACCTGGGCTACACCATCCAGTCCGGGCCGCTGAAGAACGTCAACGTGCTGTGGCGCAATGCGGCGCTGCGCTCCAATTATCAACGCGATATCGATGAGAACCGGCTGATCGTGAGCTACACATTGCCGCTGTTCTGATTGCTCAGGTCATGTACGAGGAGTGACCGCCAGTGATTGGCGGTGGGGTCGGCAATGTAATATTGCCGACCTTTTTTTCGTCTGGCCCCCAGGCTAGTCGCCTGTGTCGACATAACCCAACGCTGTGCCGGCCCTGGCGGGTCACACGCAACAGTATTGTGATCAGATCGAGTGTCCGTCTAGATGCTCGATGACCAGTCGATCCAGTTCAGTTGCCACGAGAGAAGAATAAAAACGCCGAAGGTAATTCGGTACCAAGCGAACCCGACATAGGTTCGACTCGAGATGAACCTCAGCAGAGCACGCAGCGTGATTTTTGCGCAGATAAAAGAGATGAGTAGCCCAATTAGGAGCGAGGGAATGTCTGAGACCTGAAAAACATAGTGGTATTTGAAGGCTGAGTAAACCGCAGCTCCTAGCATTGTCGGCATCGCCAGGAAGAATGAAAATTCTGTGGCAGCCTTGCGCGAAAGGCCGAAAACGAGCCCGCCAATGATGGTCGCACCCGAACGCGATGTGCCAGGTATCAAAGCCAAACACTGGGCGCAGCCGATCTTGAGAGCAGACCTCCACTGAACGTTATCCACTTCATCGATAGCGGTCGGGTGCATTCTCTTCTCTGCCCACAGCATCACCATTCCTCCCACTATCAATGCAGCTGCAACAATGATGGGGTTGAACAGGTAGTGATGGATGACGCCCGCGAACGCGACACCACAGACGGCAGCGGGGAGAAACGCTATGACCATATTGAAGGTGAAGCTACGCGCTTTTCGGTCATTCGTTAGGTTTATCGCCACACCGATGAGCTTAAGTCGGTATTCCCATACAACCGCAAGAATTGCTCCGAGCTGGATGATGATGGTGAACGCCATCGCCCCATCGCCCGCAAAATTGATGAGGTCAGCGACGATGATCTGATGCCCGGTGCTTGAGATGGGAAGGAACTCCGTCAACCCCTCGACGATGCCCAGTACTATCGCTTGCAGAGCGATGATGAAATCCACGAAACAGCCTCCAGCATTAACAGCAAGACTTACGCTGCACCGATCCAGAATGTGGGGGGCTATCGTTGATCGCCTGGTCTGGCTCGGTGCAGCATAAGCAACCTCAGCGGTGAATGTGCTTTTGGCCCACACCGCATATGTTGATTACCAACCGTTCATACGAGACCAGTGTTGAACGTCACCGTTATCCAATACTGCCTCGTAGGCAGGATACTGCGCGCCAGTGGCGCAGGCGTGGTTTGGCAGCACTCGCAGGCGCGTACCGATTGGGAATTGTTTCTCCACATCGATGCGCGAACCCTCCTCAAAAGACGCTACTCCATGTTCCTGGTTAGCGCTTCGCAACAGCAGGCCATCGATGACTTTCCCGTTGGTCTCGCACACCAAGCCATAACCAAAGTCGCACTGTTGGGATTGAGTGCCGCGGTCACGGCTCATAGCCATCCAGCCGGAGTCGGTGATGATCCAACCCTTCTCTGGTTGGTGTCCGATTACGGTGGTGAGAACACTCAAAGCCAGATCGTCAATCGTGCATACGCCGACGTTGTGCATGACCAGGTCAAAGAACACATAGACACCAGCGCGAAGCTCGGTGACGCCCTCCAGTTGCACGGCAGAAAGGGCAGTCGGGGTCGAACCCACGCTGACCTCTGGGCAGTTGATGCCAGCGTTGCGGATAGCTTCGGCAGCTTTTACGCACTCCGAACGCTCAAGTTCGGCAATCGCCTGCAGCGCCTCCACAGTGCTGCACTTGTAGCTCTCGCCCGCGTGCGTCATTACACCCTTGAGTTCTGCGCCGCCACTTTGCAGGACCTGGGCAATTTCAATCAGCAGCGGGTCGTCGCTGCGTACTCCAGAGCGATGATGGTCGCTATCAATTTCGATGTAGACCTCGAAACGTTCATCATTGGCCCGACCAAAGTCAGTGATTGCTTGTGCGCCGGCCGCGCTGTCGGTGACGATCTTCAGTGCGCAGCCAGCTTTACGCAGATCCAGCGCCTGCTGAAGCTTGGTAGGAGCCATAGCCACCGCATACACAATGTCGGTAATGCCCTGCTCAAAGAATCCTTGGGCTTCCTTCAGCGTTGAAACGGTGATCCCTTGCGCACCAGCCTTGACTTGGGCTTCGACAACATGAGCGCACTTGCTGGTTTTTACGTGGGGACGAAGACGCACGCCCAAGCCATTCGCACGTTGTTGCATGCGCTGGATGTTGCGCTCCATTCGCGAAACGTCGATTACGGCGACTGGCGTATCAAGGGAATCAAAGGACGAAGTCATGACGATGCCTCTCAGGGATTGTTGTGGTTGCAACTCTAAGCCCACGAGGATATTTTTGTTTAACGCTTGCTTAATCCTTTGTTAAGGCACATTTAATGATCACCTTCTCCGACTTGGAGCTGGTTACAGCAATTTCTTCTGCAGAGTCGCTTAGCGAGGCTGCTCGCAAGCTGCGTGTTACCACGGCAGCGCTCTCCATCCGACTCCGTAAGCTGGAGACTCAGCTTGGTGTGAAACTGGCCAATCGGAGCTCGCGAAGGCTGGCACTGACTGAAGACGGGGAACGCTTGGCTGATGAGGGAAAGCGTCTGTTGCAGTCTCTGGAAGAGCTATCAGAGTCCATGGTCGCTGATGACGGGCAACTCCAGGGTCTTATCCGCTTGGCAGCACCATTTGGATTCGGACGCTTACGGTTGGCTCCAGTGCTGGCCCGCTTCGCCAAGCTGCATCCGAATCTCAGAGTTGAACTGGACCTTCGCGAAACGCCCTGGCCAGATAGAAGTAATTGTGATGCCGTCATCCACATCGGAGCCATCACCGATAGTTCATGGACCGCACAGGTGTTGGCATCCAACGAGCGTTGGCTGTGTGCTAGCCCAATTTATCTGACACAGAGCAAACCCCTCACGGAACCAGATCAGTTGGCACACCACCGATGCATCTGCATTCGTGAAAACGATGAGCACATCACTTACTGGCACCTGAGCAAAGGTAGTGATCGCAGGTCGGTGAGAATCTTACCTGCAATGATGAGCAACGATGGCGGCGTAGCGCGGCGTTGGGCTGAGCAGGGGCTGGGATTGGTGTTGCGCTCGCAATGGGACGTCACGGAATCAATAGCCAATGGGAATCTGGTGCGGGTCCTTCCAGCATGGGAATTCGACACGGCTCCGATTCTGCTTCTTGTGCCTACCCGTAAGAATCGATCACAGAAGGTCCAAGCCCTGAGCAGCTTTCTGAAAGAGGCCTTCAAGGCCACCGTAACAGATTGCGTTTAGGTCCACCCCCAAAAAAATTCGTTGAACCCAGAAGATTTCAGAGAGTGATATCAATGAGCAAGCCGTCCCCAGAACAACAAGCTCTTATCAGTCAAATGGAGCAGATTGCTGAAGGTCTGAGCCAAACCTTTAGCCCGTTCTGTGAAGTGGTACTGCATGACCTCAGAGATCCGGACCATGCGATTTTGGCCATTCATAACAATCTTTCTGGGAGACAGAAAGGTGACCCGGCCACTGAGCTGGGCCTGGCCCGCATCGCCGATCCCGAATACCCACAGGTGATTGCCAACTACCCGAATCAATTCAAGGACGGTCGACAGGTCAAAAGCACCTCCATTGGGATCAAGGATTCGACCGGCCGATATGTCGCTGCGCTTTGCATGAACATCGACCTTAGCCTATTCAAGAGCCTTCAGACGATGCTGGACCATTTCAGTGCATTTAGCCCTGATCGTCCGGCGGAGACATTGGAGTTGAGCGGTGCAGAAAGTATTCGTGCGCGGATTGATCAGTACGCTGCGGGGCTGGCCACTACCCCGCGCGCACTGAAAACAGCTGACAGGCGTATCCTGTTGCAGCAGTTGAAGGAATGCGGCCTTCTCGATATTAAACGTGCGATGGAAACGGTTGCGTCTCACCTAGGCGTGTCCCGCGCAACGGTTTACAGCGACATGAAGTGAAAGGCGGCTGCTTAAACCGGGCAGCCCTTGGCGCGAAGCATCACATTGAATCGATCGGGGTCGAGGCTACCTTCTTCGATAGCCTTCATGATTGAAGCTTCCCGAGCGAGCAGCTGCCGGCAACGCTCATGCACACTCTCCAACTGCTCAACAGGGATGGACACTACACCATCGGAGTCACCAACCACGAGGTCACCCGGGTTCACGACCAGCCCAGCGCATGACACTGGTACATTTATCTCGCCGGCACCGTCGGTGCTCGGTCCTCGATGCACACAACCCAGCGCGAATATGGGCATCAGCCCATCCAACCAATCATCGCGATCTCGCAATACGCCGTTCACTACAATGCCGCTAATGCCTGCTTTGATGGCCATGGCGCGCATGATACCGCCAATGATGGCTCTGGTCTGATCACCGCTACCATCGACCACCAGGATATCGCCTGGTTTGGCCATCTGAATCGCTGCCAAGGTCATTAGATTATCCCCGGGGCGCACACGAACAGTCAGTGCTCGACCGCACATGCTGCCGCGGCCGTGAAAAGGGCGCAGACCAAGCCCTCCGACATTTCGACCGAGGCAATCACTGATGATGGCACTTGGGACTTGCCGGAATAGTTCAAGCCAATTGTCATCAACTGGCGCCGGCCCTGGATTTATTTTGTAGCCGGTCGGCCACTCATCATTTGATGCCACATTCAACATCACTCAGTTCCTCACGATTCGAGATCTGGATACTGGGCTGGTTCTGGGATACGGGCCACAGCTTCCACTTCTACCAGATAGCCGTGATGCAATTCAGGTACCGGTACTACAGCCCTGGCCGGACGGTGCTCCCCCACCATCTCCGAGTAGATGCGATCAAACTCTGGCCAGTGTTGAACGCCCGCTACGTAGACCGTCACCTTGATCAGGTCGGATGCTGACCCCCCTGCAGCCTCAAGAATGGCAAACAGGTTGTTCAGAGCAATGTTTGCCTGCTCAGAGAAGGGCGCCTCTAGGTTGTGGGCGCCATTGGGGTTGACCGGCAACTGACCGGAGATGTAAAGCGTGCCTTGATAGACAACACCTTGAGAATAATGCCCGGCGGGTTTTGAGGCGTTTGGGGTTTGGATCAGCTTCATATAATCACCTTGCGAAGCGAGGCAATCCGATCGTTCGGATTGCCTCATTGTTTTATGTCGATAAAGGATTAAGCGGGTTGAGCAGACTTCTGCTCGCGGGTCTCTGCCGGCTCGGCTTCGCCCTCGTTGCCATGCCGACCGATAACCGCAGTCGCAACACTGCAACCGAACACATTGGTAGCCGTTCGACCCATGTCGAGGATTGGATCGATGGCCAAGATGAGCAGCAGACCGGCCTCCGGGAGACCGATCATTGGCAAACCAGCAGCCAGCACTACTAACGAGGCGCGCGCGACGCCGGCAGTACCCTTGCTAATGACGAGCAATGTCAGCAGGACCATGATCTGGTGACCGATCGTCATCTCAATGTTGTAGGCCTGCGCAATGAACATCACGATGAATGCCTGATACATCATCGAGCCATCGAGATTGAACGAGTAGCCCAGCGGTAACACGAAACTATTGACGCGTTTGTTGGATCCAAACTTATCGAGTGCGGCGATCGTTTTGGGGTAAGCCGCTTCACTGCTCGCGGTGGAGAATGCCAACAGCAGCGGTTCTCGCATGAGCTTGAAAAGATCCTTGATACGATGTCCCAGTGCCAGATAGCCAGCTATTGTAATAATTGTCCAAAGCAGGGCAAGGCCGAGGAAGTACTGAGCAACCATTTTGCCGAAGGTTACAACTACTCCCAAGCCATAGATGGTGATGGTCGAAGAGATCGCAGCGAATACGGCAAACGGTGCGACGAACATCACATGGTCGGTGACCTTGAACATCACACTGGCCAATTCTTCGAGCATGTCCATGATGATGGACTTGCCACTGCTTTTAACAAACGCCAAGCCAGATCCGAAGAACAGCGAGAAGACGACTATCTGCAAAACCTCGTTGTTCGCCATCGCCTCAATGATGCTTTTGGGGAAGACATGGGTCAGGAACGACGAGAGGGTAAATCCTGAGGTGTTGAGCCCGGTACTGACGGATTTAGCACTGTCAACCACCAAATTCATGCCAGCGCCTGGCTGGAAAATGTTGGCAAAGAGTAGGCCGATGCCGATCGAAACCAAGGAGGCAATCAGAAACCAGCTGAAGGCCTTAAGTCCCACACGGCCAATCGACCCGCTCCCGGCCATGCTGGCAACGCCTGTGACCAGTGTTGCGAAAACGATCGGCGCAATGACCATCTTGATCAGCCGAAGGAAAATATCCGTTATTAAATTGAGGTAGCCGGAAATTTCTTTGGCTAACCCGGCGTCCAGCTGGGTATTTAGAGTCCCGCCCAGGGCAACGCCCAGGACCATAGCAATCACAATCGCTCTTACGAAAAAGCGGCTTTTCATAGGCACCTCTTTTTATTGGTGTACGGCTTGTGCCGCACCGTTTTTATCTGGGCTGAACTTTGGCTGCCCCGTTAATGGCAGTAGCAAGCTATCTGGCGCACTTTAGTGCGCCAGTGATAAATCCCTTGTATGAGTATACTTCCTGGGCGTTACTTTGACTGTGTCAGATAGTGGCTATTAATTTGTCTTACCACGGCCAATGGATGTCATGACCGATTTCTCGCAGGTTAGCTTGCTCATACAGCAAGCGAGCTACTGTGAGATCTTGCAGAGCCAGTCCAGTCATGTCGAAAATCGTCACATCATCAGGTGTGCGTTCGAACTTGACCTCGCCGGTCAGTAATTTTCCAAGCTCATTTGCGTCTTTGCTCGGGAGCCACTGTGTTTCCCCAATAGCCCTAGCTTGAGCCAGATCATCGACAAAGAGTTTGGCATCAACGAGCATGCCTTCAGGAAGCTCGCGCTTGCCCTTCGTGTCAGCGCCTACACAGTTGATGTGCGTGCCTGCCTTCACTGCATTCCGCTCAAAAAGCACCTGTCCGCCAGGGGTCGCAGTGATGACGATATCGCTGGCTGAAACGGCGTCATTCGAACAAGTACTGTGCTTGATCACGCATCGCTCAGAGAACTTCTTCTCAAATTCCACGTTTGGCTGACTGTCGAAGGTGAGGTATTGAATCGACTTGAGGTATGGCATCACCCTTAGGGCATAGTCGACTTGCACGCTGGCTTGAACGCCTGTACCGAACACACACAAACTTTTTGAGTCGCGTCGAGCAAGCAGTTCCAGACCGAGCGCCCCAGCCGCACCGGTTCGCAGAGTAGTGATGGTATTCCCATCGATCAGGCAGGTCGGTCGTCCACTCTCAGGGTCGATCAGCATGATCGTCGCTTGGTGGGGTTCGCCCGCCAATGCCCGATTACCAGGCCAGAAACCAGCGGCTTTGAAGCCCAAAACGTTTTGCTTAGCAATGCCGCCTGATTTGATCCCAAAAATACCTCCGCTTGCCAGAGGTTCGCGAACAATTGGAAAAACCTGCCCATCACCCGCGCTATGGAGGTAAAACGCTTCACGGACGGCGTAGAGGATTTGTTCAGGCCGGATCAGCCAGTTCACGCTGTCACGATCTAGCAATTTCAATGTTTCGGTCTTGGACATATTCTGAAGCTTCCGCAGGCAGTAATCCGTTGCTAGACACATTATCCAGAACTGGATTTTATGTAAAGGTCCGCTGGTCATCTATCGCTGCCGCAAGAAGCTGCTGGATTGATCGATGAGGTGATCGTTCGCTCGTCGCAGGGGCGTCATCCCGCTGACCGCTATTGTCGCTCGAGCCTCACGAAGTGTCAGGGAACTCGTGGACGATTGAGTTCCAAGGCTGCCACTACCCAGTGCTCACGCTCAGGCCTCACCTGTAGGGTCCCAACTGTAGGCTCAGAAGCGATTCTTCATTGGCAAATGCTTTCCAAGTTCTTGTCTTGTGCGGGTTACATCTGGCGTCTGGATTTCAGACGCGGCGTTGCCCCAGCTATTGCGCACGTAGGTCAGCACGGCGGCAATATCTTCATCACTCAGTTTCCAGTCGAACGACGGCATACCGGCCCCTGTAAGATTGTGATGGGTGATGACTGCTTTACCGCCCCCAAGCACCGTGGCGATCAGGTTCTCCCCGGTGGACGTGCGAATGCCAGGGTTGTCGGCAAAGCCGGTCACCATGCCGGGCAGGCCTTCGCCGTTGACGTTGTGACAGGCCATGCAGTTGAGCTCATACACCTGCGCACCGCGCTGCATGATCGGTTCGCTGGCGGCAATGGCGGGCGGCGGGGTGGTCTTCGATCCGTCGACTGATTTGAGGTATTCGGCGATCGCGGTCAGATCCTGGTTGCTCAGGTGTTGGGTGGAAAACTCGATCGCCTCGCCCATTGGCCCCGAAGCAATTGCCTGATGGTTGGCGCCGGTCTTGAGGTAGACCGCTATCTGCTCCGCGCTCCAGCTGCCCAGACCGCGATAATGATCGCCGGTGATTTCCGGCGCGTAGCTGCCGAGCAGCTCGGCGCCCTGCAGGTAGCGGCCGGTGTCGCCACCGAGCAGGTTCTTCGGCGTATGGCAGGCCGCGCAATGGCCGGCGCCGTCCACCAGGTAGCGCCCGCGGTTCCATTGCGCGGATTGTTCGGGCTGCGATACGAAGGGAGTGTTGTCGAAGAACAGCAGATTCCAGCCCAGCAGGGTCTGGCGAATGTTGAACGGGAAACCCAGGGTGTTGGGCGTGGGCGCCTGCTGCACAGGTTGCAACGTGCGCATGTACGCCCACAGGTCGTGCAGGTCGGCGTCGCTGATCTTCACGTAGGCGTTGTAGGGCATGGCCGGGTACAGCCGTTGCCCGTCCTTGCGCTGGCCATGGCGCACCGCACGGAAGAAGTCACGCTCGGTCCAGCGGCCGATGCCGGTCTGCGGGTCGGGGGTAATATTGGTCGAGTAGATCACGCCAAAGGGCGTCTGCAACCCGTACCCGCCCGCGAACGCCGAGCCGCCGGGCTTGGTATGGCAAGCCGCACAGTCGGCCTGGGCCGAAACGTACGCGCCGCGGGCGACGGCGGCAGGGTCGACCGCAAGGGCGTCGGCGCCAGTCAGTTGGTCATCGGCGACGTTGTCAGCGGCACTGTCGTTGCTGTGCAGCACGGCAGCGGTGAGGCCTGCCAGCGCCAGTGCGATGCAGCTGGCCAGTAAGGTCTTGGTCTTCATGGCAGCTCCTTTCACGCCTGCACCAGCGGGCCGGGGTTCTTGATGTACTGCTCGATAATCGCCTTGGCCGTCCACAAGGCCAGGGCGCCGATGGTCACGGTGGGGTTGTAGCCGGCGTTGTTGGGGAACGACGAGGCACCGAGGACGAACACGTTGTGCGCCGCCCAGCATTGCTGGTAGCGGTTCAGGGCGCTGGTGCGCGGGTCGCAGCCCATCACCACACCGCCATTGGTGTGCGAGGAGTCGTTGGCGCGGAACGGCGTGTAGTGGTCGGCTGCGAAGTTGTAGGACTCGATGTGCTGGCCGCCGACGGCCTGGGCGATCCTTTCGCACTGCTTGCGGATGAACTCGCCCGAGCGCTTGTCGTTGAGGTTGTAGTCGAAGGTCATGCGCATCAGTGGCCGACCGTAGTTGTCCTTGTAGGTCGGGTCGAGGTCGAAGTACATGTCCTCGTGGGCATAGCTGGTGCCCTGGCCCTGGATCATCGCCCAGTTCTGGTAGCTGTGCCGGAAGGCCTGCTTCCAGCCCTTGCCCCAGGTTGGCGCACCTTTGGGCAGCACGCCGGCCATGCCGATCGGCAGGCCGCTGTTGGACAGCGACTGGATGCCCGCGCCGCCAATGAAGCCCAGGCCGCTGTGGTCGAAGTTGTCGGCGTTGAAGTCGTCGATCTGGATGGCCAGGCAGCCAGTGTTGATGAACGGGTTGAGGTGCTCCTGCTCGAACCACAGGTAGGCGTAGGAGAGGGTCTGGAAGCTGTAGTTGCGTCCGATCACGCCACGGCGGGTGCGTGGGTCGTAGGGTTCGCCGATGCCCGAAAGCAGCATGAGGCGCACGTTGTCGAGCTGGTAGGCGGCGACGATGACGATATCGGCAGGCTGTTCACCCTGCATGCCGTGTTTGTCGATATAGCTGACCCCGGTGGCGGTCTTGCCATCGGCGGACTTGTTGATGTGCAGTACTTCGGTTTCGGTCAACAGCTCGAAGCTCGGGTGGCGCATCAGCGCCGGCACCACGCAGGCGTTGGGGCTGCTCTTGGACCAGTTGCCGCAGCCGAACAGCTGGCAGTAGCCGCAATAGGTGCAGGGGCCCATGCGCACACCCAAGGGGTTGACGTAGGCCTGGGAGATCGTGCCGGCGGGGACCGGGAAGGGGTGGTAGCCCAACTCGGTGGTCTTGCGGGTGAAGATGTCGTTCCAGTGGCTGGGCACCAGCGGCGGGGTCGGGAATTCACGGCTGCGCGAACCCTCGAAAGGGTTGCCGCCGGGCATCACCTGGCCCTCGATCACCCCGGCCTTGCCGCTGGTGCCGGCGATGCGCTCGAAGCGGTCGTAGAACGGCTCGAGCTCGGCGTAGGTCACGCCCCAGTCCTGCACCTGCAGGCCCGGTACCAGTTGCTGCTTGCCGTAGCGCTCCACGGTCCTGCTGTAAGGCTCGAAGTCGAACGGGTTGAAACGCCAGGACGCGGCGGCCCAGTGGGTACCGGCACCGCCGACGTTGTTACCGAGGGTCAGATTGCTCCACTCGCGCACCGGCAGGGCCTGCTGGCCGGCGTGGTTGCGCACGGTGTAGGTTTCCAGGCGTGGCGCCTGGAGGATTTCCTTGCGGGTGGCCCAGCGCAGTTCGTCAGTGTCCACCGAGGGCGGAAAGTCGCTGGCGGTGTCGCGCCAGGCGCCACGCTCGATGGCCACCACCTTGAGCCCGGCCCGGGCCAGTTCCTCGGCGATGATCGAGCCGGACCAGCCCAGGCCGATCACCACCACATCCGCTTTGGCTCTTGTCGTTTTCATCTGTATTCCTTGGGGCGCGCGCAGGCAGGGGCCGGCAGGGCCACGGGGCTGCCTCGCGCAAATGGGGGGAAGGTGGCGGGTGGGCTCAGCCCGCCCGGCCGAGCAGGCTCACCGGCTCCAGGTCGAGCGGCAGGCCTTTCCTGTGCAGGTACGGGCGATAGTCGTAGCGGGCGCCGGGGAAGCCGATCAACCGCCAGCCCACCATGTCGCGGTTGCCGCCATACATCGGGTCGGCCAGGTAGCCTTCGCGCACGTTCTGCAACAGCAGGGCGAAGAAGTCGGCGTCCAGCGGCGCGGCACCGGCCTCCATCGCGCGCAGCAGGGCATCCTGCCGTTCACCGGTCAGGCCGCTGAACGGCCGGGCGTGCTGTTGCTGGCAGTACTGACCGAGCCGCGCCAGGCCTTCCCGGTAGCGCTGCGCAGGCGTCAGCTTGAACTGCGGCCCTTGCTCGGGCGTGCCCTGAACGTATGGGCCGAGGCGGTAGGTGCTGGCGGCCTGGCCGTAGGGGCCGGCCAGTTGCCGGTCGAGAAACACCACGCAGCCGGCCTGGCTGGCGCTCATGCCCAGTTCGTCCTCGGGGATCAGGCGATCGAAGATGGCCGCCACTTCCCGGGCTTCATCTGCGCTCAGGTAGGCGAGGGCGCCGGGTTTCGGCGGTTGGGGCAGGGCGTCGGCATGGGTGCCGATGGCCAGCGGGCGGTCGCTGGCGAGCACGCCGGCACTGGCGCTGCCAATGGCGCCAAGGGCGCTGAGTTGAACGAGTGAGATCAGGGCTTCACGTCGATTCATGTCCATCATCCTCAGGACGTGCGTCGGCCAGAGGCGCTGGCGACGCGTGCGTTATTGTTATGGGGCCGGCCTTGTGGCTGGCGGGGCGAGTCTATGGGCGCAGCGGCGGCCCGCGCCATGACTGTTTTGACGGGTTTCCTTCAAGATTGTCGCAGGCTACTCTTGCCCGACTTCAGCAACGGTGCATCCACGGGGTAGGGCGGGTATGGCTTCAGACGGCAAAGGACAGGTGCGTGCGGCAGTCACCTTGAGCGATGTGGCGCGCTTGGCCGGCGTCGCGCCGATGACGGTGTCGCGCTACTTGAACCAGCCGGACACCGTGCGCGAACCAACCCGGCTCAAGGTGCGCCGGGCCATCGAGCAGACCGGCTACGTGCACAACCGCCTGGCCGGCGCGCTGAAGTCCAGCCGCACCCGACTGGTGGCGGTGGTGGTGCCGATGGTCACCAACCCGATCTTTTCCGACACCTTCCAGGCCATCAACGAGCGCCTGATCAAGGCCGGCTACCAGGTGCTGCTGGGCGTATCGGGCTACCAGACCGAGCAGGAGCAGGAACTGCTGGAGGTGATCCTCAGCCGCCGCCCGGACGGCATCATTCTCACCGGTACCCTGCACACCAGCCTCAGCCGCAACCGCCTGCGCGCGGCGGGCGTGCCAGTGGTGGAAACCTGGGACCTGTCCGCCGAGCCGATCGACATGCTGGTCGGTTTCTCCCACGAGCAGGCCGGGCGCGAGGTGGCGCGGCAGTTGGTGGGCCAGGGCTACCGACGCTTTGCCCTGCTGGCCGTTGACGACCCGCGTGGCCTGCGCCGTGCCGACAGCTTCGTCCAGGCCTTGGCCGAGCAGGGCATCACCGACGTCCAGCGCCAGACCTGGCAGGGCCTGCCGTCCCTGGCCCAGGGTCGTGAAGGCCTGAGCGTGCTGCTCGAGCAGTCCGCCGTCGATAGCAAAGGCCCTTTCGCCGTGGTCTGCACTTCCGACACCATCGCACAGGGCGTGCTGACCGAAGCGGCCGCCCGCGGCATCGCGGTGCCCGGGCAACTGGCGGTGATGGGCTTTGGTGACATGGCCTTCGCTGCGCATACCTTCCCGGCCTTGTCGACGGTGCGCATCGACGGCACCCTGATGGGCGACACGGCTGCCAGGCTGTTGCTGGAGCGCCTGGGCGGCGATGCGCAATCGCCCGCGACCGTTGATATCGGCTTCAGCCTGGTGCAGCGCGAGAGCACCCGAGCGCTGGAAAGTTAGCGTTAACATTTTCACGCTCAGAAAACTTTTTTCTAAAACCTCTTGTCCTGATTTTTGTGATGCGCTAGCTTTTTTAGCAGAAATGGTAACGATACCATTTTCTGGAATGGACTCAGGACAAGAACAATGTCGAAGATCACCTGTGTTAGAACCCTGCGCCTGCCCGAACGCCCTAAGTTGCTCTGGCTGGAGATCGAAACCGATGAAGGCCTGATTGGCCTGGGCGAAACCTTTCGTGGAGCTGCCACCGTCGAGGCAGCCATCCACGAACTCATCGCCCCAGGGCTGATCGGCCGCGACTCACGGCAGATCGAAGCCATTTCCTTGGAACTGACCACGCCCTATGTGGGTTACCACAGCGCCAGCGCCGAAATCCGCGCCGCCAGCGCTGTGGACATCGCCCTGTGGGACCTCAAGGGTCAGCGCCACGGTATCCCCATCCATGAAGCGCTCGGCGGAGCCTGCCGCGAGCGCATCCGGGTGTACAACACCTGCGCCGGTTACGAATTCAACACTCAGCAGGGCGCCCGCCGCGAGATCAGCGCAAGCGACCGCGCCCAGGGCCCTTATGACGATCAACTGGCCTTCAGCCGCGACGCCGGCGCTCTGGCCATCAGCCTGGTGGAGGAGGGCTACACGGCCATGAAGATCTGGCCGTTCGACCAGTTCGCCCGTCAGCCCGGGGCCAACACCATCAGCCTGGACGAGGTGCAGAAGGGCTGCGAAGCGTTCCGCCAGATTCGCGCAGCGGTGGGCAACCGCATCGAGATCATGTGCGAACTGCACAGCCTGTGGGACACCACGGCAGCCCTGCGCATCTGCCAGGCGCTGGAGGCGTTCGATGTGTACTGGTTGGAAGACCCGCTGTGCAAGATGGACGACGCTCAGGCCCTGGCCGACCTGCGCAACCGTACCCGGGTGCCGATCTGCGCCAGCGAGACCCTGGGCGGCAGCACGGCCTACCGTGACCTGCTCAAGGCCGACAGCCTCGATTACCTGATGCTCGACCTGGTGTGGTGCGGCGGCTTCACCGAAGCGCGCAAGATCGCCGCGCTGGCGCAGGCCTATAACAAGCCGCTGGCGCCCCACGATTGCACCGGCCCGGTGGCGTTGTTCGCCGGCTTGCACCTTGGGCTGCATGCGCCCACCGCCGTGCTTCAGGAAGTGGTGCGGGCATCGCTGTCGAGCTGGTATGGCGAACTGGTTACCCAGCTTCCGCAGATCGATGGCGGCTTCGCCCTGGCACCGCAACGGCCTGGCCTGGGCACGGCGCTGCGGCCTGAAGTGCGCCAACGTGCCGATGCGATCGTGCGTGAAACCCACTGCTGACTGATTGCTGCGCGGCAGCCTTACAGGTTGCTCGCGCTTGCAAACCGGTATCGAGAATACAATGAAAAAAATACATTCTCTGCGCCGCTTCATCGCCGAACACCGGCGCCATGAAGTCATAGCCCTGCTGTTCGTGATGATGATCATCAACCAGGGCGACCGCGCCACGCTGTCCATCGCCGGCGCCAGCCTGGCAGATGAAATGGGCCTGGGGCATGCCCAGATGGGCTGGCTGTTCTCGGCCTTCGCCTGGGCCTACATGCTCCTGCAACTGCCGGGTGGCCTGGCCATCGACCGCTTCGGCAGCATTCGCGTGCTGGGCCTGGCGATCGTCGCCTGGTCGCTGTTCACCGGGTTGATCGGCACTGTCGCGATGATGCCGGTGGGTCTGGCCTTTGTCGCCGTATTCGCCCTGCGCTTTCTGGTCGGCGCTGCCGAGGCGCCGTGCTTCCCGGCCAACAGCAAGATCGTCTCGATGTGGTTCCCCACGGCTGAACGTGGCACTGCCACGGCGATCTTCAATTCGTCCCAGTACTTCGCTGCGGTGGTGTTCACACCCTTGCTGGCGTGGATTTCGACCCGCTGGGGCTGGCCTTGGGTGTTCTACGTGATGGGCGCGGCGGGCGTCGCCATGGGCCTGGTGTTCATTCGCCGGATCAAGGCGCCAGTCGAGCACCCGACGCTGACGCCGGTGGAACTCGAGGCCATGCGCCTGGGCGGGGCCAGCCTGCGCGAGCGCGCCGCCAGTCGGCCGTCAGGGCAGGGCTGGCGCGACACCTGGACGCGCGCTCGTGGTCTGCTGCGCCAGCGCATGTTCCTCGGCATTTACCTGGCGCAGTTCTGCATCAGCACGCTGACGTTCTTCTTCCTCACCTGGTTCCCGGTGTACCTGGTGCAGCAGCGCGGGCTGTCGTTGCTGGATGCTGGGCTGTTGGCGGCGGTGCCAGCGATTTGCGGCTTTGTCGGCGGGATTACCGGGGGCATGGCCTCGGACTGGATGTTGCGCAAGGGGATGTCGCTGACGTTGGCGCGCAAACTGCCGATCTTCATCGGCATGGCGCTGTCGATGAGCATGATCCTGTGCAACTACGTGGAAACCAACCTGCTAATCGTGCTGTTCATGGCCCTGGCGTTCTTCGGCAAGGGCGTGGGCGCGCTGGGCTGGGCGATCATCGCCGATGTCTCGCCCAAGGACAGCATCGGCATGAATGGTGCGATCTTCAACACCTTCGGCAGCCTGGCCGGCATCGTCACCCCGGTGGTGATCGGCTACATGGTGCAGTCGATGCACTCGTTCAACGGTGCCCTGGTGTATGTCGCGCTGAATGCCGTCGGTGCGTTCGTCAGCTACCTGCTCATCGTCGGCCCGCTGCAACGCCCTGACGACAGCTCGAACCCGCAAGACCGCGACCGGCCCGCGCCATCGCTCAAGCCCGCTACTGCGCGCTGATTCCATTACTAACAAGGACAATAATAATGAACGCATCAGGACGTACTTCCCGCGCTTTGCGCATTGCCGGTTTTGCCCTGGGCCTTGCCTGCACGCCGCTCATACAGGCGCAGGATCTGCCGCCCAGCGGTCAGCCGCTGACTGAGGTCGCCCGCCTGGACTGGCTGTGCAACGCCGTGGCGCTGACTTCCGATGGCCGCCTGTTCGTCGGCCTGCCGCGCTGGCCCGGCTTCGAGAAAACCCCGTCGATCGCCGAGGTGCTGCCCGACGGCAGCCTCAAGCCGTTCCCGGGCGGGCAGTGGAATGCCTGGGCACCGGGCAAGCCGAGCGCTGCGGCGCTGGTGAAGATCAACACCATCCATATCTTCGACGACGACACCCTGTGGGCCATCGACCAGGGCGAGGATGCCGGGCCCAAGGGCATCAACCCCGGGCAGAAGATCCTGCAGTTCGACACCCGCGACGGCAAGCTGCTGCGCAGCATCAGCCTGCCCGCCAGCGTGCTGCCGGCCGGCGCCAACCTCAACGACCTGCGCCTGGACAGCGAGCATGCCTATGTGACCGACTCGGGCCTGGGCGCGATCATCGTAATCAACCTGAAAACCGGTGAAGCCGTGCGGCGCCTGGCCGGGCATCCGTCGACGCAGATGGCGCCCGAGCGGCGGCCGATCGGTGAAAACGGTCAGCCGCTACTGCTGGCTGACGGCAGCGATCACCAGGTGCATTCCGACCCGATCGAGATCAGCCCCGACGGCCAATGGCTGTACTACCAGCCGCTGAGCGGGCCGTTGTGGCGGGTGCCGACCGCAGCGTTGCGCGACACGCGGATCAGCGAGGCGGAGCTGGGCAAGCAGGTCGAGTTCGTGCATGACACCAGCCCGCTGACCGGCACCGCGATGGACAGCGCCGGCAACGTCTACCTGGGCGAGTATGACCGGCCGCGGGTCTCGGTGTACGCGCCGGACGGCACGCTGCGCGTGGTGGCCGAGGACCCGCGGCTGTGGAATCCGGATGCGATGATCATTTCCGATCAGCGCGAGCTGTACATCCCGGTGCCGCAGAGTGCGCGCATGGCCTCCAACCGCGGCCCTGGCGGCCAGGACGCGATCGTGCGGCCATTCATGATCTACAAGGTGCAGCTGCCGGCAGCCCTGGGCGGGCGCGAGAAAGTCCCGGCCGTGGTCGGCAAGCCGCTGGCCACTGTCGCCCGCTGACCCACTTATCCCTTCGAACCCTTTGATGCACTTGCGAGCCCTGAGCGGCTCGCGAGCAGGGCGCCCTTGCGCCCGCATTCAGCCAGCCCTGCGCAATCACGCTCAGGGCACCACCCCAGGAGATGTACCGATGAAAACAACAATGACCATCGCCGCCTTGTCCCTTGCCTTCGCCATGGCGACCTCCGCCCAGGCGGCCAGCCCGGCAGCCACGGTGGTGGCCCAGGAAAACCTGTCCACCGCCGCTGCCCAGCAGCTGGCGCAGCAAGCCACCGAACTGGCCGCCAGCCGCGCCATGAAGATCTGCATCGCGGTCACCGATGCCGACGGCCACCTGCTGGCCTTCACCCGCATGCAGGGTGCCTATGCCGGTTGTGTCGAGGCCTCGATCGCCAAGGCCACTTCGGCCGCGCGCTTTGCCATCAACACCATCACCTTCTACGACCTGGCGCGCAAGGAGAACCTGGCCATCGGCACCATTCCCGGCATCCTGCCGGCGGTGGGCGGGGTGGTGGTCAAGCACGGCGGCAATGTGGTCGGCAGCGTTGGCGTCAGCGGCGCCACCGACCTGACCGAGCAGAAACTCGCCGAAGACGTGGCAGCGACCTTCCACTGATGGCCGTGGCCCTCTGCGCCTGTGCGTGGAGGGCCAACCTGGATCGATTGAAAAGGAATTGCAGATGAACGTTCATTTCCGGCGCCTGCTACTGGCTGGCCTCACCCTGCTTGCCGTGCCATGGGCCCAGGCCAGTGAAGGCACCGCCTTGCGTGGCACCACCCAGCTGTCTCTGGGCGGCGCGGCAGCGCTGCTCGATACCGCCGTGGCCAAGGCCCGCACCGAAGGCACTCACCCGTGCATCGCGGTGACCGACGCCAATGGTTACCTGTTGGCCTTCAAACGTATGGATGGCGCCGCTCCGGGCTGCATCGAGGCGGCGATCAAGAAGGCCAACTCGGCGGCGATCAACGACGTCGACACCGTGGTGTTCTACGACCTGGCGCGGCAGAAAAACCTGCAACTGGGCAGCATCCCCGGGATCCTGCCCGCCGTCGCCGGGGTGGTGATCCGCCAGCAGGGCCAGGCTGTCGGTGCCTTGGGCGTGGCTGGCGGTGCCAGCGATGACCAGGAGCAGCGCATGGCCACCGAGCTTGCGCGTGCCTTCGAGAAGACTCTGCCAGCCACCCCTGAGTGAGGTTCGTGATGAACAGTCCTGTACGGTCCCTTGATGTGGTCGAGGGCGCCTATGCCAACGACTACGGTTTGCTCAAACCGTCGCGCATGCCCAACACGCTCAGCGTGGCGGGGCTGGCGGCGACCCTGGTGGCCGCTCTCTATTGCGGCTGGGGCAACCACTCGTTGCCGGATTTCGCGGCCTGGTCGAGTACGCTGTGGATGTGCGTCGCCTTGTTCAGTGCGGCGTTGATCACCCCCAGAACATTCGCCCCGGGCTTTCTGATGTCGTTGCTGCCGTTCCTGATCGCCTGGCGCGTGGCGGCGATGAACGATGCACTTGTCATGGTCTGGGTCGCGAGCATCGCCGCCGTGCCGTTGCTGCTGCAGTTCGCCGACTGCGTGCTCAGCGACCTGCGCCGTGATCGCAACAAGCCAGGGGCCTGGCTGGGGCTGCTGTTGTGGCAGGCGACGATCGTGCGCATGTACTTCGGCCTGAACGAGCTGTGCCACAGTTCCGAGAAGATCTTCGCCGGGCTGGGCTGGTTCCATCGGTTGGAGACGGGCTTCCAGGGTTTTGGCCTGGGCGAGGTCGCGGCGTACTTCGTGGTGCTGGGTGGGCTGATCGAGTTTGCCAGTGCCGTCAGCGTCGGGCTGGGATTGTTCGCACGGCTGGGGGCATTGGTGAGCCTGGTGTACTTCCTCGTGGCCACGGTCGGTTTCGGCGGGGAGTGGAGCCGAGGGTATGCCTGGGCCTCGGCGGGCGGGGGCGGCTGGGAGTACGTGATGCTGCTCATGGTGGTGTTTGCCGGCGTCATGGTGACCGGGGCCGGCAAGTTCTCGCTCGATGGCTGGCTGTTGCGTCGGGGCTGGATGCCGCGCCAATTGAGGTGGTTGGCGTTCAATGAAACGGGTGCTCGCCACACTGGGTAGGAGAAGTACGCGGAGTAGGCGAAAGCTGCGCTGGCATGGCAGACTCCGCGTCTTTGGTTACTGGATGTTTCTAGGTGGACAAGATTGACCGTCGCCAAGGCATGGCTGATGTCGCCCAACTGGCCGGCGTCAGCCTGAGTACCGTCGATCGTGTGCTGAACGAGCGCGGCAGCGTTTCCGACAGCAAGCGTCGCAAAGTGCTGCAGGCAGCCCAGGCGCTGGGGCTCAAACGCCTGCTGCCGTCTGCGCTGCATGGCTTGCTGCGCTTCGACTTGCTGCTGGTAGACAGCGCCACCGATCATTACCGGCGCCTCGCAGCGGCCTTCGTCAAACAGGCGCAGATGCACCGCTCACGGTTGGTGCTGCAGCGCCATGTCTGGCAGGAGCGTGACCCGCAGCAACTGCTGGACCTCATCAACCAGCCCAGGGTGCCGCGCCAGGGGTTGATCGTGGTTGCCCAAGACACCCCACAGGTGCGTGAAGCCCTCAGTGCGCAGGTCGCTGCCGGCGTGCCGGTGATACTGGTGACCAGCAGCCTGCCCGGGCTGGAAGGGGCGATCTACGCGGGCATCGACAACCATGTCGCCGGCCGCGCTGCCGGCCGGTTGATGAGCCAATGGGTTGCGCCGACCCAGAGCCGTGTCTTGCTGGTAACCAACTCCTTGCTCTATCGCGCCCATCAGCAACGCGTACAGGGCTTTCTCGAGGTCATGGCCGAGCGGGCGCCTCAGGTCGAGGTGCTCGGCCCGGTGGAATGCTTCGACGACAACCAGCTCAATGCCGCGAAGATCAGCGAGTACCTGGCTCAGGACGCTGGGGTGGTTGGGCTGTACACCACTGGGAGCGGCTCCACGGGCGTGCACCAGGCGTTGTCCAGGCATGCCGGGCGGCTGGTCTGGATCAGCCATGAGGCGACTGCACAGCATGCCGACATGCTCCGCGAAGGGCTGTTGTCGCTGGTGCTCGATCAGGACCCTGAAGGCCAGGCCGAAGCTGCCATCCAGCAATTGCTGTATGCCAACGGTGACCTGGACGCACCGCCACAGGTGTGGCCGCAGCTGCGCATGGTGATCGACGAAACCCTCCCGCCTGCCACGTGTTGATGCGATTTTGACGTAAACACGTCAATGCTTCGATGGCGCGGCGTTATGTCGCGCCATAGACTGGCACCCGCCGTGACCGGCAGGTTGCCAGGTTCACTCCCCAGTACACCGCGTTTTTCGTTCACCCGCCCAGATCCCCATCGCCCCCGACGAGCCCGTCCGTGCTCGCCGTGTGCCTTTGCGCGCCCGAAATTCCGCGACCTACCGCACGGCTCCCCGTGATTGTCGATAAGGAGAACTCCATGAAACGTAGGGACGCCTTGCGTTCAATGGGTGCGTTATTCGCCGCCGCAGGCCTGGCCAAGGTCGGCGCAGTGGAACTCAAGTCGGTGCCGCCGGAAACCGGCCTGAACCGCGAAATGCTGCCATCGCCGATAATGAGCGGCGGCCAGGGCAATGTGTTCAAGGGCCAGGCCCGCGCCACCCTGACCGCCGTTTTCGACCGCCTGATTCCCCATGACGAGCTGGGTGCCTCGGCCAGCGAGGCCGGCTGCGTCGACTACCTCGACGCGCAGATGAACGGCCCTTACGGCGAGTCCAAGGACCTGTACCTGGAGCGCCCATTACAGGCCGACGAGTCCGCTCTGATGGGCCTGACCATCAGCCTGCGCACCCGTCGCGACTACACCCTGGCCGGCCTGGCGTTCATCGACCAGCACGCCCGCCAGCTGCACGGCCGCGCCTTCGCTGAGCTCGACGGCGAGCAGATGGACGCGATCCTGCGCCAGCTGGACGAAGGCCGCCTGGACTGGGAAGGCGCCGGCAGCGGCAGCCGCCTGTTCGAATTCCTGCTGCTCAGCGTGCGCGAAGGTTACTTCGCCGACCCGCTCTACGGCGGCAACCGCGGCATGGTCGGCTGGAAGCTGGTGGGCTTCCCCGGCGCTCGCTACGACTACCGCCAGTACATCGACCGTCGCGGGCAGGACCTGGGCCTGACGCCCATCAGCCTGATCCCGGTGAGCTGAGGCCAGAGGAAACCAACATGGCAATTACACGCAAAAAAGCTGACGTAGTCATCGTCGGCCTGGGTTGGGCTGGCTCGCTGATGGCCGAAGAACTGACCCGCGCCGGGCTGGAAGTGGTGGCGATCGACCGCGGCCCGTGGCTCGACACCTCCACCGACACCCCGCCGGCCGTCGACCCGGACGAGCTGCGCTGGACCATCCGCCGCGAGCTGCTGCTGCAGCCGGGCGACTACACCCTGACGTTCCGCAACCACTCCGGCCAGACCGCGGTGCCGACCCGCGAGCTGAAAGCCTTCCAGATGGGCAAGTCGGTGGGCGGCGCGGGCTTCCATTGGGCCGGCATGGCCTGGCGTTTCTCAGAGTGGGACTTCCGTGTGCGCTCGGCCACCCTGGAGCGCTACGGCGCCAGCAAGCTCAAGGGCCTGGAACAGGTACAGGACTGGGGCATCACCTACGCCGACCTCGAGCCGTTCTACGATCGCTTCGAACGCATCGCCGGCATCTCCGGCATTGCCGGCAACCTCAACGGTGAAATCCGCCCCGGTGGCAACCCGTTCGAAGGCCCGCGCAGCCGCGAATTCCCGACGCCTGCGCTGAAAGACTCGCGCCTGATGCAGATGTACCGCGACAGCACCGCGCAGATGGGCCTGCACCCGTTCTACATCCCGGTGGCCCACGTTGGCGCGGCCTACGTCAACCCACTGGGCGTGAGCATGGCGCCGTGCACCTACTGCGGCTACTGCATGTTCCATGGCTGCGGCAACTACTCCAAGTCTTCGCCCCAGGCCTGCGTGATCCCGGCGTTGATGCGGCGCAAGAACTTCACCCTGATCACCCAGGGTTACGTGACCAAGATCCACAAGGCCGAAGACGGCAAGACCGCCACCGGCGTCAGCTACTTCGACGAGCAGGGCCGCGAGGTCATTCAGCCTGCCGATATCGTCGCGCTGTGCTCGTTCACCTACGACAACGCGCGTCTGATGCTGCTCAGCGACATAGGCAAACAGTACGATCCGGTGAGCCAAACCGGCACCATCGGCCGCGCCTACAACTACCAGACTTGCGCAGGCGCCCACGTGTGGTTCGAGGACGAGACCCTCAACCCGTTCATTGGTGCCGGCGGCCTGGGCATCCAGGTGGACGATTACAACGGCGACAACTTCGACCACAGCCAGCTTGACTTCATCGGCGGTGCCGGTTTGCTCACCGTGTCCCGCGAGGGCATGCCGATCGGTCGCGCAGGGCTTCTGCCGCCGGGCAGCCCGCGCTGGGGCAAGGGTTTCAAGCAGACCTACAAGGACAACTACCAGAACTACGGGATCATCTTCGGCCAGGGCACCTCGATGCCGGCCCGCGATGCCTACTTGTCGCTGGACCCCAACTACAAGGACCGCTGGGGCACGCCGCTGCTGCGCATGACCTTCGACTGGAACCAGAACGACCGCAACATGGCCCGTTTCATCGAGCAGCGCGCCTTCGACATCGGCAAGAAGATGGGCGCCAAGCACGTGCACACCTTCAACTCGGCCGCCAAGGCGTGGAGCCCGTACGACGAGAACTCCAACCACACACAAGGCGGCATGGTCATGGGCGAAGACCCGCGTACCAGTGCGGTCAACACCTACTTGCAGAGCTGGGACGCGCACAACGTGTTCGTGGTCGGCGCTTCGGCGTTCCCCACCAACGCCGGCTACAACCCCACCAGCACCGTGGGCGCCCTGGCCATCCGTACGGCGCGGGCGATCCATGAGAAGTACCAGCACAACCCCGGATCCCTTGTGTGAGGCCTGCCATGATCAACAAGAAAACCGCCCTGATCGGCGGCGGCGTGGCGGCCCTGGCCGGCGCCGTGATGCTCGGCCTGGTGATCCAGGCCAACTCCACCGCGCGCTCGCAGGTGGCCGATGACAGCCTGCGCCTGAGCGACTTCAAGTCCACCGACGCGGCACTGATCAAGCAGGGCGAGTACGTGATGCGCGGCGCCGACTGCGCGGCCTGCCACACGGCCAAAAGCGGCGACTTTGCCGGTGGCTACGTGATCGGCACGCCGTTCGGTGACATCCAGTCGTCGAACATCACCCCCGACCGTGAAACCGGCATCGGCAACTACACCCAGCGCGACTTCTTCAATGCCGTGCGCCAAGGGCAGGGCCGCCATGGCCTGTTGTTCCCGGCCATGCCGTACACCGACTACACGCGCATGAGCGACGATGACCTGCGCGCATTGTGGGCGTTCTTAAGCACACTCGAGCCGAAGGCGCACAAGGTCGACGAACTGGCCGGCATGAACTTCCCGTTCAACCAGCGCTTGTTGATGGCGGGCTGGAACTGGATGTTCTTCGACAACAAGTCATATGCCCCAGACCCGGCGCAAAGCCCCGAGTGGAACCGTGGCCGCTACTTGGTCGATGGCGCCGGCCACTGCGCCGCCTGCCACAGCCCACGCAATGCCCTGGGCGGGCCTATCGCAGCCCAGGCGCTGCAAGGTGGCCTCGTCGGCACCTGGTTCGCGCCGAACATCACCAACGACCCGCACCAGGGCCTGGGCGACAGCAGTGTCGAGCAGATCGTCGACTACCTGAAGACCGGCAGCGATGGCGTTGCCGTGGCCAGCGGGCCGATGGCCGAAGCAATCGAAAACTCCACTCAGCACCTGACCGACCAAGACCTGCGCGCCATTGCGGTGTACCTCAAGTCGTTGCCTGGCAACCCGCAGCTAGCACCGGCCGCGCTGGCCGGTAGCGATGCCCGTATGCAGCGTGGCGGCCAGGGTTACGAGGTGCACTGTTCCGCCTGCCACGGCACGGCGGGCGAGGGCGTGAGCCACATGATCACCGGCTTTGCCGGCAACAAGGCGATCCTTGCGGACAACACCGACACGTTGACCAGCGTGGTGCTGGGCGGAGCGCGGGCGGTGCATACCCATACCTACGTCACCGGGGCGGGGATGCCAGCGTTCGACTGGAAGCTCAGCGACGCCGAGATTGCCGACATTCTCACCTTTGCGCGCAACAGCTGGGGCAACAGTGCGCCGGCAGTGACGGCGGAGGAGGTGGCGAAGATGCGCAAGCAGCTCGACTTGCCGCAGCAGATGCGCGCAAGCGTTCAGTAGTCAACCTGTCCCGGCCTCTTCGCGGGGCAAGCCCGCTCCTACAAGGTATGCACAATCCCTGTAGGAGCGGGCTTGCCCCGCGAAAGGGCCGGAACAGGCAGCACACCAATAACAAAGAGAACATCATGTTTGCATTCAAATACCGCGCCCTGTTGGTCGCCATGGCCTGCGCTCAAACGGCCCACGCAGCCGATCCTTTCGCCAGCGATTCCCCTTGGGCCCTGGGCGACTGGAACGGCACCCGCAGCACCTTGGCCCAACAAGGCATCGACTTTGAATTCGCCTACGTCGGCGAAATCGGCGCCAACCTCGGCGGTGGCTACAACAACGACCGCAGCGCCAGCTACAGCGACCAGTACTCGCTCGGCGCCCGCTTCGACCTGCAGAAGCTGCTCGGCTGGCACGACGCCCGCTTTCAACTGACCGTGGCTGACCGCAATGGCGACAACATCTCCAACGACCGCGTCGGTGACCCGCGTGTCGGTACCCTGAGCTCGTCCCAGGAAGTCTGGGGGCGCGGCTCGCACTGGCGCATGACCCAGCTGTACTACCAGCAGGCGTTCTTCGACCGGCGCCTGGACATCAAGGCCGGCCGCTTCGGCGAAGGCGAGGACTTCAACAGCTTCGACTGCAACTTCCAGAACCTGACCTTCTGCGGCTCGCAGGTCGGCAACTGGGGTGGCATCTGGTACAACTGGCCGATCACCCAATGGGCGCTGCGGGTCAAGTACCAGCTTACCCCCGAGCTGTTCGCGCAAATCGGTGCATACGAACAGAACCCGTCCAACACCCAGAACGACAACGGCTTCAAGCTCAGTGGCAGCGGCACCGAAGGCGCGGTCCTGCCGGTCGAGCTGGTATGGCAGCCGCGTATCGGCGGCCTGCCGGGTGAGTACCGCGCCGGCTATTACTACAGCACTTCCGATGCCAAGGATGTACTCAAGGACAGCAACGGTCAGCCGGCCGTGCTCAGCGGCGCGGCTTATCGCAGTGCTTCAAGCAAGCACGGGCTGTGGCTGGGAGCAATGCAGCAGGTCACTCGCCAGGCAAGCGATGCGTCACGCGGATTGAGCCTGTTCGCCATGGCCACGGTGCATGACAAGAAGACCAGCAAGGTCGACCACTATGTGTCGGTCGGCGCGGTGTACAAGGGGTTGTTCGTGGCACGGCCGAAAGATGATATTGGGTTGGCAGTGTCTGAAGTGCATGTGAACCCTGCGTACCGGAAGCATGCGGCGCTGACCAATTTAGCCAATGCTATCGAGGATTACGATGACCCGGCTTATCTGCCGGTACAGCAGACCGAGTACAACGCCGAGCTCAACTACGGTATTCACCTGGCTGACTGGCTGACGGTGCGGCCGAACCTGCAATTCGTCCGGCACCCCGGCGGGGTGAAGCAGGTGGACGATGCCTGGGTCGGTGGGTTGAAGGTACAGGCGACATTCTGATAGCCATCACCTGTGCAACAACTGCTGGGCCCCGGCCGTGGCCTGGGCGCGCAGGCTGGCCAGATCCACGCCAATCAACTGGCCTGCGCGCTTGACGATGCGTCCGTCGGCGATGACGGTGTCGACATCGGCAGGGCTTGCCGACTGGACGATGCATGCCAATGGGTCGTTCACCGGAAACATCCCCAGCCTGCGGCTGTCGACAAGCGCGAGGTCGGCGCGCTTGCCAACGGTGATCGACCCCGTTTGCTGGCCGATGCCCATGGCATCTGCTGCCCCTTGGGTGGCCCAGTGCAGTGCGTCGCGAGCCGTCATCAACTGCTCTTCTCCCGAGGTACCGATGGCCAAGTTCAGGCAGGTCTGCATGAGCATGAACGGGTTGGCATTGCCCCCCAGCACCAGGGTGTCGATGCCCAGTGTGACTGGTAGTTTGGCTCGTTGCAGCGCGGCCACCGGCGGCAAGCCGTAACCCACGCGCATTTCCGTCAGCGGCGTAATGCACACCGAGGCGCCGGACTGGGCAATGCTCGCCATGTCTTGCTGGTCGGCATGGGTGGCATGCACCAGTTGCACTGCTGGGCTGAGCAAGCCGCGATTGGCCAGTTGCTGGATGGCCTTTTTCTCCTGCATCTGTCGGGTTACTGCGATGTGCGTAGAGACTTGCAGCGACTGCGTCTTGGCGAAAGCGAACTCCTGCTCCCAGATAGCCGCATCGGTGCGTTCGGGGCCGCGAATGGCCAGGCCGAGGTCGATGCGCGCGTAGTCGGTACCCTGCAACTGCGTTTGCACCCGCTGGATATCCTTGAAGTCCATGGGTGCAGTGGCCGCCAGATCCTGGGCATACCCATACCAGAGCCGTGCGCGCAGGCCGCTGGCGACCAGTGCGTGCAGTTCGGCCTGGGCGTATTCCGGACTGCGCAGGTTGTGCGACCAACTGTTGACCGTGGTTATGCCGGCATGCACCGCCTCGGCCAGCCCTAGGCGCACGCTGAGTTCGTTCAGCGCAGGCGTGAAGCGTTTGCTTGTGGCTTGCTGCGAGGTGAAGAAGGGTGGACCGCCCGGCACCGGTGCACTGTTGCGAAGCAGGCTGTTCCACAAGTGCCAATGGCTGTCGATGAGGCCGGGGATCAGGATCATCCCTCTGGCGTCGAGCACCTGTGCGCCGTTGATTGGCAACTGTTGGCCGATCGCGCGGATGGTGCCCTGGTCAATAAACACATCGGCTCGCGCCATATCCCCCAGTACAGAGTCCATCGTGACCACGGTGGCGTCACGTATCAGCAGGGGTTTTGCCTGTCCGGCTGGTGGTGAAGAAGCAAGGCTTGGAAATGCCAGGCTGGCGCCTGCACAGGCACCTAGCTGCAGCAGTGTTCGGCGGTCGATGACCATCGCGTATCCTCCAGGACAGTAGCTGTTTCCTTTAAGTAAGCAAGGAAAGTACTACAGCGAGGTCAGGAGGGGCCTTAGAGTTGTTTCTTTATCTGAAGGCGAGGCAAGATTTTGGTAGGCAGCCAAATAACATTAGGACAAGGCTCTAGGGCGGCATTCAAGGTTCGAAAAAATCATAAATGTACCCCCCAAAATACCCGCGATACCCCCAGCAGGATGCGCGATCGAGAATGGCGATTTCTGACAGCTGGCGAGGTGGTGCATCCTGGACTTCAGTGTAGCGCCATGGCCGTGCTGCGCCCATGGCACTCACTCCGGCAGAATGGGGGCACTCAGCCCTCAACCTCCGGAACCGCCTCCACCGGACCCACCCGCGCCGGAGCCGCTCGAACCGCCGGTGCCACTCCCTGAATTCGTCCCGGTACCCTTGCCGCTTCCGGCCCCGGTCCCTGAGCCGTTGGTGGTGCCATCACCGCCGGTGTTATCAGTGCCATTGCTACCGGTGCCGCCAGAGCCGGTACCCATGCCATCTCCAGGCGTGCCTGAGCCTGTGGGTCCGCCATTGCCGTTCATGTGGCCGTTGTCTTGCATTTGCGTGCCTGGAGCGCGTTGGTCGTTCATGTCAGTGGCCGCCAGCACAAGCGGCGCACTCGCGCCAAGACACAGTGCCAACAATAACGAGTGGGGTTTGATGATCTTCATGGTGTATCTCCGTTGGGATATTCACCATTTCTTTGTCCTGCCCGCGTGGCGACCTGTGCGATGGCGCTGACGGGTGGAACGAACGGCCTCGACGCCACACTTTGCGGCGCACATAAGCACGACCCATTCATCCCGGCTCCATCACGGTATTTTTCTTCCAGCCCCGCAGGTTCATGACGCACAGGCAGACCTGCAGGATGATCAGCGCCCAGGCCTGTGCCTGCCATCCCCACACCCCCCACAGCACATTGCTGGCGATGAAGCAGCAGAAGCCCAGCTTGCGTCTGCCCGGGCGCCTTGAACCAATGCACCAGGCGGCCAATACGGTCAGGACCATGGCGGGCCATTCGAGAAAGTCGATCCAGCCATTCATCAAACGATACCCAAACTGATTGCGTTTCGATGTGGGACTGGCGAGCGCGCACGCAGGTTCACAACGCTTGGCCAACACCCACGGTGGCCAGATTTATGGAACCTCATGGCCGTACGACCTGCCCACTCTGGTAACTGACATGATCAATCATCGTCACCTCAAGGAGGGGTTTTATGCCCAATGCAGCAGGTAAGATCCGCTATGGCGTAGTGGCCGGCGGCTCGATTTCCCAGGGCGCGTTCATGCCCGGTGTCGGCCAGACCGACAACTCGGTCATGACCGCGCTGGTCACCGGCGACCCGCAGAAGGCAATGGCACTGGCCGATCGGTACGGGCTCAAGGCCTATGCTTATGAAGATTATGCGACGTTGCTCGGCTCGGGCGAGGTGGATGCGGTGTACGTTGCCACGCCGAACTTTCGCCACCGCGAGTTCGTGATCCCGGCGCTGGAGGCGGGCATCCATGTGCTGTTGGAAAAACCCATGGCCACCAACGAAGCCGACTGCCTGGCCATGATCGAGGCTTCCCGGCGCACAGGCGCCAGGCTGATGATCGCCTACCGCCTCCACTCCGAACCCGGCACCCTGGACATGATCGGGCGGGTGCATGCCGGCAATTTCGGTGAGCCGCAGCTATTCACCTCGACCTTCACCCAGCGGGTCAAGCCCGGCAACCACCGGGCGCAGAATGGCTTCGGCGCTGGTCCTGTGGCAGACATGGGGCCGTACCCACTGAACATGGTTCGCCAGCTGTTCAATGCCGAGCCCATCGAGGTGGCGGCAGTGGGCGTGCACTCGCCGGGCAGCAGCATTGATACCTGGGACACGGTGACTGTCAGCCTGCGCTTCCCCGATGAGCGCCTGGCACAGTTCACTGTCAGCTACACCCTGCCGGATACCGAGCGCTTCCAGTTGCTGGGGAGCAAGGGCGAGATCGAAGCCTCTCCCTGCTTCGGTTACGGGGAAGGAGTGACGATCAGTTACCGGGCGACCATTGACGGCGAAACCCGCGTCCACGTGAACCCGGTCGTCGATCAGTTCGCCGGAGAAACGGCTTACTTTTCCGATTGCATACTGCGCAACGAGGCGCCGGAGCCTGATGGCGAGGAGGGTTGGCGTGATGTACGGGTGATAGTGGCGATTCAACGCGCGTTGGAAATCGGCCAACCACAGCGCCTGGAACCACTGGCGGCAAGGCCTTTCGCCCGGCGCCGCGAGCAGCGGAGGGCGTTCCCGCTCGCGCCGGTGCCGCCGATGATCAACACCGAGTAGCCCACCCAGTAAATGCGGGCCAGCGCGCCCGGTTGGGCGCGTTGGCGGTAAGGCAATCAGGCGGCGCGCTGTTCGCCCTTGAGCAGTTTCTTTTGAGCTTCCATGGCCTGGCCCATGTCTTCAAGTTGCTGCTTGCCCAGCAGCTTCCGAGCGGTGGGGAACAGCTCGCTTTCTTCTTCCTCGATATGGTGCTCCAGCAACTCTTTCATCACCTTGACCCTACCGGCGAACTCAACGGTGCCGGTCTCGGTGTGCAGCAGGTCGGGAATGACCAGCGAGTCGACCGTGCGGTGTTCCTCCTTGGCCTCGTAATACATTTTCGCTTCTTCCTTGCCGCCGGCCTGCTTGATCGCAGGGTACAGGATCTCTTCCTCCAGAGCCGTATGGATGCTCACCTCCTGCTTGATACGTTCGAGCAGTTCGGCGCGTTTCTTCACGGCGCGCTCGGTGGTCGAGGACAGCTCCTCGAGCAGTTTCTTCACCAAGTGATGGTCCTGGATCAGCAGTTCGATTGCGTTCATGGGACACCTCTTCAGGGCTGGGAAAAATCACGGTTGCTCTGGGTGGAGTGGGCTATAAGCGCAAGGGTTCAATGCAGACGATGTACGTTGCGCAGCGGCTGAAGGCTGTCCTGCCGTTAACCTGTTGCGAGTGAACCTTGCCACGCACTCGGCCTCGACAGTCAAGCCGGGCGAGGGCAGGCAGCATGAACGCGACTACCCAGCAGATCACCCAGGAGCAGCGTCGTCTGGCTGCTGTGAACCGTTGGTTTGCGCTGTATGACGATGTCGAGCGCAGGCGCGATTGCCCGAGTACCCACCACGAAGACTTGCTTCGCCAGGTCGACGAGATGGACCGCTTGGGGCTCATTGACTGGCGCGAATGGCGAGACCTGCGACGGCTCGCCGACCGCGGCTTTCTCAAGGCCATAGCCGGCGCGGACTACCATCATGTTCGAGGTCAGGGGATATTGATGCTCTAATCGGCGGTATCACTGGCCCTCAGGCGCGTGGCCGGGCCTCGTGGCATCAAGCGCGGCACCGGGCCGACCTCACCGGAACACAGTAAAGGGTAGGAGAGCAGCATGACGAAAGAAGTCCAACAGAAGAAGCCAGGTTCACAATCGAAGTCTGATGGCGAAGAGGAGCGCGATAACGATGCTCATCGTCCGGATGGTTCGTCCGGTACATCTCATGACTCTACGGCGCAGAAAACAGCACGTGAGCACGGGCAGCGAAAACCCTGATTTCCGTTTCTAGAACCTGGACTGAGGCTCGCCTTTTGGGCGAGCCTCTTTTTCGTCAAAGGATCGGTTTTCCGCCGGTGACAGCGTAGCGTGAACCGCTGATGTAACTGGCCTCATCAGAGCCAAGCAGCACATAGATCGGGGCGACCTCCACTGGCTGCCCTGGACGTCCCATGGGATAACTGGAGCCAAAGTTCTTGACGGCCTCGTCGGGCATGGTAGCCGGGATCAAAGGCGTCCAGATGGGGCCAGGCGCAACGCTGTTGACCCGTATTCCCTTCTTCCCTAGTAGCTGAGCCAAACCCGCCGTGAAGTTGGCAATGGCACCCTTGGTCGTTGCATAGGCCAGTAAGCTTGGCGATGGATCATCGGAATTGACCGAGCTCGTGTTGATGATCGAGCTGCCCTTTGGCATGGAAGGCAGGGCTGCCTTGCAGATCCTGAAGATGGCCGTGATGTTGGTGTCAAAGGTTTTCACCCATTCATCATCGTCAATTTCTTCCAGGGTCTCATGGGCCATCTGGAAGGCTGCGTTGTTGACCAGGATATCGATGCGCCCGAACTGTTCGACGGTCTTTTCCACGATGTCGTGGCAGTGCTCTTTCTGCGCCAGGTCGCCAGGCAGCAGGAGGCATTGTCGGCCTGCAGCTTCGACCCAGCGCGCAGTTTCCTGCGCGTCTTCATGCTCATTGAGGTAGGCGATGGCGACGTCAGCACCCTCGCGGGCATAGGCGATGGCGACCGCCCGCCCAATGCCACTGTCAGCACCGGTGATCAGTGCAATCTTGCCTTCCAGGCGATTGTGGCCGGTATACGACTGCTCACCACAGTCTGGGTAAGGCTCCATCTTGCGTTGTGAACCGGGAACGCTTTGCGGCTGGGGCGGAAAGGGCGGAGTAGGGAAATCGCGCATGGTAGAAGCTCCTGCAGTTGAGAACGTTCTTACCGTTTCGAAGCATCGGATGCCTGTGCGTTGGATTGAATATGCACCCGGCACGACGAGCGGTGCCCTACTCGAATGCGAATTGAATTTCAGGTTGCATCGTTTGTTCTACTGAGCTGACCTCCTCGCGCTCTTCTCGCCGGGAGCCGTATTGCAGGAGGAACAAGTGCCTCGAATCATTCAAGGATGGGGAGAGATGTTCACGCTGATCGTGCCAGCGTTCCTCGCCTTGCTGGGTGTGCTGAGCTCGCTCAATGCTTGGCCTGGGATCCGGGCGGCGTACAACATCATCGATCACTGGCAGCTAAAGCAAAGCAACTTGCTACAGATGGGGTTGGCTTACGACGAATCGCCGCTGTTCTGCGAAGCGGAGACTTCCCGAGCAGGGCATCGAAAGTCGCTGCTGTTTTCGCTACGCACACCGTGGATTTTTCTGGTGTTCTGGTTGCTGTTGGGGATCTATTCCGTGTACATCCAATTGGCCTGATAGGGCCTCACTCGGCAAAAGTATGGCCCCCTGGAAAAGGGGGCCGTTGTGCAGAGCTAAGGGTCAGCCAGCCAGCGCCTTGATCAGTTGCTCATTGAAGGCGGGAATATCGTCCGGTTTGCGGCTGGTGATCAGGTTGCCATCCACCACGACTTCTTCATCAACCCAGTTACCGCCCGCGTTGCGAATATCGTCCTGCAGCGTCTTGTAGCTGGTCATCCGTTTGCCCTGGGCCAGGCCGGTGGACACCAGCAGCCAGCCACCGTGGCAGATGACCGCCAATGGCTTGCTTGCCGAGTTATGGCTTTTCACCAGCTTCTGAGCGCCGGGTATCAGTCGGATGGTGTCAGAATTCTGCACGCCGCCCGGCAGCACAATGGCGTCATAGAGATCCAGGTGGGCACTGTCGAACGTCGCATCCACGGCAAATTCGTCGGCGGGCTTGTCGTGGTTCCAGCCGCGTACCGTCCCTTCCTTGTCACTCAGGATGTCGACCACGGCGCCATTTTTTTCCAAGGCTTCACGCGGGCCAGTCAGTTCGATCTGTTCAAAGCCATCGGTGACCAGGAAGGCCACACGCTTGCCGCTCAATTGCGCATTCATCGTTGAATCTCCGTTTTCGATAGACATGAAAGGGGAGGCCAGTGTCAGGCGCAAAGTTCAAAAGATGACGCTTCAGTGGCGCCTGCGTTAATGCCGTGCCATCCACCAAGGTCAGCGTCAGGTCTTCGATGTCGCCTGCCGCCCGACCCGGGAAAATTGGTTCGCCTGTAGCATCAAGGTTGTCGTACATGAAGCGCTTGCCCTCCAGCCAGCCAACGGCAGTGAGTAGCTCGGGGCCGAGGAAGTATTTTCCGTCAAGGAAGAAGCCTGGAAACTGGTGAGCGCGTTCGACATTCTCTACCGCGTAACGCTCACCGGCTTTCATGCCTGTTGTGGGATCAATCATGAGCAAAACCTCCATTTACTGGTATAGCGATGGAGGTTGGATAGATCAGGCCTGTTCCGAACGGCTGACCAATGGGTAGGAATTTGAGCCTTCACAGGCGTACTTGTCTTTTTCACGTCGTATTTTGCCGCCTGGCTTTTCAATTGAATTTTCTTTTCCATCTGCCCTCACAGACGCATGAGTAAAAAGGAGAGACTCACGTGGCTGGACAGCAACTGTACGTAATCGACTACACGCTCCATGGCGAAAGCCGAACGTTCATTATCCGTTTGGAAAAACTGGACAACGCCGTTGCGTGGCATTGGGCAAGCTGCGACGCAGGGGTGGGCATCATTCCAAGATTTTGTCAGCAGAACATCAAGATTGTCAGCCGGCCCATGGCCGAGCGCTACGGAGTCGCGAATGTGAAGTGGCGGTTGGCTGGAGATGGGCCGGAGTTTAATGCGCAGCCTATCGCTGTCGAAAAATTTTCGGGGACGGGTGTGGGCGGTTAGCGGCCGACAGCTGACCCAATTCGCTGGAGGCAGCGTCCACAAAATGCCTGTCCAAGCCCCTCGCACTTAGGTGGAGGTGGCCTAACGGTTGCGTAAGCCATCCAATGCAGGTGACCAGACGTTATGACCGCAGCGGTCACACACGGCCGGGTTCTGAGGTTCAAGGAAGGTCGGGAAGCCGCAACTTACGCAACAGTGTAAGCCCGCGTTCGGCGGCGCCTGGTACTCTGGACGGTGTTCAACTGGCAGGACTGACAGGCCCGGACGCGTGTCCTCGGGGTTGTAAAAATACAAGCTGAGGTCGCCATCGGTCTCCAATAGGCCCAGGCGCACCTGGCCGAGATGCTCTACACCTTGTTGGCGCAGTTCCATGAAGAGCTCGTTGGACGAGATGTTCAAACTCCGCAGCGAATGGATCTCGTACATGCCGTCCTTTACGACCGTGATGGGTAAGCCATCGATCCAGGCCTCGCATGTTCTGCTGCGCCTCATCAGGTAGACGGTTGCGCGATAGAGCAGCAAAAGCGTGAGAAAAACCAATGCGACCGGGAGAAGAGGTACATCTTCGTAAAAGGTCACATCGCCCGCGGCTGAGCCCAAGGTGAGGATAACCACGAGCTCGAATCGGGACAGTTGCCTGATACCACGTCGACCACTGAATTTCAGAAAGAAGAACACGGCTAGAAACGCCGCTGAAACGCGAAGGGCAACCTCCAATAGAAAGGTCAGCGGGAACTCGCCGATGAGCATCCTCTGCAGGTTAAATGAAACCATTCGCTGTATCCCACCCGTTTCAATCTCCTGTTAAAGATTGACCGGCACTGCTCGATCTTGGTTCATGAAGTGGTGTCAGCGAGACAAGTCTTCATCGGCATTTGAGCACTCGGTAACCTTGTGACCCCGCTCTACCCGTTGAGACGAGGCTTATAACAAGTCGTTTCCAAAAGCAGACGGAAGGCGCGCAAGCGGTTTCTTTGCCCCCTTCACTCATTGAGCTAGGCTGATTTGGCGTCTGGTAGGGATGGGAAGAGGGTCGAAATGAGACTGTATGAGTTCATTGAAAGTGATATGGGGAGCATTCTCCAGGCTTGGGAGGATTTCGCACGTTCGGTCGAGACAGACTTACCTACTCAGGATTCAGCCGGTCTCAGGAATCACTCCGAGAAGATTCTGCGCACCGTTGCCGCTGATATGCGCACTGCCCAGACTGCGCATCAGCAGAGCGAGAAGGCGCAAGGCAGAGGCCCTCAACAGAACAGTGATACGGCCGCTCAGACCCATGCAATTACGCGCTTGATTGCGGGCTTTTCGATGGATCAAATGGTCTCTGAGTACCGAGCGTTGCGCTCCAGTGTGCTGACGCTCTGGCTGGCAAAGGAAACCCTCCGGGACGCAGAGCATGTTCAGGACATGATCCGCTTTAACGAGGCGATAGACCAGGCCTTGGTGGAGTCCATAGCGGCCTATGGCGCAGCTGTGGAATCAACCCGAAAAATGGTGCTGGCTGTGCTTGGCCATGATTTGCGGTCTCCATTGGGAGCAGTAATGATGGCGGGTGATCTTATACTGCGGCATGAGGAGCCTGGTGAGAAGGTGAAACTGCTCGCCACTCAGGTGTGTAACAGCGCACGTCGGGCCAACAACATGGTGAACGATCTTCTGGATCTGGCTCGCTGTAATTTGGGAACGGGCATCCCGGTGCACCTGCAGCAGGTGGAGTTGAACCCTATCTGTCGCTCAGTCGTCGAGGAATTGCGCGCGGGTTTTCCTCAGGCGACCATTGTCTTGAACGAAGCCGTCCACATCTCCGGTCAGTTTGATCCTGATCGCATGGCTCAGGTTTTCTCCAACTTGATTGGTAATGCCCTGCGCCACGGTGACTCGACGCTACCCATTCAGGTTTCCCTCTTCAACGAAGCCGATGTTTCGCGCTTCAGCGTGCACAATTATGGAGAGCCGATTCCCGCGGATGTGATGCCCTATCTGTTCAAGCCTGAGGGGAGGTATTCAAGTTATGCAGCAGAAGAAAAGGGCTCGGCTGCTGGATTAGGGCTGGGGCTGTTTATCGCAGCGGAGATCGTCGCCAGCCATGGTGGCAGGATCAAGGTCGAGTCTTGCGCTGAACGGGGAACGACCTTCCTGATCATTCTGTCGTAATGCCCTCAGTCCGACTGGGGGCGGCTGCATTTGGCAACCAGGAAGCCTTCACGTCTCAGCAATTCGGCGTTCGTAGGTTGGATCGTGACCTGCTCGAGCTCGGAAGCCGAGAACCAGCGACATTCCACGATCTCGTGTGATGGGCGAAGATTGATAGGCGTCGGTACGTTCATGCGATACAGCCAATGTTCTTCCCACTCGAGCACGCTGTGCCCGAGGAACTGAGCATCCGTCAGTTGTAGGCCGGTTTCTTCCAGTAGTTCACGACGAGCTGCCTCTAGCTGGGTCTCACCAGGATCGATTATGCCGCCTGGCAGTGACCACTCGGGAGCATCTTTACGGACCAGTAGGACTTTGTCGGCTTGTAGGCAAACGACAGTGGAGTGCAGCTTTTTCGATTGGCTCATGACGGCTCCTCCCGTATGAACGGAAGGCCTTGCTTGCACGTCGAAGTTCACTCCGCTCGGCGAATGGCCTGATGGGTCGTTCCTCCACCCTCAAGAACATGATTCCAAGCGCCTTCATCAACCTGAACCCTGGCGCCGCCATGATGGTCATTTAAGCGGCACAAGTACGATTTAGGCTCGGAAAGAACCTGCCGGATCCACTCCAGACAACAATAAAGGTCAGCGCATGAAGGGAATGGATACTGCTACAGCTAGACGTAAAGGTTTCAAGCTGCGCGCCACAGTAATCTATCGCAAGGACGGAGAAGTCCTTTTTGTACGCAAACGCAACGCCAAGTGGAATCTGCCAGGTGGGCGCGTCGAGCGAGACGAGACACCGCTAGAAGCGGCGATGCGCGAGATGGCTGAGGAAACCGGGATGGCATTCGATGAGCTTCGCTACCTCACGATGTACCGCGAGGACAAGGTCATCCACTACCTGTTTGAAGCGCGGAAAACGGATGACAAGCCCTGCCCTCGGAATGAAATTGTTGCCTGCCGCTGGATAAAAGCCAGGGAAGTCTCGAAGCGCCGGGTTCGGCGACCCATCAAGACGATCCTTGAACGTTGTGCCTGAGAGGGTCGTTCCAACCGTCACCGTAGACGGTTTACCCAAGGCCAAATCCCTGATTTCCGCTGAATCATTGCCGATGTCATTGAATGGTCGTGTTCATGGGCTATCGTGAGGTTTCACAACTATAAGACTAAAGTCGTAGGAGGCCGGCATGCGTATTCGTGGTGATGTTTTTTGGGATTGGGCGGATCCAGTGCTTCATCATCGGTCTCACGGCGAGAAACTGGATGACGGCACTTCAATCGATGTGCAGGTCAGGCTTTCAAGGGTGGGCCAGACGCAGATGTTCATCGGGATCTATGCGGGCTGTGGAATGGCCCGTCATGAAGAAGCCTTCGACTCTCGACCAGGCGAGTCCATGACTCGGGCCTTGGCCTGGGGAGTGGAGCGTGCAAGGTGTTTGGCGATTGATCAGCAGCCTGCAGTGAGACAGGTTGCGTAGCCTTTACAGGCAGGATTTCAAAGGTGGTCGTTGCCCACTGGTACTATCGGCCCCATCCCGATCCGACCCCAGGATCAACTCCGGACGGGTGATCGGAACTCGTTTTCGAGCGGGCTGGTCATCACCATAAGGAAGCCCACGTCAACGTTCAGGATGTCGCCCATTCTCCAGGTGCGATCCCTCATGAGCGTCATCAAGCATCGCCCATCCAGGGCGAAGGTAACGATCATGTGTTCTCGCAATGACCAGGTTCTTCTGGTTCGCAGGAAGGGCGCCAAATGGAAGTTTCCGAGCGGCCTTCTTGCGACAGGTGAGGCCCCAATCGTGGCTGCTGCCAGAGAGCTCTGGAAGGCGCTATCGTTGCATTGCTCACGCCTGAACGCCGTGGGCACCCTCGAGGTTGGCAGGGTTCTCCACCATATTTTCACCACCGATTTTGCTGACGGATGCAGTGTTTCGCTTGGCAGAGGCATCGTCGAGTGTAAGTGGGTCGGCTGGGAGGACTTGAGCTCAGCCATGCTGAAGCCCACAGCCGCTGCTTTGCTGTCACGAGATCTATCAGCGCTTGTCCGTCGTAATGATCCCGCTGCCTCTGAATTGGCATCCGACACAAATTGAACGGCGAGGTCATGGAGCCGGTCGGATCGTTAAATGGCATGGAAAAGGACGTTAACGATGAAAGCGATGACTCGACTGTTCACCGGCTTGGCTCTGGTGGGAGCCCTGGGAGCCACGACAGCATGGGCGGATCAGCCCGGCGCAGATTGGAAAGTTACCAAGGATCAGGCCGAAGCCACCTTGAAAGGTGCTGGCTACACGCAGATCACCAAGATCGAGGCCGATGATGGGCATTGGGAAGGCGAGGGCATGAAAGCTGACGGCAAGCAGTATGAGTTCCAGGTCGACCCACACGACGGGAAAATCATCAAAGACGAGCTGGACTGATCAGGGCGGGTGTTGCTCTTTGAGCGGCCCGCACCTTCTGCGCGGGCTTTTTTTCGGCTATCAATTGTGCAAGCCAGGCCTGATGCCAAGGCTCTGACCTGTAATGGTAACGCGAGGACGTTCCCATGAGTATCGAACGCAGCATCCTCGAGCTTGAGGCCTGGTACGCACAGTACGACGACATCAGCTACCGGCGCGAGTCGCCGGATGCCTACCACCATGAACTGATCCGCACGGCCGAGGCCCTGCGCGACGACGGCGCCATCGACTGGGACGACTGGCTGTCGCTCAAGGCGCTGGCCGACCAAGCGCACGTGGGGGCGCTGGAGGATGCAGTGAAGGCGCATGTGAGCGACCCAGACGCATGAAAGCCCTGAAAATCGCTACCTTCAACATCAACGGAATTCGCAGCCGCCTGCCGGCTTTGCTGGCTTGGTTGGAGCGAGAGCGGCCTGACATCGCCTGCCTGCAGGAACTCAAGGCGGCGGATCGGCAGTTTCCGCGCCAGGACATCGAGGCCGTGGGGTACGGCTGCCTGTACCAGGGGCAGCCGGCGTGGAACGGGGTGGCCATCCTGGCGCGTGACAGCGAGCCGCTCGAAGTCCGTCGCGGCCTGCCTGGCATGCAGGACGATGACCAGAGCCGTTATCTGGAGGCCGCGGCACACGGGGTGCTGGTGGCCTGCCTGTACCTGCCGAACGGCAACCCGCAACCCGGCCCGAAGTTCGATTACAAGCTACGTTGGTTCGAGTGTCTGCTAAAGCATGCGCAAGTGCTCTACGGCAGCGGTCACCCCACGGTGCTGGCCGGTGATTTCAACGTCGTGCCGACGGACATGGACATCTACAACCCACGCTCCTGGGCCAAGGATGCGCTGCTTCAGCCCGCGTCCCGGGCGTGTTTCGATCAACTGTTGGCGCAAGGCTGGGTCGATGCCATTCGCCATTTGTACCCTGACGAGCGCATCTACACGTTCTGGGATTATTTCCGCAACCACTGGGCCCGCAATGCCGGGTTGCGCATCGATCACCTGATGCTCAACCGCGACCTGGCCCCGTACCTGAAACAGGGAGGCGTCGATGCCTGGGTGCGAAACGAAGCCAAGGCCAGCGATCATGCACCCGTCTGGATCGAGTTGGGCGAGCGCCGCCGACGCCACTAGTGCATTTCAACCAAACCTTCATGCACAGGTGCAGTCACTACCGATAGGAGCCCAGCGTTTTCGGGCCATGGAGGTGATACATGCACATTGTCTGCCTGCTGCGTGGCTGTTTGTGGCATGTGATGCCTGAAGGTGAATTCACCGGCCTGACCTGCCAGTGCTGCGAACGTTGCGGCGCGTGGCGGTACTGCCAGCGCAAACCACATTAAGCACGCCGGATTACGTGCAACCCGCGCCTGGGCGCGGGCTCCTGCCATCTCTATTTTTTGCCGGGCAGTACCGAGCTCAGGACCTGCTTGGCGGTCTGCACGATGACCCCGGCCTGATCCGGGTCGCCCTTGAGCAAGGTACTGGCGAATTTCTTCGCCTGTTCCAGCTTGATGTGCGGCGGCAGCGGCGGCACATCGGGGTCGGTCTTGAATTCGATCAATACCGGCCTGTCAGCCACCAGTGCGCGTTCCCAGGCGCTGGCAATATCTTCTTCACGCTCTACATAAATGCCCTGCAAGCCGATGGAGATCGCGAACAGGTGATAAGGCACATCGGGGATCGACTGCGAAGCTTCGAACTTGGGGTCGCCCTCCATGACCCGTTGCTCCCAGGTCACCTGGTTGAGGTCTTCATTGTTGAACACCGCGCAGATCCACTGCGGGTTCTCCCACTGTTGCCAGTACTTGGCCACAGTGATCAGCTCGGCGAGGTTGTTCATCTGCATCGCGCCGTCGCCCACCAGTGCCACTACGCTGCGCTGCGGGTGGGCGAACTTGGCGGCGATGGCATAGGGCACCGCCGCGCCCATGCTGGCCAGGCCGCCGGACAGCGAGCACTGCATGCCCTGGCGGATCTGCAGGTCGCGGGCAAACCAGTTGGCGCATGACCCCGAGTCGCTGGTGACGATGGCCCGGTCAGGCAGGCGAGGGGAGAGCTCATGCACCACGCGCTGCGGGTTGATCGGGTCGGCTTTGACCAGCGCGCGTTTCTCCAGGGTCTTGTCCCAGTGCGCGCGCCAGCTTTCGACCTTGTCGCGCCAGCGCCGTTCGCTCTTGCGTTCCAGCAGCGGCAGCAGGGCGCGCAGGGTCTCGCTGGCATCGCCGACCAGATTGACCTCCATCGGATAGCGCAGGCTGAGCATGTCCGGTTGCAGGTCGATCTGCACACCGCGGGCCTGGCCTTCCTTGGGCAGGAATTCGGCATAGGGGAAGCCGGAGCCGATCATCAGCAAGGTGTCGCATTCGTTCATCAACTGGTAGCTCGGCTCGGTGCCAAGCAGGCCAATGGCGCCAGTGACCCAGGGCAGGTCATCGGGTAGCGCAGCCTTGCCCAGCAGCGCCTTGGCCACCCCGGCACCGAGTGTTTCAGCCACCGCGATCACCTGCTCGGAGGCTTGCAGGGCGCCGGCGCCCACCAGAATCGCCACTTTTCGCCCAGCGTTGAGCACCTCGGCGGCACGTTGCAAGTCCTGCTCGAAGGGCACAACCCTGGGCTTGCTGTAGCCAATGCCGGAGTGCAGCGTGCCGTGGGCTCTGGCCGGCTCATGGTAGGGCAGGTCCTGCAGGTCGTTGGGCAGGATGATGGCGGTGACCCTGCGTTCGCCAACGGCAGTACGCACCGCGCGGTCGAGCAGGTGACGCACTTGTTCAGGCGTCGACGCCTGCTGCACGAAGGCACCGGCCACATCCTTGAACATCGACAGAAGGTCCAGCTCTTGCTGGTAGTGCCCGCCGAGTGCCGCACGCGCCTGCTGGCCGACGATGGCCAGCACCGGTTGGTGGTCCATGCGCGCGTCGTACAAGCCGGTCAGCAGGTGCGAGGCACCTGGGCCGGAGGTGGCGATGCAGACACCCAGTTCGCCGGTGAACTTGGCGTGGGCACTGGCCATGAACGCGGCCATTTCCTCATGGCGCGCCTGCACGAATTGAATTTTGCCGTCGGCCCGGGCCAGTGCGCCGAACACCCCATTGATGCCGTCGCCGGGGTAGCCAAAGATGCGCCGCACGCCCCATTGATACAAGCGTTCCACCAGAAAGTCGCCTACCGTGCCGGTCATCATGCTCTCCCGTCCTGTGATCGATAGGGGTCTGGACTTGGCCCGGCGCGGGAAAGTTCAAGCGTGTGCGCGCAGGTCTTCCGAGTGGAACCTTTGCCTCGGCCGAGGGCTCGCAACTGGACGGACAACAGCATCTGAAGGTGACACATGAAGGCCATCGACATTGCCGATGCCAGCGTACAGACCCTGCATTTCGCAGACGACGGCGCAACGCCCAACAGCCGCTTCCCAGTCGTGCTCTATCACTTGCACATTGCCCCGTCCCAGGATACCGCCAGTGCCTTCGAAGCGCTGTTCTCGGCTCACTGCTGGACGCCGCTCTGGCGCGGCGGGATCTTCGATTACCACCACTTCCACCCCAATGCGCACGAAGCCCTGGGTGTTGCCAGCGGGTGGGCGCGGGTGACATTGGGCGGGGTGTCAGGTCAAACCCTGAGTGTGAAGCGGGGTGATGTGCTGGTGCTGCCGGCGGGTACGGGGCATCGCTGCGTCGAGAGCAGCGATGACTTCCAGGTGGTCGGTGCCTACCCTCACGGCCAGGAAGACTATGATATCCAGCGGCCCGACAGTGCAGCGCACCGGCAGGTGCTGGCGCGAATCGCCGCGGTGCCCGGGCCAAGGCAAGACCCGGTCAGCGGGGTCGTCGGCGCCGTGATGAATCAGTGGCGCTGAGCGCAAGGCCTGACCTTCAGTCGAGTTATGTCTTGAAGGCATCCATTGAGGAAGGGAGATGGGTTCAGCGCATCATTCCCAACTCAGCGTCATCCATCAGCGCTTTGGCCAAGGCGCAGAGGTAATGCGACGCCCAGATCAGCTGCGGCTTGTCATCCATCAGACCGTCCACAGTCATATCCCGTGCATAACCCATCAGCTCCGAGGCCTGTTCGCGGGCACTCTGGCATGGGATACCGGCTTCAATGCGGAAGAGGGGATGGGTTTGGTTTGCACCTTGGTAGAACGTGGTTTTGCCGACGGTGAATTTGGTTTCTTCTGTAGACATTATTCGATCTCCCCGAAATCTCTAACACCTGAGCTGGCCTTATCGCCAGCAATCCCCACAGCTGCTCACAAGCGCCAAGGCCTGTGGCATAGGTCAGTTCACTGTGGGGGCCTGGCTTGCCGGTGATGGGCCATGCCCAGGCGACACAATCATTAAAGCCTCAGTGCGAAGTCCTGGGCTCGGTGGGCACCTGTAGCTGAGCCAGTGCGGACTCAAGCAAAGCGCGCAGCGTCTCCAGTTCATGCATCGAGGTCATCATCAGAATCGACACAGGCGACTTGGGCTGCAGCAAAATGGCCTGATGCACAACGGTTGCCGCGCACAGTGCGTATTCCGATGCCTGGATCAAGGTGTCTTCAATGCAGAGAGTTTTGTGGGGTGGATCTGGAACGATCTTGAGCATGGTGAAGCTCCAACGTAAGAGGAGGAACTACCACTCCATGCCGTCAAGCAATGGGGTGGCAGCTGTACGCGGGTTGACGGACCGAGACGTTGGCACTCGGCGCACTCAGGGTGCCCGCACGTACAGCCACCATAAAAGGGTGCACATGAGGACAGCGTCATCGGTCCGTCAAAACCGGTCGCTGAATTGGCAGCGACAGGCCGAGACTAGAACCCACGTTGACCATGCGCAACGAAAATCAGGCGCAGGGAGTATCTTTGGGAAATGCCCTACAAGGAAGTTCTTTTTTCTGATTCTTTCTCTGCGTTTGCCGTCTAATTTTGCATCGTTCGCTGCTCGGCTAACATTTCAAATCGTGGGAGCGCGAGCGCGCCGCCTACGCGGACTTTTGCGAATCCAGCTGAGCCGGTACCGGGAGTCCTTGTTTTTCGAGCCGGTGATACTTCAAAGACTATCGGGGTCCCCGAAGAACATTTGATCATTCATATAAATCAAATGGTTGTGAATGGGAAATTGGTTTTGTACCCCCAGATGTACCCCTTTTACAGCCGCTACGAGTGGATTTCAGTGGCCGCACCGGCGGCGGGGCTGCCGCAGAACGTGCAATCCCTCACCCACTCGCGCAACTTATGCTTTGGGCTCGTCCCAGTCGGTACGCGTCGCAGCAGTCAGCGCATCCCAGTCATCAGGAGGGTTGCCGCGGCCCAGCATCTTCTCGAATACGGCGTAGGGATCGGATTTGCTGCCTGCGGACCGTAGGGTACTTTCGTCGTTGACCCATGCATAGACGATGACCTTGGACCTTGAGTCGTAGCGAAAGAACAGCCGAAATCGCCTCCCGATTTTCGCGCGCCGCCAATGTCGGTAGGCGGTACCCAGCGTGTTGCCTTGGCGGAACTCATCGCGGCCCGGATCGGCAGGCACAGCCTCCATGATCAGATGGCTCAATGCCCGAAACAGCTTGACGTTGGCGTTGCTCTCAAAACCTTGCGGATCGTTCTGCTCGGCTCGGGCGGCAGCTTCTTGCAATTTGCGTAGCTGTAAAGTCACACCTTCATGAAACAACAGTGTCCAGCCATGTCGCACCATCAGATCGCGACCTCACCGTCGATATCTTCGTCCAGGTTTATGGAGTGGTTTGCGTTGGCAAGCATGGTTTGCGCCAAGTCTTCCGGCAGGGTGGTGAGGTTGCGCCCGCTTCGGATATCAGCCTCCAGCAAACCCAGGAATGCACCGATGGCAGGGTCCTCGTGGGTGGTTTCTACGCGGCTGACCACGATTTCCCCACCGCGTACGTCGAATGCAATCTTGCCACCGGTGTCAATGCCCAGCAGTTGGCGAACGGATTTGGGCAGTGTGACTTGCCCCTTCGAGGTCAACGTGGCGATTTCGTGGATGGCAGGCATGAGCGTTCTCCCGGGTATGCTGTATGAATGGTAAGGAATAATCCTTACATGGTCAATCTTCGTCTTTTGCTCATCAAGCGTAAGCGGGGCAGGTGCTCAACAACTCCCTAGGATTACTTACTCTACCTACCGGCATCATTTTGCAGGTGGTCTAGCAACCTCTAGCAAGTGTTGCCGACTTGAGTGTTGTGCAGCATGGGAAATTCGTGCGTTGTTGAATCTGCGCTAGCTTCAACCCCAAGCGACTCAAGGAATTTTGATCCCCAACGCATTCAGCGATGGCGTATCCATCCGACCATTGACTGTCAGCCCACTGTCCATCTGAAAGGCCATCAACGCACCACGCGTCGCTTTACCCATCACCCCATCAATGGCGCCTTGGTAATACTGACGCACCATCAGCGCGGTCTGCACACGTGTGACCAGGTTACTTTTCTGCTCATTGGTCGCGCGGCTCTTTGAAGTGCTCGAGGTGGTCCCGCGAGTAGTGCCAGACGACTGATAAAGGCTGTTGCCGCTCGGTGTGCTGCTCTGTGCACTCGATGGGCTGTAGCTTCGGGTGCTGGTCGCGGGTGGACTGTAGTAGCGAGGTGCGCTATAGCCACCCGAGCCGCTGTAGTGAGAACTGTGTGAACTGTGGGACCGGTGTGAACTGTGCGAGCGATGCGCAGCATAGATGTTGACGGTGTCTGGCGCATTGAGCGTATCGGCAAATACCGGGGGCTGTAGCTTGTCGTTGGGTTGCCATTTTGCATCGGCGAGCGGCATAGGGACCACCTGTGCCAGGGTGGTACTTGCCATTGGCAGCAGGCTGATCCCACTGATCAGGACTTTCCAGCGGTCGAGCAATTTCACTGTGCACTCCTTGCATAGGCACTAAAGGCTTCGGTCGATAATGGTTGTACGCCGCGGCTCTGCCAGCGGTCGGTGTGGGATTTGAAAAAGCCAGAGCAATGTTTGACGGCGGCGCATTGTTGGCAGGTATCGATGAACAGGTTTTTCCAGTCCGAGATGCTCTGGCGGGCGAAGCGTGAGAGGCGGGCCGGGATCAGGCACAGGGGCAAGTTGTAGATCGAAACCGGCACCCCGCGGTTGAAAAGGAAATACACGGCCTGGCTCAACGACTGCTGATAGTCCAGCGGGTCAATCCACAATTCTTCATAGTTCTTCCTGGCCAGGCCGGTACTTTCGATACCCATCAGCGCAACATGACGCACGAAGGGCAGGTTTCTGAACACGTAGTAGGCGAGCTCGGGCAAGCGTGGCGTAGTCAGGCGATTGAGCACCACACGTATTTCGATGATTTGGTTGGCCCGCGCCAGGTTGTAAAGACCTTGCAGAGTTTCGCTAAACGCGCCTGGAGCCTGTACCACATGGTCATGGTCTTCGGCATTGTCGGCGTACAGCGGGATGCCCCAGCTCAACTGGGGGTGGCCGATGGCAGAGAGCGCTGCGATCCAGCTCGGGTCTTGGAACAGGCGCCCGTTGCTGAGTACATGAATGGATTTCTGCGGCATAACGGCTTTGCACTTGGCCAGGATTTCCAGCAGGCCGTTGCGATAAAGCGTTGGTTCTCCGCCGCTGATTCCCAGATTCTCCTCGCCCGGGTCCATCAGGTCGATCAGCCGTAGGTTCTCCTCGATGTGCCAACGGTCATCGATATCTTTGGGCGGCTGCGAGCACATCAGACAGAGGCTGTTGCAACGATCGGTCATGAACAGCAGGTTGCTGTCTGAGCCTCGTCGATAGAGTACTCGCACCAACGTGTTGCCTGGCGTGATGGCAATGACATCGCCGGGCTGCACGACATCCGCATCTTTGGGTGTGTGGAGATATGGTCGCGCGCTGTCGAAGTCGCCGATCAATGGCTCTGGGATCAGGAATCCACCCACTGGCAATGACAGCAGATGCGGGCTCCGTAGCCGTTCTTCGTTTGGCAGCCAAAGTAGCAGGTCACCTAACTCAGCGCTTCCGGCACAAACAGCCAGGCCTTGTTCGATGAACTCATCCAGCGTGATGACCTTGAGCAGTTTCGGCCCATTCAGGTGATGGATTTCGAAGTGGGTATCTTTGCGCAGCATCGCCATCAGCCCCTGTAACCCGGGAACCGGACATCGTTGTAAGAGCGCCTGTTCAACCAGGACAGCAGCACCCTCTGCACGTTATCGTCGCCATCGTAAAGCAGACCGAATAGATGCTTCAGAAGCCCCATGTTCTTCTTGCAAAAGCTGCTGAACACTCGGTGTCCGATCGGATCAGCTTGGCGGGCATAGTGCTCGATAGGGTCAGCGCCACAGTACGGGACAAGTGCGCAATCGGAGCAGCCCGGCAGCGTCTCTGCTACACCACTGGCGAGCAACGCATTCATAACTGGCGATGCGAGTAATTCCGACAAGGGTTGCTGCACGGTGCCGAGCCGCAAGCCGTCTTCACCCATTTCCAGCAGCATTCGGGCTTCGTCCGAGGGATAGACGTAGCCGTCATAGTTGTAAACCAGTGCTGCAGTGCCAGCGCCAGCAGGGGATCGCAGGTCTACGTACCCGGAGGAGAAGGGTGTCAGGATATTTTTCAGCAGCAGGCTTGTGTAACTCTCTGAGAGGTATACGCCCTGCTGGTTGATGTGCAGCAAATAGGCCAGTGCTTTCTTGTAGAAGGCCAGGTATCGCTCAATAGGGTAATCAAGTCGATGGGCACTCTTGGTGGCAAACCCATAAGGGCTTAGAGGTCGAAGCGAGATGCTGGAGAAACCCTGGCTTACATACTCATCGATGATCGCTTCAGGTTGTTCGAGGCTCCTTGAAGTCAGCGTGGTCAGTGCGGAAACCGCATCATGGCCAAGGCGCTCACGGACCCACTGGATGCCTTTTACAGTGCGTTCGTAGGAGTCTCGTGACGGGGTAGGGCGGTTGGCATTGTGCAGGGGCGCGGGCCCATCGAGCGAGGTCGAAAACTGGATGCGATGTCGTTCTGCGAAGCCGAGTATTTCTTCCGTCAGGTGGTGCAGCGTGGTGGTGATGACGAACTGGATATCCCGTTGTTCGACCACGTTCCGTTCAACGATCCATTCGACGATCTGGCGGACGCGTTCGAAGGCCAGAAGCGGCTCGCCACCCTGAAACTCCACAGTCAGGGCAGGGGCATTCGATTCGAACAGGCGATCGACCGCCGCTTGTGCATCCGCTTCCGACAGGTCGTGTCCGGACCCTCCCACAGGGGCCCGCGACACTTGGCAGTACTGACAGGTGTGGTTACAGCGCAATGTAACCACGAACAAGTGCAGTGCAGGCCCCTGGAAGAGGAAGTCCTTGCGGCTGCGATACTGCGCAGCCATTTCCGGGAACGGGTCGTGGCGGCCTGGTTCGTAGATGAAGTGGCGGGCCAGCAGGTCCTTGTAAAAAGGCGTACTAGCTTCAACGTCAAAGTAACTGAGGGCTTGTAATTGCGCGTCGTTCACGTGCATGTACTCACCAGTATCGGAGGTGAGCAGGATGTCACGGTCATTTCCCGTGTTCATGCGCATGAATCGAAAAGGCAGCAAGCGGTAGTGCTTGGCGTCTGTCGCAATCAATGTCACTGGGAAATCCCACATCCAGCGAGAGCGGCTCGGGCCAGGACTTCGCGCAACCCTACTGTTTCGCGGTTGATAAGGTCGCGTAGGGCGAAGTCGTTCAGATGTTGAAGGACCAGCGAGTGAGCCTGCTCCGGGGAAAGCGTTAGCCTCACTTCAGCGGGGTGGGCCGTGAGGCTTATCTGATTGGCTTCAATGTCGACCTGAATCGTGACAGTGTCGGCCAGTGAATAAGCGGCGCGTTGCACCACGCTGAGCGGGTAGGCTGCGCTGTCGAGTTTCAACGTGACTGGCCATGTCATCGGAATCGGTCCTTAAAATCCGCTAGGAACGTGTGGATTTTGCCGGTTGCCGAGGCATTATGCCATCATAATTTTTTACATTTGCACGCATTTGCCCAGCGTGGTGGGCGGTGCGTTCGCTAGGGCTCGGTCACTGATGTGGGTAGGGGCGAGGGTCCACATCTCCCTCAGAGGATCCATCCTCATCAATAGCCCACTTGGCCCAAGGCTAGGGGCATCCTTTTCAACCCATCCAAAGCATACCCTCAGATTTGCCCCCAATGTAGCAACCCACTGGAGGTGAGTGGAGCTCCATGGTCTGTGGAAAGGCAGAAGTAATCAGAAAAACAGCCTATCCGACGACACCTAAAGACTCTCAGGGTCGCCAAAGAACATTTTGACTGGGCTCTAGGACGGTAGTTTCAGTTTGAAAAAATCTTATTATGCCCCCAATTTTGCCCCCACTCAGGCGCCTTACATGAGCGGTTCGATTACCAATTGCGCGTGTGCGCTCTGTGCGTGCTGCAGTGCCAAAAGCAGACATACACGATCCTGGAATTTGTATTTTTTGGGGCCAATGATTTCGATAGACATCCAGTTCCTCATCGATCTGCAGTGCGGTGGTGCAATCTAGCCGAATCATCCTCCCTCGACCATGGTCCTGAAGTTCGGTTGATAGCAAAAATCAGGTTGGGTTAGGGCTATTGCGGTCAACCGTCGGGATTGGACTGGGTGCGTTCGACCTGGGGGATCGATGAAACCCATAAAAGCCGTGGCAGCGACGGCAGCCTCAGCCGCTTGCTCGGCATGCTCTGCGGTGCGCCGGAATGCCGACGCCTGTACCTGACCGCGCGCGCCCCGTGGAATTGAACGTCCAGCAATGGCGGCAGACCTTCCAGCGGTTGGGGCTGGACGAAGCCGTGTGCGACCAGCTTCATCCGGTGATCAACGACTTTGACCAGGCCATCCGTCACCTGCGCCATTGGTGTTCTAGTGACGCCGCACAGCATCGTTATGAGGATGCGGCAAGCGCCTTCCAGATCATGCTCCGCCCCTATCTACTGCGGCCGGGACAAGCGCGAAGACGCCGACGTCCTGCGCTTCACAGAGCGCACCCGTGGGGAGAGCCATCGCAATACCCGCGAGCCGGTCAGCGTGGATGTCAGCGCCTGGCGCTACCCTGGCGTCAGGCCGTGTGCGCGACCGAGGCGCTCTGACCTCTTTACCTGTTCGAGCATCCGGCGATACTGGCCACGATCAGCGCTATCGAAGCGATGCATGAGCGTAAGGAGAAGGGCCTGGTGTTCGGTCGCTTCATCGCGCCCCTGCGCGCCTGCTCAACGCCCGGGAAATGCTGCGCAGACTGGACGCCGATGTGTACTGGCCGCAGAGCGTTATCCGCGCCGATGCCACGGATGATCATTGCGAGCGGGCCGCGGTACAGGCTGCCCATTGCCAGTTGCAGTCCCCTCTGGACCTTGCGATCCCCGACGTCCTGGCACGCCAATACAACAGCCAGGGCGCGCGCCGCGAGCAATTGCGCCGACGCCTGCTGGAGTGGCTGATGCGGGGCTGGGCGAACACGAGCAAGTGCCCCGGGCCATGTTCGGATGCCTCAGGGACGCCGAGCTCAACAAGGACCTGGCTGATGCAGCCGAGAAGCATCCCATGGCGCTGTTCACCCGGGCGATCCTCGACCTGACCGGCGATCTGGCCGGATCACCGACCCCCGAGCAAGTCTGCGTGGCCTTCCGCCAGTTGCTGGAGGCTGCCAGCGACCGGTATGCGGACGACAGCGACATCGTCTAGGACGAAGTGGCCTTTGCAGGATGAATATGCCCACCAAGAGGGTGGCTTCGCCCGCTTGATGTATGGGGGCACCGAGCAGTCCACCCGCCGCCTATTGCAGATGGCCTTCAATCGCCCCGACAGCTTCCCCCGGGTGCTGGTGGCCCAGTCGGCCGTCGGTCGCGAAGGCCTCAACCTGCACCTTGCCTGCCGCACCGTGATCCTCATGCACCCGGAATTGAGTCCCGATGTAATCGAGCAGCAGATCGGCCGGGTCGATCGGGTGGGCAGTCACTGGAGTCGCCAACTGGACGAAGCGTTGGAGCTGGATATTCCAGCGGCGGAGCTACCACGCATTGATGTGCATCCGGTGATCTTCCGAGGGACCTACGATGAACATAACTGGCAGGTTTTATTGGAGCGTTGGGATGACCTGCGTGCTCAGTTACATGGCGAGGTGATCCCTGCACGAGAGGCTGAGGGAGATTTGGAGTATGAGAAAGTGTTGGCGAATTTGCAGGCTACCGCGCCTTGCTTTTCTCCGTTGCGGCGATAAATGCGGACTGTCATCGCGACGGTGTGATGGTCAGGATATTGCCCAGATGCTTGTCAGTTTGCGGGCTGCCGCTACGGGACAACAATGACTGCAGGGGGCATCCTTTTCAAACCATTCAAACCATTCAAACCATTCAAACCATTCAAACCATGCCCTCAAATTTGCCACAAATGTAGCAATTAGCTGGAAGTAAATGGCTCTTCGAGGCTAGAAAACGGCAGAAGTGATCAGCTAAAAAGCATGCGCAAAGCCCCTAAAGACTATCAGGGTCGCCAAAAAACATCTGAATCCTCGACCGCAACCAGCGCTCCGCCGGGTCGTTGTCCTGCGCCCCGCGCCAGGCCATATGCAACTCGAAACTGCGCACCGGTATCGGCAAATCCTCAGCCCGCAACCCACCCGCTGCCGTCAGCGCATCAGCGGTGTAATCGGGCACCGTGGCAACAATATCGGTCCCCGCCAGCAAACTCCCCAACCCGTTGAACTGCGGCACCGCCAGCACCACGTGGCGCTTGCGGCCAATTTCTTCCAGCGCTTCGTCGATAAAACCCGACAAGTCTCCGGCAAACGAAACCAGCGCATGCGGCCGCGCGCAGAAGTCGTCCAGGGTGATGCTGCCGGGCACGCTGTCGGCGCGCAGCAGCTTCGGCATGCTGCGGCGCAGGATCTTGCGCTTGGCGTTGGCCGGCAGGTCGCTGGTGTAGCTGACGCCCACCGAGATCTCGCCCGAGGCCAGTAGCGTTGGCATCAGCAGGTAATTGACCCGTCGCACCACCAGCACGATACCGGGTGCCTCGGCGCGGATGCGCTTGAGTAGTTGCGGCAGCAAGGCGAACTCGGCGTCGTCCGACAAGCCGATGCGGAACACCGCATTGCTGGTGGCAGGGTCGAATTCGGCAGCGCGGCTGACGGCAGTGGAAATCGAGTCCAGCGCCGGCGACAGCAGGGCGAAGATCTCGTGGGCCCGGGCCGAAGGCTCCATGCTGCGGCCGGTACGGACGAACAGTGGGTCGTCGAACAGGTTGCGCAGGCGCGACAAGGCCGCGCTGATGGCCGGTTGGCCGAGGAACAGTTTTTCCGCGGCGCGGGTTACGCTGCGTTCGTGCATCAGCGTTTCGAACACGATCAGCAGGTTGAGGTCTACACGACGCAGGTCGTTTCGATTCATCGGTGCGCTTCGCCTAAAGTGGGGCAGGGGTGAATCTTAAGGCCAAAGGCTGTTACCCTGCACGGGTTTACGGGGACCAATTGCAGGGAAAGTCAGGTGCCCAATCGATGACAAGCATGTCGACTATTAATGACCGCTGATGGTCTTACCGGCAAAGCCCGGATAAAGTCAGTGGTAATTAGAGGTTCACAAAGGCGAGGTATGCGATGTCCCGCATGATCCGTTTCCACAAGTTCGGCGCTGCCGATGTGCTCCGTTGCGAGGAGCAGGCCGAACCGTCACCCGCTGCCGACGAAGTGCAAATCCGCGTCGAGGCGGTTGGCGTCAGCTGGTATGACGTGCTCTGGCGCCAGAACCTGGCGCCGTCCCAGGCGCGTCTGCCGGCGGGTATCGGCCATGAAATGGCCGGGGTGGTGACGGCGGTCGGTGAAAACGTGGAAGACATTGCCGTAGGGGACCGGGTTGCCAGCTTCCCGGCCACCAGTGCCAATGACCACCCGGTGTATGGCGATGTCATCGTGCTGCCGCGCACGGCCATTACCCGCTACCCCGGTGTGCTCACCCCGATCGAGGCCAGCGTGCACTACACGCCGCTGCTGATCGCTTATTTCGCCTATGTTGACCTGGCGCGGGCCAAGGCCGGGCAGACTGCGCTGGTCACTGATGCCAGCCATTGTGCCGGGCCTGCGTTCGTGCAGCTGGGCAAGGCATTGGGGCTGAAAGTGTTTGCTGCCACCAAGGAGGCAGAACAGCGCGAATACCTGTTGAGCCTGGGCGCCGACAAGGTGATCGTCACCGAAGAGCAGGACCTGCTGCTGCAGGTTGGCAAGTATACCGATGGCCGGGGCGTGGACATGGTCCTCGACGGCATGGGCGGGCCACAGATGTCGCTGCTGGGTGATGTGCTGGCACCGCGTGGCAGCCTGGTGTTGTATGGCCTGCAGGGTGGCAATCAGACGCCGTTTCCGGCCTGTGCGGCATTCCAGAAGAACATCCAGTTCTACGTGCATTGCATCGGCAATTTCACCGGCAAGCCAGAACTTGGCATCAGCCAGGACCAGGTGGCGTTGCAGCGTGCCCTGCGCGATATCAACCAGTTCACCGCCGACCAGTTGCTGACACCACAGATCATCAAGGTGTACCCGTTCGAGCAGGTGGTGGAAGCGCATCGCTACATGGACCAATGCCCATGTGGAGGGCGGGTGGTGCTGGACATGGCGCAACATTGACGGCTGTCTGCATCATTGAAAAACCCGGGCCCAGTCCCGGGTTTTTTTATGGGCGCTAGTCAATGATTGAATCGCGAAATGTAGGAGCGTTCCTACAATAAAAAGCGAAACGGACTACATATAAATTTAACATTGATGGGCTCTAGGAAACATTCCGCCAACTATTTGGGCTTGAATGCTTGTGGTGTTGGCGTCAATGTGTTTTTGCATCTTTGCTGAATGGTTTTTTTACCGTTATCTGTATCTTTAATTCGAATCGCATCACTCGATAATGGCCCGATGATAGTTTGCGCAAGGAGCGTGGGATGAGCATGGCTATGCCCGAGTCAGGGCGCCGCAGGGGCGGGTACTTCTCCATGGCTTGGCGACAGCGACGATCACGTCATGACTTGCATTTAGTTGTAGGAATTTTCTTCTGAAGATGCAGGGCGCATATCGAGCTTGAAGTGATGGCTTCGCTGTGCGTTGGCTGAATGAAGTGTGTGAGGTGATTCGTGACTGTTATTCACGACCAGGCAATGCAGTATATCTACCATCAAGTGCTCGAACGTTTGATGGGCCATATGTCCCAGGCACAACGCGCCTCTTTGCAGTTACTGATACAACGGCTGCTGGTTGCTGCAGGTGGGCCCGAATACATAGGCACCTTTCGCTTGCAGGTTTTGCAAGGCAGTGATCGCCAGAGTGCCCGGCTGCTGGCAATGCTGCGTGCCGCGCAACTCAGCATCGCCATGCGTGCGCCGGTCACCTTTCAATTGCGCGTATTGGTGGTCAGCTTGCCGGTAGCGGGTAGCGCCACGCTGGAAGGTCATGAGCACAGCTTCAGCGCCCTGTTCCTGCAGGATGACCCGCGGGTGCAATTGCAAATGATCGAGGGGCGCGAAGTGGTGCCGTTCAGTTGTCGGCGCTCGCCAACTTCCGAGCGCTGGTTGGCGACCCGGGACGCCATGCTCATGTTCGGCCATCAGATCGATGCCCGGCCCGAGGCGCTATTGGGTAGCCGGCTGCACCTGGAACTGGCGGCGGCTGTAAGCGCTGCGTTGCAGGGGCAGGCGCGTGTCGACGCATTGATCACCGCCATACCCGGGTTGCAGAGGCGCCGATACCTGGCATGGGCGCGGCGCAGCCAGCGCCTGGCGGGTGAGCGTGGGGCTTATGTGGCGCACCATTGCCTCGCGGCACTGGCCGACGGTCTCGGCCGCTTGCAGGGTGCTGTCGGGTTGACACGCGATAACCTGGCGGAGTGTGAAACGGGCACGGCGGCCAGGGATGTACACGTGCGGCTGATTGCGATTGATGACCTGCTACCGCATCTGCTGGAGGGGCAGCAGCTTGATGCCATGCTGGGTTGGCGTTTCGACGCCGACGGTGAAACTGGCTGGCCATTCTCGGCGCTCGTCGACCCGCTGGCCGCGGCCCAGCTGCAAGAGCTGCGCGCGCGTAGCCTGGAGCCGCAGGCCAACCGCCCGGCGCTGTGCCTGGTGGGCGCAGGCAGGCAGCGCGAGGTACCCGCACTGCACTTTGGAAAAGCTTATGGCATCAGCCAGACACAACTGGTGTGCCTGCTATTCAAGCCATTTGCCAGGCAGGGGAAAAACCTCGAACGCTTCCTGCGCTGTCGGCATGCCGACATGCTGGTGGCGTTGCCTTACCTGCACAGGGCCATGCAGGGCAAACCCTGCCCTGACGCAGTAAAAGCGTGGCTAGTGAACACCAGTGGCCTGTCACTGGGGCAACTGCGGGCGATTTATGGCGGTAAGTTGCCGCTCTCTACATGGCGCCTGCTAAGTGCCTTGGCTCGCCGCGATGCACACCTGCGGCTGTTGCCGCGGCAGGCGACCGAGCGGCGATATGGGCCGGCGAGGCGGCGTTGATGGGGCGACCGGCAACTGGCGAGTTCGCTTATCGGAAGGTATACCGCTACCTGGAGGCGTTGATTGACCAGGCAGCAGAAGGTGGCCCCTGCCGGTTACCGTCATTGCGTATGTTGTCCGGGCGGCTGCGGGTGTCACTGGCCACGGTACAGAGTGCCTATAGCCTGCTGGAGGAGGAGGGGCGCGTACACTGTCTGCCGCGATCGGGCTACTACATTCAAACGGCTGACGAGCAGCAGGCCGTGGCCATGCCTCGGCAGCCTCCCTTGCCAGCACAGCCATTACTGGAGCGCGCCCTGCTAACCCACGAACGGCGTCTGGCCCGCCAGCGTGACCGCGGCATTGCGCCCTGGGATGTCCTTGGCAGCGCTCGCCTGCGCCATGCCTTGGCGGAGCGCTACACCGGTTGTTCCAACCAGTATTGGCGTGCCGAGGACGTGCAGTTGGCGCCAGATGTGCCGGCGTTGCTGGAAACGCTGCTTGCGGCGCTGGGCATGCAAGGGGGGACGGTGCTGGTGCAGACGCCTTGTTGCTGGCAAGTACTGCGCGCCTTGACGCGGGCCGGCATGCGGGTACTGGAGGTGCCACTGGACACCCGTGGCAACCCGGATCTGCATGCCTTGGCCAGGCTGTTGGCGAGCGAACCGATACGTCTGCTGGTGATGCCGTCCTGCCTTGGCATGCCGCAGGGACAACTGGTTTCCATGCATTACCAGCAGCAGCTTGGCCTGCTGCTTGGCCAACACCCCGTATGGCTACTGGAAAACGACCTGGACACCGAGCTTTGCTACAACCGGCCACCCAGCACACGCTTGCGCGACTGGGTCGACCCGCACAGTTTGTTGGTGGTGGGGGCGTTCGAGGCTGCGGTGGGTGCCGAGGCGCCATATGCCTATGTATTGAGCCTTGATACTGCGTTGGCCAAGGCGTTCGCCGAGCGTGCGTTCCGGCTTGCGCCACTGCGGCTGCTGGCGCTGGCCCACCTGTTGGCCAAGGGTGATATCGAGACGCAACTGGTGGCGCTGCGCAGCAACCTGCAACAGCGCACGCAAAGCCTGTCGCGTGCGCTGGCGTCGCAGTTCGGTCAGCGGGTGGTTGTGGAAATGCCACAAGGCGGGCACATGCTGTGGGTGCGCTTTCAGCAGCCGCTGGCCTGGGATGCCATTGTCGCGGCATTGGCCGGGACCGCGTTGCATGCGGTGCCGGGCCATCAGTTCAGCCTACAGGGGCATTACCAGCAGTATCTGTCACTGGTTTGGCTGGGCGATCAGCCAGGCGACCTGCAGCAGGCGGTCGGGCGCTTGGCGCAAGCGCTGGAGCTGCGATGCGGGAGGCCCGCCTTGAGAACCAGGCCAATGTAGGAGCGGCCTTGTGTCGCGATGGGCTGCGCAGCAGCCCCAGGGTTTG
>NZ_JACVZC010000039.1 GCF_016658545.1 Pseudomonas sp. S37 | reverse complement strand
GGGCTGCTTTGCAGCCCGATCGCGACACAAGGCCGCTCCTACAGGGGTCGCGTAAAGTACTGAAATGGTTTAGCCCGCCGAGCGATCCCTGCGCATCTGGGTCACCAGGGTAAACCGGTCATCCGGGTGCACGGTCTCGGACACCGCCATCAAATCACCATTCTCCTCGCGGTAATGGCGGATGATCTTCAACCCCGGTGAACCCGCCTCGGCCTTCAGCGCCCGGGCCAAGTCCGCTGTCAGCAACACCGCCCGCACCTGTTGGTCGACGACCGCGATCGCCCGGCCGTAGTGCTGCTCGATCAACCCGGCAATCAACTGGTCGGGGTGTTCGCGGGCCCGTTCGATGACCTCGGCGTAGTCGCGCTGTGCATACACGTCGGTCCAGCACAGCGGCGCAGCATGGTGTGCACGATCAACGCGGATACTCGACACGCAGAAGTAATGCTCCCCCGGCACCAACCCCAGGCGCGCTGCCTCGCTCAGGTCGGCGACGAAGTGGCGCACGCCCTGGATTTCCCGCTGCTGGGTTTCTGCCAGGTGGGCCAGGTCGGCCACGCTGGCCAGCGACTGCGAATAGCCGCCGCGCGGGCTGCTGGCCTCGACCCGGGTGCCGACGCGCTTGCGCCGCGACACCAACCCCTGGTTGAGCAACTGGTCGATGGCGGCACGCACCGTGTGTCGGCTTACACCGTACAGGTCGCACAGCTCGAACTCGGTCGGCAGCAGGCTGCCCACCGGGTAGCGGCCATTGGCGATGCCCTCCATCAAGTCCTTGGCCACGGTGGTATAGCGCGTCGGGTTCATACCTTTGGTCTGTCTCGCAAATTTCATCGGTTGACAGTGTATCAGCGACAGGGCAAGAATTATGTACGGACATAACAAATATGTCCGGTCAAAAAATAACATTTCAGGATCCCTGCCATGTCCACCACCGTTTTCGATTCCACCCTGTTCCGCGACATGTTCGGCACCGCCGAAATGCGTGCGGTGTTCTCCGACAAATCGCTGATCGAGCGTTACATCGAAGTCGAAGTGGCCCTGGCCAAGGCTGAAGCGCGTTGCGGCGTCATCCCTGGCGAGGCTGCGGTGCAGATCGCCGAGCTGTCGCGCTACGAGGCGCTGGACCTGGCGCTGATGCAGCACGAAACCGAAATTGTCGGCTACCCGATCCTGCCGCTGGTCGAGCAGCTGTCGAAGCTGTGTGGCGAAGCCGGCCGCTACGTACACTGGGGCGCCACCACCCAGGACATCATGGACACCGCCGTGGTCCTGCAGGTGCGTGCCGCACTGGCCATCGTCGAGCGCGACATCCAGGCCGTGCGCGGCCTGCTGGCCGAGCTGGCGCAACGCTACCGCGACACGCCAATGGCTGGCCGCACCCACCTGCAGCACGCACTGCCGATCACCTTCGGCTACAAGTGCGCGGTATGGTTGAGCATGTTCGATCGCCACGCCGAGCGCCTGGTAGAGCTGCGCCCGCGGGTGGAAGTGGGGCAGTTTGCCGGTGCTGCCGGCACCCTGGCCTCGCTGGGCGACAAGGGCCTGGAAGTGCAGGCGGCACTGATGGCCGAACTGGGCCTGGGCGTACCGCAGGCCACCTGGCACGTGGCCCGCGACGGCCTGGCCGAAACCCTGAACTTCCTCGGCCTGGTCAGCGCCTCGCTGGGCAAGGTGGCGCTGGACATCATGATGATGATGACCAGCGAGCTGGGCGAAGCCTACGAGCCATTCGTAAAAGGCCGTGGCGCCAGCAGCACCATGCCGCAGAAGCGTAACCCGATTTCCTGCGAGCTGATGTACGCCGCCGCCAAGGGCGTGCGCCAGCAGGCCGGGCTGATGCTCGATGCGATGATCCAGGACTTCGAGCGTTCCACCGGCCCATGGCAGGCCGAATGGATTGCCATTCCTGAAGCCTTCGCCCTGACCGGCGCCTCGCTGGCGCAGGCGCGCTTCATGCTCGCTGGCCTGGATGTGCGCACCGAGCGCATGCGCAAGAACCTCGACATGACCCAGGGCCTGATCGTCGCCGAAGCCGTGATGATGGGCCTGGCCCCGGCACTGGGCCGCCAAGTGGCGCACGATGTGGTGTATGCCGCCTGCCGCATGGCCAACGACCAGGGCATCAGCCTGCTCGATGCGCTCAAGGCCCAAGGCGAAGCCAGCGCTCACGTCGAGCTGGCCACGCTGGAAAAACTGTGCGACCCGACCAACTACCTGGGGCTGGCCCCGCAGATGGTCGACCAGGCGCTGGCGCGCCCGGGTGCCGTCGCCCGCTGATCCGCCCGGGGCTCGGTTTGCGCCGGGCCCGGTCCTTTGCTTTTCGACAAGAACAATGAGAACACAGCCATGTCTTCCACTGCTAAAAAGCCGCTGTACAAGGACCTGACCTTCCAGGTCATCGCGGCGATGCTGATCGGCATCGCCTTCGGTTTCCTTGCGCCGGAGCTTGCTGCCAAGTTCAAGATCCTCGGCGACATCTTTCTCAAACTGATCAAGACCGCCGTTGCACCGCTGGTGTTTTTCACCGTGGTCCACGGCATTGCCTCGGCTGGCGACATCAAACGGGTCGGCAAGGTGGGCTGGCGTGCGCTGGTGTACTTCGAGCTGCTGTCGACCCTCGCCCTGGCCCTGGGCCTGCTGTGGGGCAACCTGATCAGCATCGGTTCGGGCATGCACGGCGCTCACGCCAGCAGCGCCGCATCGGCGGCTGCCAGTGCTGCCGTTGCCAAAGGCCATGCGCCGACTTCGACCATGGACTTCATCTACAACATTTTCCCCGACAACTTCGTCGGTGCCTTTGCCGGCGGGCAACTGTTGCAGGTGCTGGTGATCGCCGTGCTGTTCGGCTTTGCCCTGCTGGCGCTTAAGCACGAGCGTCGGGCGGTGGTTGAAGATGGCCTGAACCGGGTGTCGGAATGCTTTTTCGAGTTCATCAACCTGATAATGAAGTTCGCCCCGCTGGGCGCATTCGGTTCGGTGGCCTACGCGGTGGGCAGCAACGGTTCGGCAGTGCTGATGTCGCTGGCCAACCTGGTGCTGATGTTCTACCTGGCGGTGGCCTTCTTCCTGTTCGTGGTGCTGGGGGCGGTGTGCCGCTTGTCGGGCTTCAGCCTGTTGCGCTTCCTCAAGTACATCAAGGACGAGATTTTCATCGTGCTCGGTACCGCATCGTCGGAAAGTGCCCTGCCACGGTTGCTGCAGAAGCTTGAGCGCTTTGGCTGCTCGAAGCAGAGCGTGGGCCTGGTGCTGCCGACCGGTTATGCCTTCAACCTGGATGGCACCTCGATCTACATGTCGATGTGCGTGCTGTTCATCGCCAACGCCTACGGCGTACCGCTGGGCTGGGAACAACAACTGGGTATCCTGGCGATCATGCTGGTGACCTCCAAGGGCGCGGCGGCGGTGTCCGGTGGCAGCTTCGTGGTATTTGCCGCCACGGTGACTGCCATTGGCGTGCTGCCGGTGGAAGGGCTGGCGCTGCTGTTTGGCGTGTACCGCTTCATGTCCATGGCCATGGCTGCCTGCAACACCATCGGCAACAGCGTGGCGACCGTGGTGGTGGCCAAGTGGGCGGGGGAGTTTACCGAGCAGAGCGCGCGTGAGGAGTATTCACGGGTGCTGGGCAGGGCGCCAGGGGCGGCGCTCTGAGCTACTAGCGCGTCTGTAGACGCAATACATAACCTGTGGGAGCGGGTTCACCCGCGAATGCGGCGCTAAATTTTACATCGCATTCGCGGGTGAACCCGCTCCCACAGGGTAGGATATCGCTATCGAATTTTCTGTTTTGACCGTAACAGCAATGCCGCCAGCGCACACCCCAGCAAAGCCAGGCACGCCAGGTAGAACGCATCACTGTAAGCCATCAGGTAAGCCTCGCGGCGAATGGTCCCCGCCAACCCTTCCAGCACCTGCTGCTGATGCGGCAACCAGCCCTGCACGGTCTGGTTGATCCGCTCTTGCACACCCGGCTCAAACACGGTCACCTGCTCGTGAATGCGCTCACTATGAAAGCGCTCACGGGTCGCCACCAGTTGTGTCAGCCCGGCTGTGCCGATTGCACCGCCAAGGTTGCGCAGCATCGAGAACACCGCCGAAGCGGAACCCGCCTCGCGCTTGTCCAGCCCGGCCACCGCCAGCACCGACAACGCCACCATGATGAACGGCTGGCCAATACCCCGTACCACCGTCGACGGGATGATCACGTTGTCGGCACTGTCGGCGCTCAGGCTCGCCCCCAGCCAGCAACCCAGGGCCATGATCAAAAAACCGCTGGCAACCATGAACTTGGCACTGGTCCAGCCCATCAGCCTGGGCATCAACGGCGCCAGCAGCAACTGCACCACGCCGTAGGCAATCAGCGCCACGCCGACGTCGTGCGCGCTGAAGCCCTGCAGTTGCGACAGGTAATTGGGCACCAGGAACACCAGGCCGAACGTGGCCGCGCCAAAGATGAACATGGCCACGCTGGCGACGCCGAAGTTGTAGCGGCCGAGCAAGTGCAAGTTGATGAATGCGCGCCGGCCGAACAATTGCGTGACCACGAACACCACCAGGGCAATGCCTGCGACCACGCTCATGCCGACGATGAACGGCGAGCCGAACCAGTCCAGCCGGCCGCCTTCTTCCAGCACGATCTGCAGGCCACCCAGGCCGATGACCATGGCGGCAATCCCCAGCCAGTCACCCTTGCGCAGCAACTCAAGCTTCATCGGCCTGGCCTCGATCGACCAGGCGATGGCGAACAGCAGCGCAATACCGGGGAACAGCTGCAGGTAGAAGATCCAGCGCCATGAATACGCATCGGTCAGCCAGCCGCCAATCGACGGCCCGGCCGCCTGTGCCACGCTGTTGGCCAGGCTGAACAGCGCCATGCCCATGGCCATCTTGCTGGCCGGCAGTTCGGTGATGATCAGCTGGAACGACAACGGGATCAGCACGGCGCCCGCAGCGCCCTGGATGACCCGGATGGCAATCATCGCCTCCAGGTTCGGCGCCCAGGAGCAGGCCACCGAGGCCACCAGAAAGATCAGCGAGCCGGTCCACATCACCCGGCGCAGCGAGAAAACTTCGACCAGCCAGGCGGTCAGTGGAATCATCACGATCTCTGCCACCAGGTAGGCGGTGGAGATCCACGAGCCTTCCTCGAAGCTGGCGCCCAGCGAGCCGCGAATCTCTGGCAGGGCGGCGCTGGTCACATGCACGTTCATGCCGGCCATGAAGCAGCCGAACAGGCCGCCCAGTACTGCCACCCAGGCGCGCAGCGAGACGGCTTGCTCAGTGGCCATCGGCAACCTCGGCAGTGCGGGTGTCGACCGTGCTGACGACCGACATGCCGGGCAGCACCTGCGGGCCGTCCAGCGGCGTTTCGAGCAGGATGCGCACCGGGAAGCGCTGGACGATCTTGGTGAAGTTGCCGGTGGCATTGTCCGACGGCAGCAGGGCGAAGACATTGCCCGAGGCCGGCGAGAAACTGGCCACCCGGCCATGCAGTGGCTGGCCGGCGAAGCTGTCGACGCGGATTTCCACCGTTTGCCCCGGGCGCATGCGGGCCAGTTGGGTTTCCTTGTAGTTGGCCACCACGTAGGCCTGTTGCACCGGCACCACAGCCAGCAGCGGCTGGCCCGGCACCACGTACTGGCCGGCGCGCACCCGGCGTTGGCCGATTACACCAGTGATGGGGGCACGGATGACGGTGTCCTGTTCGTCCTGCTCGGCCAGTTGTTGGCGGGCCTGGGCGTGGCTCAGGGCTGCTGCGTGCTGTTGCAGTTCGGCATCCGCCTGGGCTGAACGGGCCTTGGCCATGGCCAGCTGTGAGCGTTGTTCGCGCAACGCGGCCTGGGCGCCTTGCAGCGCCGCTTGCGCCTGGGTGGCTTGGGCGCTGGCCGCTTCCAGGCGTTGCGCGGTCGCCGCGTCATCGCGTACCAGACCACGGTAGCGCCGCACGTCCAGCGCACTGCGCTGTTGTTCGGCGGTGGCGCTGCTCACGGCCGCTTCAGCCTGCTGAATGGCCTGCTGTCGCTGGTTGATGCGCTCGTCTGCCACCTGCTGGCTGGCCCGGGCGGCGGCCAGTGCTGCCTGCGCCTCGGCCACGCCTGCCCGGGCCTGGTCGAGGCGGGCGCGGTAATCGCGGCCCTGCAGGCGCACCAGTATGTCGCCGGCCTTTACCGGTTGGTCGTCAGCCACTTCAACCTTGGCGACATAGCCGGCCACGCGTGGGCTGATGGCCACCCAGTCGGCGCGGACGTAGGCATCGTCGGTGGTTTCCAGGTAGCGGCCGATGGTGAGCCAGTAGCTGCTGAAGGCCAGCAGGGTGATAGCTGCCAGGCTGACGCCGGCGATGCAGGCCAGGCGGCGACGGGATCTGGCTTTGGCCAACTGTTCAGCTTCGGCAGGGGCGGTTTGCTCTACGGCGACATTCATGTTTGGTTTCCATTATTGAAATGCGACTGATGGCTGACGCGGTCAGATGTAGGAGATCGCCCAGCCCTTTGCGCTGCGCTGTCGCGCAGAGAACTGAGTTCGCAAGCGGTCCACATACCCTGTGGGAGCGGCTTTAGCCGCGAAGAATCCAACGCGGTGCATGGCACCGGCTGCGCCGGTGTTCGCGGCTAAAGCCGCTCCTACACAGGCCGGTGAACCCGTTGCAGTGGCTTATCGGCTACCACCGCCCACCCAACGCGCGGAACAGGTTGACCTGCGCCTGCGCCAGGCGCCCTCGGGCCTGCACATGGCTGGCCCGCAGGCGAATCAGCTCGCGCTCGCTGTCGAGCAGGGCCAGCCCGTCCACCGTGCCGGCGCGGTAGTTGCCCTGGGCCAGGGCAAACCCCCGTTGGCTGTGCGCCAGGGCCGCATCCAGTGCCTGCAGGCGTTGTCGCTCACCGTCGTAACGCGCCAGCGCCTGGCGCACATCGTTGAGCGCGTTCAGCGCCACGCCGTGGTAATGGGCGACCTGCGCCTGCTGCAAGGCCAGGGCCTTGCCGACCCGTGCGCGGTTGGCCTTGATGTTGGGGAATTGCCACTGCACCAAGGGGCCGATACCGAACACCACCGCACGGCTGTCGCCGAGGTTGTCAAGGCGATGGTCCGACGCCGTCAACGAGGCGCCGAAGCTGACCTTCGGATACAGGTCTGCCCGGACGATTTCGGTTTCCAGCGCAGCCGCCTGCAGTTCTCGCTCGGCCTGGCGCAGGTCTGGCCGGCGCTCCAGCAAATGCCAGCCATCGCCAACGGGCAACGGCACCGACAATGTGGGGATGTCGGGACAGGTCGTTGCCTCGGCAACCGAGACCTGGCCGCTGAGCATGCTCAGCTCGTAAAGCGCCATCTGCCGCCGGGCGGCGAGTATCGGCAGTTGTGCCCGTACCTGCTCGCGCAAGCCCAGCAGGCGCTCGCTGTCGAGCGCGGTGGCCACGCCGGCCTGGTGCTGGCGCGCGCTAAGCTGCACGCTGCGCTCGAGGGTTTGCAGCGACTGCCTTGCCGCGTCCAGGCGCGCCGCGTAGACGCATTGGTCGAGGTAGGCGCGGCTGGTCTGGGTGACCACCTGCAGGCGCACCAGGTCCCGTGCCGCAGCACTGGCGTCGGCTTGTGCCCGGGCGCGCTCGATGGCGGCGCGCACCTGGCCCCAGACATCGACCTGGTAGGCCAGCTCGATGCCCGGGCTGAACTGCCATTGCGACGGCGCGTGGCTGTCGGTTGCCTCGGCCAGGGTCTGGTCATCGGCGCTCTTGCCGTAGGTGGCGGCAATGCCCACCTCCGTCGAAGGCCAGCGTCGCGCGTCGAACTCTCCGATACCGGCCAGCATGGCCTGCACATTGGCCTCGGCCTGTGCCAGGTCCTGATTGTGCGCCAGGGCTTGCTCTACCCAGCGATTGAGTTGCGGGTCCTGGAACAGCGCCCACCATCGTTCGGGCAAGGGTTGCCGGCTGATGCCAGCCGGCATGCTCGTCAACGGGTCTGCCTGCAGCGCTGCGGGTGGCGGGGTGGGTACCGGCTGCCGGGCGCACGCGGCCAGCACGCCGAGCATGCCGAGCGCGGCGCCCAGCCGGGCGGGTAAGGGGAAGGGGTGCAGTAAAGGCATCACACAGGTCGCTCGAAAGTGGTGATGCGAGGTTAACGAGGTCGGGGTGAATGACGCTGTCGCGAGCGGGACAACCACGCGCGCAAGTGGGACAACCTGTGGTTCAGCAGCTGCGTGCCGTGCTGTTTTGCCAATCGCTTGGCGCGTAGCCGAGGATGCGCTTGAACATCGCGGCAAAGGCGCTGGCGCTCTGGTAACCGTGCTCCAGCGCCACGTTGAGGATCGGCTGGCCGGCGGCCAGGCATTGCTGGCTGAGCATCACCCGGGCCCGGGCGCGCCACTCGCCATACGACATGCCCACCTCGCGCTGGAACAGCCGCGCCACGCTGCGCGCACTCATGTTCAGTTGCGCGCCGCATTGCTCCAGGGTCAGGTCCTGGGCCGGGTCCCGCAAGAAGCGCTCGCACCAGCCGCGCAAGCGCGGGTGCTGCGGCGTCGGCACGAAGGCATCGATGCGCCGGGCGGTGGCCAGTTCGCCCAGTATCAACGCCCGTGCGTGCTCGCCGTCACGCCGGTCGAGCATGCGTGACGCAGCCAGGACCAGTTCACGCAGCAATCCGGACACCACGATCACCTGGCAGCGCTCGATGTGCGCATCGAGCAGCAAGGTGCGCATGCACACCACGCCCTGCATGCGGATGGCATGGCTGACCCCGGCCGGCACCCATAACGCATGCCCGCCGGGGATCACCCAGTTGCCTTCCTCGCTGCTGACCCGCATCACGCCGCTGGCAGCGTAGATCAGCTGGTCTTCAGTGTGGCAGTGGCTGGGTACCTCATCGCCGTGGCCATAGTCCATTCCCAGTGCTTGCATGCGGGCATCCTCGATATTGGATCCGATTATACGGCGGTGAAGCGCTGCCGAGATTGCGAAGGGTGGCCCAGGAATGGACATTCATGAAGGAAAATGGCTTTATGGCGGTTTTATATGGAGAATTATTGCAAGATAAGACGCGCTGGTGGCTTATGCTGTCGTATTAAGTTCAGATCCAGACATCATTCACCGCCGTGCGCTGCCCCCCTTCATGCCCGGTGTTCAGAATGCCCCGTGGCTCGATCATCATCAGCTTTGCTTCGCCCTGTGCCGCGGTGCGGTGTTCGACTCCGCGTGGTACGACATAGAGCTCCCCGGGGTTTATGTGCACGCAGCCATCCGGCAGGTCGATGCGCAGAGTGCCTTCCAGTACCAGAAATGCTTCGTCGGTTTCCGGGTGCGCGTGCCAGATGAACTCGCCTTCGATACGCACCACCTTGAACTGGTAGTCGTTCATTTCGGCAACGACCCTGGGGCTCCATTGCTGCTCGATCAGCGACGCTTTGTGCAGCAGGTTTACAGGCTGGGATGGGGGATGAACTTCAGGCATGACACTTCCTCGATGAGTGGAGTGGTCAGCCTAACGGTCAGCAGTAGCCGGGTTCTTGTACGATCCTGCAAGTCAGCGGGTAGGGCGCAGGCGCTCCAGCCAGCGCAAGGGCGATACGCCGTAGCAGCGGGTGAAATGCCGGGTCATGTGGCTCTGGTCATGAAAGCCGGCGGCGAGGGCGGCATCGACCAGGCTGAAACCGTCGAAGATCATGCGCCGCAAGCAGTCCAGGCGGCGCAAGGTGACAAAGCGATAAGGGCTGGTGCCGTACAGCGTGCGGAAGTCGCGTGACAGGCTCCAGCGCTCGCGGCCGCTGGCCTGTTCGAGCATGTCCAGGGTAATGCCCTGGTGCAGGTGCTCCATGATGAACGCGCGGGCACGTTCGGCGGCCTGGTAGTCCAGGCGCTTGCGCCCGCGAGGTTTGCCGCCGACGGCCAGCAAGGCCATGGCCAGGTCGTACAGGGCGTCCTGTTCCTCCAGCGGCTCCAGCGGGTGGTCCACGGCCTGCACCAATGCCTCGCTGGCATGGTACAGGCGGGGGTCGCTGGACAGCCCGCCCGCGATGAAAGGCAGCGGCTGGCCACCCAGCACGTTCTGGATCAGTGCCGGGTCGACGTAGGCCATGCGGTAGCGAAAGCCTGCGTCGGTGCCGGCCATGCCGTCATGCAGCTCGTCCGGGTGCAGCACCAGGGTATTACCGGGTATGCCGTGGCGCAGCGAGCCCTTGTAGTGGAAGCTTTGCACACCGGCCAAGGTTCGGCCGATCGAGTAGGTATCGTGGCGATGCGGGTCGTAGCCGTGGCTGCCGAACCAGGCCTCGATACGCTCGATACCGCCTGGCTGGGCACTGCGGATCACCCAGTCGGAGGGCGGCGGCGAGTTGGCGTTACGCTCCATGGCTGTGTGCGCCTGTTGCCTACGCCCCGGCGGGCAGGCACATGTGCAGCAAGGGGAACGGTCGGCCTTCGCCATCCAGCGGTGAGCGGCCGGTCTGGGCGAAGCCATAGTGCTGGTAGAACCCGACTGCCTGCGGGTTCTGCTCGTTGACGTCGACGCTGATCGTGCTGCGCGACTGGCGGCCGAAATCCAGCAGTGCGCGGCCAATGCCCTGGCCGTGGCGATCGGGGTCGACGAACAGCATTTCCACGTGGTTTTCGTTGAAGCCGATAAAGCCCAGCGGCAGGTCGTTGGTATCCACTGCAACCCACAGCTCGACGGCCGGGAAGTACGCATCGCGCAGTTGCGGCAGCAGCGCGTCGATGTCGCAGGGTTGCAGAAAGTGGTGCGTTGCGCGCACGGCGCGCAGCCAGATGTCGAGCAGCAGCGGGTAGTCTGCAGCGATGCCTTGGCGAATGATCATGGGGTCATCCTGAATGCATTGATGGCGGATGGGCACGCCGGTAAGTGGCGGCCATGCGGGGTCGGCATCGTGAATGACCGCTTCGCGAGTCAACGCCTGGGCGGTGCACGGCAGAGGAGGCCGGGAGGGAAGATAGGGGAATGCTAACTGCATTGGATCGGGTGGGGCAAGCTACACACTCAGCCTGTGCCTGCCCTTTCGCGGGTAAACCCGCTCCAACAGGTAGTACGTTGTCTTCAAGCCTCATGCCGAACCTGTGGGAGCGGGTTTACCCGCGAAAGGGCAGGTGCAGGCTACATGTCTGCAGATCTGCAGGTGTTGACTCGATCAGGATGCTTGTCGATGCTGCAATTGAACCTGCACAACTAGAACCCGGGCCGGGAGCACCCATGAACCGCAATGAACTGCGCAAAGCCGATATCAACCTGATGGTGGTGTTCGAAGCCCTGATGCAGGAGCGCAACCTCACCCGCGCTGCAGAAAAACTGTTCGTGGCCCAGCCCACGGTCAGCGCTGCGTTGGCCCGGTTGCGGGCGATGTTCAACGACCCGTTGCTGGTGCGGGTGGGCAACCGCATGGAACCGTCAGCCCGCGCCGAGGAGGTGATCAAGCACCTCACGCCGGCGCTGGATGCGATGTCCGTTGCCCTCAGCCTGACCCATGATTTCGACCCGCTGACCAGCAAGATGACGTTCCGTATCGGCTTGTCCGATGATGTCGAGTCCGGGCTGTTGCCGCCGCTGTTGCGCGCGCTGCGGGTCGAGGCGCCGAATGTGGTCGTGGTCGTGCAGCATGTCGATTACTGGCGCATCCCCGACCTGCTGGCGACCGGCGATGTGACGGTGGGCATCAGCCAGACCCGGGGGCTGCCGGCCAACGCCAAGCGCAAGGTGCTGCGCACGATGCAAGGCAGGGTGGTGCGTGCCGACAAGTCAGCCACCCCGTTGACGCTGGACGAATTTTGCAGTCGGCCACACGTACAGGTTTCGCCGACTGCCAATACCCAGGGAGTGGTCGATGACTGGCTGAAGGAAATCGGCCGTGAGCGCAAGGTCGTGTTGTCGGTGCCGCAGTTCAGTTCATTGCCGGCGATTCTGGCCGGTACCGACCTGCTGGCCTGTTGCCCGGACTATGCTGCGCAGGGCATGGAGCGGTGGGGCAATCTGCAGGCCGAACACCTGCCATTCGAAACCGCTGCCCTGGAGCTGGCCATGGTCTGGTTGAGTACCACCGACAGCGACCCCGCCGAGCGCTGGCTGCGCAGCCGCCTGGAGCACTACATGGGCGGTGTTCGCGAGGCGGCAATGGGCTGATTGCAGGATCAGGCAAGGATCGCATGGGATCGCACTACTGCCTGTCGCACATCGCTGGGCAGAATCACCCTCACCACATGCAGGAGGGTCGAACCATGCTCGTCAATGCCTACGGCGCACACGCCGGCAACCAGCCTTTGCAACCACTGCGCATCAGCCGCCGCGCGCCCGGTGCGCACGATGTGCAAATCGAAATCGCCTATTGCGGCATTTGCCACTCGGACCTGCACCAGGTGCGTTCGGAGTGGGAAGGCACGCAGTACCCGTGCGTACCCGGGCACGAAATCGTCGGCCGGGTAACGGCGGTGGGTGAACATGTCAGCCGCTTCAACACCGGTGACCTGGTGGGCGTTGGCTGTATCGTCGACAGCTGCAAGCACTGCGCCGACTGCGACGACGGCCTGGAAAACTATTGCGACGGCATGATCGGTACCTACAACTTCCCGACTGCCGATGCCCCCGGCTGGACGCAGGGTGGATACTCGCAGGCGATCGTCGTGCACGAACGTTACGTGCTGCGCATCGCTCACCCCGAAGCGCAACTGGCGGCTGTCGCGCCGCTGCTGTGTGCGGGTATCACCACGTACTCGCCGTTGCGCCACTGGCAGGTCGGCCCTGGCAAGAAGGTGGGTGTGGTCGGCATTGGTGGGCTGGGCCATATGGGCATCAAGCTGGCACATGCCATGGGTGCGCATGTGGTGGCGTTCACCACCTCGCAGGCCAAGCGTGAAGCGGCCCTGGAGCTGGGTGCCGATGAAGTGGTGGTGTCGCGTGATCCGCAGGCGATGGCTGCGCACCTGAAGAGCTTCGACTTCATCCTCAACACTGTCGCCGCCCCGCATGACCTGGATGCCTTCCTGGTGCTGCTCAAGCGCGACGGCGCCATGACCCTGGTCGGCGCGCCGGCCACACCGCATGACGCGCCCAATGTGTTCAACCTGATCATGAAACGCCGCACCCTGGCCGGCTCGATGATTGGCGGTATTCCAGAAACCCAGGAAATGCTCGACTTCTGTGCCGAGCACGGCATTGTTGCCGACATCGAATTGGTACAGGCGGGAGATATCAACGATGCCTACGAGCGCATGCTGCGCGGTGAGGTGAAGTACCGCTTCGTCATCGACAACGCCAGCCTGGCTACTGTGGGCTAGTGCACAAACGTCAGGGCGTTGTGCAAATAAGCCAATGCCCGCTGAAAGACCGGATGGCACTCGGCATGGGGCAGGTCGTCGAGTGGTGCCCAGAAGAAATCGAACTGATGGCCATGGTCATCCAGTGTCTGGTGTGACCAGTGTTCGGGCAGGTCGCCCGGCACCTCGCACAGCTGAAACGACCAGATCTGGCCGAGGTGTCCGGCATCCCAGCAGCCCAGGTCCTGACGGACCTCGGCGCTGCTGATACCGGACTCCTCGTGCAACTCACGCAAGGCCGCTTCGGTTGGGGTTTCGCCGTGTTCGATTGTGCCTTTCACCAGTTGTACGCCAGCCAGTGGATGGCGAAACAGCAGGATTTTCGGCGGGAGCGTGGATGAGAGGATGACGGGGCAGGCCTTGTTGGGGCGCATGGGTGATTTCCATATCAGTTGCCAACAGTTCAGGTTGGCGCGGCTGCGCCATGGGTTATCACATAACTGACCGATTCAGCGAAATCCCTGTGGGAGCGGCTTTAGCCGCGAACACCGGCGCAGCCGGTGCCAGGCACCGCGTTGGATTCTTCGCGGCTAAAGCCGCTCCCACAGCTTCGTGCACCGTGCGGCGCCTATCCGCTCGAAAATGCGTTGCGCAACTGCGCAATGACCGCTTCAACAGAGTCCCCTTGAATTGCCGGAGGATCCGGCCGCTCGCAGAACTCGCGCCAGATGAACAACGTCAACTCGGCGCCATCTGTCTGTGCTTGCACACCCTCCGTCCAGCCAAACGCCTGCAGTGCCCGGTAGCGTTCATCCGCCCAGAACAAGGTTTCGACCCAAGGGTAAACAGGGATGAAATGAAAGTGGATGGCATAGCCCGTGTCATGCCCATAACGGCTGATGTACAACCGCGCCGGTTGCAGTTGCGCCTCGATGACCTGCTGCGTGCGCGCCATCAGGATGCCCAGTTCGGCCTGTGCGTCCACGGGCAACTGCGCCAGCGAACTGACCGGCTCGCGTGCACTGAGCATCAGGTAGCCGGGCAGGGCACTGTTGATGCGCTGGTTCAGCACCCAGTGCCTGGTTTGGTGAATGATGAAGCGGTCAGGGATATTCACCTGTCACTCGCCGGTTGATGCCGGCAGAGTTTGCGAAGCGAACATCACCCTGACCGAGTCGAGAAAGTGAAATTTCTCAGGCTCGCGGGTGTTCAGGCTGCGCCCGCCATCGTCTTCTTCACGGATCGCGGCGTTGCCGGCCTCGAGCTGATCGACCAGCCACTCAAGGAAGCTGCTCACGGAATTGGCCACGACGAATTTCTCTTCTTCATCGCGGCCAAAGTTGATCACCTGCCCGGCCGTACCGCGCTCGGCCGGGTCCAGGTCGACGCCCAGGTGGTTGCCGCCATAGTCGTAGGCAAACGGAACCCAGTAACGGTTGGCGTACTCGGTCTTGACGGCACCGGGGGTGGCCGATGAGCACAGGTCATTGGCTGCCGACAAATCGTCGGCAGCGAAACCTTCGAGGGTTTCCTGCCATGAGGCCCAATGCTTGCGCGCGTCGGCTAGCGGCAGAAAGGTGAGCCCGAAGAACGGACCGGTGTTCACGGCCCCATGTTGGCCATCATGCAGCCGGTAGAGCATTTTCAGGCTTTCGGGAAATGCCCTGCCCACCTGATGTTCGAAAGCGCTTATGGCGGCTTCCGGGCAGCCGGGAGCCAGGTCGGCATGCACTTCTGCAAGGTTGGCTTGCAGCCACTTTTCCAGCCGTTCCATCGTTGATTGCATTTCAGGTTCCCTCTGGCTAATTCAGGAAGACTACAACAGCAATGAAGTTGCCTGCATGTCACACAGTCATCTTGTGCATGCCGGTCATCACGGGAGTGGCTTCTCGTGCTGCCGGGACAACCACGCCACAGTCGCCGGTGATGCTTCCTGTAATGAAATCGTGCCTTGGTGTACCGCGCCATCCCATCCTTCCATTGTCACCCAGAGCAACGTGTCAGTGGTTGTTTTCATCGGCACCGGTATTGAAACGCCCATGCTGTATGGTGAGCCAAAGAAGATTCCACCAGCAGCTCGCAAGCTGCGCGGCTTGCCCACTCTAAGGTAGGTTGCTTTCACTTCGCTGACGCTGTTTTCGCATAGTGCTGCGCTAAAGCTCTTGATGTGCCCAGCAGGTCCTTCGTTGCGGGGCGGTTGTGCGCGAAACTCCGCCAGGTGCACGCACCAGGGGCCGACCTTGATCACGCCTGCATCACGCTCACCGAGCCCGGCTTCGCCTTTGAATAGTGCCTGATCGGCGAAGTACTTTGGCAAGAACAGTAGGGGTATGGCCACCAGTAACACATTCAAGTGAAACCGCCATCGCAGCCAGTAGCGGCGTATGGGCGGGTCACTGATGGCGCCAGCCTTGCCGCGCTTGAGTGCCGCTGCCGTCGCTTGTACGGTGCGCTTGCTCCAGATCAGCAGGCCACTGAACACCATCACGCTCAACAACAGGCCAAAGACAAACCACACCAGTTTCAGCGTCAGCCCGCCAAAATCGCCGGTATGCAATGGGCGCATGGATTCGCTGAAGAATTCCAGGGCATGGCGGTCCGCAAGAGTGTGCGAAGTGACGATACGTCCATCGTATGGGCTGATGTTCGCATTCAGGTACATCAGCGGATAGTCGCCACGGCCGCGAATACTCAGGGTGTCGTAGGCGTTGCCCGGCAATCGTACGAAAGATGCCTGAAAACCTGCTTCCTGCGCAGTGAAGCCTGCGATCGCCTGCGTCAGGCTGACATTGGGCGGCTGCACACCGCCGCGGGCCAGCGGCACCTCATCCCGGGACAGGCTGGCGACGGCACTGCGGCTGGAGAAGGATATATGGTTGTCCGCGAGCACGGCCTGGATCAGGAACCACAGCCCGGTGATCGAGATGATGGCGATGAACCAGATGGACCACACTCCGCTCAAACGGTGGAAATCGCCCCAGAATATTCGCGCACCCTGCTTCAGGCGTAAGGTGGGCCTGAAGAAGGCTTTCCAAAAACGCTTGTACACCACCAGTCCGGTTATCAGCGAGGCCAGCATGGGCACAGAGAGGGCGGATACCAGATACCACCCCCATGGGTAGCCATTACTGAAGGGCACCAGCCACCAGCCATGCAATGCGCGGGTAAAACCACGGAAGTCGAAGGCTGCGCTGTTACCCTGAATTTCGCCGGTGTAGGGGTTCACGTAGAGGTTCTGGGTGCTGTGGTCTGGCTGGACCACTTGCACTTGCAAGGCGAAGTGGGCTTCCTCGGGGCGCTGGATATACTGCACGTCCAGTTCGGGACGGGCCTGCCGAATGGCGGCGAGCACCTGGTCAAAGTCGAGCAGGTGAGCTTTGGGCGAAGGTTTGTTCGCACGTATTTCCGGGTTACCCAGCCACACCAGTTCCTGGCTGACCACCGCCAAAGTACCGGTGGCGCAGACAGCCAGAAGGAAGAACCAGATTGGCAGGGCCAGCCAACTGTGCGCGAGGAACCATAGCCGGGATCGGGATTTCTTGGTCATGGAATCAGTAGCCTTGATGCGAGCGCACGGTCGCTGTGGTCGCGTGCGCCGAGTGGAGCGGACGGGCTCAGAACTGCGGGGTGTACTTGACGGTGAACATCACGTTGCGTGGGTCGCCGTAGTAGTTGTTCGAGGCCACTGCCGCGTAGGAGGGCACGTAGTAGACCTTGTCGAACAGGTTGTTGAGGTTGACGGCCAGGCCGATCTCGTCGCTGACCTTGTAGCTCAGTCGGGCATTCCAGATTGTGAAACCTGGGGTGTCGAACTTGCGGTCATACGCCACCGCGCTGCTCTGGCTGTTGAATCCACCCCCTACGCTGAAACGGCTGTAGTCACCTGGCAATGTGTAGTCTGCCCATACACGCACGGTGTGCTTGGGTGTCCAGGTGGAAAAGATCTTGTCCTCATAAGTGTTGTCCTTGAGGAACTTGGTGGTGTTGTAGACATAGCTGGCGGAAGCCTGCAGACCGGGCAGCAGCTCACCATTGATTTCCGCTTCCAGCCCCTGACTACGTACCTTGCCGGAGGCTTCTGAGCAGTTAGAACCGCCGCATAGCGACTCGGTGTTGAGAATGGCCACCGCGCGGTTCTCGTGGTCGTATCGGAACAACGCGACAGAGGTATTCAGTTGCCCGTCATTGAGTTCCCCCTTCAGGCCCAGCTCATAATTGCTGCCGGTGATCGGCTCGATGGTCGAGCCACCAACGCCGATGGCGCTCTGTGGGATGAACACATCGGCATAGCTGGCATACGCCGACCATTGCGGGTTCAAGGCATAGACCAGGCCAGCATAAGGGGTGACCACGCCATTATTGGCTTTACTGCTGTTGCTGTCGTAGTCGAATACATTGCTCTGGTACACCTGAGAGTCGTATTCATACGCATACCAGCTGGTGCGCCCGCCCAGGATCAGTGTCAGCGGCTCGATCAATTTGACGCGCCAAGTCCCGTAAATGCCTTTTTGCTCGATCTTGTACTGGCTATCGGTACGGGTGCCACGAGCTGCAAGGCTTTCGTAGTTTTCGTATGGCAGATGGTTGTTCAGGTCGAAGACGTTGGCGCCGTTGCTGCGCACTACTGCCATGGTGTTGTTGCTGGTATAGCGCGAATAGTTACCGCCGAGGACGATTTCCTGGTCGAAACCCCAGCCATTGAAGTCGCCGTCGACGAACAAGTCCAGCCCCCGACTGTGTGAGTTGAAGTCGGTGGCGTAGCGCCAGTCGGCGACTCCACTGCCGTCGTTGGCTACCCCGGTAGGTGCAACGATGTACGCGTAGGTCATCTCATTACGTTCGTTAATCGCTACGGCAGCCGTTTTCAGCTTCCAGTGGTTGTTGAAGCGGTGTTCCAGGTCAAGGTACAACGCCAGCTGCTCGGTCATCCCACGATTCCAGTCGGAACCTGTAAAGGTGGAACGTCCAAGGTCGATATCGCGTCCATCGCTATAGCGTGGCAAGCCAGCGACCATGGGCCGAAAGCGTGTTTTACGGTCGCTGATTCCGACACCGAGGGTGGTGTCCTCCGACAGGTCGAAGTCCAGTGCACCGTAGACCTTTTGTTCCCAGCCGCCAGCGTAGTCGATGAACGAGTCACGGGTGTCGTAGTCGACTACAGCGCGACCACGGACCGTGCCTGCCTCATTCAGTGGCCCACCGACATCCGCCTGGGTTGCATAGTGGTCCCAAGTGCCTGCCTGGGCAGTCAGGGTTACGGTCGGCTTCGCCTGCCCGCGCTTGCGTACCAGATTGACCGCACCACCTGGGCTGTTGGCACCTTGCAGTAAGGCGGCGCCGCCACGTAACAGCTCTACACGGTCGTAGAATGCGGTGGACTCGGTCAGGTAGCTGCCCAAGGCGTAGATGCCACGGGTCATGGGTACGCCGTCGTACTGCAACGACTCGATCTCAAAGCCACGTGAAGTGATAAAACCACCGGTGCCCGGGCTTTTGGCGAACGTCATCCCGGGGGCGTTGGCGAACAGTTCCGGCAGGTTGGTGATGTTCTGGTCATCCATGCGCTGGCGGGTCATGACCGTGACGCTTTGCGGGATATCCTTGAGCTTGTGTTCGCTTTTGCCAATGGTAACCGCCCCAGTGGTGTAGGAGCCTGTGCCTTCGGTGGTGGTGCCAAGGGTTTTGCCAGTGATACTGGTAGCTCCAAGCACCACTGCACCATCAGCTTGTCCACTGCCAACCAGCAGGTACACGCCGTTGGCCTGGCGAACCGCCTGCAGGCCGCTGCCTGCCAGCAAGGTGGCAAAGCCGGCGTCGACACTGTAGCTGCCCTGCAGCCCCGCAGAGCGGCGCCCTTGAGTGCTGACCCCGTCGAACGACAGCGCCACCCCGGCGGCATTGGCGAAGCGCCCCAGGGTTTCAGTCAGCGGGCCAGGTGCAATGTCGTAGGCACGGGGCTGAGCGCTGGCGGCAGGTCCGGCGACAGCAGCGCCAGTGCCGATGCACAGGGCGCCCAGCGCCAGGTGAACGGCCAGGGCCAATGCCGTGTGCGAACGTTGCGTGGTGTTCATGTTTCCCTCCCCAGGAACATTGAATTGAGCGTGTGGAAGGGAAAGCCGAACGAGCCTTGGTAAAAGTGCAAGGCGTGCAAAAATATTTTCCCGGACCTGCCCGGAAAGGATCAGGGGCGGGGTAGCACGGTCACCCAGTAACGCGTACGCCGCTGTACGTGCAACGGGAAGGCACTCTCCAGCGCGGTCAACGCCAGTTCTGTGTCGGTAATCGGAAACGCACCGGAAATTTTCATCCGTGCCACTGCCGGGTCACAGTGAAGCAACCCGGGGCGATAGCGGGAGAGCTGGGCCAGCAACTCGGCCAATGGCGTGTCGATGGCGACTACGCTGCCGTGCTCCCAGGCCGCGACAGATGCGTCGTTGCTGCGCAACGGGCCGATCCCGTGCAGTCCGAACGTTACCCGCTGGCCGGCGTCAAGGCGCAGGGTCCGGGCATTTCCAGTCGTGACTTGCACGGCCTTTTCCAGCACCGCCACTTCACTGCCGTGGTCATCGATGCTGACGGTGAAGCGGGTCCCCAGCGCCAGTACCCGCCCGTCACGGGTATCCACCATGAACGGTCGCGCAGTGGCATCGTGGGCCGTGGTCACCAGCACCTGGCCACGGTGCAGGGTCAGCCGTCGTTGCCCGGCCGTGTAGGCCACATCCACGGCAGAGTCGGTGTCCAGCATCAGTTGGCTGCCATCTGCCAGCACCACGGTGCGCCGTTCGCCGATGGCGGAGCGGTAGTCGGCGGCCCAGGCATGGCGGGTTTCGCTGCGCCAGCCCAGGGTGCCGAACAGGCCGCCACCCAGCAGCACGGCCAGCCCGTACAGCACCTGCCGACGGGTATGCCCTGCACCCAGAAGGGTTGAGGAGGCCAGCCGTGCCGGCAGGCCGGCGAGGCTGTCACTGACCGCTTCCATGCGTTGCCAGGCAATGCGGTGCAAGGGGTCGCTGTCGTGCCAGGCCTGCCAGCGGGCCTGCTGCTCGGCGCTGGCCGTGCCCGAAGACAATTGCGCGTACCAGCGCGCTGCTTCACGAATGGCCTGGCGCTGTGCTGCGTTGGGCGTGCCGCTCACTCAACGTGTTCCCACTGCATCAGGCACACGTGTTCCATGGCCTTGGCCATGTGGTTGTTCACCGTGCGCAAGGAAATGCCCAGACGTGTGGCGATTTGCGAATAGGGCAGGCCGTCCAGTTGCGCCAGCACGAACACCTCGCGCACCTTGCTGCCTAGCCCTGCGAGCAGGCGGTCCAGCTCCACCAGGGTTTCGAACACTGTCACCTGTGCTTCGGCGCTGGGCATGTATTCGGCCGGCAGGCTGGCCAGGGTTTCGAGGTAGGCCTGTTCCAGCGAGCGACGGCGGAACAGGTCGATCATCAGGCCCTTGGCGACCTTCGACAGGTAGTGGCGGGGTTCGCGAATCTGTTCGGCCGTGCGGGCCTTGAGCACCTTGACGAAGGTGTCCTGCACCAGGTCTGCCGCATCACAGTGGCTACCCATGCGCTTGCGTAGCCAGCCATGCAGCCAGGTGCTGTGTTCGACATAGAGCACGCCGACAGCGGCGGATGATGCAGGCGACTCGGCCGACATGATGGCATCTCAAATAGGAATTGCTCTTATTATTATTTGGCGGCCGAGGGGATGGCAACAGGTGACGATACATCCGTGAAGGTTTGCACGGCCGGTGTAGGAGCGGCCTTGCGTCGCGATCGGGCTGCGAAGCAGCCCCCCATGGGCTTCGTACCCATGCAGAATCGCCGGGGTCGCTTTGCGGCCCGATCGCGACACAAGGCCGCTCCTACAAGAGGCCGTGCTTTTGTTCAGAACGTGCCTTTGAGGGTGACCATGAAGTTGCGCGGTTCACCGTAGAAGTTGCCCCAGGACACGGCGCCAACGCTCTGGTAGTACTTCTTGTCGAACAGGTTGTTGCCGTTCAGCGCAACGGACCAGTGATCGTCGATACGATATCCGATGCGACCACTCCAGATGGCATATCCGGCCTGTACGGACTTCACGGCTGGCCTGACGTTGGCATCGCGGAATGATACGTCGCTCTGGGCGGTTACGCCGGCACCTACACTCCAGCGATCCAGCTCGCCGCTCAGTTGATAGTCAGCCCAGGCGCGCAGCAGGTGGCGCGGGAAGTACGTGAGCCCTACTGCGGGTTCTTGCGGGTTGTCGTTTCTGCTGTCCAGGTACTTGGTCTGGGTGTAGGTGTAGCCTGCCAGCACTTGCAGCCTGTCGATGACTTCACCACTGATTTCCGCCTCGAACCCTTGCGCTCTGACTTTGCCCACATCGCTGTAGCAGAAGCCGTCCGATGAACTTGGGCAGGACGAGTTGTAGTTGGCCTCGGCCCGATGTTCCTCAACCGTGCGGAACAGGTTGAAGGCGGTGTTGACCCGGCCGTCCATCAACTCGCCTTTGATGCCAAGCTCGTAGCTGGCCCCGGTCTTGGGTTGTATCGGGCTGCCGGACTCGTCGGTGTAGGTGCTTTGCGGCTGGAAGATGTCCGCATAGCTGGTGTAGACGGACCAGTTGTCGTTCAGGTCATAAATGAGTGCCGCGAACGGCGTGACCTGGCCGTTCTCCTGGCTCCGGTCGGGCTGGTGGTAGTTCCAGGCCTGTGTATAGGAGTCGCGGCTATTGCGGTACCAGCTGACGCGTGTGCCGAGCACGGCTGTCAAAGGTTCGGCAAGTTTCAGCCGAAGGGTGGCGTAGGTGCCGAATTGGCGGGTGTCCGATTCGGTCGGTATCGAACCGCCCCGGTATGAATTGGGCGCATAGAAGTCATCTGGCGGTTCGACAATATGCGAGCTGGGGTTGAATGGATCCTGAGTGGCGCCGAGCAGTTCGGTCATGTTGATCAGAGCCCAATGATCGCGCGTCTTGGCGCGGCTGGCGTTTGTGCCTACCACCAGTTCATGCTGCAGGCCGAAGGCATCGAATTTGCCGTCCAGGTACGCATCGAAGCCATAGTCGGTCTGGTCATAATCAAACAGGCCGGAATAGACCGACGAAGGTGCCGTAGTGGCGCCATGGCTCACCCCACCCGGGGTTTCTGACAGGGCGTACTTGATATCCTGATCGTTGTGGGTCCAGACGCCGGCGAACTTGAAGGCCCAGTCTTCGTTCAGCTGGTGCGAGAGGTCGGCAAAGACCGTTGTGCGCTCGCTCTCCCAGCGGTTCCAGGAGGCGCCAAGGCACGTGGAACGGCTTAGCTTCAAGTCCTTGCCGTCGCTGTAGCGCGGCAGGCCATGCCAGCAAGGGGTGGCGTTCAGACGTTCATATGCCACGCCTACGCCGAGGGTGGTGTCCGGTGTCAGGTCGTAGTCCAGGGCACCGTAGAGAATCTGGTCATCGCGTTTGCCTATGTCATAGAAGTACTGTCGGTCTTGTAGCGCGACCACGGCGCGTCCACGCAGGGTGCCTGATGCGTTGAGCGGGCCGCCGGTATCGACCTGGCCACGGTAGTTGTCCCATGAACCTGCCGAAAGCGTCACGCTGGTGGCAGGTTTGCTCTGGCCACGCTTGCGCACGAAATTGACCCCGCCAGTAGAGCTGCCCGAGCCTTTCATCATGCCTGCGGCACCCTTCAGGACCTCGACGCGGTCGTAAAACGCCATGTCGCCGGAAAAGCTGTTGGCCTGAACATATTCGCCACCTACGTCCAGCGGTACACCATCATATTGATACTGCCCTTGCATCATGAAGCCGCGGGAGTAGAAATACTTGCCGCCCATTGGCGATTCGTAAACGGCGATGCCTGGGGTTTTCTCCATGGCTTGTTCGATGGTGGTGATGTTCTGGTCGTCCATGTACTTGCGGGTCAGGACGGTCGCTGCCTGGGGCGTCTCGCGCAGGGTGTGTGTGCCTTTACCGATGGTCACTGCACGGGCAGCGTACGACTGGGTACCCTCGCTGGTCGCATCCAGCCGGTTGGCGTCGATGTTCAACGGCCCCAGTTCCATGGCCGTGCCAGTGTCGGCAGGCACCAGCACATAACCGCCGTTGCCCTGGCGCTGCGCCTGCAAGCCACTGTTGCCCAGCAGCCGTACCAGCCCTTCCTCGACACTGTAGCTGCCCTCCAGGCCAGTGCTGGTCAGGTTGCGCGTTTGTGCGGTGTCGAACGAAATGGTCACCCCCGCCTGCACGCCGAACTGGGTGATGGCATTGCCCAACGGGCCAGCGGCGATATGGTAGGCGGTCTGGCTCTGGGCCATGGCCTGGGCAGGCATCAGCAGCGCGGCCGGTGCGCTGGCCAGGGACATACCGAACAACACCAGGCGCACAGCCTGGCTCAGCGTGGTTGCAGGGGTGGGGTGCAGGTGGGGCATTACGTGATCCTTCCGAGTCATGGCAGAAAGCCGCTGTCGTCGCGGCTTGTGTCAGGGACGGACGAGAATCGAAATCAGCAAGATTTCACTGAAAGTTTTTTCAACGGGTGTTCAGGCAGGCTCCACGCTGACCCAGTAGCGGCTGAGGTAACGCACCTTAACCGGCAGGGTTTTCGGCAGGTTGGCCAGGGCGATATCGGTGTCGTCGATGCGGAACGCGCCGGAAATGCTCATGGCCTGGATCGACGAGGCGCAGCGCAGTACCCCTGGCCGGTAGCGCCCCAGCTCTTCGATGAAGTCGCCCAGGCGCCAGTCGTTCACGCTCAGCATGCCTTGCAGCCACGCCGTGGAGTCGGCGGGCAGGGCATGGGGGCGGGTGAAGTCGTCGGGGCCGAAGTTCACCTGCTGCCCGGCTTGCAGTTGCAGTACCCGGTCCAGATGGCGTTGCGGGCGCACCTCGACCGAGGCCTGGAGTACGCCCACCCGCGTCTGCTGCGCCAGTTTGCGAATGCTGAACGCGGTACTGCGGGCAAGGATGCTGCCATCCTCGGTGTGCACGATGAACGGGCGCTGCTGCCGGTCGCTGACCGGTTTCACCAGGATTTCCCCCTGGTACAGCTGGATCGCCCGCACCTTGGCGTCATAGCGCACGTCCAGCGCGGTACCCACGTTCAGCTCCAGTTGCGAGCCGTCTGCCAATTGCAGGGTGCGCCGTTCGCCGGTGCCGGTACGTTGCTGGGCCAACAGGGCGTGGTAGGGCACCTGCTCAGCTGCCAGCCAGCCGCCGCCACCCATGGCCAGCAGCAGGCTCAGCACTTTCAGTACGTCACGGCGCTGTGCCTGGGCTGCCCCCAGGCTGGACAGCGCCGCCTGCGCCGGCACCAGGGCCCATTGCTGCTGGAGCTTTTCCACCCGTGCCCAGGCGGCGGCATGTTGCGGGCTGGCCTGCAGCCACTGGCGCCAGGCCTGAGTGCGGGCCTCGTCGCTGGCACCGTCGTTCAGCTGCACATACCAGGTTACGGCGGCTTCGAGCGTTTTGAGTTCCATGTACTCAGCCTTCGACTGCCAGCAGGCAGCGGGTCATGGCCTTGATCAGGTGATTCTTCACGGTGGTGACCGACACGCCGAAGCGCTCGGCGGCCGCCCCGTAAGTCAGGCCTTCGAGCTGCACGGCCAGGAAGATGGCGCGGGTCTTGGCGCCCAGTTCGTCGAGCAGGCTGTCTACTGCTACCAGCATTTCGATGATGGACAGGCGCACCTCAGGCGAGACTTCCACCGGTTCCGGGCGCAGCGCCAGGGCCTGCAGGTAGGCCTGTTCGATGGTGCGACGGCGGCCCTTGTCGATCAGCAGCGAGCGGGCGATGGCGCTGAGGTAGCTGCGTGGCTCGCGGATCGGCAACTGATTACGGGCAGTCATCACCCGCAAAAAGGTGTCGTGGGCCAGGTCGGAGGCATCGGCGGCATTGCCCAGGCGGGCACGCAGCCAGCCCTTCAGCCAGCTGTTGTTCTCGCTGTACAGCTGGTGCAGGGCCTGGGGATCGAGCGTCGACATGGCGTCAAGACTGCACTATTAATGGGAATTGATCGCATTGTCGCGAGAGGGTGGGGTTAATGCAAGGATCATTCTCAAGAGGCCTGGCTACCGCGTGCCCCTGTGGGAGCGGGTTCACCCGCGAACACCGGCGAAGCCGGTGCCAACTACCGCGTCGCTTGGTTCGCGGGTAAACCCGCTCCCACAGGGGCTTGTATGCGCCTTGAAAGCGAGTTTAGAAACCCGCCTCCAGGCCCAGCAGGTCCTGCACCGTCTGCCGCCGGCGGATCATGCGCAGGGCGCCGTTCTCGATCAGGAACTCCGGCAGCAGCGGCCGGCTGTTGTAGTTCGACGACATCGACGCGCCATAGGCGCCGGCGTCATGAATGACCAGCAGGTCGCCCACTTGGGCCTGGGGCAGGTCTTGCGGGGTCAGTTCCTGATCATCCTGGGTGAACACGTCACCCGATTCGCACAGCGGCCCGGCCACCACGGTCGGCTGGCGTGGGCGGTCCACCGGCTGGCCGTTGGCATCGAGCAGGGTCATGCCGTGGTAGGCACCGTACATGGCCGGGCGCATCAGGTCGTTGAAGCCGGCGTCGATCATGACGAAGGTATTGCGGCCCACCTGTTTCACCGCACGCACCTCGGCCACCAGGTAGCCGGACTCGGCGACCAGGAAGCGGCCAGGCTCGATCTCCATGCGCACCGGGTGGCCGAGCATCGCTTCGATTTCCTTGCGTGCCACCGCCCAGGTCCGGGCATAGCGCTGCAGGTCGACCGGCTTGTCGGTGCTGCGGTACGGGGTAGACAGCCCGCCGCCGATGGAGAACGCCTCGATGTCCACGCCCAGGCGACCGATCAGCTCGATCATCGAGCGGGCCACCTGCTCCAGGTGCTGGTAATCGACCCCGGAGCCGATGTGCATGTGCACGCCCACCAGGTGCAGGCCATGGGCCTTGATCACCGCCAGCGCCTCGTCCAGCTCTTCATGCCAGATACCGTGCTTGCTGTTTTCGCCGCCGGTATTGGTCTTGCGGCTGTGGCCATGGCCGAAGCCCGGGTTGATGCGGACCCACACGCGGTGGCCCGGGGAACGCTCACCCAACTGGCGCAGCATGTCGATGGAGCCGGCGTTGACTTCGATCTTTTCGGCCACCACCCGCTCCAGGGTGGGCCGGTCCAGCGCATCGCAGGTCAGCACCACACCGGCCGGGTCGCCCTCGACGCTGGCACCGGCAGCGAAGGCACGCTCCATTTCACCCAGCGATACCGCGTCCAGCACCAGGCCGTGGGCGCGCATCAGGCGCAGCACGTGCAGGTTGGGGTTGGCCTTCTGGGCGAAACGTACGGTGTCGAACACCTTCAGCTGTGCCACGCGTTCGGCGATGGTGCTGGCGTCGTAGGCCCACAGCGGCGAGCCGTGCTGGCGGACCGCCTCGGCCAGGAGGGTGAAAGGTGCAGTCATGGTGGCGTTACTCGTTCAAGTCATACAAGGATTACCAGGAGCATGCGCCAACGCAGGAATTCAGAAAAATAGCTATTTTTCTGTCAGCTATTCATATTTGATATGGCTAACGTGATTTCGCAGGGCCTTGCCGTGAAGCTGTCTGTCCGCCATATCGAAGTGTTCCGCGCCATCATGGCGGCGGGCAGTGTCACCGGTGCTGCGCGCCTGCTGTTTACCTCGCAGCCTACTGTCAGCCGCGAGCTGGCCCGGCTGGAGCAGGTGACAGGGCTGAACCTGTTCGAGCGCGAAGGTGGCCGCCTGGTGGCGACGGCCCAGGCGCTGCTGTTGATCGAGGAGGTCGAGCGTGCCTACGTCGGGCTGGAGCGGATCGACCGCTTTGCCCAGGCGATTCGTAATTTCGAGCAGGGCCGGCTGGCCATCACCTGCCTGCCGCTGTTCTCGCAAACCTTGCTGCCCAAGGCCTGCCAGCGCTTTCACCAGCAGCACCGCGGGGTGAGTGTGAGCATTCTGGCGCAGGAGTCGCCGTTGCTGGAGGAGTCGCTGGTGGCCCAGCAGCATGACCTGGGCCTGACCGAGGTCGAGCAGATACCGCGCGGGGCGTATGGCGAACTGCTGTTCAGCGCCAACATGGTCTGCGTGCTGCCCGAACACCACCCGTTGCAGGCCAAGGCCGAGCTGGAGTTGAGCGATTTCCACGAAGTCGACTTCATCAACCTGGCCAGCCTGGACACCTACCGCCAGCGCCTGGACCAGCACTTTCGCGCGGCGGGGGTGAACCGTCGCACGGTGATCGAGACCACCAGTGCTGCGTCGGTGTGTGCGATGGTGCGCCAAGGCCTGGGGGTGGCGATCATCAACCCGCTGAGCGGGCTGGAGGCCGCGCAGGGCGGGCTGCCGATTCGCCGGTTGCGGGTGTCGGTGCCGTACCAGGTGATGCTGATACGGCCGGATCATCGGCCGGCTTCGGCGGCGGTGGAGCCGTTTTGTGAGGCGTTGCGGGCGCAGGCGCAAGAAATGCAGGCGGCGTTGATCTGATTCCGCGGCGTCTGCTTCGCGGGTAAACCCGCTCCCACAGGGATCGCGCGGGTTTCAGGCTTACGCAATAACCTGTGGGAGCGGCTTTAGCCGCGAACACCGGCAACGCCGGTGCCATCCACCGCGTCGGTTCAAAGCTCGCAAACGAAGGTGCCAGTCCCGGCCAGGATGTTCTCCAGCGTCTCCTTCACCTCATCCAGGTCACTCAGCTCGCTGGTCAGGTTGATCTCCAGCACCTCATCGCCCTTCAGCGCATCGCGGTCACCGGCTGCCACTTCGATCAGCAGGCGCTTGGCACTCAAGGTCACTTTCAGCCCGTCCAGCGTCGACGGCTCGTCATCCAGGGTCAGGTCGACGGTGTCTTCGTCCGGGTAGCGGGTAAGCAGAAACATCTGACCCTTGTCGCTGTGGCAGCACAGGGTCGCCATGTTGTCTTCCTCGTCATCGCAAGGGGTGGCGAACAGCAGGGCAGTGTTGATTTGCATGATCAGGCTCGGATCAAAGGAAACGGAAGGGAATTCTGACAGTCTTGGCTACATGCATAAACGTAAAGTTACCGCCCCTTGACCGAAATTGTCGCAGCGCTGCAAGCCTTGATGACCGATCAGTCGTTAAGCTTCGCCCAGCCCTGGGCGTGCCTGCGCACGTTCAACGCCTGGTTTTTACCGTCCGCCTTGCCACGGGTTGGCTATCGTTGATCCGTACATGGCGCACGCAGCGACGCTTCAACTATTACAAAGCCCAAGCGGAGTACCACAGATGGCGTTCTTCACCGCAGCCAGCAAAGCCGACTTCCAGCATCAACTGCAAGCGGCCCTGGCGCAGCACATCAGCGAACAGTCCCTGCCACAAGTGGCGCTATTCGCCGAGCAGTTCTTCGGCATCATCTCTCTGGACGAACTCACCCAGCGCAGGCTTTCCGACCTGGCCGGCTGCACCCTGTCAGCCTGGCGCATCATCGAACGTTTCGACCCCGAATACCCGCAAGTACGGGTGTACAACCCTGATTACGAACGCAATGGCTGGCAGTCGACCCACACCGTGGTCGAAGTGCTGCACCACGACCTGCCGTTCCTGGTCGACTCGGTACGCACCGAGCTCAACCGCCGCGGCTACAGCATCCATACCCTGCAAACCACCGTGCTCAGCGTGCGCCGTGGCGCCAAGGGCGAACTGCTGGAACTGCTGCCCAAGGGCACCCAGGGCGAGGGTGTGCGCCATGAGTCGCTGATGTACCTGGAGATCGACCGTTGCGCCAACGCTGCCGAGCTGACGGTGCTGGCCCGCGAGATCGAGCAGGTGCTGGCCGAAGTGCGCGTGGTGGTCGCCGACTTCGATCCGATGAAAGCCAAGCTGCGTGAAGTGGTGGCGGAGGTGGAACAGACCGCCTTCGGCCCGGCGCAAAATGAGAAGGGCGAGGTCAAGGCCTTCCTCGAATGGTTGCTGGACAACCACTTCACCTTCCTGGGTTATGAGGAATTCACCGTCAAGGGCGATGCCGACGGTGGCCAGATGGTTTACGACGAGCAGTCGTTCCTCGGCCTGCCGCGCCGCCTGCGCGTGGGCCTGACCGCCGAAGAGCTGCGTATCGAAGACTACGCCGTGGCCTACCTCAACGAGCCGCTGCTGCTGTCGTTCGCCAAGGCCGCACTGCCCAGCCGCGTGCACCGCCCGGCCTACCCGGACTACGTTTCGATCCGCCAGCTGGACGCCGATGGCAAGGTCATCAAGGAACACCGCTTCATGGGCCTGTACACCTCGTCGGTGTATGGCGAAAGCGTGCATGCCATTCCGTATATCCGCGTGAAGGTCACTGAAGTCGAGCGCCGCTCGGGCTTCGATCCCAAGGCCCACCTGGGCAAGGAACTGGCCCAGGTGCTGGAAGTGCTGCCGCGCGACGACCTGTTCCAGACGCCGGTCGACGAATTGTTCAGCACCGTCATGGCCATCGTGCAGATCCAGGAGCGCAACAAGATCCGCGTGTTCCTGCGCAAGGACCCGTACGGCCGCTTCTGCTACTGCCTGGCCTATGTGCCGCGGGAAATCTACTCCACCGAAGTACGGCAGAAGATCCAGCAAGTGCTGATGGAGCGCCTGAAGGCCAGCGACTGCGAGTTCTGGACCTTCTTCTCCGAATCGGTGCTGGCTCGTGTGCAACTGATTCTGCGGGTAGACCCGAAGAACCGCATCGACATCGACCCGCAGCAGCTGGAACGCGAAGTGGTCCAGGCCTGCCGCTCCTGGCATGACGACTACTCGGCACTGGTTATCGAGAACTTCGGTGAAGCCCAGGGCACCAATATCCTCGCCGACTTCCCCAAAGGCTTCCCCGCCGGCTACCGCGAGCGCTTTGCCGCGCACTCGGCAGTGGTCGACCTGCAGCATGTGCTGGGCCTGTCGGAAAGCAAGCCGCTGGCGATGAGCTTCTATCAACCGCTGACCCAGGCCGGCGAGCGCATCCTGCACTGCAAGCTGTACCACGCCGATACCCCGCTGGCGCTGTCCGACGTGCTGCCGATCCTGGAAAACCTCGGCCTGCGCGTACTCGGCGAGTTCCCCTACCGGGTGCGCCATGCCAGCGGCCGCGAGTACTGGATCCACGACTTCGCCTTCACCTACAGCGAAGGCCTGAGCCTGGATATCCAGCAACTCAACGACACCCTGCAGGATGCCTTCATCCACATCGTCCGCGGCGATGCCGAAAACGACGCGTTCAACCGCCTGGTGCTGACGGCCGGCCTGCCATGGCGCGACGTGGCGCTGCTACGCGCCTACGCCCGTTACCTGAAGCAAATCCGCCTGGGCTTCGACCTGGGCTACATCGCCAGCACCCTGAACAACCACACCGACATTGCCCGTGAGCTGACCCGGTTGTTCAAAACCCGCTTCTACCTGGCGCGCAAGCTCACCCAGGACGACCTGGACGACAAGCAGCAGCGCCTGGAACAGGCCATCCTGACCGCGCTGGACGACGTGCAGGTGCTTAACGAAGACCGCATCCTGCGCCGCTACCTGGACCTGATCAAGGCCACCCTGCGCACCAACTTCTACCAGCCGGACGCCAACGGCCAGAACAAGTCGTACTTCAGCTTCAAGTTCAACCCCAAACTGATCCCTGAGCTGCCCAAACCGGTACCCAAGTTCGAGATCTTCGTCTACTCGCCAAGGGTCGAGGGCGTGCACCTGCGCTTCGGCAACGTTGCCCGCGGCGGCCTGCGCTGGTCCGACCGCGAAGAAGACTTCCGCACCGAAGTGCTCGGCCTGGTCAAGGCCCAACAGGTGAAGAACTCGGTGATCGTGCCGGTTGGCGCCAAGGGCGGCTTCCTGCCGCGCCGCCTGCCACTGGGCGGCAGCCGTGACGAGATCGCCGCCGAAGGCGTGGCGTGCTACCGCATCTTCATTTCCGGCCTGCTCGACATCACCGACAACCTCAAGGACGGTGGCGTGGTGCCGCCGGCCAACGTGGTGCGCCACGACGAAGACGACCCGTACCTGGTGGTGGCGGCCGACAAAGGCACCGCGACGTTCTCCGACATCGCCAACGGCATCGCCATCGACTACGGTTTCTGGCTGGGCGATGCGTTTGCCTCGGGCGGCTCGGCCGGTTACGACCACAAGAAGATGGGCATTACCGCGCGTGGCGCCTGGGTGGGCGTGCAGCGCCACTTCCGCGAGCGCGGCATCAACGTGCAGCAAGACCCGATCACCGTCATTGGCGTGGGCGACATGGCCGGCGACGTGTTTGGCAACGGCCTGCTGATGTCCGATAAGCTGCAATTGGTGGCGGCGTTCAACCACCTGCACATCTTCATCGACCCGAACCCGGAGCCGGCCGCAAGCTTTGCCGAGCGCAAGCGCCTGTTCGATCTGCCGCGTTCGGCCTGGAGCGACTACGACACCAGCATCATGTCCGAAGGCGGCGGGATCTTCCCGCGCAGTGCCAAGAGCATCGCCATCAGCCCGCAGATGCAAGAACGCTTCGCTATCGAAGCCGACCGCCTGACCCCGACCGAGCTGCTCAATGCCCTGCTCAAGGCGCCGGTAGACCTGCTGTGGAACGGCGGCATCGGTACCTACGTCAAGGCCAGCACCGAAAGCCACGCCGATGTCGGCGACAAGGCCAACGATGCGCTGCGGGTCAACGGCAACGAACTGCGCTGCAAGGTGGTGGGCGAGGGCGGCAACCTGGGCATGACCCAGCTTGGCCGGGTGGAGTTCGGCCTCAACGGCGGCGCCACCAACACCGACTTCATCGACAACGCCGGCGGCGTGGACTGCTCCGACCACGAGGTCAACATCAAGATCCTGCTCAACGAAGTGGTGCAGGGTGGCGACATGACCGAGAAGCAGCGCAACCAGCTGCTCGGCAGCATGACCGATGAAGTGGGCGGCCTGGTGCTGGGCAATAACTACAAGCAGACCCAGGCGCTGTCGCTGGCCGCCCGCCGCGCCCGCGAGCGGATTGCCGAGTACAAGCGCCTGATGGCCGACCTGGAGGCGCGTGGCAAGCTGGACCGCGCCATCGAGTTCCTGCCCTCCGAAGAGCAACTGGCCGAACGCCTGGCTGCCGGCCAGGGCCTGACCCGCGCCGAATTGTCGGTGCTGATCTCGTACAGCAAGATCGACCTCAAGGAGCAGTTGCTCAAATCGTTGGTACCGGACGACGACTACCTGACCCGCGACATGGAAACCGCCTTCCCGCCGTCGCTGGTCAGCAAGTTCGCCGAGGCCATGCGCCGCCACCGCCTGAAGCGTGAAATCGTCAGCACCCAGATCGCCAACGACCTGGTCAACAACATGGGCATCACCTTCGTCCAGCGCCTGAAAGAGTCGACGGGCATGAGCCCGGCCAATGTGGCCGGGGCCTACGTGATCGTGCGTGACATCTTCCATCTGCCGCACTGGTTCCGCCAGATCGAGGCGCTCGACTACCAGGTGCCGGCCGAAATCCAGCTGACCCTGATGGACGAGCTGATGCGCCTGGGCCGCCGGGCTACCCGCTGGTTCCTGCGCAGCCGCCGCAACGAGCAGGATGCCGGGCGTGACACGGCGCACTTCGGGCCGAAGATCGCGCAGCTGGGGCTTAAGCTTGACGAACTGCTTGAAGGGCCGACCCGCGAACGCTGGATGGTGCGCTACCAGGGCTTTGTCGAGGCCGGTGTGCCGGAGTTGCTGGCGCGCATGGTGGCCGGCACCAGCCACCTGTACACCCTGCTGCCGATCATCGAAGCGGCCGACGTGACCGGGCATGACCCGGCGCAGGTGGCCAAGGCGTTCTTCGCCGTGGGCAGCGCGCTGGACCTGACCTGGTACCTGCAGGAAATCAGCAACCTGCCAGTGGAAAACAACTGGCAGGCGCTGGCCCGCGAAGCGTTCCGTGATGACATCGACCTGCAGCAGCGGGCCATCACCATCTCGGTACTGCAGATGGCCGATGCCCCGGAAGACATGGACGCCCGTGTGGCGCTGTGGGCCGAGCAGCACCGGGTGATGGTGGAGCGCTGGCGCGCCATGCTTGACGACCTGCGCAATGCCACCGGTACCGACTATGCGATGTACGCGGTGGCCAACCGCGAGCTGGTCGACCTGGCCATGAGCGGGCAGGCGGCGGTGGTGCCGTCCTGAGCTTGAGCTGAAATGAAAAAGCCCCGGCAGCGATGCCGGGGCTTTTTTGTACACCTGTACCGGCCTCTTCGCGGGTGAACCCGCTCCCACAGGATTATCACAAGGCGTGAGTGCTGTGAGGTACCTGTGGGAGCGGGTTTACCCGCGAAGAGGCCGGTGCAGGTTTACTTGAACCTGCGCTCCACCCCTTTCTCCACCAGAATCTTCGCCGAAATCTCCTCCACCGAAAAATGCGTGGAGTTGATGTTGGGAATGTTCTCCCGGCGGAACAGGCTTTCCACCTCGCGCACTTCGAACTCGCACTGGGCAAAGCTGGAATAGCGGCTGTTGGGCTTGCGCTCGTGGCGAATAGCCGTCAGCCGGTCGGGGTCGATGGTCAGCCCGAACAGCTTGTTATGGTGCTTTTTCAGCACCGCCGGCAGCTGCAGGCGCTCCATGTCGTCCTCGGTCAGCGGGTAGTTGGCGGCGCGGATGCCGAACTGCATGGCCATGTACAGGCAGGTTGGGGTCTTGCCGCAGCGCGACACGCCCACCAGGATCAGGTCGGCTTTGTCGTAGTAGTGGGTGCGCGCGCCATCGTCGTTGTCCAGGGCGAAGTTCACCGCCTCGATGCGCTCCATGTAGTTGGAATTGCCGCCAATCGAGTGCGACTTACCAACGGAATACGACGAATGGGCGGTCAATTCCTGCTCGAGCGGGGATAAAAACGAAGAAAAGATGTCGATCATGAAGCCATTGGACGTGGCCAGGATCTCGCGGATGTCCTGGTTGACGATGGTGTCGAAGATGATCGGGCGCACCCCGTCGCGCTCGGCCGCCGTGTTGATTTGCTGGACCATGGTCCGCGCCTTGTCGGGCGAATCGATGTACGGACGGGTGAATTTGTTGAACGGAATGCTCTCGAATTGCGCGAGCAGACTCTGGCCCAGGGTTTCGGCAGTGATACCGGTGCCGTCGGAGATGAAGAACGCGGTTCGTTTCATTTGCGATCTGGGCCTTAAGCTGATGAAGATTCTTGGATATGATAAGTTCGGTTTGCCGAATGCGGCTGTCGTCATTCTGCCACATTTGCAAAGCCTATTTTCCAGGTACAGGCCACAAACGCCCGGCCAAGTCATAGAAGACAGGCGGGCGCCTTTTGAGCTTTTCCAACACAGTTAGTGGAGAGATCACCTTGGTAGAGTACGTAGTTTCCCTCGATAAGCTCGGCGTCCATGATGTGGAGCATGTGGGGGGCAAGAACGCATCCCTGGGCGAGATGATCAGTAACCTCGCAGGTGCCGGGGTGTCCGTGCCGGGCGGCTTTGCCACCACGGCGCAGGCGTACCGTGACTTTCTCGAGCAGAGTGGCCTGAACGACAAGATTCACGCCGCGCTCGACGCGCTGGACGTGGATGACATCAATGCCCTGACCAAGACCGGCGCGCAGATCCGCCAGTGGGTCATGGAAGCCGAATTCCCGGCACGTCTGGATTCGGAAATCCGTACGGCCTTCGCCGCCATGGCCGCCGGCAACGACAACATGGCCGTTGCCGTGCGCTCCTCGGCTACCGCCGAAGACCTGCCGGACGCCTCGTTCGCCGGTCAGCAGGAAACCTTCCTCAACATCCGTGGCGTCGATAACGTGATCCGCGCGGCCAAGGAAGTGTTCGCCTCGCTGTTCAACGACCGCGCCATCGCCTACCGCGTGCACCAGGGCTTCGACCACAAGCTGGTCGCCCTGTCTGCCGGCGTGCAACGCATGGTACGCTCGGAAACCGGCACCGCCGGCGTCATGTTCACCCTCGACACCGAGTCGGGCTTCCGCGACGTGGTGTTCATCACCGGCGCCTATGGCCTGGGCGAAACCGTGGTGCAGGGTGCGGTCAACCCTGACGAATTCTACGTGCACAAGAACACCCTGCAGGCCGGCCGCCCGGCCATCCTGCGCCGCAACCTGGGCAGCAAGGCGATCAAGATGGTCTACGGCGACGAAGCCAAGGCCGGCCGTTCGGTCAAGACCGTCGAAGTCGACCGCGCCGAGCGCGCGCGCTTCTGCCTCAGCGATGCCGAGGTCAGCGAGCTGGCCAAGCAGGCGATGATCATCGAGCAGCACTACCAGCGGCCGATGGACATCGAGTGGGCCAAGGACGGTGACGACGGCAAGCTGTACATCGTCCAGGCCCGCCCTGAGACCGTGAAGAGCCGTTCCAGCGCCAATGTCATGGAACGCTACCTGCTGAAGGAAAAGGGCACCGTGCTGGTCGAAGGCCGTGCCATCGGCCAGCGCATCGGCGCCGGCAAGGTCCGCGTGATCAACGACGTATCGGAAATGGACAAGGTCCAGCCGGGCGACGTGCTGGTGTCCGACATGACCGACCCGGACTGGGAACCGGTCATGAAGCGCGCCAGCGCCATCGTCACCAACCGTGGCGGGCGTACCTGCCACGCGGCGATCATCGCCCGTGAGCTGGGCATCCCGGCCGTGGTCGGTTGCGGCAACGCCACCCAGGTACTGAAAGACGGCCAGGGCGTGACCGTGTCCTGCGCCGAAGGCGACACCGGCTTCATCTTCGAAGGTGAACTGGGCTTCGACATCAAGCAGAACTCGGTCGATGCCATGCCCGAGCTGCCGTTCAAGATCATGATGAACGTCGGCAACCCGGACCGCGCCTTCGACTTTGCCCAGTTGCCGAACGAAGGTGTTGGCCTGGCGCGCCTGGAATTCATCATCAACCGCATGATCGGCGTGCACCCCAAGGCGCTGCTGAATTACGCCGGCCTGCCAGCCGACCTGAAAGACAGCGTCGACAAGCGCATTGCCGGCTACAACGACCCGGTCGGCTTCTACGTCGAGAAACTGGTCGAAGGCATCAGCACCCTGGCAGCGGCCTTCTACCCGAAAAAGGTCATCGTGCGCCTGTCGGACTTCAAGTCCAACGAGTACGCCAACCTGATCGGCGGCAAGCTGTACGAGCCGGAAGAAGAAAACCCGATGCTGGGCTTCCGCGGCGCTTCGCGCTACATCAGCGAATCGTTCCGTGACTGCTTCGAGCTCGAATGCCGTGCCCTGAAGCGCGTGCGCAACGAGATGGGCCTGACCAACGTCGAGATCATGGTGCCGTTCGTGCGCACCCTGGGCGAAGCCAGCCAGGTTGTCGACCTGCTGGCCGAGAACGGCCTGGCCCGCGGCGACAACGGCCTGCGTGTGATCATGATGTGCGAGCTGCCGTCCAACGCCATTCTGGCCGAAGAGTTCCTGGAGTACTTCGACGGCTTCTCGATCGGCTCCAACGACCTGACCCAGCTGACCCTGGGCCTGGACCGTGACTCGGGCATCATCGCCCACCTGTTCGACGAGCGAAATCCTGCGGTGAAAAAGCTGCTGGCCAACGCCATTGCCGCCTGCAACAAGGCCGGCAAGTACATCGGCATCTGCGGCCAAGGCCCATCGGACCATCCGGACCTGGCCAAGTGGCTGATGGAGCAGGGCATCGAAAGCGTGTCGCTGAACCCGGACTCGGTACTCGAAACCTGGTTCTTCCTGGCCGAAGGCCAAGGCGCGGCCTGACGCAGTAAAAATGCGGGGGGACGTCTGGCGTACCCCCGCCTGGTTTTTTCCAGGGCGAGTTCCAGCAATGGATCCCGCCCTTTTTTGTGCACCAAGCAACCTTATGCAAAGCAGCAGCACTTTATTTCCCGTGGCCCTGCTCAGTGCCGAGCGCCGCGGAGACCTCAGCGAAGACGTGTACCGGATCAAGGCCGGCAACAGCCCTGACCCCAGCGTCGAGCTGGCCGTGACGCGCCTGGGGCTGGCTGACCAAAGCCAGCCCCATGGCGTGCCGGTCATTCTTCTGCACGGCAGTTTTTCCAACCGGCGGTTCTGGTATTCGCCCAAAGGCGTCGGCCTTGGCGCCTACCTGGCGCGCGCCGGTTTCGATGTGTGGATCCCTGAAATGCGCGGTCACGGCCTGTCGCCGCGCAACCTGGCCTGGAAGCACAACAGCGTGGCCGCCTACGCCCGGGAGGACCTGCCCCTGATCAATGCCTTCGTGCGCGAGCAGTCGGGCCAGGCGCCGCACTGGGTTGGCCACTCGTTGGGTGGCACGACCCTGGCTGCGGCGCTGGGCGGTGGCTTTCTCGAGGCGGATCAAGTCGCCAGTGTGGCGCTTTTCGGTACGCAGATCAGCCGTGTGTACTGGCCGCTGAAAGTACCGCCACTGGCCTGGGGCGCGAAGCTGGTGCTCAAACGCTGGGGGCAGATTTCCGGGCCGCGGTTCAAGCGTGGGCCGGAGGACGAGCCAATTGGCCTGGCCCTTGAAAGCCTGCGCTGGCATGGCTTGTTCGGGCGCTTTGGCGACAAGAAGCACGACTGGTGGGCGGGGTTGGCCGAAGTCGATGTACCGCTGTTGGCGGTGGCTGGCGCGGGCGACTTCCAGGACCCGGTGTGGGCCTGTCGCAAGTTGTTCGAACAGTTGGGGGGCGAGCGCAAGCAGTTCCTGCGGCTGGGGCGAGAGGAAGGGTTCGAGGCGTTCGGTCATGTCGACATGCTGGTCAGCAAGGCTGCGCAGGTGCAGGTGTGGCCGCTGGTGGAGCGTTGGCTGCGTAACCCGTTGTTGCCGGTGCATGCGTCCACCGTGGCTGTGGAAGCTGTGCCCGCCAGCTGATTCTGCGGCGCCTGTGCGGGCCTCTTCGCGGGTAAACCCGCTCCTACAACGATCTGTGTAGGAGCGGGTTTACCCGCGAAGAGGCCCGCACAGACAAAACACCTATGACCACCCGGTCCCGGATGACTGCAACGGCCTCCAAGGTGTAGCCTTGGCCGATACCCGCTTTCGTTGTGACTGACAGGAGCTTCCCATGCAGCATTACGTAACGCCCGACCTGTGTGACGCCTACCCGGACCTGGTTCAAGTGCTGGAGCCGATGTTCAGCAACTTCGGTGGCCGCGATTCGTTCGGCGGCCAGATCGTCACCATCAAGTGCTTTGAAGACAACTCGCTGGTCAAGGAGCAGGTCGAACTCGATGGCAAGGGCAAGGTGCTGGTGGTCGATGGCGGTGGTTCGCTGCGCCGTGCCTTGCTTGGCGACATGCTCGCCGAAAAGGCTGCCAAAAATGGCTGGGAAGGCCTGGTGATCTACGGCTGTGTGCGTGACGTCGATGTGCTGATCCAGACCGACGTCGGCGTGCAGGCCTTGGCCAGCCACCCGATGAAGACCGACAAACGCGGCATCGGCGACCTCAACGTGGCCGTGACCTTCGCTGGCGTCACCTTCCGCCCGGGCGAATATGTGTATGCCGACAACAATGGCGTACTGGTTTCGCCAAGCCCGCTGAAAATGCCGGAGTGATGCGCCGCACGCGCTGATGGAGCTTTGATGTTCGAGGAAGACAACGCGCAGTGGGGGCTGGTGCATGCCCTGGTGCTCGATGGCAAAGGTGGCGCGCGCTCGATTGCCCGTACCGAACTGGACGACCTGCAACTGCAACCGGAGCAGAGCCTGTGGCTGCACTGGGACCGCAGCCATCCGCAAACCCGCACCTGGCTGCTGCACGACAGCGGCCTGAGCGAGTTCGCCTGCGAGCTGCTGCTGGAAGAAAACACCCGTCCGCGCCTGCTGCCCATGGCCGAGGAGCAGCTGTTGCTGTTCCTGCGCGGGGTCAACCTCAACCCGGGCGCCGAGCCCGAAGACATGGTTTCGGTGCGTATCTTCGCCGAGGCGCAGCGGGTGATCTCGCTGCGCCTGCGGCCGTTGCGCGCCAGTGACGAAGTTCTCCAGCAACTGGAGCAGGGCAGGGGGCCGAAATCGGCGTCCGAGCTGTTGCTGCTGATGGGCGAACTGCTGACCGAAAAGGTCCAGGGCCTGGTCAGTGACCTGGCCGAGCTGGTTGACCTGGAAGAAGAAAAAGTCGAATCCGACGAACGGTATACCCCGGAGCACGGCAGCCTGCAGCAGATCCGCCGTCGCGCCGCCGGCTTGCGCCGCTTCCTGGCCCCGCAGCGGGAAATCTACGCCCAGTTGTCGCGCAGCAAATGGAGCTGGTTTGCCAATGCCGACGCCGATTACTGGAACGAATTGAACAACAGCTTGATCCGCTACCTCGAAGAGCTGGAACTGACCCGTGAGCGCGCTGCGCTGGTACTGGAAAGCGAAGACCGCCGCCGCAGCGAACGGATGAACCGCACCATGTACCGCTTTGGCATCATTACCTGCATCTTCTTGCCGATGAGCTTCATCACCGGGCTGCTGGGCATCAATGTCGGCGGCATCCCCGGGGCGGAAAACCCCTTGGGCTTCCTGTTTGCCTGCATCGTCGTGCTGGGGCTGGCGGTGGGGCAGTGGTGGCTGTTCCGGCGGTTGCGGTGGGTATAGGCGTGTATTGCCTGCACTGGCCTCTTCGCGGGCTTGCCCGCTCCCACAGGTGCGTCACAGCTTTCAGGTCCTGTGGGACCCCTGTGGGAGCGGGCGTGCCCGCGAAGAAGCCAGCGCGCACTCAATTTGAAACATTCGTCCCAATGCGATGTGTGACCCATTGCCCGGCCATCTCGTCTCTGACTGACACTGCGCGAGGTGCCCATGCACGATCCGTTTGAAGAATCCCTGCGCGACCTGCTCAAGGCGTCACCCTCCGGCAACGACCGGGACGACCGGGACGACGCCGCTTGCTTGGGTCGTGTACTGAAAACCGCCAACCGCCAGGTGGGTGCAGGTGATCTGTTCAGCCTGCTTGGCCGCTGGTGCCAGGCGCTGCTGATCGCCGTGAATAATGGCTCGGCGCATGTTGCGCCGGTGCGTCGACACTCTTCCCGCAACGCTGCCAGCGGCAGCAAAGCAGATAAGGCCGATTGAATATGGAACTCGATCTCTGGACCCAGAGCCTGGTCACCGCGATGACCGCCCTTTGGACCAAAGTGGCGAACTTCATCCCTAACCTGTTCGGCGCGCTGGTCGTGGTGCTGCTCGGTTTCGTGGTGGCCAAGCTGCTCGACACGCTGTTGTCCAAGCTGTTGGCCAAGTTTGGCCTGGACCGCCTCATGGCCGGCACCGGCCTGACCAAGATGCTCGGCCGGGTCGGCATCCAGGTGCCGATCTCGACCCTGATCGGCAAGATCGTCTACTGGTTCGTGCTGCTCATCTTCCTGGTTTCGGCGGCGGAATCGCTGGGCCTGGAGCGGGTATCGGCGACCCTCGACATGCTCGCCCTGTACCTGCCCAAGGTGTTCGGCGCAGCACTGGTGCTGTTGGCCGGCGTGCTGCTGGCGCAGGTGGCCAACGGCCTGGTGCGCGGTGCTGCCGAAGGTATCGGCCTGGAATATTCGGCGGGCCTCGGGCGTATCACCCAGGGCCTGGTGATCATCATCAGTATCTCGGTCGCCATCAGCCAGCTGGAGGTGAAAACCGACCTGCTGAACCACGTGATCGTGATCGGGCTGATTACCGTTGGTCTGGCCGTTGCCCTGGCCATGGGCCTGGGTAGCCGCGAAATCGCCGGGCAGATCCTGGCCGGCATCTATGTGCGCGAGCTGTATCAGGTCGGCCAGCAGGTGCGGATTGGAGAGGTTGAAGGGCAGATCGAAGAGATCGGAACGGTGAAGACTACACTGCTGACCGATGATGGCGAACTGGTGTCGCTGTCCAACCGCGAGTTGCTTGAGCAGCGTGTCAATAGCCGCTAACCGCACAAAAGCTGTTAATGTATGCCGCCGCGAAATTCGACCCACGGGGTCGCGCGGCGACATTGACCTGACTGTCGGCCAGATCCGTTTTGAATAAAGTTCATTCGCCGCCCATGCGTTATGACCCCCGCGAGCTCACCGACGAAGAGTTGGTGGCGCGTTCGCATGAGGAGCTGTACCACGTTACCCGCGCCTATGAGGAGCTCATGCGGCGTTACCAGCGGACCCTGTTCAACGTCTGTGCGCGTTATCTGGGGAACGACCGTGACGCGGATGATGTCTGTCAGGAAGTGATGCTGAAAGTGCTGTACGGGCTGAAGAACTTCGAGGGTAAATCCAAGTTCAAGACCTGGCTCTACAGCATCACCTACAACGAGTGCATTACCCAGTACCGCAAGGAGCGCCGTAAACGCCGGTTGATGGATGCCTTGAGTCTGGACCCTATAGAAGAGGCGTCCGAAGACAAGGCCCCGAAGCCGGAAGAAAAAGGCGGGCTGGACAAATGGCTGGTGCATGTGAACCCGATTGACCGGGAAATCCTGGTGCTGCGTTTTGTCGCAGAACTGGAATTTCAGGAAATTGCCGACATCATGCACATGGGCCTGAGCGCGACGAAAATGCGTTACAAGCGCGCGCTAGACAAGCTTCGGGAGAAATTTGCAGGCCTGGATGAAACTTAGTGGCGTGCAAATATCTCTAACGGATCGGCGAGTTCTGCTAGACTTGCCGTCGAGTTGTCCCCCTTGTTTGTGGTGGGACTGCTTAACTATCACCAGATGGGGATTTAACGGATGAAATTGAAAAACACCTTGGGCTTGGCCATTGGTTCGCTTGTAGCCGCCACTTCGATTGGCGCTATGGCACAAGGTCAAGGCGCCGTCGAGACTGAAATCTTCTACAAGAAGGAATTCTTCGACAGCCAGCGCGACTTCAAGAACGACGGCAACCTGTTCGGCGGTTCGATCGGTTACTTCCTGACCGACGACGTTGAACTGCGTCTGGGCTACGACGAAGTGCACAACGCTCGTGGCGACGACGGCAAAAACATCAAGGGCTCGAACACCGCCCTGGACGCCGTTTACCACTTCAACAACCCGTATGACGCCATCCGTCCGTACGTTTCCGCTGGTTTCTCGCACCAGTCGCTGGGCCAGACCGGCCGTGGCGGTCGTGACCACTCCACCTTCGCCAACGTTGGCGCTGGCGCCAAGTGGTACATCACCGACATGTTCTACGCCCGTGCCGGCGTAGAAGCCCAGTACAACATCGACCAGGGCGACACCGAGTGGGCCCCGAGCGTTGGTGTTGGCCTGAACTTCGGCGGTAGCCCGAAGCAAGCCGCAGCCGCTCCGGCTCCAGTTGCTGAAGTCTGCTCCGACTCCGACAACGATGGCGTGTGCGACAACGTCGACAAGTGCCCAGACACCCCGGCCAACGTTACCGTTGACGCCGACGGCTGCCCGGCTGTTGCCGAAGTCGTTCGTGTTGAGCTGGACGTCAAGTTCGACTTCGACAAGTCGGTCGTCAAGCCAAACAGCTACGGCGACATCAAGAACCTGGCTGACTTCATGAAGCAGTACCCACAAACCACCACCGTGGTTGAAGGTCACACTGACTCCGTGGGTCCAGACGCTTACAACCAGAAGCTGTCCGAGCGTCGTGCCAACGCTGTCAAGCAAGTCCTGACCCAGCAGTACGGCGTAGAATCCAGCCGTGTTGATTCGGTTGGCTACGGCGAAACCCGTCCGGTTGCTGACAACGCCACCGAAGAAGGTCGCGCTGTTAACCGTCGCGTTGAAGCGCAGGTTGAAGCTCAGTCCAAGTAATTGGTCTTAAGCTTCACGAAAAACCCGGCCTAGGCCGGGTTTTTCTTTGCCTGGGATTTGTGTTGGCTGTGCCGGCCTCTTCGCGGCGGTTCGGCGCCCCGATAAACCCGCTCCCACAGGTCCTGCACCATGGCTGAGTCTGGTGCAATACCTGTGGGAGCGGGTTTACCCGCGAAGAGGCCAGTACAAGCAGCACATCATCCAGCTACTGCCACCCATTCCTGAACCACCTGCTCCCCAACCACTTTGCATTCATCAGGGCTTGCTCGCCCACAAGCTGCATTCAGCCTTTGAGCAGGCTAAGCAGGAGAATCAGGTTGAGCAGCAACGACAGCAGGGCCATCGTGCGCCACACCTTCAGCGGCTCGCGCTCCAGCAATGGCCGCGGTCGGCCGGGCAGTTCCTGGCGGTCGCCGCGCTCGATCAGCAGCAACCAGTGTTCGGCCGTTTCGAAGCGCTGCGCCGGGTCGGCGGCCACCGCCTGTTGCAGGTTGTGCTGCAACCATTCCGGCAGGTCGGGCCGGTAGCGCGCGGCGTTGACCGGCTGGCCGAAGCGCGGGCGCTGGAAGGGCTCCACTTCGCCATACGGGTAGTGCCCGGTCAGCAGCTGGTACAGCGTCACGCCCACGGCATACAGGTCCTGGCGCGGGCAGGGCGGGTGGCCGTCGAACGCTTCAGGGGCAATATACGAAGGTGTGCCAGGCAGGTCGTGCAGCGGGTCTTCGGACAGGCCAGGGCAGTAGGCCACACCAAAATCCAGCACGCGCAACTGGCCATCGCGGCCCAGGTGCAGGTTGTCTGGCTTGATGTCGCGGTGCAGCAGGTTGCGCCGGTGCAACACCCCGACTGCCTGCAGCAACTGGCGGGCGATTTCCAGCCATTGCGGCAGCGGCAACGGGCCGTTTTCGGCCAGCATCACCGCCAGGCTTTTGCCGGGGTATTCTCGCATCACGTAGTACAACTGCTGGCGCTGGCTGCAGGCGTGCAGCTCGGGGAAGTGCCGGCCGGCGACACGGCGCAGGAACCACTCTTCCAGCAACAGCCCTTGTGCCGCGCCAGGCTCCTGCTCGCGGGCAGGTGGTAGGGTCTTGAGCAACCATGCCTGGCCTTGTTCATCGCGCACCCGGTACAGCAGGGACTGGCGGCTGTGTGCATGCAGTTTTTCCACCTGCCAGCCGTCGATCACCTGGCCTTCCCTCAGTGGCTCGGGCACCGGCCAGTGCTGCAGTTGTGCCAGGGTGTCGCCGAGGTTGCTCGTGCCCAGTTGCTCGACCTGCACCAGCAATGCGCTGGCGTTGTCCTGGCTGCCATTGAGGTGGGCGCTGGCAACCAGGGTGTCGGCAGCCAGTTGCAGATCCGGTTGCTCGCGCAGCACCGCCTGGATATGCCGGTCACCCAGGCTGGCCCACACGCCGTCGCTGAGCAGCAGATAGCATTCACCTGGCTGCAGCTCGCCTTCCAGGTAATCCACCAGCAGGTGCTGGTCCAAGCCCAATGCGCGTTTCAGCACATGCTGCATGCCCGGTTGGTCCCACACATGGTCTTCGCTCAGACATTGCAGGCGCCCGGCGTGCCAGCGGTACACCCGGCAGTCGCCGACGTGGGCCAGGGTAAAGCGCCGGCCGCGCAGCACCAGTGCGCTGAGCGTGGTCAACAACGGTTGGCCGCTGCCCTGGGCGCGCAGCCAGCGGTTCTGCGCCAGCAGCAGGCGGTCGAGGGCCTGGGCCACGCTCCAGGTGGCCGGGGTGGCGTAGTAGTCAAGCGCCAGCGCCTGCAGGCTGGCCCGCGCCGCCAGGCCACCGTCGGCACACTGGCTGACACCGTCGGCCAGGGCGAACAGGTAGCCTTTGCTGGCGGCCAGCTCCGGCGCCGGGGTGACCAGGCGCATGGCGTCCTGGTTTTCCGTGCGCGGCCCGGTGGCGCTGGCTTGGGCGAAGCTCAGTTGCAGGCTCATCGGCGTGCCTCAGACCCGTGCTGCAGTGACTGCAGCCGAGCCCCAGGTGGTGCGCCAGCGCTGCTTCACGCCATGCAGACCGAACCAGGCCAGCAGGCCCAGGCTGGCAAACAGCCACAGCCCGAGCTGGTAATCGCCGCTGTGCTGCTTGATGGTGCCCAGCCCGGCCGCCAGCAGGAAGCCGCCGATGCCGCCGGCCATGCCGATCAGCCCGGTCATTACGCCGATCTCCTGGCGGAAGCGCTGCGGTACCAGCTGGAACACCGCGCCATTACCGGCCCCCAGGCCGAGCATGGCACTGACGAAAAGTGCCAGGGCAGCGGCTGCAGACGGCAGGTTGAAGCCGACTGCGGCAATGCAGATGGCTGCCACGCTGTACATGCCCAGCAGGGTGCGGATGCCGCCAAAGCGGTCGGCCAGGGCGCCGCCGATCGGGCGCATCAGGCTGCCGGCGAACACGCAGGCTGCGGTGTAGTAACCGGCGGTGACCGGGCTCAGGCCGTACTGGTCGCTGAAGTAGCCAGGCAGGGCGCTGGCCAGGCCAATGAAGCCGCCGAACGTGACGCTGTAGAAGAACATGAACCACCAGCTGTCGCGGTCGCCCAGGGCCTTGAGGTAATCGGCCATGGCCTTTGGCTTGGGCCGTTGCGGGGCATTGCGCGCCAGCAGGGCGAACACCACAAGTGCCAGCGTCAGCGGGATCAGCGCGAAGCCGAACACATTGTTCCAGCCAAAGCCGGCTGCCAGTGCCGGCGCCAGCAAGGCGGCGAACACCGTGCCGGAGTTCCCGGCGCCGGCGATGCCCATGGCCTTGCCCTGGTGCTGAGGCGGGTACCATTGCGAGGCCAGCGGCAGCGATACGGCGAACGAGGCGCCGGCAAAGCCGAGAAATACGCCCAGCAGCAGCGCTTGTTCATAGCTGTGTACGCCCAGGTGCCAGGCAGCGGCCAGTGCAACGATAACCACCACCTGGCCGATCAGCCCGGCGGTTTTGGGTGACAGGCGGTCGACCAGCACGCCCATGGCAAAGCGCAGGATCGCCCCCGCCAGGATCGGCATCGCCACCATCAGGCCCCGTTGTTGTGCGCTCAGTTGCAGGTCGGCGGCAATCTGCACCGCCAGCGGGCCCAGCAGGTACCAGACCATGAAGCTGAGGTCGAAGTACAGGAACGCGGCGAACAGCGTGGGCACATGCCCGGATTTCCAGAAGCTGGTACTCATCGAACACCTCACTCGGCAAAGCAACGGAACGAAAAAGACGCCGCCACCCGCTCCACGGAAGGTGGAGGGGGAGAGCGACGTCTTTGTCGGGATTAAGTGGGGCAACCGCCGTTGGCTACCGGTGCAATCAGTTCAGCAAGAGCCGGGCCAACTTTCACATGTGACGCGGTCCCCTGTAGGAGCGGCCTTGCGTCGCGATGGGCTGCGCAGCAGCC
>NZ_JACVZC010000038.1 GCF_016658545.1 Pseudomonas sp. S37 | reverse complement strand
TTATGTTCAAAAGCAATTAGACAGTGTGGGCGAGTCCATACATAGGAGCGGGTTTATCGAGGCGTCGAACCGCCGCGAAGAGGCCAGTTGCCACAGCACAAAATTGTGAATTTTCCGCCCGGCTGTTCAACCATTCGTTCTTTTTTTCGAACAGGCTATTGTCCAACACCCCAGCAGCCGCTTAGCATTCGTTTGAGATTTCAAACGCTCGATGCCCTGCCTTGGGCGCTTTTCAACAATCAACAATTCGGGAAGCCGACATGCAGCTCAAAGACGCTCAGTTGTTCCGCCAGCAAGCCTATATCAATGGTGAGTGGCTGGATGCGGACAACGGCCAGACCATCAAGGTGACCAACCCGGCCACCGGTGAAGTCATCGGTACCGTGCCGAAGATGGGCACCGCGGAAACCCGCCGCGCCATCGAAGCCGCCGACAAGGCCCTGCCGGCCTGGCGTGCCCTGACCGCCAAAGAGCGTTCGACCAAGCTGCGTCGCTGGTTCGAACTGATGATCGAGAACCAGGACGACCTGGCTCGCCTGATGACCACCGAGCAAGGCAAGCCACTGGCCGAAGCCAAGGGCGAAATCGCCTACGCTGCCTCGTTCATCGAGTGGTTCGCCGAAGAAGCCAAGCGCGTCTACGGTGACACCATCCCTGGCCACCAGCCAGACAAGCGCCTGATCGTCATCAAGCAGCCAATCGGCGTTACCGCGGCCATCACCCCGTGGAACTTCCCGGCCGCGATGATCACCCGTAAAGCCGGCCCGGCCCTGGCCGCTGGCTGCACCATGGTGCTCAAGCCTGCTTCGCAAACCCCATACTCCGCCCTGGCCCTGGTCGAGCTGGCCCACCGTGCCGGTATCCCGGCTGGCGTGCTGAGCGTGGTGACCGGCAGCGCTGGCGAAGTTGGCGGCGAACTGACCGGCAACTCCCTGGTACGCAAGCTGTCCTTCACCGGCTCGACCGAAATCGGCCGCCAGCTGATGGAAGAATGCGCCAAGGACATCAAGAAGGTTTCCCTGGAGCTGGGTGGCAACGCCCCGTTCATCGTGTTCGACGACGCCGACCTGGACAAGGCGGTCGAAGGCGCGATCATCTCCAAGTACCGTAACAACGGCCAGACCTGCGTCTGCGCCAACCGTATCTACGTGCAGGACGGCGTTTACGACGCGTTCGCCGAGAAGCTGGCTGCTGCAGTTGCCAAACTGAAGATCGGTAACGGCCTGGAAGACGGCACCACCACTGGCCCGCTGATCGACGGCAAGGCTGTCGCCAAGGTCCAGGAACACATTGAAGACGCCGTTTCCAAAGGCGCCAAAGTGCTGGCCGGTGGCAAGATCATCGAAGGCAACTTCTTCGAGCCGACCATCCTGGTCGACGTACCGAAGACTGCTGCCGTGGCCAAGGAAGAGACCTTCGGCCCACTGGCACCGCTGTTCCGCTTCAAAGACGAAGCCGAAGTCATCGCCATGTCCAACGACACCGAGTTCGGCCTGGCCTCGTACTTCTACGCCCGCGACATGAGCCGTGTGTTCCGTGTTGCCGAAGCCCTGGAATACGGCATGGTGGGTATCAACACCGGCCTGATCTCCAACGAAGTGGCGCCGTTCGGTGGCATCAAGGCCTCGGGCCTGGGCCGCGAAGGTTCCAAGTACGGTATCGAGGACTACCTCGAAATCAAATACCTGTGCATCAGCGTCTGATAGCCGGGTAAAGGCTTTACCTCTGCCAGCGGGGCGCGAGAGCGACGTCTCGCTGGCCTTTTTTACATTGCAGTACCTGGTGGCCAGGGCGTTTGCGGCAGTCGATCAACGAATACTGTTCGCGGGCACTCCCAGCCACCCCCGAATAAAAGCGCCATTACTGTCGGCGCAATGAGGGCATTATGAGCAAGACCAACGAATCCTTGATGCAACGTCGTGTAGCTGCCGTCCCACGTGGCGTTGGCCAGATCCACCCGATCTTCGTCGACACCGCGAAGAACTCGACCGTGATCGACGTTGAAGGCCGCGAACTGATCGACTTCGCCGGCGGCATCGCAGTACTGAACACCGGCCACCTGCACCCGAAAGTGGTTGCAGCTGTGCAAGAGCAGCTGACCAAGGTCAGCCACACCTGCTTCCAGGTGCTGGCCTACGAGCCTTACGTAGAGCTGTGCGAAAAGATCAACAAGCTGGTACCCGGCGACTTCGACAAGAAGACCCTGCTGGTCACCACCGGCTCCGAAGCCGTTGAGAACGCCGTCAAGATCGCCCGTGCCGCCACTGGCCGTGCTGGCGTGATCGCCTTCACCGGCGGCTACCACGGCCGCACCATGATGACCCTGGGCCTGACCGGTAAAGTCGTGCCGTACTCCGCTGGCATGGGCCTGATGCCAGGTGGTGTGTTCCGCGCTCTGTTCCCGAGCGAGCTGCACGGCGTGAGCGTTGACGATGCCATCGCTTCGGTCGAGCGCATCTTCAAGAACGACGCCGAGCCACGCGACATCGCCGCGATCATCCTCGAGCCCGTACAAGGCGAAGGCGGCTTCCTGCCAGCGCCGAAAGAGCTGATGAAGCGCCTGCGCGCCCTGTGCGACCAGCACGGCATCCTGCTGATCGCCGACGAAGTACAGACTGGCGCTGGCCGTACCGGCACCTTCTTCGCCATGGAACAGATGGGCGTTGCGCCTGACCTGACCACCTTCGCCAAATCCATCGCTGGCGGCTTCCCGCTGGCCGGTGTGTGCGGCAAGGCCGAGTACATGGACGCCATTGCTCCTGGCGGCCTGGGCGGCACCTACGCCGGCTCGCCGATCGCTTGCGCCGCGGCCCTGGCCGTGATCGAAGTGTTCGAAGAAGAAAAACTGCTGGACCGCAGCAAGGCTGTGGGTGAGCGCCTGACCACCGGCCTGCGCGAAATCCAGAAGAAGCACCCGATCATCGGCGACGTCCGTGGTCTGGGCTCGATGATTGCTGTCGAAGTCTTCGAGAAGGGCACTCACACCCCGAACGCTGCTGCTGTTGGCCAGGTTGTGGCCAAGGCGCGCGACAAGGGTCTGATCCTGCTGTCTTGCGGCACCTACGGCAACGTCCTGCGTATCCTGGTTCCGCTGACCGCCGAAGACGCGCTGCTGGACAAAGGCCTGGCCATCATCGAAGAGTGCTTTGCTGAACTCGCCTGATGTGACGCGCTTCTGAAAAAACCCGCCTCGGCGGGTTTTTTTTGTGCCCAGAAAAGCCATGGGGCGCTATGGTTGTTGGAGGATTTGCTCAGGAAGCTGCGACGGACTGTGTGTCAGGGATTTTCAGGAGTAGTTGGCGATGAACGCTGCAGACCCCACACCACCAAGCGTACTGATTGTCGAAGGCGACCCTTGGGTACGTGACATGCTCAGCGAAATGCTGCTCAGCGTGCGCTGTGATGCGCGGCTGCAGGTATGCGCCGACGGCTCGCAGGCGCTGAGTGCCTTGGCTGGCAAGCCCGACCTGATCATTGCTGCACGCGAGCTGGCCGGCATCGATGGCCTCGACTTGCTGCGCAAGGTACGCGCCAAAGGCTCGGGGTTGCCGTTCATCCTCATGAGCAACCGCAGCGACAGCGCCAGTGTGCGCGAGGCGCTGCCGTTGCACCCCACGGCCTACCTGAGCAAGCCACTGAACCTGGACAACCTGCGCAAGCGCCTGGAAGAGCTGCTGCTGGCGGTTGGCGAAGAAATCGCCTGCCCGGTGCCGGCCTTGCAGGCAGGTGCCAGCCTGCCGGCCTACCTTGAACAGCGCCGCGCGACCGCCGATGGCGGGCCGCTGCTGGCCGATGTGCAAGTGGCGATCAAGCGTGCGCTGAACCCTCAGGGCCTGAACCTCAAGGTGCTGGAAGAGGAAGTGCGTAAAGACCCGCAGGTGACTGCCGTGCTGATCGCTGCGGCCAACAGCGCGGCGCTGCACCGTGAAGCACCGGTGCAGACCTTGTTGCAGGCCTTGAACAAGCTTGGCAGTACGCAGAGCATGAACCTGATTCTGGGCATGACCCTGAAACGCAGCGCACGCTTGAGCGACCCGTTGCTGGCGGAGCATGCGGCCCGTTATTGGGACCTGTCACTGCACACTGCCGAATACGGCCGTACCCTGGCGCGTATGCTTGAGCTGGACGAGGGGCGTTGTTATTGCGCGGGGCTGCTGCATTGCCTGGGCGACCTGGCGGTACTGCGTTGCCTGCAGGAATGGCGCCTGGCCGGCGGTGAGCTGGACGAGGACAAGGTACAGCTTTCACTCAATGAATTCGGTGCGGCGTTCGGCTCGGCGCTGCGTACCCGCTGGCGCTTGCCGCTGGCCCTGCGCGAGCTGATTGCGGCGATCTACCAGCTTGGCGGCGGGGTGTATTCGCGGGAGATCCTGGCCATGAACCTGGCCGGGCAGTTGTCGCGGCTGCCGGCTGAGCAGGGGCTGGAGAAGGTGGCCGGTGGCAAGACTGCGCGGTTGCTGAAGATAGGGTTGCCGGAATTGAGCCGGTTGCGCAAGGTGGAGAACCCCGAAACCAAGCCGCCGCCAGCGGCTGAAGACCCAGTACAAGCCGACGAGGTTCCTTGAGCCTGGCGCAGACCCTGTAGGAGCGGCCTTGTGTCGCGATCGGGGTGCGAAGCGCCCCCTCAATGTGTGCTTCAAGCTGAAATCGCCGGGGCTGCTTTACAGCCCTATCGCGACACAAGGCCGCTCCTACAAGGGGCCGCGCAGGCTTCAGGGAGATCAACCGCGGACTATCTGGTTCTTGCCCTGCCGCTTGGCCTGATACATCGCCGCATCGGCGCGGGCATACAGGCTGTCCAACGTCACATCCTCATCATCCAGCCCAGTCAGCCCCTGGCTTACCGTCACCCCGTAAGTCTGCGCCCCATGGCTGAAGCTCAAACGCTGAATCTGCCGCTGCAGGCGCTCGGCAATCTGCTCGGCTACCTCGGCACTGCAACCCGGGAACACCGCCGCAAATTCCTCGCCACCAATACGCCCGAACAGGTCGCCACGGCGTAGCACGGCCTTGCCGCTGTCGGCGATCTGCTGCAACACCTGGTCGCCTTCCTGGTGGCCGTAGCTGTCGTTGATGCGCTTGAAATCGTCGATGTCCAGCAACAGGAAGGCCAGCGGGGTAGCGTCCTCGCGGGCGCTGTCGAAAGCCTGTTGGGCGCATTCGAAGAAATGCCGGCGGTTGCTGCTCTGGGTCAGCACGTCGGTGGTGGCCAGGCGTTGCAGTTCGCCTTCGAGTTGCTTCTTTTCGGTAATGTCTTCGGCGATGCCGACAATGATCACCCGGTTGCCGTCGCGATGCTGGTTGATGTAGCACTTGTCGCTCAGCCAGCGCAGCTGCCCTTCGGCATTGATAATGCGGTACTCGCGGTCTTCCACCGCGCCCTTGAGCAGCACCTGGGCCAGGCTGCGTTCGGCGAACTCCAGGTCGTCGGGGTAGATGCTGTCGCGCCATTCGTTGTAGTCGGCGAGCACCAGGCTGGCTGGGCGGCCGAAGATACGTTCGTAGGCGGGGCTTACGTACAGCACCTGACGGGTTTCCCAGTCGAAGGCCCAGAGCACCGCGTTGACGCTGTCGAGCAACGAGCTGAACAGCTGATCGCGTTCGCTCAGGCGGGCAACCTCGCCCTGGGCGTGCAGCAGCGCGAGCAAGGTCTGGGCAGCTTCGGGAGGAGGTGTACCGGGCAATGTCGTTGGAATGTTCTTGGCCATGTGCACGAAGCGGGTCTCGACGTGAAAGCGTGCGGCCAGCATCCAGCCCGCCACGCGGGCGATGTGCCAGATTTGAGTGGAAGCGTGGGGGTGAAGTTCCAAACGGCACGCCCCGTTGTGGGGCGTGCCGATCAACGGCGGTCAGGCGTTGGTGGGGCGCAGGGAGTAGGTCTTGAGCTGTGCCGCGAAGTCGCGCAGGGCGTGGATGCCGCTGGTTTCAGCCTCGTGTACCCAGTCCTTCATGGCGGCCAGCATGTCGTGGCCGTTGGCGCTGGTGCGCGCCCAGATTTGCTGCAGGGCCAGGCGTTTTTCGTAGATGGTCTTCAGCGCCTGGCTGTGCGCCAGCATCGATTCGATGCGCACATGGTGGCGGTCTTCCAGCAGGCTGGTTTCACGCGACAGCAGGCGTTTGGCGCGGCGGAAGTGGTGGCTTACCGAGGCATCGACCCGGGCCAGCTCCTGCTTCACCAGCGGGCCGATCACCAGCTTGCGGTACTGGGCCATGATCTGGAAGCGGTTGTTGAGGATGGCCATGGCGGTGTCCATGTCCAGGCTGCCTTTGCCTTCGACCCGGTGGGCAATGGGCGCCACGCGCTGCACCTTGGCCAGGCGCAGCAGGCAGAACAGGCGGATCCACGCCCAGCCCATGTCGAACTCCCAGCGCTTGACCGACAGCTTGGCCGAGTTGGGGTAGGTATGGTGGTTGTTGTGCAGCTCTTCGCCACCGATGACGATGCCCCACGGCACCAGGTTGGTGGCGGCATCACGGCATTCGAAATTGCGGTAGCCGAGCGCATGGCCCAGGCCGTTGACCACGCCGGCGGCCCAGAACGGGATCCACATCATCTGCACCGCCCAGATGGTGATGCCGATGGTGCCGAACAGCAGCAGGTCGATCACCGCCATCAACGCGATGCCGCCCAGTTTGTAACGGGAGTAGAGGTTGCGTTCGATCCAGTCATCCGGGCAGTTCTTGCCGTAGATACGCAGGGTTTCGGGGTTGCGTGCCTCTTCGCGATAAAGCTCGGCACCTTTGCGCAACACCGTGCTCAGGCCCTTGTGCACAGGGCTGTGCGGGTCGTCGGGGGTTTCGCACTTGGCGTGGTGCTTGCGGTGGACGGCGGTCCACTCACGGGTGTTCTGCGCCGTGGTCAGCCACAGCCAGAAACGGAAGAAATGCTTGAGCGCGCCGTTGAGCTCCAGGGCCCGGTGCGCGGAGTAGCGATGCAGGTAGACCGTGACGCCGACAATGGTCACATGGGTCATCAACAAAGTGATGCCGACCAGTTGCCAGGCCGACAAGTCGAGCAGGCCGTTGTACCACATAGGTGTAAATACCCTCGAAATGCGGGGGGAAGGGCCGATTATCCCTTGGTGGGGAAATAAAACCAGTCAACCGTTCAGATAGGCGGTCACGACATGTTTCAGCCTTTATAATGCCCCTTTCTTTTCAATGGGCTATCCCACCCGACATGTCTGTTTCCGTTCGCGACGCCTTGCGCCTTTCTGCGCTGTATGTGGTGCTCTCGATCCTCTGGCTGGCGCTGGCCGAGGTGATGCTGCACAGCATGACTGACGATCCTTTGGCACTGACCGTGGGGCGGCAGATCAACGTGGTGGTCTGGGTGCTGCTCAGTGCGTTGCTGATCTATGTGTCGCGGGTGCGCCTGTTGAACTTCATCGGCCATGGTGCCCGCATGCGTTGCGAAGACCGGGAGCGGTTGCGCATGGCCGCTGCGGTGTTCGACAGCACCCTTGAAGGCGTGCTGGTGACCGACCGCCAGGGCTTGATCGTGCACGTCAACCGCGCGTTCATGCGCATCACCGGCTACCAGCAGGACGAAGTCATCGGCCAGCGCCCGAACAAGTTCAAGTCGGGCCGCCATGGCGTGGCCTTCTACCAGCAGATATTCGCCACCCTGGCCGAGAAGGGCGAGTGGAGCGGCGAAATCTGGAACCGGCGCAAAAGTGGCGAAATCTACCCGCAGTGGCAGACCATTTGCGCCATTCGCGACGACCAGGGTGAGTTGAGCCACTATGTGGCGGTGTTCAGTGACATCAGTGCGATCAAGCATTCGGAGCAGGAACTGGCCTACCTGGCCCACCACGATCCGCTGACCGGCCTGCCCAACCGCCTGCTGTTCAACGACCGCGTCGAGCAGGCGCTGGCCGCCGCGCAGGCCAACAAACGCGGCTGCGCCTTGCTGCTGCTGGACCTGGACCATTTCCAGAGCATCAACGACGGCCTGGGCCACACCATCGGCGACCAGTTGCTGAAACTGGTGGGCGAGCGCCTGGGGGAAGTGCTGGGTAGCGGCGTGACCTTGGCCCGCCTGGGCGGTGACGAGTTCGGCGTGCTGGCCGAAAACTGCCAGCAGGTCGGACAGGCGGGCAAACTGGCGCAATGCATCATCGAGCGCATGCGCGAGCCGTTCCTGTTCGATGGCCACCGCCTGTTCATCAGCGTCAGTGCCGGCATCAGCCTGTTTCCCAGCGACGCTTTGAGTGCCGAGCAATTGCTGCGCAATGCCGACTCGGCCTTGTACAAAGCCAAGAGCAACGGGCGCGCGTGCTATGCGCTGTACACCGAAGAACTTACCGCCCACGCCCAGCACCGGGTCGAGACCGCCGGCGAACTGCGCCGTGCGCTTGAGCATGACGAACTGCGCGTGTTCTTTCAGCCGGTGCACGACCTGGCGACTGGCTGCAAGGTCGGCGTCGAGGCGTTGGTACGCTGGCAGCACCCGCAACGCGGCCTGGTGCCGCCGGGCGAGTTCATTCCGATTGCCGAGCGCACCGGGTTGATTGCCGAAATCGACGCCTGGGTGTTGCGCCAGGCCTGCCGGCAAATGGTGCAATGGCAGGCGCAAGGCCGGCAGCTGGCCTTTGTGGCGGTGAACATTTCCAGCCGCCTGTTTGGCCAGCACGAGCTGTACCGGCAAGTGGCCGAAGTGCTGCACGAGACCGGTCTGGCCCCCGCCTTGCTGGAGCTGGAAGTGACCGAAAGCGCTGTGATGGAAGACCCGGAGGTGGCCCTGGAGCAACTTCACCGCTTGCGTGAGCTTGGCGTGACCCTGGCCATCGATGATTTTGGCACCGGTTATTCTTCGCTGCTGCGGCTCAAGCGTTTGCCCGTACAGAAGCTGAAGATCGACCAGGGCTTCGTTGCCGGGTTGCCGCTGGATGAGGATGACATCGCGATCGTGCGGGTGATCATCGCCCTGGCCCGCAGCATGGGCATGCAGGTGCATGCCGAGGGTATCGAGCAACAAGAACAGGCCGGCTTTTTGCTGCAGGAGCGGTGTCAGCTGGGGCAGGGGTACTGGTTCGGGCGGCCGGTACCGGCTGGCGATCTTCGCTGGGATTGAGATTTTGGGGCCGCTTTGCGGCCCGATCGCGACGCAAGGCCGCTCCTACATGGGTGTGCGGTCGCCTGTAGGAGCGGCCTTGCGTCGCGATCGGGCTGCAAAGCAGCCCCCGGATCTAACGCTTGTTCAAACCCTTCGCCAATCGATCCCCACCCAGCTGGATCAGCGCCACCAGCGCCACCAGCATGGCAATCACGGTCAGCATGATCTGGCTGTCAAAGCGCTGGTAACCATACCGATAAGCAATGTCGCCCAACCCCCCAGCCCCGATCGCCCCAGCCATGGCCGACGAGTTAATCAAGGTGACCAGGGTAATGGTGAACCCCCCCACGATCCCGGGCAGCGCTTCAGGCAACAACACATGCCAGACAATGTGCCAGCGCCGGCAGCCCATGGCTTGCGCGGCCTCCACCAGGCCATGGTCGACTTCACGCAAACTGACTTCGGCAATGCGCGCAAAGAACGGCGTGGCGGCAATGGTCAACGGTACCACCGCAGCCCACACACCATAGGTGGTGCCCACCACCAGGCGGGTGAAGGGGATAAGCGCGACCATCAGGATCAGGAACGGGATCGAGCGGAACAGGTTGACGAAGGCGCCCAGCACCCGGTTCAGCAGCGGCGCTTCGAAGATCCCTCCCTTATCGCTGGTGACCAGCAGCACGGCCATCGGTACCCCCACCAGCAGGGCAATCAGCGACGATACGCCGACCATCAGCAGGGTATCGAGCAGGCCTTCCAGCAGGCGATCAAACCACATGGCCCAGTACCTCCACGTCCTCGGCCCAGCGGCGGGCACGTTCCAGCAGTTGATGGGTGTCGTGCGGCGCGTGCTGCACCGACAGGATCAGTTGCCCCAGCGCATGCTCGCCAATGGTTTCCACGCCGCCCTGCAACAGGCGTACGCGGCCGCCCAGGTCGCTGAACAGGGCCGACAGTTCCGGCTCGCCTAGCAAGGTCAGCTTCAGCACCACAGCACTGTCGCGGCTCACCGGGCTGGCCCGCAGGCTGGCTTGCAGCGTGGCTGGCAACTTGGCCTGCAGCGGCGCGAGCAAGGTGCGGGTGACCTCGTGGCGTGGTGAGCCAAATACCCGCCAGACCTCGCCCTGCTCGACCACTTCACCGCGTTCCAGCACCACTACCCGGTGGCAGATATCGCGGATAACCGCCATTTCGTGGGTGATCAGCACGATGGTCAGGCCCAGGCGCCGGTTGATGTCGCGCAGCAGTTCAAGGATGGACGCGGTGGTTTCCGGGTCCAGCGCCGAGGTGGCCTCGTCGCACAGCAGGATCTCGGGGTCATGCACCAGCGCCCGGGCAATGCCTACGCGCTGCTTCTGCCCGCCAGACAACTGCGCCGGGTAGACGTGGTGCTTTTCCTGCAGGCCGACCAGTTCCAGCAACTCACGCACCTTGCGCTGGCGCTCGGCCTTGGCCACGCCCGCTACTTTCAACGGCAGCTCGACGTTCTGCCACACGGTCTTGGCCGACATCAGGTTGAAGTGCTGGAAAATCATGCCGATGCGCCGACGCAGGGCCACCAACTGGTCCTCGTCGAACGGCGCGATGTCCACCTGGTCGATCAGCACCCGGCCCTGGCTGGGTTGTTCCAGGCGGTTGATGGTGCGCAGCAGTGACGACTTGCCGGCGCCGCTGCGGCCGATGATGCCGAAAATCTCGCCATGGCGGATGTTCAGGTCGATGCCGTGCAAAGCCGGTTGCGCCTGGCCCGGGTAGGTCTTGCCCAGGCCGATGAAGCGCACGTGGGCTTCATTGACCTCCGGGCGCAAGGCCTGCTCCCTGGCCGTTGGCGGCAGTGGTTGGGTGGTGGGCGCCCTGAGCGCGCGGGCCTGGCTCATGTCAGCCTTCCCAGCCGGCCTGGTAGAGCTTGCCGTGGGCTTTGTCGAGCGCTGCGCGCACAGCTGGCGAGTGTTGGTAGATGTCGACGAACTTGGCCAGGCGCGGGTCATCCTTGCTCTGCGGGCGAATGACGAACTGGATCACGTACTCCTTGTTTTCCAGGCCGTCGAACAGCAGCGCGGAGCCTGCATCAAAGGTGTTGGCCAGGCGAATGTAGGCCGGGTAACCCTGCACCAGGTCGGCGTCGTCATAGGCGCGCACCAGTTGCACCGCCTCGACCTGCAGGATCTTCAGCTTTTTCGGGTTGGCGACGATGTCGTCTTCGGTGGCCTTGTAGCCGACCCCAGGCTTGAGCGTGATCAACCCGGCCTTGGCCAGCAGTTGCAGGCCACGGCCACTGTTGATCGGGTCGTTGGCGATGGCCACGCTGGCGCCTTCAGGCAGCTCGGCGAAGCTTTTGTACTTTTTCGAGTACAGGCCGACGTTGTTGATGATGCCCGGTGCGTACGGCACCAGGTTGAAGCCCGCAGCTGCCTTGGCGTTTTCCAGGAACGGGATGTGCTGGAAGTAGTTCACGTCGATGTCGCCGCTGTTGAGGCTGACATTGGGCGCGATCCAGTCGCTGAATTCGATCAGCTTCACATCCAGGCCTTGCTTGTGCGCTTCTTCCACTGCGGCTTCCAGCGGGATGGCAAAGGCCGATGTGGTGCCGATTTTCAAGGGTTCGGCGGCCAGGGCAGTGGCAGACAGGCCGAGGCTGATGGCAATGGCCGCGACGGGCCGGAACAGTTTCTCAAGCATGGTGCAGGGCTCCAGTCGGGGCAGGGGTAGTGTTTGGGGTGAAGCGGTATGCCGAACCTGGGTGGTCGGCGGGCAGGTGCGGGTGCTCGGCCTGGAACAGCTTCTGGCGCAGAGTGCCTTCGGCGTAGGCGGTCTTGTAGCGGCCACGCTGTTGCAGTTGCGGGATGACCAGGTCGATGAAGTCCTCGAAGCTTTCCGGGGTGACGGTGCGGGTCAGGTTGAAACCGTCCAGGCCGGTTTCATCGATCCACGCGATCAACTGCTCAGCCACCTGCTCAGGTGAGCCGACCAAGGTTACGTAGCGGCCACCGAGGGCGTGCTGTTCAAGCAGGCGGCGGCGGGTCCAGGCGCTGTCCTGTAACTGGCGCGTGGCGGACTGGATGGCGTTGCCCTGGCTGAAGCCGATTGGCTCGTCCAGTTCATAGGCCGCAAAGTCGATACCGGTGGATGCTGCGAAGTGCGCGACGCCCGCTTCAGGGCTTGCATGGCGCAAGTACTCGGCATGCTTGGCCCGGGCCTCCTGCTCGGTGGTTGCGACGATCACCGTGATACCCATGAACACCTTGACCGCCTGCGGGTCGCGCCCGGCGGCACGGGCAGCGGCGCGTACCTTGTCGACCTGGGCACGGGTGGCGGCCTTGTCCTGGCCGCTGATGAACACGCATTCGGCATGGTTGCCGGCGAAGGCCAGGCCACGCTGCGAGCTGCCGGCCTGGAACAGTACCGGGGTGCGCTGCGGCGAAGGCTCGCACAGGTGGTAGCCATCGACGTTGTAGAACTCTCCCTGGTGCTCAACCTTGCGCACCTTGTCGGGGCGGGCGTAGACGCGCTGCTCGCGGTCGGCGACCACGGCGTCGTCGGCCCAGCTGCCTTCCAGCAGCTTGTACAGCACCTGCAGGTACTCCTCGGCCTGGTCGTAGCGGCGGTCATGCTCGGGTTGCTGCGCCAGGCCCATGGCCCGGGCGGCGCTGTCGAGGTAGCCGGTGACGATGTTCCAGCCGACCCGGCCATTGCTCAGGTGGTCCAGGGTGGAAAGGCGTCGGGCGAACAGGTACGGCGCCTCGTAGGTCAGGTTGGCGGTGAGGCCGAAGCCCAGGTGGCGAGTCACCGCCGCCATGGCCGAGACCAGCAACAGTGGGTCGTTGACCGGCAACTGGATCGACTCCTTGAGGGTCACGTCCAGCGACTGCCCGTAGATGTCGTAGGTGCCGACGATATCGGCAATGAACAGCCCGTCGAACAGGCCGCGCTCCAGCAGGCGTGCCAGGTTGGTCCAGTAGTCCAGGGTCTTGTAGTGGGTCGAGGTGTCCCGTGGGTGGGTCCACAGGCCGTGGTTGATGTGCCCGATGCAGTTCATGTTGAAGGCATTGAGCAGGATCTGCCTGGCCATCAGATGGTCCCCCGGCGTGGCGGGTTGGCATCGTTGAGGTAGTAGTTGCCGATGGCGTGGTACTTCCAGCGCACCGGGTCGTGCAGGGTGTGCACGCGGGCGTTGCGCCAGTGGCGGTCGAGGTTGTGCTCGGCCAGGGTGGCCTGGCTGCCGCCCAGTTCGAACAACGCAGTGCCGGCGGCCAGGGAGATTTCGGTGCTGATTGCGCGTGCCTCGGCCACGGCGATGGACGCGGCAGCCACATTGTCGGCACTGCTGTCGTCGCGGGCGCGGTCGAGGTATTCGCCGGCGCGTTCCAGCAGGGCTTCGGCGGCATGCAGGCGGATCGCCAGGTGGCCGAAGCTTTTCAGCGTCAGCGGGTCGTCGGTGGCCTTGTCCAGGCCAGAGTCGACCCACGGGCGGCTGCGGGTGCGTACGAAGTGCAGGGCATCTTCATAGGCAGCGCGGGCGATGCCGGTGTCGATGGCGGCATGTAGGATCTGCGCCAGCGGGCCGACCGGGGTAGGGCGCTCGAAGGCGCTCTGGAACGGCACCACGTCGGCGGCGCTGACATAGACGTTGTCGAACACTACCGAGCCGCTGCCGGTGGTGCGCTGGCCGAAGCCGCTCCAGTCGTCGATCACCTGCAGGCCCTGGCTGTCGGCCGGGACGAAGGCCAGGTGCTGCACGCCGTGTTCGTCGACCACCGAGGTGGGAATGCGCTGGGCGTAGATTGCCCCGGTGGCGTAGAACTTGCGGCCGTTGATGCGGAAACCGTCGCCTTCGCGGCTCAGGCGGGTGGTGCGCTCGTTGGCGGTTTTGGTGCCCAGTTCGGCCAGGGCGTTGCCGAAACGGCGGCCGGCCAGTACTTCGGCGTACAGGCGCTGTTGCTGTTCGGGGCTGCCGTTTACCCGCAGCACTTCCAGGCCGTAGAAATGGTTTTGCGGGATCTGCCCGAGCGAGCCGTCGGCCTGGGCGATGCGGGCGATGACCTTGGCCAGGGTGACATTGGACACGCCGGCGCCGCCGAAGGCCTTGGGCACGCTGATGGCCCATAGGCCGGAACGGGTGAACAGCTCCAGTTCGGCGTGCGGCAGACGACGTTCGCGGTCGCGCAGGGCGCTGTCGCGGCGCAGTTGTTGGGCGATGTCTTCGGCGACCTGCAGGGCTTGGGTATCGTCAGTGATGATGTTTGTAGTCATGGTTTTACTCCGAGGCCATTGGGGCCGCTTTGCGGCCCATCGCGACACAAGGCCGCTCCTACAGGAAATCGCGTACCTGCATGGGCTCGCGTATTCCTGTAGGAGCGGCCTTGTGTCGCGATGGGCTGCAAAGCAGCCCCCAGGGCCTGCAAATCAGATCCAGGAATGCCGCGCAGGCAAGGTGCCGTTCAGGTGGTAAGCGCCGACCGCGTGGTACTTCCAGCGCACCGGGTCATGCAGGGTGTGCACCCGGGCATTGCGCCAATGGCGGTCGAGGTTGAACTCGGCAAGGGTGGCGCGGCTGCCAGCCAGCTCGAACAGCTTCTCGCTGGCCTGCAAGGCAATCTCGGTGGTCAGCACCTTGGCCTCGGCCACCGCGATCGAGGCCCGCGCTGCGGATTCAGCATCGATCGGCGCCGCATTGACCTCGTCGAGCACCCGCGCCGCCTTGCGCAGCAACGCTTCTGCCGCATGCAGCTCAAGCTTCAGGCGGCCGATGTCGGCGATCACATAAGGATCGTCGCTGGCCCGTTCGACATTGGCTTCGATCCACGGCCGGGACTTTTCGCGGACGAACGTGATCGCGTCATCGATCGCCGCTTCGGCAATCCCCGCGTCAATTGCCGCCTGGATCAGCTGCGAGGCGGCACCCTGGATATTGGCAATATCGCGCTGGCGCCAGTTGTCGATCACCAGCTCCGCATCCACCGGCACCTGGTCCAGCAGCACGGTACCGCTGGCAGTGGTGCGCTGGCCAAACCCGGACCAGTCATCGACGATGCGCAGCCCCGGGCTGCCCCGGCGCACGAAGGCAAGGCGCTGGCGGCCTTCATCATCCAGGGCTTTTACCGCCACCCAGTGGGCGAACAGGGCGCCGGTGGAATAGAACTTTTCGCCGCTGATGCGATAGCTGTCGCCAACGCGGCTAATGCGAGCCTTGAGGGTGAGGGTGTCCTTGGTGCCGCGTTCGGGCCCGGCATTGCCGATGCGCCAGCCATCGAGCACGCTGCGGAAGATGATCGCCTGTTGCGCTTCGCTGGCCGTCAGGCGCAGCAGTTGCAACATGCCGAACTGGTTCTGCGGGATCTGCCCCAGGGCCGGGTCGGCGGCGCTGATCAGGCGGAACACTTCGGCGACGGTTTCGAACGACACGTCGGGGCCGCCGTAGGCCTTGGGTACGTTGATGCTGCCCAGGCCGCTGCGGGTGAACAGCTCGATCTCGGCCCATGGCAGTTTGCGTTGCTGGTCGCGGCGGGCGGCCTGCTCGCGGGCAACCTCGGCCAGTTCGCGGGCCGCTTGCAGGGCTTCGGCGTCGTTGCGCAGTACCTTGGCCGGCAGCAGCAGGGGCGAGCTGTCGAGATCGCTATGGAATTGGGTATTTGGCTGGCTGGACATCAGTGCCGCTCCTTGGCTGCACTCAATGCCCTGGCGTTACGCACTGGGGTGATTGTGATCCTGACCATTCCTGACCTCACAAATGGGTGATGCCGCTACAGCTGGTCGCGGCAGATGTGTGTTGGTCCGGTGGTCCGGTTTATATACCCTAATGCTTTATAAAAAGTTTATAAATTAACTTTTTGGAATATGTATAGAAGGGGGGATTTGCGTTGGATGTGCCGGCCTATTCGCGGGTAAACCCGCTCCCACAGGTAATGCACACGCTTCAGGATCTGTGCGGTCCCTGTGGGAGCGGGTTCACCCGCGAAGAGGCCAGAGCAGGCTTACTCGGAAGCAGCAGTCCCAAGGAACTTACGCAGGAACTGCCGGGTACGCTCTTCCTTCGGCGCCGCAAACAGCGCCTTGGCCTCGCCCTGTTCCACGATCACGCCCTTGTCGAAAAAGATCACCCGGTTCGCCACATCGCGGGCAAAGCTCATTTCGTGGGTGACGATGATCATGGTGCGTTTTTCCTCGGCCAGGCCGCGGATAGTGGCCAGTACTTCACCGACCAGTTCAGGGTCCAGCGCCGAGGTGGGTTCGTCGAACAGGATCACCTCCGGCTCCATGGCCAGCGCGCGGGCGATGGCCACCCGTTGCTGCTGGCCGCCCGACAGGCGCCGGGGGTAGGCGTCTTCCTTGCCCGCCAGGCCGACCTTGGCCAGCAGGCGCCGGCCCAGCTCGATGGCTTGCTCGCGGGGCGTCTTCTTGACGATCACCGGCCCCTCGATCACGTTCTCCAGGGCGGTGCGGTGCGGGAACAGGTTGAAGTTCTGGAACACGAACCCGGCCTGCTGGCGCAAACGGCGGATTGCACTTTGCTGGCCACCCAGCGGGCGGTTGGCATCGATGCTGATGGCGCCGATCTTGATCTGCCCGGCATCGGGGGTTTCCAAAAGGTTCAGGCAGCGCAGGAAGGTGGTCTTGCCCGAGCCGCTGGGGCCGATGATGGCTACCACTTCGCCGGGCTGCACGGTCAGGTCGATACCGTTGAGCACGGTCTGGCCCTTGAACCGCTTGGTCAGGCCTTTGACTTCAATCATGCTCAGTGCTCCTGGTCATGCTGGTTTACCCGCGCTTCCATGCGGTTCTGGAAGTGCGCGAGGATGCTGCACAGCACCCAATAGACCACCGCGACCGCCACATACATGGTGAACACCTCGAAGGTGCGTGCGGTAATCAGCTGCGCCTGGCGGAACAGCTCGGGCACCTGGATGGTTGCCGCCAGGGCGGTGTCCTTGACCAGCGAGATGAAACTGTTGCCCAGTGGCGGCAGTGCGGTGCGCAAGGCCTGAGGCAGGATCGCCCGGCGCATGGCTTGCACGCGGGTCATGCCGATACTGGCTGCGGCTTCCCACTGGCCACGGTCGATGGAGGAGATGGCTGCGCGCAGGATTTCGCAGATGTAGGCCGCCATGTTCAGTGACAAGCCAATCAGCGAAGCCGGGATAGGGTCGAGTTCGATGCCGATCTGCGGCATGCCGAAATAGATCACGAACAGCTGCACCAGCAGCGGCGTGCCGCGGAAGAACGACACGTAGACCCGCGCCAGCCAGTTTAGCGGCAGGATCTTCGACAGCCGCATCAGCGCCAGGGCAAAGCCCAGCACCAGGCCGAAGAACATCCCGCCAACACTGAGCAGCACCGTATAACCCGCGCCCTTCAGCAGGAAGGGCGCGGAGTCGACAACGAGTTGCAGGCTTTCGGCAATCATTTGGTGACGTCAGCACCAAAGTATTTTTCCGACAGTTTGGCCAGCGTGCCGTCAGCCTTGAGCTTGTCGATGGCTTTGTTCAGGGCGGCCAACAGTTCAGGCTCGCCTTTGCGCAGGGCCACGCCGCTTTCCAGGCGCGAGAAGGCCTCGCCGGCCAGTTCCGTGTCCTTGGCTTTTTGCGCGTATTCCAGCGCGGCCAGGCGATCGATCAGGATGGCGTCGATGCGGCCGTTGCGCAGGTCGGCGAACTTGCTTGGGTCGTCTTCATAGGTGCGCACGTCAGCCTTTGGCACGTCCTTTTTGACCCACTGCTCGTAGTTGGTGCCCAGGCCCACACCGACCTTCTTGCCGGCCAGGTCCTGTGCGCCCTTGATGTTCAGCTGCTCGGCCTTCTTCTTCAGGATCAGCGCCTGGATGCCGGAGATGGTGTAGGGCTCGGAGAAGTCGTACTTCTTCTTGCGCTCGTCAGAGATGGTCACCTGGTTGACCACCACGTCCAAGCGCTTGGACTCCAGTGCGGCGAGGATGCCGTCCCACTTGGTCGGCTGGATCTTGGCCTTGACCCCCAGCTCCTTGGCCAGCAACTCGGACAGCTCGACTTCAAAGCCGGTCAGCTTGCCGTTCTCGTCCTGGAAGCTGAAAGGGGGGTAGGTGCCTTCGAGGCCGACGTTGATCACGCCCTTTTCCTGGATGGTTTTCAACTGCTCGCCGGCAAAGGCCTGGCCAAGCAGGCCGGCGCCCAGCAGCAGTGCCAGGCTGGCGTTGAGTAGCGGTTTGGCGAATTTCGACATGTCAGAGCCCCGCGCTTGTTGTGTAAGTAGTGGGTGGCGACTATAGGGTTGGCTGCTTAGGCCAGGAAATACTAAAAAATTATTTTGTTATTTCCTTTTGGATTTTTGCCAGGTGCTTGCTGCTTTGAGGGTAGGCGAGGTTGCCTGTGCCGTCATCGCTGCTTATGCCTGACTTAGCGCAGGATGGAATAAAGCGTTGTTTTTTCCAAGGGCCGGATTTGCCGTAGAGTGGATTGCATGTAGGCAGGCCCGGCCCTTTCGCGGGTAAACCCGCTCCCACAGTGCCCCCACAGGTCCTGAGCCTTGTGGTGTACCTGTGGGAGCGGGTTTACCCGCGAAGAGGCCGGGCCTGGCAACAAAATCAGATGGCCAATACGGCAGGAGAAAACCGTGAGCGAACAACTTTCATCCGGGCACTGGCAGTTGCAGAGCATCGTCACCGGCCTGCGCGGCGCCCGTGACCAATGGCGCACCCGCAATGGCCGCAGCAGCGGCGAGCAGGGCGGGCGCGAACTGCCTTCGCGCGAGGCGATGCGGCATATTCTGGAGCAACTGTGCGGCGCGCTGTTCCCCATGCGCCTGGGCCCGGTTGACCTGCGCGAAGAAAGTGAAGACTTCTATGTTGGCCATACCCTGGATGCAGCGCTGACTGCCCTGTTGACCCAGGCCCGCCTGGAGCTGCGCTACGCCGCACGGCAAAGCAAGGCTGAGCTGGCGGGCGTCGATGCCCATGCGCTGAGCCTGGTCCAGGGTTTCGCGGCTGCGCTGCCAGACTTGCGTGTATTGCTCGACACCGACGTGCTGGCCGCCTACCACGGCGACCCGGCGGCGCGCAGCGTCGATGAAGTGCTGCTGTGCTACCCGGGTATTTTGGCGATCATCCACCACCGCCTGGCCCACCACCTGTACCAGGCCGGCCTGCCGCTGCTGGCGCGGATCAGTTCGGAGCTGGCACATTCTGCCACCGGCATCGACATTCACCCGGGGGCGCAGATCGGCCCGAGCTTCTTCATCGACCATGGTACCGGGGTGGTGATTGGCGAAACCGCAATCATCGGCGAGCGCGTGCGTATCTACCAGGCAGTGACCCTGGGGGCCAAGCGCTTCCCCAGCGACGAGTCCGGCACCTTGCACAAAGGCCTCCCACGCCACCCGATTGTCGAGGACGACGTGGTGATCTACGCCGGGGCCACGGTGCTGGGGCGCATTACCATCGGCAAAGGTTCGACCATTGGCGGCAATGTGTGGCTGACCCGCAGTGTGCCGGCTGAAAGCAATATTACCCAGGCCAATTTGCAGCTGGATTGTCAGGACAAGAATTGATCTGGCATTTGTTTAGCCTGTTGTGGCCTATTCGCGGGTGAACCCGCTCCCACAAGGACTGCACAAATATCAATTGTTGTAAGGTCCCTGTGGGAGCGGGTTTACCCGCGAATAGGCCACAACAGGCGTACACCAATCAGCGCCCCAATTCGCATTGAAATCCGATCCATGTTTAACTTGAACGCTTGTTCAATGAAAAAACGCTGGTCCGCTGCCGGTGTTCAACAGGAGGATTCCTTTGCTGAACCCGTTCATTCCGAACCTCACGTCATTTGACGAGGTGCACGCCCGATGAGTGCACCGACCCCTTCCCTTGCCAATGGCAAGATCCGCATGAACCCCCCTGTGTTCTACTTTGCGGCAAGCTTCATCCTCATCTTCGGCCTGGTGGTCATCTCCAACCCGCAAGCTGCAGGCGACTGGTTGCTGGCGGCGCAGAACTGGGCGGCCAACACGGTCGGCTGGTACTACATGCTGGCGATGACGCTGTACCTGGTCTTCGTGGTGGTCACCGCCTTGTCCGGCTACGGCAAGATCAAGCTCGGTGCCGACCACGACGAACCCGAGTTCAGCTACCTGTCATGGGCCGGCATGCTGTTCGCCGCTGGCATCAGCATTACACTGTTCTTCTTCTGCGTGTCCGAACCGCTGACCCACATGCTGCAACCGCCTCAAGGTGAAGCAGGCACGGCCGAGGCCGGGCGCCAGGCGATGCAGATCCTGTTCCTGCACTGGGGCCTGCATGGCTGGGGCGTATTCGCCTTCGTCGGCATGGCGCTGGCCTATTTCGCCTACCGGCACAACCTGCCGTTGGCCCTGCGCTCGGCGCTGTACCCGCTGATCGGCAAGCGCATCAACGGGCCGATCGGCTACGCGGTAGACGGTTTCGGCATCATCGCCACGGTGTTCGGCCTGGGCGCCGACATGGGCTTTGGTGTGCTGCACCTGAACGCCGGCCTCGACTACCTGTTCGGCATCAGCCACAGCCAATGGGTGCAGGTGATCCTCATTACCCTGATGATGGGCGCGGCGGTGGCCGTGGCCGTCGCCGGGGTGGAGAAGGGCGTGCGGGTGATGAGCGACATCAACCTGTTCCTGGCCTGCGCGCTGCTGCTGTTCGTGTTGTTCGCCGGGCCTACCCAGCACCTGTTCAATACCCTGATCCAGAACCTGGGTGACTACCTGGGCGCCTTGCCGCGCAAGAGCTTTGACGTGTACGCGTATGGTGAAAACCGTGACTGGCTGGGCGGCTGGACGGTGTTCTACTGGGCCTGGTGGATTGCCTGGGCGCCGTTCGTGGGGCTGTTCATCGCCCGTATCTCCCGTGGCCGTACCATCCGCGAGTTCGTCTTTGGCGTGCTGCTGATCCCGCTGGGCTTCACCCTGGCGTGGATGTCGATCTTCGGCAACAGCGCCCTCGACCAGGTGATCAACCACGGTATGACTGCGCTGGGCCAATCGGCGCTGGATAACCCTTCGATGAGCCTGTACCTGCTGCTGGAGACCTACCCCTGGAGCAAGGCGGTAATCGCCACCACGGTATTCATCAGTTTCGTGTTCTTCGTCACATCGGCCGACTCGGGCACCGTGGTGCTGTCGACCTTGTCGGCCAAGGGGGGCGATGCCGACGAAGACGGGCCGAACTGGCTGCGCATCTTCTGGGGCGCAATGACCGCGCTGATCACCAGTGCGCTGTTGTTCGCCGGCAGCATCGATTCGCTTAAGTCGGCGGTGGTGCTGACCTCGTTGCCGTTCTCGCTGATTCTGTTGTGCATGATGTGGGGGCTGCACAAGGCGTTTTACCTGGAGTCGCAACGGCAGATCGCGCAGATGCACTCGCTGGCGCCGTTCGCCCAGTCACGCCGTGGCCGTGGTGGCTGGCGCCAGCGCCTCAGCCAGGCCGTGCACTTCCCGTCGCGTGACGAGGTGTACCGCTTCATGGACGACGTGGTGCGCCCGGCGATTGCCGATGTGCGTGAAGTTTTCGAGCAGAAGGGCCTGGTGCTGATTACCCAGGACGACCCGAGCCACGACAACGTCAGCCTGAAGATCGGCCATGGTGAGGAGCAACCGTTCATTTACCAGGTACAGATGCGTGGTTACTTCACGCCATCGTTCGCCCTGGGCGGGCTGGGTACGCAGGAGTTGAAGAACCGCCGCTACTACCGGGCCGAGGTGCATCTGAGCGAAGGCAGCCAGAACTATGACCTGGTGGGCTACAGCAAGGAGCAGATCATCAACGACATCCTCGACCAGTACGAGCGGCACATGCAGTACCTGCATCTGGTCAGGTGACAACCTGTACTGGCCTCTTCGCGGGTAAACCCGCTCCCACATGGACCCCACAGATCCTGAGCCTTGTGGTGTACCTGTGGGAGCGGGTTCACCCGCGAAGAGGCCGGCCCAGGTCACCACTAAAAGGGCGCATCCCCCAGAATGGTCGCCCGATGCATCACCCGCCGATTGGGCCGGTAATCATCCACCGCAAAATGCTGGGTCACGCGGTTATCCCAGAACGCCACATCATTCTCCTGCCAGCGCCAGCGAATGCTGAACTCCGGCCGCGTGGCATGGGCGAACAGCAGCTTCAGCAACGCCTCGCTCTCCAGCTCGCTCAGCTCATTGATGCGCGTGGTGAACCCCTCATTGACAAACAACGCCTTGCGCCCGCTCACCGGATGCGTACGCACCACCGGGTGCGACAACGGCGGGTTGTTACGCCGCGTGGCTTCCCAGCGCGCGAGGTCTTCAGCTGTGGTGCCAAAGCGCTCCAGCGGGAACGACTTGGTGAAGTCGTGAGTAGCGGTCAGCCCATCGAGCATGTCCCGCAGCGGCGCCGACAAGGCTTCGAAGGCAGCAATGCCGCTGGCCCACAAGGTGTCGCCACCGTAGGCCGGCAACTGCTTGGCACTGAGCACCGCACCCAGTGCCGGGGTTGGCAGGAAGGTCACGTCGGTGTGCCACACGGCGTTGTCGCGTACATCAGTGACCGCCGTGTCGAGCACCAGCACCTGCGGGGTGTCCGGCACGTTGGGGTAGATCGGGTGGATGTGCAGGTCGCCGAAGCGGGCGGCAAAGCGCGCCTGTTGTTCCGGGTTGATCGGCTGGTCGCGGAAGAACAGCACCTGGTGCCGCAGCAGCGCCTGTTCAATGGCGTCGCGTTGTTCTGCGGTGATGTCGCGGCTGATGTCCACGCCGCTGATCTGGGCGCCGAGCGCCGGGCTGAGGGGAGTGATGGTCAGGCTCATGTCGGTCTCTTCAATCAGGCGCCAGTGTGCTGGCGTGGACAATAGGGTTCAGTGGCTCTGCCCGTGCCAAGGCACCAGCTTGCGTTGCAGGGCACGCAGGCTCATTTCCAGGGCGAAGGCGATCAGGGCAATCAGCAGGATGCCCAGCACCACCACATCGGTGACCAGGAACTGCGCCGCCGACTGCACCATGAAGCCCAGGCCGCTGGTGGCGGCGATCAGTTCGGCGGCGACCAGGGTCGACCAGCCAACCCCCAGGCCAATGCGGATGCCGGTGAGGATGTCGGGCAGCGCGCTGGGCAGGATCACGTGGCGGATCAGTTGCGCCTTGCTGGCGCCCAGCGACTGCGCGGCACGCAGCTTGGCCGGGTCGACCGTGCGCACGCCGGTGGCGGTGGCAATGGCGATCGGGGCGAAGATGGCCAGGAAGATCAGCAGCACCTTCGACAGCTCGCCGATGCCGCACCAGATGACGATCAGCGGCAGGTAGGCCAGCGGCGGGATCGGCCGGTAGAACTCGATCAGCGGGTCGAGGATGCCGCGTGCCACGCGGTTGTAGCCGATGGCGATGCCCACCGGGATGGCGGTCAGCGTGGCGGCCAGCAGGGCCACGCCGATGCGCCCCAGGCTGGCGCCCAGGTGCTGCCACAGGCTGGCATCCATGTAACCCTGGGTCAGCAAGGTCCAGCCCTTGGCCAGGATGTCGCCGGGCGAGGGCAGGAACAGCGGCTCGACCCAGCCGGCGGCAGTCACCAGCCACCAGGCCAGCAACAGGCTGGCGAGGGTCAGGGTGCTGATCCAGCGGGTGGACAGTGGGCGGCGCAGCTTGGTGGCTGGCCGGGGTTGGGCGTTGTGTTTGCCGGTAACCGGCAGGTCCAGGCTGCTCATGCGCGCTCCTGCAGGCTTTGGCGTTGGGAGAACACCCGCGCCAGTACATGCTCGCGGGTTTCGATGAAGGCCGGGTCGGACTTGATCGCCCGGGCCGATTCGCCAGCGGCATAGCGCTGGCCGAAGTCCAGTTGCAGGCGTTCCACCACGCGGCCCGGGTTGGGCGCCAGCAGTACCAGTTCGCTGGCCAGGAACACCGCCTCTTCGATGTCGTGGGTAATCAGGAACACCGGCTTGGCGGTGCGCTGCCATACCTGCAGCAGCAACTCCTGCATCTGCTCGCGGGTGAAGGCATCAAGGGCGCCGAACGGTTCGTCCATCAACAGCACCCGTGGGTCGGCTGCCAGCGCCCGGGCCAGGCCCACGCGTTGCTTCTGGCCGCCGGACAGTTGCCAGATGCGCCGCTCGCCGAAACCGGCGAGGTCGACCAGGGCCAGCATCTCGCGGGCTTTGGCTTCACGCTCGGCGCGCGGTACGCCGGCCAGCTCCAGGCCGAAGGCGACGTTGCCCAGCACGTTCTGCCAGGGCAGTAGCGCGTCGTCCTGGAACACTACGCCGCGCTCGGCTCCAGGCCCTTGCACCGGCACACCGTCGAGGGTGATGCGGCCGCCACTGGGGGTAACGAAACCGGCGATCAGGTTGAGCAGCGAGGTCTTGCCGCTGCCGGATGGCCCCAGGGCCACCAGCAGTTGGCGCGGCCCCAGGCTCAGGTTGATGTCGGCCAGTACCGGGGTGGCGGCACCGGGGTACTGTGCGCTGATGCGCTCCAGCTCGAGCAAGGCCATGGCGGGCTCCGGATCAGTTTGGAAGGAACTTGGCGCTGACGTACGGCGAGTAGTCCGGCAGTACGGCGTCAACCTTGCCTTGCTGCTTGAGGAAGTTGGCCGTGTCGGTTAGTGCCTGGGTGGTAGGTGCGCCCAGTGCGCTGGCCTGGTCGGCGGCCAGTGGGTAGACGTTGCCCTCCAGCAGCACCGGAATGTCGCTGGCTTTGGCGCCGGACAGCTTCACCAGTTTGTCTACGTTGCCCTTGTCAGCCAGCCAGGCTTGCGGGTCTTTGCGGTAATCGGCGTAAGCATCGAGGGTGACTTTGGCGAAAGCCTTGACCACGTCGGGGTGCTTCTCGGCGAAGTCCTTGCGCACAATCCAGGCATCGAAAGTAGGTGCGCCTTTTGCGGCCAGCTCGCCAGAGGTGATCAGCACCTTGCCGTTTTCCTTGGCCACGCCCAGGGCCGGGTCCCAGACGTAGGTGGCGTCGATGTCGCCGCGTTTCCAGGCGGCAATGATCGCCGGGGGTGCAAGGTTGAGGATCTGCACCTTGGACGGGTCGATGTTCCAGCTTTTCAGGGCCGCCAGCAGGCTGTAGTGGCCGGTGGAGACGAACGGCACGGCGACTTTCTTGCCGACCAGGTCTTGTGGCGTCTTGATGCTGTCGCGGGCGACCAGTGCTTCGCCGGCGCCAATCTGCGTGGCGATCAAAAAGGTCTCGACCGGCAGCTTGCGGGTGGCAGCAGCGGCCAGTGGGCTGGAACCCAGGTAGCCGATCTGCACGTCGCCGCTGGCCACTGCGGTGATCACGTCGGCGCCGTTATCGAATTTGCGCCAGTCGATGCTGGCCTTGCTGGCTTTTTCGTAGTCGCCATCCACCTGCGCCACTTTGGCCGGGTCGACGGTGGTCTGGTAGGCAACGGTCAGGTCGGCCGCCTGGGCCAGCCAGCTGGTGCTGGCGAGGGTCAGGGCGGCGAACAGGCGCAGCGGGGCGTGCGGGATCATGGTGAACCTCTCGTCAGGCAAACTGGGGAATGGATGGCGAGAAGGCTAAATGATCTAAGAAATTTAAAATAAATAACTTTTTTGCATTAGCTTAGGAGGCAAAGGCCTTAAGATTCAGGTCGCCGTGATGCGGTCCCCTGTAGGAGCGGCCTTGTGTCGCGATGGGGCCGTAACCTGAATTCATGAGGCCATAACCTGGATCAATGGCGAAATCAGAGCAGCCTGCTAGGCTCTTTCGTCCCTATAGATCAATACGGAATTAGGTTATGAGCAAACGTTTGCAAATAACCAATGGTTATGGATGATAGGGTTCACTACAACGAATGGCAGTAAAGGTTTCAAACATATTCCGTAAAAATCTTACAAATTCATAAAACGGTCATTTTGGATTTATAGGATTGTCATTATCCTGTAGCGCAGGTGACGTCTTAGACCAAAGTCGCGAAACGTTTAGAAACGATTGACTTAAGGGTCACGCTTTGGGACTAAATCGCCAATCCACGGTGAGCGGGGCATAAGACCCCTCCGCCAGAGAGATACAAGAATTAGAACGTAGAGGAGCAAAACATGTACAAGTCCAGCCTGGCCGTGGCCGTGGCACTGGGGGTTTTCGCCCAAACAGCAGGCGCTGCCGGTTTCGTTGAAGACAGCAAACTGTCGCTCAGCTCGCGCACCATGTACTTCAACAACGACAACCGTGATGGCGGTGCCGACAACCGTGAGTCGGGTCAGGGCTTCAAGCTCGACTACATCTCCGGCTTCACCGAAGGCACCGTTGGCTTTGGTGTCGATGCCCAGGCCCTGTGGGGTATCCACCTGGATGGTGGCCGTGGCAAGCACCCGGATGTCGGCACCTTCTTCCCAAGCGATAGCGATGGCTCGGCTGTAAGCCAGTGGGCTCGCGTTGGCGCCAACGCCAAGGCTCGCTTCTCGAAGACTGAAGTTCACTACGGTAGCGCCCTGGCGCCGAACCTGCCGATCCTGGTCTCCAACGATGGCCGTCTGCTGCCGCAAACCTTCGAGGGTGGCACCATCCAGTCGAAGGAAATCGACAACCTGACCATCAACGCCGGCCAACTGACCCACGCCATGGGCCGTGCGTCGAGCAACCGTACCGGTCTGTCGGTAGCAGGCGCGACCCAGGACAGCAACAAGTTCCGCTACGGCGGCCTGGACTACAAGCTCACTCCAGACCTGACCCTGCAGTACTACTACTCGAACCTGGAAGACTTCTACAAGCAGCACTTCCTGGGCGCTACCCATGTGTTCAAGATTGCTGACGACCAGTCGTTCAAGACCGACCTGCGCTACTTCGACAGCAGCAGCGACGGCAAGAACGGTGAAGCCGGCTACCGCTTCAGCAACAACGGCGGTTACGCCAAGAACGCCGGCGAGGTCGACAACAAGACCTGGTCCGCGATCTTCACCTACACCCTGGGTGGCCACGCGTTCCTGCTCGGCCACCAGCGTGTCAATGATGACGGTGGCTTCGTCTGGCTGAACCAGGGCAACGTGGTTGACGGCAATGGCCGTCCGGAAGGCGCCGGCGGTGCCAGCTTCTACCTGTTCACCGACAGCATGATCAACCAGTTCGCCAAGGCCGGTGAAAACACCACCTTCGGTCAGTACTCGTATGATTTCGCGCGTCTGGGCGTACCGGGCCTGAAAGCCTCGGTTGCCTACCTGAAAGGTGAAGACGGCAAGAACGCCAACGGCAACGGCACCTTCAGCGAATGGGAACGCGACGCTCGCGTTGACTACGTCATCCAGGAAGGCACCTTCAAGGGCCTGGGCGCCAGCCTGCGTCACGGCGTATACCGTGGCACCGGCACCAGCTCGCTGGCTGACCAGGATCAGACCCGTCTGATCTTCAACTACACTTACAACTTCCTGTAAGCCGTAGCTGACTCAAGAAGCCTCGCCTAGTGCGAGGCTTTTTTGTGCCTGCAATTTCGTATGCGTTATGGTTATAAACAAATCAATATTTATTCTTTTTGTTTTCAACCGAATGCAGGCACATTGAACCCACACGGTGTACAGAACCCAGCACAGGAGCCGCAGCCCATGAGCCTCAAACTCGGCGATATCGCCCCCGATTTCGAACAGGATTCCAGCGAAGGCAAGATCCGCTTCCACGAGTGGCTGGGCAGCAGCTGGGGGGTGTTGTTCTCTCACCCGGCCGACTTCACGCCGGTGTGCACCACCGAGCTGGGCCTGACTGCCAAGCTCAAGGACGATTTCGCCAAGCGCGGGGTCAAGGCCATCGCCCTGTCGGTGGACCCGGTCGACTCGCACCACAGGTGGATCGATGACATCAACGAGACCCAGAACACCGTGGTCAACTTCCCGATCATCGCCGACGCCGACCGCAAGGTGTCCGACCTGTACGACCTGATCCACCCGAATGCCAGCGACACCCTGACGGTGCGCTCGCTGTTCGTCATTGACCCGAACAAGAAGGTGCGCCTGACCATCACCTACCCGGCCAGTACCGGGCGCAATTTCAACGAAATCCTGCGGGTGATCGACTCGCTGCAGCTGACCGACAACCACAAGGTGGCCACGCCAGGTAACTGGCAGGACGGCGACGACGTGGTGATCGTGCCTTCGCTGAAGGACGAGGAAGAGATCAAGCAGCGCTTCCCCAAAGGGTATCGGGCGGTCAAACCCTATCTGCGCCTGACCCCGCAGCCAAATCGTTAACGCATTCCTCGTTGCATTGCTCTTAGCCAAGCAGGGATTTTCGGGCCGTTTCGACGGCCCTTTTTTATGCCTGCTGAAAACCGCGTGGGCTTCTTCGCGGGTAAACCCGCTCCCATAGGTCAAGCGCAGTGCTCAAGGTTTGTGGTGTCCCTGTGGGAGCGGGTTCACCCGCGAAAGGGCCGGCACAGAAAATAATCCAAATGGAATAAACAAATGAAAAAATATGATTTCTAGATATATGCGACGGCTGTTAATGTCACTCCCAACAGAACACAAGGAAGCGCTGCAATGCTGGTGGTATCAATCGGTGGTAGCCCAAGTCCACGTTCACGCTCCGGCGTGCTGCTGGAGCGTTCGCGCCAGTGGCTGCAGAATCGCGGCGTCGAAGTGGTGACGTTCCAGGTACGTGACTTCCCCGCCGAAGACCTGCTGCATGCCCGTTTCGACAGCCCGCAGGTGCAGCACTTCCAGCAACTGGTGGCCCAGGCCGATGGCCTGATCGTCGCCACGCCGGTGTACAAGGCATCGTTTGCCGGTGCCCTGAAAACCCTGCTCGACCTGCTACCCGAGCGCGCCCTGGCACACAAGATCGTGTTGCCGATCGCCACCGGCGGCAGCATCGCCCACATGCTGGCGGTGGATTACGCACTCAAGCCCGTGCTGTCGGCACTCAAGGCGCAGGAGACCCTGCAAGGGATCTTCGCCGATGACAGCCAGGTCGCTTACGCAGAAGGCAGCAAGCCCGCGCAGCTGGTACCCGCGCTGGAAGAACGCCTGCAGGACTCGCTGGAAACCTTCCACGTTGCCCTGGCCCGTCGGCCGCGGCCCGTGGCCCCCGGCGTACTGAATGAACGGCTGATCAGCGCTCGCTGGAGCATCTGACCGGTCCAACCCGCTTCACCACCTTACTGGCCCGACAACGAGGCAAGCAGGTGCAACCCGAACCCCATCGCACAGGAGAGCGCCATGCGCACAGTCTTCTTGCGTCGCGGTCTGGTCGCCCTGTTTGCGGCGGCTGTGTCCTTCGGCGCCATTACCCAAGCCCAGGCCGAGAGCCTGCGTATCGGTTATCAGAAATACGGCACCCTGGTGCTGCTCAAGGCCAAGGGCACGCTCGAGAAGCGCCTGGCCGAGCAGGGCATTCAGGTGCAGTGGACCGAGTTCCCGGGCGGCCCGCAGCTGCTTGAAGGGCTGAACGTCGGCTCGATCGATTTCGGTGTCACCGGCGAGACGCCGCCAGTATTTGCCCAGGCCGCTGGCGCTGACTTGCTGTATGTGGCCTACGAGCCGCCGGCCCCGCACAGCGAGGCGATCCTGGTACCGAAGGGCTCGTCGATCCAGTCGGTGAAAGACCTCAAGGGCAAGAAAGTCGCCCTCAACAAAGGCTCCAACGTGCACTACCTGCTGGTGCGCGCCCTGGAAGACGCCGGCCTCAAATACAGTGATATCCAGCCCGTCTACCTGCCGCCGGCCGACGCCCGCGCCGCCTTCGAGCGTGGCAGTGTAGATGCCTGGGTGATCTGGGACCCGTACCAGGCCGCCGCCGAGCAACAGTTGCAGGCGCGCACCCTGCGTGACGGCAATGGCCTTGTCGACAACCATCAGTTCTACCTCGCCACCCGCAACTACGCGACCCAGCACCCGGCGGTGATCAACACCGTGATCGAGGAAGTGCGCGCCGTGGGCGAATGGTCCCAGGCCAACCCGCAGGAGGTGACCGACCAGGTCGCACCACTGCTCGGCCTGCCTGCCGACATCACCCTGACCTCGGTCAAGCGCCAGGGCTATGGCGCTGCGCCGTTGACCCCTGAGGTGGTGGCCGCACAACAGAAAATCGCCGACACCTTCCAGGCGCTCAAGCTCATACCCAAGCCGCTGAGCATCAAGGACGTGATCTGGACACCCCCGGCCAAGGTCGCTAGCGCGCCTTGATTGATTCGCCCGTGCCGGGGCGCCGCCCTGGCTGAGCCACCCTTGAGGAGACAACTCCAATGAGCCTTAACATTTTCTGGTTCCTGCCTACGCACGGTGACGGTAAGTACCTGGGCACTTCCGATGGCGCACGCGCCGTTGATCACGGCTACCTGCAGCAGATCGCCCAGGCGGCTGACCGCCTCGGCTTTGGTGGCGTGCTGATCCCGACCGGACGTTCCTGCGAGGACTCCTGGCTGGTCGCGGCATCGCTGATCCCGGTAACCCAGCGCCTGAAGTTCCTGGTCGCGCTGCGCCCCGGCATTATTTCGCCGACTGTGGCAGCACGTCAGGCTGCAACCTTGGACCGCCTGTCCAACGGCCGGGCGCTGTTCAACCTGGTAACCGGTGGCGACCCGGACGAGCTGGCTGGCGACGGCCTGCACCTGAACCACCAGGAGCGCTATGAAGCCTCGGTCGAGTTCACCCGTATCTGGCGCAAGGTGCTGGAAGGCGAAAACGTCGACTACGACGGCAAGCACATCCAGGTGAAGGGCGCCAAGCTGCTCTATCCGCCGATTCAGCAGCCACGGCCGCCGCTGTATTTCGGCGGTTCGTCCGAAGCCGCCCAAGACCTGGCGGCTGAACAGGTCGAGTTGTACCTGACGTGGGGTGAGCCACCGGCAGCCGTGGCCGAGAAGATCGCCCAAGTGCGCAAAAAAGCCGCTGCTCAAGGCCGTGAAGTACGCTTCGGTATCCGCCTGCACGTGATCGTGCGCGAAACCAACGAAGAAGCCTGGGCCGCCGCCGACCGCCTGATTTCGCACTTGGACGATGACACCATTGCCCGTGCCCAGGCCTCGCTGGCGCGCTTCGACTCGGTGGGCCAGCAGCGCATGGCTGCCCTCCACAACGGCAACCGCGACAACCTGGAGGTCAGCCCCAACCTGTGGGCGGGTGTTGGCCTGGTGCGAGGCGGTGCCGGTACCGCGCTGGTGGGTGATGGCCCGACCGTTGCGGCGCGGGTCAAGGAATACGCTGCGCTTGGCATTGATACCTTCATCTTCTCGGGCTACCCGCACCTGGAAGAGTCGTACCGGGTGGCCGAGTTGCTGTTCCCGCACATTGACGTGAACCGCCCGGAACAACCCAAGACGGGCGGCTACGTGAGCCCGTTCGGCGAGATGGTGGCCAACGACATCCTGCCCAAGTCCGTTGCGCAGAGCTGAGGGCCAGGCCATGAGTCGTGCAACTTCCAACAACCTTGCCCAGCGCCTGGCGCCATGGGCGCTGCCGGTGCTGCTGCTGGCGGCCTGGCAGCTGGCGGTCAGCGCTGGCTGGCTGTCGACGCGCATCTTGCCGGCGCCTAGCGCCGTGGTCAGTGCCGGCGTCGAGCTGGTGCGCAGCGGTGACATCTGGACCCACCTGGCCATCAGTGGCTGGCGTGCCGGGCTGGGCTTCGTCATCGGCGGCAGCATCGGCCTGGTGCTGGGCTTCATCACTGGCCTGTCTAACTGGGGCGAACGTCTGCTCGACAGCTCGGTGCAGATGATCCGCAACGTGCCGCACCTGGCGCTGATCCCGCTGGTGATCCTGTGGTTTGGTATCGATGAGTCGGCGAAGATCTTTCTGGTCGCGCTGGGCACGTTGTTCCCGATCTACCTGAACACCTACCACGGCATTCGCAATGTCGACCCGGCGCTGGTGGAAATGGCCCGCAGCTATGGCTTGTCCGGCTTCAGCCTGTTCCGCCAGGTGATCCTGCCGGGGGCGCTGCCGTCGATCCTGGTGGGCGTGCGCTTTGCCCTGGGCTTCATGTGGCTGACCCTGATCGTCGCCGAAACCATCTCGGCCAACGCCGGCATCGGTTACCTGGCCATGAACGCCCGTGAATTCCTGCAGACCGATGTGGTGGTGCTGGCCATCGTCCTGTATGCCGTGCTCGGCAAGCTCGCCGACCTCGCCGCCCGCGGCCTGGAGCGTGTGTGGTTGCGCTGGCACCCAGCCTATCAAGTGGCGAAGAAGGAGGGCGCATGACCGTGCTCAAGGAACAGCCGCCACGCCTGCTGCGTGGCATCCCGCTGGCCTCCAACGGCTTGCGCAAGGCCTTTGGCCAGCGCGAAGTATTGAAGGGTATCGACCTGCACATTCCGGCCGGCCAGTTCGTGGCCATTGTCGGCCGCAGCGGCTGCGGCAAAAGCACCTTGCTGCGTTTGCTGGCCGGGCTCGACCAGCCCACTGCCGGGCAGTTGCTGGCTGGTGCCGCGCCGCTGGACGAAGCGCGCGAAGAAACCCGCTTGATGTTCCAGGATGCACGCCTGCTGCCTTGGAAGAAGGTGATCGACAACGTGGGCCTGGGCCTGTCTGGCGACTGGCGCTCGCGAGCGCTGGATGCCCTGGAGGCGGTTGGCCTTGCCGACCGCGCCAATGAGTGGCCGGCAGCGCTGTCGGGTGGCCAGAAGCAGCGTGTGGCGCTGGCCCGGGCACTGATCCACCAACCGCGCCTGCTGTTGCTGGACGAGCCGCTGGGGGCGCTGGATGCCCTGACCCGTATCGAGATGCAGCAACTGATCGAACGCCTGTGGCGTCAGCACGGCTTCACCGTGCTGTTGGTGACCCACGATGTCAGCGAGGCGGTTGCCGTGGCTGACCGGGTGATCCTGATCGAAGACGGCGAGGTCGGGCTCGACCTCACTGTCGACCTGGCACGGCCCCGGGCGCGTGGTTCGCACCGCCTGGCTGCGCTGGAAAGCGAAGTGCTCAACCGTGTGCTGTCGGCCCCGGGCGCTGCGCCCGAGCCGGACCCTGTAGCCCCTCTGCCCACGCAACTGCGTTGGGCGCACTGAATCCCAGAAGCCAAAAGGAAGCAAATCATGACTATCAAAGCCATCAACGTTCGCAACCAGTTCAAAGGCACTGTGAAAGAAATCCTCGAAGGGCCGGTACTGTCGGAAATCGACGTGCAGACGGCGTCGGGCATCGTCACTTCGGTGATCACCACCCGCTCCGTGCGTGAGCTGGAGCTGCAGGTGGGCAGTGAAGTGATTGCCTTTGTGAAGTCGACGGAAGTGTCTATCGCCAAGTTGTGATTGGCCTGCTTGATATTGGGGCTGCTTTGCAGCCCTTCGCGGGTAAACCCGCTCCTACAGGGGATCGCGTATCTCTGTAGGAGCGGCCTTGTGTCGCGATCGGGCCGCAACGCGGCCCCAAAATCTTCAGCGGGAACGCTTGGCCAGAAACGGCGGCAGATACAGCCCCAGATACGCCTCGAACACCCGCTTGCCTTCCTCGGCCATGCGCGGGGTGATCGCCTCATGCAACTGCACAGACCGCGCATACACCCGGTCGCTCAGCTCCATGGCCAGGGCAAACACATCCACATCCAGCGGCATCACCGGCAGATGAAAATGCTGGTCGAACAACTTGTGCATCAAGTCGCCCAGCTCCATGTCGTGCTGCCGGTCGGCCTGCACCACTTCACTCAGCCCATGCTGGGCCAGAATCAGCTGCCGCGCCGCCGCATCTTCGTTGTAGATATCCAGCATGCGCTGCTCGATCAACCGTGACAGCTCATGCCAGGTGCTGACCGCGTGGCTGTCGATCGGCGCGCTCAGCGCTTCACGGAAGGCGCGGTGGACGTCGGCGGTCAGTGCCTCGAGCAACGCCGGCACACTGGCGAAGAAGTGGTACACCGACGAGGGTGGAATCTGCGCACGCTCGGCCACGCTGTAAACCGACAACCCCGCCACCCCCAGCTCGGCCAGTAGCTCGCGGGCAGCCGCCAGGATCGCCTCGATCCTGGCCTGGCTGCTGGCGCGCGGCTTGCGCGGGGTGGTGGTGCGGTTCATCAGTTGCTGATCGCCAGGATGCTCGCCTGGTAGGCACCCACGAACAGGTCGAAGTCACCGACTTCTTCCTGCTCCAGTTCGGACTGTTTGGCCAGCGACTCACGGGCCAGCGTTTCGTATGCCTGTTGCTGTTCCTGGCTCAGTGGTTGCTCGCGGAACGTCTCGGCGTGGATCCGGCTCTGGCGCAGCGAGAACTGCACGAAGCTTTCGTCATGCTCGGTCATGCGCGCCAGCACCTGGGCTGAAGGCGTCAGCGCGGCGTCGTCGACCTTGGCCTGCTGGGCATCCAGGGCCTTGGCGTGCTCATCAAAGCCCTGGGCCTGGTCGAGCAGGTCGGCCAACTGGCGGATACGCTCGATCAGCTCGCTGGCCCACTGCTTCAGGCCAATCGGTTGGCCGTCGCGGTGCAGCTCAAGGTCTGGGCGGCGGCCTTCCTTGACCACGGTCAGGAAGTTGCTGGTGCACTGGCCACACTCGCTGTTGTCCAGCTGCGGGCTGTCTTCCAGGGCGCAGAACAGCAGGAACGCATCGAGGAAACGCGCTTCGGTGAGGTCGATGCCCACCGGCAGGAACGGGTTGATGTCCAGGCAGCGCACTTCCACGTACTGCACGCCACGCGAGGTCAGGGCCTGGATCGGCCGTTCGCCGGTATAGGTGACGCGCTTGGGGCGGATGTTCGAGTAGTACTCGTTTTCGATCTGCAGGATGTTGGTGTTCAGCTGTACCCACTCGCCGTCGACGTGCGTGCCCACTTCAACGTAAGGCGCGTAGGGCGTGCCGACGGCCTTGCGCAAGCTGTCGGTGTAGCTGGCCAGGTTGTTGTAGCACGGCGTCAGGCCGGCCTGGGCGTTGCTCTGGTAGCCCAGGTCGCTCATGCGCAGGCTGGTGGCGTAGGGCAGGAACAGGGTTTCGGCATCCAGCTCTTCAAGCTGGTGCGGGCGGCCACGCAGGAAGCCTTTGTCCAGCGTCGGCGAGGCACCGAACAGGTACATCAGCAGCCAGCTGTAGCGGCGGAAGTTACGGATCAGCGCAATGTAGGCCGACGACTGGTAGTCCCGGTCGTTCTCGCTACCGCCTTCGGCGGCACGCAGCAGTGGCCACAGGGCTTCGGGCAGCGAGAAGTTGTAATGGATACCGGCAATGCACTGCATGGTGCGGCCGTAACGCAGGGCCAGGCCCTTGCGGTAGACGTGCTTGAGCTTGCCGATATTGGAGGTGCCGTACTCGGCAATCGGGATGTCCTCCTCGGCCGGCAGCGTGCACGGCATCGACGGGCTCCACAGGTATTCGTCGCCCAGCTTGCTGTAGACGAAGCGGTGGGTCTGTTCGAGGCTTTCGAGCACCTTTGCCGGGTCGGCCAGCGCTGGGGTGATGAACTCCAGCAGCGACTCGGAATAGTCCGTGGTGATCTGCTCGTTGGTCAGCGCCGATCCCAGTGCTTCCGGGTGCGGGGTCTGGGCCAGGCGACCTTCGTCGGTCACGCGCAGGCATTCGCGCTCAATACCGTGCAGGCACTGCTTGAGCAAGGGGAGATTAGCGCCGAGCAGGCTCAGGCGGCGGTTGAGGAGGTCGCTCAAGATGTATTCCTTCACGCGTCAGTCGCCCCAATATGGGGGTAGAGATAACGGTCTACAAGGGTAGGAAGAAAGGAACTGGCGTTGTCGCCTGGTTTACGCGGTTCCAGCAGTGCCAGCGCATTGCTGAAAATACCGCAGATACTGCTTGGTGAGCTAGAGAACCGCGAAGGTTCCTTGCGCTTTGGCCACCAGTTTGTCGCCCTGGACTACGTCGGCGTCGACCACCAGGGTGCGCCGCCCGGCGTGCAGCACGCGGGCGGTGCACAGGACTTCGCCGTCACTGACGGCGCGCATGTAGTTGATCTTGCACTCGATGGTGACGCTTTGCTGGTCAAAGCCATGGCTGGCCGAGCAGGCCAGGCCCATGGCGATGTCCACCAGGCTGAAGATTGCGCCGCCGTGCAGCTTCTGGCCACGGTTGCGCAACTGTGGCTCAAGCGCCAGGGCTACCTCGGCAACACCGGTGTCCAGGCGTTGCAGGCGGCAGCCCAGCAACTGGCTGAAGGCGCTTTCGACGTATTCGCGTGGTACGTCCATCACTTCTTCTTCAACTGCTTGGCGTTGGCGAACAACGAGGCCATGGCGTTGTTGGCCGGGGCGGCCGTGGCCGTTTCACGCTGGCGCGGTGCCTGCTGCTGGCGGTTGCCGCCATTGCCACGGTTACCGCCGCGGTTGCCTTCGACCTTTTCGCCCGGGGTGTCGCTCATGCGCATGGACAAGCCCACACGCTTGCGCGGGATGTCCACTTCCATGACCTTGACCTTGACCACGTCGCCGGCCTTGACCGCTTCACGCGGGTCCTTGATGAACTTCTCGGACAGCGCCGAAATGTGCACCAGGCCGTCCTGGTGTACGCCAATGTCGACGAAGGCACCGAAGTTGGTGACGTTGGTCACCACGCCTTCGAGGATCATGCCTGGCTCCAGGTCCTTGAGGTCTTCGACGCCGTCCTGGAAGGTCGCGGTCTTGAACTCGGGGCGTGGGTCGCGGCCGGGCTTGTCCAGTTCCTGCAGGATGTCGGTCACGGTCGGCAGGCCGAAGGTTTCGTCGGTGAACTTCTTCGGGTCAAGGCGCTTGAGGAAGCTGCTGTCACCGATCAGCGAGCGGATGTCGCGGTCGGTGTCGGCGGCGATGCGCTGTACCAGCGGGTAGGCCTCGGGGTGAACTGCCGAGGCGTCCAGCGGGTTGTCACCGTTCATCACGCGCAGGAAGCCGGCGGCCTGTTCGAAGGTTTTTTCACCCAGGCGGCTGACTTTTTTCAGCGCCGCACGGGTAGCGAACGGGCCGTTGGCGTCGCGGTGGGCGACGATGTTCTGGGCCAAGGTGGCGTTAAGGCCGGAGATGCGCGTCAGCAGCGCCACCGAGGCGGTATTGACGTCCACGCCGACGGCGTTCACGCAGTCCTCGACCACGGCGTCCAGGCCGCGCGCCAGTTTCAGCTGCGACACGTCGTGCTGGTACTGGCCGACCCCGATGGATTTCGGGTCGATCTTCACCAGCTCGGCCAGCGGGTCTTGCAGGCGGCGGGCAATCGACACGGCGCCACGGATCGACACGTCGAGGTCCGGGAACTCGCGGGCGGCCAGCTCCGATGCCGAGTACACCGAAGCGCCGGCTTCGGACACCATGATCTTGGTGATCTTCAGTGCTGGGTACTTCTTGACCAGCTCGGCTACCAGCTTGTCGCTCTCGCGGCTGGCGGTGCCGTTGCCGATGGCGATCAGCTCCACCGAGTGCTTGGCGCACAGCGCGGCCATGATCGAAAGGGTGCGGTCCCAGTCGTTCTTCGGCGCATGCGGGTAGACCGTGGTGTAATCCAGCAGCTTGCCGGTGGCATCGACCACGGCGATCTTGCAACCGGTGCGCAGGCCCGGGTCAAAGCCCAGGGTGGCACGCGGGCCGGCCGGTGCGGCCAGCAGCAGGTCGTGCAGGTTATGGGCGAACACGTTGATCGCCTCGCCTTCGGCATTGTCGCGCAGCTCGCCGAACAGGTCGGTTTCCAGGTGGGTGTAGAGCTTTACCTTCCAGGTCCAGCGCACCACCTCGCCCAGCCATTTGTCGGCCGGGCGGCTACGGTTTTCCACGCCGACGTGGTTGCCGATCATCAGCTCGCACGGGTGCAGGGTGCCGGGCAGTTCTTCGCCGACTTTCAGCGAGGCGCTCAGCACGCCTTCGTTGCGCCCGCGGAAAATCGCCAGGGCGCGGTGCGACGGTGCGTTGCGCAGCAGTTCGTCATGGGCGAAATAGTCGCGGAACTTGGCGCCTTCCTCTTCCTTGCCGGCCACCACGCGGGCGCTTAGCACGGCTTCCTGCTTGAGGAAGCTGCGCAGCTTGTCGAGCAGCGCGGCGTCTTCGGCAAAGCGCTCCATGAGGATGTACTTGGCACCTTCCAGCGCGGCCTTGACGTCGGCCACGCCCTTTTCGGCGTTTACGAAGCGCGCAGCTTCGCTTTCCGGTGTCAGGTTAGGGTCGTTGAACAGGCCGTCGGCCAGCTCGCCGAGCCCGGCTTCCAGGGCAATCTGGCCCTTGGTGCGGCGCTTTTGCTTGTACGGCAGGTACAGGTCTTCGAGGCGGGTCTTGGTGTCTGCAAGCTTGATTTCGCGGGCCAGCTCCGGGGTCAGCTTGCCCTGTTCCTCGATGCTGGACAGGATGCTGGCGCGACGCTCGTCGAGTTCGCGCAGGTAGCGCAGGCGCTCTTCCAGATGGCGCAGCTGGGTGTCGTCCAGGCTACCGGTCACTTCCTTGCGGTAACGGGCGATGAAAGGCACGGTCGAGCCTTCGTCCAACAGGCCCACGGCCGCCTCGACCTGCTGGGGGCGTACGCCCAGTTCCTCGGCGATACGGCTGTTGATGCTGTCCATGTAAACCACCTGACATTTGTGAATACGGGGGTCGCCTGTGGGCTTTTCGCCCGGCGGCGCTGGATGAAAGCCGCGCATTATACCCATCGCAAACGGCTTGCGGTGATGGCGCCCGGCCAGCCGGAACTGGCGCCCGGGGAAAAATCTGCTAACAATGCTCACGGCACGCGTTGCAATGGCTACGCCATAATGCGCGGCGATATCAGAGGAGTTATTCATGACCGGCACGCCAAACACCGCTGAAGGTGACAAGATTCTCATCGTCGACGACGACCCGGGGCTGAGCAGCCTGCTGGAACGTTTCTTCACCAGCAAGGGCTACCGTGCCCGCGCGGTGCCCAACACCGAACAGATGGACCGCCTGCTGTCACGCGAGGTGTTCAACCTGGTGGTGCTCGACCTGATGCTGCCGGGCGAGGATGGCCTGTCCGCGTGCAAGCGCCTGCGCCAGCAGAACAACCAGATCCCGATCATCATGCTCACCGCCAAGGGCGACGAGCTCAGCCGCATCAAGGGCCTGGAGCTGGGCGCCGACGATTACCTGGGCAAGCCGTTCAACCCGGACGAGCTGATGGCCCGGGTCAAGGCCGTGCTGCGCCGCCAGGCGCCGACCGTGCCGGGTGCGCCGGGTAGCGAGGACGAGTCGGTCACCTTCGGCGACTACGAGCTGTCGCTGGCCACCCGTGAACTGAAACGTGGCAACGAAGTGCACATGCTCACCACCGGTGAGTTCGCCGTGCTCAAGGCGCTGGTAATGCATGCCCGCGAGCCGCTGACCCGCGACAAGCTGATGAACCTGGCCCGTGGCCGCGAATGGGATGCCCTGGAGCGCTCCATCGACGTGCAGATTTCGCGCCTGCGCCGCATGATCGAGCCGGACCCGTCCAAGCCGCGTTACATCCAGACCGTGTGGGGCGTGGGCTACGTGTTCGTGCCGGACGGAAACGCCGGAAAGTGATGCCTGACCGTCGATGAAAACACCGCTCTGGTTTCCGCAAAGTTTCTTCGCCCGCACCCTGTGGCTGGTGTTGATCGTCGTCCTGTTCTCCAAGGCCCTGACCCTGGTCTACCTGTTGATGAACGAGGATGTGCTGGTCGACCGTCAGTACAGCCACGGTGTGGCGCTGACCTTGCGCGCCTATTGGGCTGCCGACGAAGAAAACCGCGACAAGATCGCCGAAGCAGCAGGGCTGATCCGCGTGACTGGCTCGGGCGTGCCCGAAGGCGAGCAGCACTGGCCCTATAGCGAAATCTACCAGCGGCAGATGCAGGCCGAGCTGGGCGAAGACACCGAAGTGCGGCTGCGCATTCATGCGCCACCGGCGTTGTGGGTGAATGCGCCCAGCCTGGGCCCGGGTTGGTTGAAGGTGCCGTTGTACCCGCACCCGCTGCGTGGGCAGAAAATCTGGAACGTGCTGGGCTGGTTCCTGGCCATTGGCCTGTTGTCTACCGCCTCGGCGTGGATATTCGTGCGGCAGTTGAACCAGCCGCTCAAGCGCCTGGTATTCGCTGCGCGCCAGTTGGGCCAGGGGCGCAGCGTGCGCTTGCCGATCAGCGACACACCCAGTGAAATGACCGAGGTGTACAAGGCCTTCAACCAGATGGCCGAGGATGTCGAACAGGCCGGGCGCGAGCGCGAACTGATGCTGGCCGGGGTTTCCCACGACCTGCGCACACCGCTGACACGCTTGCGCTTGTCGTTGTCGTTGTTGAACAGCGACAGTGACTTGAGTGATGACATGGTCCGCGACATCGAGGACATGGACGCGATTCTCGACCAGTTCCTGGCGTTTATCCGCGATGGCCGGGACGAACCGGTGGAAGAGGTCGACCTGGCGGACCTGGTGCGCGAGGTGGTGGCGCCGTACAACCAGCCGGAAGAACGCGTGCGCCTGTGCCTGGAGCCGATACCGCCGTTCCCGCTGCGCCGGGTTTCGCTCAAGCGCATGCTCGGCAACCTGATCGGCAACGCCCTGCACCATGCCGGCAAGGGGGTCGAGGTGGCGGCCTATGTGTCGGGGGACGAGAGCGCACCGTATGTGGTGCTGAGTGTGCTGGACCGTGGCACCGGGATCGACGAGTCGGAGCTGGAGACCATCTTCAACCCGTTCATTCGCGGCGACCGCGCGCGGGGCGGCAAGGGCACCGGGCTGGGGTTGGCTATCGTCAAGCGGATTGCGGCGCAGCATGGCGGGAATGTGGAGTTGCGTAACCGCTCCGGTGGCGGGATCGAGGCGCGGGTGCGGTTGCCGTTGGGGCTGTTGTTGCCGCGTAATGCTGTGTGAGCCTGTACCGGCCTCTTCGCGGCTAAAGCCGCTCCCACAGGTAGTGCGCAGGCCTGTGGGCTGCGGTGATCCTGTGGGAGCGGCTTTAGCCGCGAAGAGGCCGGGACAGGTTTAAATCAACCTTTCCCCTTGGTCCGGGTCTGGTTAGGCCCGCCATTCTTCTCCAGGTGCTCAATGATCATCCCGGCCACGTTCTTGCCGGTGGTCACTTCGATACCTTCCAGCCCCGGCGACGAGTTCACCTCCATCACCAGTGGCCCATGGTTGGAACGCAGGATATCCACACCCGCCACGCTCAAGCCCATCACCTTGGCTGCACGAATCGCGGTAATCCGCTCTTCCGGGGTGATCTTGATCAGGCTGGCGACGCCCCCGCGGTGCAGGTTGGAGCGGAACTCGCCGGGCTTGGCCTGACGCTTCATCGAAGCAATGACCTTGTCGCCCACCACGAAGCAGCGAATGTCGGCACCGCCGGCCTCCTTGATGTATTCCTGCACCATGATGTTCTGCTTCAGGCCCATGAACGCCTCGATCACCGACTCGGCTGCCTGGGTGGTTTCGCACAGCACCACGCCGATGCCCTGGGTGCCTTCCAGCACCTTGATCACCAGTGGGGCGCCGTTGACCATCTGGATCAGGTCGGGGATGTCGTCGGGCGAGTGGGCGAAGCCGGTGATCGGCAGCCCGATGCCACGGCGTGACAACAGCTGCAACGAGCGCAGCTTGTCGCGCGAGCGGGCGATGGCCACCGATTCGTTGAGCGGGTACACGCCCATCATTTCGAACTGGCGCAGCACTGCGCAGCCATAGAACGTTACCGAGGCGCCAATGCGTGGGATCACCGCATCGAAGCCTTCAAGCGGTTTGCCGCGGTAATGGATCTGCGGTTTGTGGCTGGCAATGTTCATGTAGGCCCGCAGGGTATCGATCACTACCATTTCGTGGCCACGCTGGGTACCGGCTTCGACCAGGCGGCGGGTGGAATACAGACGCGGATTGCGCGACAGCACAGCGATCTTCATGCAGCACCTGTGACAGGAGAAAGAGTGGCCGGGAAGGCCGGTTTGTCTTGGACGTATTTAAGGCCAGGGTTGACCACCAGCTGACCGTGAATCAAGGCCTTGGAGCCCAGTAGCAGGCGGTAGCGCATGCTCTTGCGGCAGGCGAGGGTAAATTCCACCTCCCACACACGATCACCCAAGGCCAATGACGTGCGAATGACATAACGGGTCTGGGCGTGACCATTGGAGCTTCTGATGGTCTTTCTGTTCACCAGCGGCGCCTCGCAGCGCCGGTGGCGCAGTTGTACCACTGTGCCCAGGTGCGCAGTGAAACGTACCCAGGGCTGGCCATCACGCTCGAACGGTTCCACCTCGGTGGCATGCAGGCTGGAGGTGCTGGCGCCGGTGTCGATCTTGGCGCGTAGCCCGGCCACGCCGAGGTCAGGCAGGGCGACCCACTCGCGCAGGCCGATCACAGTCAAATGGTCAAATGTCTTCACGAAGCGCACCCTGCGAATAAGGTGGTGAACTGTAAGCATGGCGGGGACTTTTTGCATCCGTATGTGAAGGTAGTACAGTTCGATGAAAGACAGAATCCGAGGTAACGGGATGGCACAAAAAGCCGAAGACGACGACAAGGTTCGCCTGGACAAATGGCTGTGGGCGGCGCGCTTCTACAAGACCCGGGCGCTGGCCAAGGCGGCGATCGAGAGTGGCAAGGTGCATTGCCGGGGTGAGCGTTGCAAGCCGGGCAAGGAACCGCGGGTGGGTGACGAATTTGTGCTGCGCACCGGGTTTGATGAGCGCACGGTGGTGGTGAAGGCACTGTCGGTGGTGCGGCGTGGGGCGCCCGAGGCGCAAACGCTGTACGAAGAGACTGAAGAGAGTGTGCGGCGCAGGGAGCAGGCAGCCGAAATGCGCAAGGCAGGGGCGATGGGTGTGACTACCGATGGCCGGCCGAACAAGAAGCAACGGCGGCAAATTCACCAGCTGCATGGGAGCTTTGAATAGCCAGGGCCGCTCTGCGGCCCATCGCGACACAAGGCCGCTCCTACAAGGGAACGCGTACCCCTGTAGGAGCGGCCTTGTGTCGCGAAAGGGCTGCGCAGCAGCCCCAAGGCCCTAACGGGTTACGGCCATCCGTCCGACCAGCGGTAACTTGGCCAGCAGGTTAAACAACGGCGCCGTCCAGCGCACCAACGCCTCGCTACCCTTGGCCGCCAACGGCGTGTAGTAGCTCCAGCCCAACGCCAGCACCGCCATCAGCAACCCGCCGATGTAGTCATCCTGCCCCCAGTGGGCGCCTGCCACCAGGCGCGGCAGCATGAACAGCACCGCCAGCCCCCAGACCACCAGAAACTGCCCCAGGCGCCGGCTGAACACGCTCATGAACAGCGCCCAGACCAGCAGTACCGAGGCGTGATCCCCCGGAAAACTCTTGCTGGAACGGTCCTTCAGCTCCCAGGCCTTTTCCAGGTTCGGGTAGTAGTCACTGAGGTGCACTACGTCGTCGAACATCATCGACGGGCTCTTGTGTTGCCAGCCGGCTGCATCCACCCACTTGGAAAACAGCGCGCGAATCACCACTAAGAGGAGTAGCGTGACCAGAAAGCCGAAAAACGCCTGGCGAACCTGAGCGGCCTTGAACACCCAGTCACCCCGGATGAGCACTGCCAACAGTATCAGGCCGACGACGACGTCGAACGGGCGCAGGCTGCCGACGGTCCAGATATAGCGCCAGGTGGTGTTGTCGGCCAGCGGCGCATTCAGGCTGTGGAACAGCCACTCGTCGAAAGTCAGGCACAGGATCTGGCCAATGGGCCATAACCAGAAACACAGTAGAGCAATGGGCAGCAGCGTGCAGGCTGCCAAGGGTCCCCAGGACCACCTTGCTTGGAACAGTGGTCGATTATCCATAAGATACCTCTATCTCCTAAAGGGAAACGAGCGCCCGAAAACGCTCTGCGACGGGATTTCTAATTCCCTTTAATTATTTTGTCATCATTTTCAGATAGCCAGACAACCATGAGCGACTTGCCAGATACAGATTTCACCCAACGTTTCATCTTCGACGAGCGCGATGTGCGCGGCGAGTGGGTGTCTCTCGATGACAGCTACGCCGCGGTGCTGGCCCGTCATGAATACCCGCAGCCGGTGCAGGCGCTGCTCGGCGAGCTGATGGCCGCCACCGCCTTGCTGGTCGGCGCGCTGAAGTTCGATGGCCTGCTGATTCTGCAGGCGCGTTCGTCCGGGCCAATCCCGCTGCTGATGGTCGAATGCTCCGGTGAGCGTGACATCCGCGGCATGGCCCGTTACGAAGCGGACCAGATTCCGGCCGACGCCACTCTGGAGCAGCTGATGCCTGGCGGCCACCTGACCCTGACCATCGACCCGGTCAAGGGCCAGCGCTACCAGGGCACCGTCGACCTCGATGGTGCCAACCTGTCGGAATGCTTCACCAACTACTTCGTCCAGTCGCAGCAGCTCAATACCCGCTTCTGGCTCGACACCTCCAGCGGCAAGGCACGTGGCCTGTTGCTGCAGCAGCTGCCGCGTGATCGCCAGCCTGACGATGAAGAGCGCGAAGAAAGCTGGCAGCACGTCGTGGCCCTGGCCAAGACGCTGAAGCTTGAAGAGTGGGCGCTGGACAACGAGACCCTGCTGCACCGCCTGTACCATGAGGACGCTGTGCGCCTGTTCGATATCGAGCCTTTGCGTTTCCACTGCAGCTGCTCGCGCGAACGCTCGGGTAACGCGCTGGTCAGCCTGGGCGAGGCTGACGCCAAGGCGCTGGTTGAGGAATGTGGCGGGCAAGTGGAAGTCGATTGCCAGTTCTGTAACGAGCGCTATCTGTTCGATGCCAGCGATGTGGCGCAACTGTTTGCCGGTGGCGGCACGGACGTGGCCTCAGAAACTCGCCACTGAAACGTTAAAGCTCAGGATAATCTCCTGTCGAATTGCGCAAAAGCGCAGTTCTGACAGGAGGGGCCTACTTTTTTTGGGCTTTTCTGGCATAATCCGGCCACTTTTTTCGCTGTAGTAGTTTTTTCAAGACAACTACAAAACGTTTGGAGCACTCGGCCTCGGGCCGGATGGGGTATCTCATGACGCAAGCCAACAACACCGTGTACACCGACCTGAGCGTCGATGAGCTGGTAAAAGAAGCGCTGCAACGCGGTGAAGGTGTACTAGCCGATACCGGCGCACTGGTCGTGGAGACCGGTCACCGTACTGGCCGTTCGCCGGCTGACCGTTTCATCGTCGAAGAACCTTCCACCCAGGACGCCATTTCCTGGGGCCCGATCAACCGCAAGTTCCCGGCCGACAAGTTCGATGCCCTGTGGGCTCGCGTCGAGGCGTTCAACAACGCCCAGGATCACTTCGTTTCCTACGTTCACGTAGGGGCGGCCGCCGAGCACTACCTGCCGGTGAAAATGACCACCCAGACTGCCTGGCAGAACCTGTTCGGTCGTTGCCTGTTCATCAACCCTGAGCAGTTCAACCCGGCTGGCCGCGACCAATGGCAGATCCTGAACGTTGCCAACTTCGTCTGCGAACCTGAGCGTGACGGCACCAACTCCGACGGTTGCGTGATCATCAACTTCGCCCAGAAGAAGGTACTGATCGCTGGCATGCGCTACGCCGGCGAAATGAAGAAAGCCATGTTCTCGGTGCAGAACTTCCTGCTGCCGGCTGCCGACGTACTGCCAATGCACTGCGCGGCCAACATCGGCGAAGAAGGCGATGTGACCCTGTTCTTCGGCCTGTCCGGCACCGGCAAGACCACCCTGTCGGCCGACGAAAGCCGTTACCTGATCGGTGACGACGAGCACGGTTGGGGCGAAGGCGTTGTCTTCAACATGGAAGGCGGCTGCTACGCCAAGTGCATCGACCTGTCCGAGAAGAACGAGCCGGTCATCTGGAAAGCCATCAAGCACGGCGCGGTACTGGAAAACGTCGTTCTCGACGGCAACCAGCACGCCGACTACACCGATGTCAGCCTGACCCAGAACAGCCGTGCGGCCTACCCGCTGGAGCACGTTGCCAAGCGTTCCGAAGCGAACCTGGGCGGCGAGCCGAATGCAGTAATCTTCCTGACCTGCGACCTGACCGGTGTTCTGCCTCCGGTTTCGATCCTGAACAACGAGCAGGCGGCCTACCACTTCCTGTCCGGTTACACCGCGCTGGTCGGTTCCACCGAAATGGGTTCGGGCGGCGGCATCAAGTCGACCTTCTCCACCTGCTTCGGCGCCCCGTTCTTCCCGCGCCCGGCTGGCGAGTACGCCGAGCTGCTGATCAAGCGTATCAACGGCTTCAACTCCAAGGTTTACCTGGTCAACACCGGCTGGACCGGTGGTGGCTACGGCGTTGGCAAGCGCTTCAGCATCCCGACCACCCGTGCGGTGATCGCTGCGATCCAGAGCGGCGCGCTGGTCGGTGCCGAAACCGAGCACCTGGACATCATCAACCTGGACGTGCCGAAGGCAGTTCCAGGCGTTGAAACCGAGCTGCTCAACCCGCGCACCAACTGGGCTGACAAAGCTGCCTACGACGAGGCCGCCAAAGGCCTGGCCAAGCTGTTCATCGAAAACTTCAAGAAGTTCGAAGTTTCCGACGCCATCAAGGCCGCTGGCCCGCAGCTGTAAGCTGCAACCAGCCGCAACGAGAAAGCCGCCAGAATTGGCGGCTTTTTTGTTCCTGCTGTCCGGCTGATGCAATTCCTTGTAGGAGCGGGGGGGGGGGGGGGGGGGGGGGGGGGGGGGGGGCGGCGGG
>NZ_JACVZC010000037.1 GCF_016658545.1 Pseudomonas sp. S37 | reverse complement strand
TCAACACACCCATCCGCCCACCCCCCCCCCCTCGCCCCGCCATCACCCCCGCCCGCACGCGCCGCCCACGCCAGCGCAAGCCGGAGCCGACGATCACCAGCATCAGCCAGCAACCTGCCGCACTGGAAGTTGCCACAGCCCCCAAGGGCAGCAACGAAGACAGCACCACGGCACGCCTGCCGGCCAGCTACCCATATCGCACCCGCATGCGACGCCAGGAATACGAAAAGGCCAAGCATGCGCTGCAGATCGAGCTGCTGAAGGTGCAGAGCTGGGTGAAGGAGACCGGCCAGCGCATCGTGGTCCTGTTCGAAGGGCGGGACGCCGCGGGCAAAGGCGGTACCATCAAGCGCTTCATGGAGCACCTGAACCCACGCGGCGCACGCATCGTGGCCCTGGAGAAGCCTTCTGAGCAGGAACAGGGCCAGTGGTATTTCCAGCGCTATATCCAGCACCTGCCCACGGCGGGTGAAATGGTGTTCTTCGACCGCTCCTGGTACAACCGCGCCGGGGTCGAGAAGGTAATGGAGTTCTGCACGCCGCTGCAGTACCTGGAATTCATGCGCCAAGCGCCGGACCTTGAACGCATGCTGTGCAACAGCGGCATCCTGCTGTTCAAGTACTGGTTCTCGGTAAACCGCGAAGAGCAGCTGCGCCGCTTCATCTCGCGCCGCGACGACCCGCTCAAGCACTGGAAACTGTCGCCCATCGACATCAAGTCGCTGGACAAGTGGGACGACTACACCAGCGCCAAGGAAGCGATGTTCTTCCACACCGACACCGCCGATGCGCCGTGGACGGTGATCAAGTCCGATGACAAGAAGCGGGCCCGGATCAACTGCATCCGGCATTTTTTGCATCAGCTGGATTACCCGGGCAAGGACCACAGCGTAGCGCATGCGCCGGATGCGCTGCTGGTAGGCAGGGCCTCACGCGGCTTCGAGGAAGACGAGCCGACCGCCCAGCCTGCCTGAAGGACCTAGAAGTTGGCCAAGGCGCTGCAATAGTCCGCTTTGCGCCTGGTCACTTCCTCGGCCTTGTCCAGGCGCTTGAGTGTGCCGCCACAAGCACTGTAGCCGTGCACCACCAGCTCGTAGTCGGCGCCTTTTTCCGGCACGAACGAGAACATCCCCAGGCAGTTCCGCACACTGTTGTAACCGGCGGAGCGGCCACCGTCGAGAAAATGCAGGGTAAATGGCTTGCCTGCGGGCACCAGGACCTCGCTTACCGCATCACCCGCCTGGGCGGGTGCACCAGCAGGCATGCCAAGGGTTTCGCCGTTACGGTCGGCAAAGCCCTTGGTTGGCACGGCGATCACCCCCGCCCCGGGGCTGTACCAGTCCACGCAGTCCTTTTCCGGCACCGCGCGCACCATGCCGTCGGCGACCACCCGTAAGCGCGCTGTGTCGCCGACGCTGGGTGAGCCGTAGGGGGTGTTGAAGGACTTGACCGCGGCAATGTTGCCACAGCCGGCCAGGGTAGCGGCCAGCAGGCCGAGCAAGACGGGTGTTTTCATCCGTGAATGTCCTATGGGCGAATGCCGAATGTCCGGCAGCCTGGCTCAGACCCGCCAATGCCGCTTGGGTTTCACTGCCATCTGCGATTCAATACGCACTTTTCAAGCATCACCCAAGGACTCTAGCCCCATGGCCACCCCTACCAAGCAACAGAAACGCGCCAAGCGCGCCGCCAGCAAGGCCAAGCAGAACCGCATGGTACGTAGCGGCCAGGCCGTCAAAGCCAGCGCCGGTGACAGCGCCAGCGTCGAGCAGGTGTACAACAAGGCCATGGAGTCGGGCAGCTACGACGCGATGTTCAGCAAGATGAAGGAAGCCCAGGAAAGCGGTGGCCTGGTGCCGATGATTTCGGTGTTCCTGGTGGACCCGCTGCTGGCGCTGGTGCTCAAGGGGCACAAGGAAGAACACGCCACCGACTACATTGTGCTGGTGTTCAACGCCTACCGCGCGTGGCTGGACGGCGCCAACGAAGAGGCGACCATGGCCTGGCTGGAGAGTGATGAGTTCCAGGCGGCCTATGTGGCGGCCTCGGAGCTGGTGGCCAAGCAGCAGCAACAGCAGAAGCAGTTTGGCTGACAGCGCCAATTAACCTGTTCTGGCCTATTCGCGGGTGAACCCGCTCCTACACAGGCCGCCGCAGACCTACAGGCATGCGATGCCCGTTGTAGGAGCGGGTTCACCCGCGAATAGGCCGGAACAGGCAACAAAAAAGGCCGCGCCCCTCTCAGGACGCGGCCTTTTCATTGCAGCCAGCGCGGATCAGTTATCCAGCGCCACCCGCCCGGCAGCTTCACGCTTGCGGTGCACCAGCAAGCCAGCCGCTACCACACCAATGCTCAGCAGCGCAGTCGCGATGATCTCGGCACGGTGGTCCTCACGCAGCGCCATCACCACCAGAATGGCAACGATGAAGGCAATGGTCGCCCAAGTCAGGCCCGGGAACAGCCACATCTTGAAGGTGATCTTCTCGCCACGGGCTTCACGCTGGGCACGCATGCGCAGCTGCGAAATGGCAATCACCAGGTACACCAGCAGGGCAATGGCGCCAGAACTGGCCAGCAGGAACTCGAATACCTGCGCCGGGGCCACGAAGTTGGCGAATACGCAGAGGAACGCCGCTGCAGTGGAGAGCAAGACCGCCACATGCGGCGTCGCCGCCTTGGTGGTGCGCTGGGCAATGGCCGGCGCGTCGCCACGCTTGCTCAGCGAGAACAGCATGCGCGAAGAGGTGTACAGCGCCGAGTTCAGGCAGCTGGTCACGGCGATCAGCACGACGATGTCGACGATCAGCTTGGCATTCGGCACGCCGATGCGGCTGAGCACAGTCTGGTACGAGCCGGTTTCAGCCAGCGCCGGGTCGTTCCACGGCACAAGGGCCACGACCAGGAAGATCGACACCAGGTAGAACAGGCAGATACGCCAGATCACCGAGTTGGTGGCGCGGCTGATCTGCTTGCCCGGGTCCTTGGACTCGGCGGCAGCAATGGTGACGATTTCTGTACCCATGAACGAGAACATGGTGGTCAGCATGGCCGCCAGTACTGCGCCCAGGCCATTAGGCATGAAGCCCTGGGTATCGAACAGGTGGCTGGCACCACTTACCTGGCTGCTCGGTACAAAGCCGAACATGGCAGCGCAGCCTACGGCGATGAAGCCGATGATCGCCAGCACCTTGAGCAGGGCGAACCAGAACTCGAACTCGCCGTAGTTCTTCACGCTGCACAGGTTGGTGAGGGTCAGCGCCAGGGTAATGATGAGGGAGAAGGCCCACAGGTCAACCGCCGGGAACCAGGCATGCAGGATGGCCGCCGCGGCGTTGGCCTCCAGCGGAATCACCAGCACCCAGAACCACCAATACAGCCAGCCAATGGTGAAACCGGCCCAACGCCCGATGGCGCGGTCGGCATACGTAGAGAAAGAGCCGGTGTCGGGCGACGCGACCGCCATTTCACCCAGCATGCGCATTACCAGCACGACCAGCGTACCGGCAGCGGCGTAAGCCAGCAGCACGGCCGGGCCGGCCGCTGCGATGGCGTGGCCGGAGCCTACGAACAGGCCGGCACCGATAACGCCAGCGATGGACAGCATGGTCACATGCCGTTGTTTGAGCCCCTGAGCGAGGTCATTGGAATTGTTACCGCTCATTGAAACTACCTTTGTAAGGAGTGGACCACTCCGACTGCGGGAACAAAGCGCGCCAGGGGTTGGACTAGGCGTCGCTGCAATCGGCGGTTTCCTACTGGCAATTAGCGCGCCATGTGCTGAATGCATTCGTCAGAAAATTCTGCGGGCCTTTTAGCACGCGGTTTGGAGGGCTTTCGGCCAAGTGCTGACCGAAAGGCCGCCAAAACATCGGATTACTGAAATACCCACTTACAAACGCACCAAAGGTGCTCCCTGGTAACACCTTCGCACCAGCGCAATGCAAAAAAGTGCAACCTGTGGGTACAACCCATGGCCTCATGAAGGCCTTCGCGGGTGACCCCGCGCCTACACAACGCGCTTGGCCTTGAGGTCAGGTTTCATCCGTGAATGGTCTAAAACCGCTTCCATGAGCACGCCAAAGGTGGCACCATCGCGCCTTTTTTCATCAAGGCTCTGGTGCTGGGCGAGACCTTCGCGGACATCCGCGCGACGTTACGCTGTAGCGATGCGACAAACTGCCCCACCAGCGCCCAGAGTCCCCGGCGACCCTGTTGGCCGTCATAATGCCGCTATGCTAGCTTGGCGCACGCCAGGAAGGCCGCCAACAGCTGGGAACGCACCCGAACACATGAGGACCGCACATGGCTCAGGCCACGCCCGCGCTGGAAATCCGCAATCTGCACAAACGCTACGGCGAGCAGGAAATTCTCAAGGGTATTTCGCTGACCGCTCGCGACGGTGACGTGATCTCCATCCTGGGGTCGTCCGGCTCCGGCAAGTCCACCCTGCTACGCTGCATCAACCTGCTCGAGAACCCGCACCAGGGCGAAATCCTGGTGGCCGGCGAAGCCCTCAAGCTCAAGGCCGCCAAAAACGGCGACCTGATCGCCGCCGACAACCGCCAGATCAACCGCCTGCGCAGCGAAATCGGCTTTGTCTTCCAGAACTTCAACCTGTGGCCGCACATGTCGATCCTCGACAACATCATCGAGGCGCCACGCCGCGTGCTCGGCCAAAGCAAGGCCGAGGCCATCGAAGCCGCCGAAGCGCTGCTGAACAAGGTCGGCATCTACGACAAGCGCCACAGTTACCCCGCCCAGCTTTCCGGTGGCCAGCAACAGCGCGCCGCCATTGCCCGTACCCTGGCCATGAAGCCCAAGGTCATCCTGTTCGACGAGCCGACTTCGGCACTCGACCCGGAAATGGTCCAGGAAGTGCTTAACGTTATCCGCGCATTGGCCGACGAAGGCCGTACCATGCTGCTGGTAACGCACGAAATGAGCTTTGCCCGCCATGTGTCCAGCGAAGTCGTCTTCCTGCACCAGGGCCTGGTAGAAGAGCAGGGATCGCCGCAACAGGTCTTCGAAAGCCCGACCTCGGCGCGTTGCAAGCAATTCATGTCCAGCCACCGCTAACGGAGCAATACATGCACACTTACAAGAAGTTCCTCCTGGCAGCTGCTGCCACGCTGGTGATGTCGGCAAACGCCATGGCCGCAGAAAAACTGCGCATGGGTATCGAAGCCGCCTACCCACCGTTCAACAACAAGGATGCCAGCGGTAACGTGGTTGGTTTCGACAAGGACATCGGCGACGCCCTGTGCGCCAAGATGAAAGTCGAGTGCTCGGTCGTCACCTCCGACTGGGACGGCATCATCCCGGCCCTGAACGCCAAGAAGTTCGACTTCCTGGTGTCGTCGCTGTCGATCACCGACGAGCGCAAGCAGGCTGTCGACTTCACCGAACCGTACTACTCGAACAAGCTGCAGTTCATTGCCCCGAAGAACGTCGACTTCAAGACCGACAAGGCCTCGCTGAAAGGCAAGGTTATCGGTACCCAGCGCGCCACCCTGGCCGGCACCTACCTTGAAGACAACTTCCCGGGCGTCGACATCAAGCTGTACGACACCCAGGAAAACGCCTACCTCGACCTGGTGTCCGGTCGCATCGACGGCATCCTGGCCGACAAGTACGTGCAGTACGAGTGGCTGAAGAGCAAAGACGGCTCGAATTTCGAGTTCAAGGGCGAGCCGGTGATGGACAGCGACAAGATCGGCATTGCCGTGCGCAAGGGTGACACCAAGCTGCGCGACGACCTGAACAAAGCCCTGGCAGAAATCAAGGCCGACGGTACGTACAAGAAGATCAACGACAAGTACTTCCCGTTCAGCATCGAATGATCCGCCCTGACCTGCGCGCCCCTGCGGCGCGCAAGTCCCTAGAATGACCTGCCCATGAATATCGACCTGCACGGATTCGGTCCGGCCATGATGGCCGGCACCCTGATGACCGTAAAACTGGCGCTTTGCGCCTTGCTGCTGGGCCTGGTTTTGGGCCTGCTTGGCGCCTTGGCCAAGACCTCCCCGATCAAGCCGCTGCAATGGCTTGGCGGCTTCTACTCGACCCTGGTTCGCGGCGTGCCCGAACTGCTGTGGGTTCTGCTTATCTATTTCGGCACCGTCGGGCTGATGAACAGCCTGGGCGAAGCACTGAACATGCCGGGCCTGGAACTGAGCGCCTTTGCCGCGGGCGTAATCGCCCTGGGCCTGTGCTTTGGCGCCTACGCCACCGAAGTGTTCCGGGGGGCCATCCTGGCGATCCCCAAGGGCCACCGTGAGGCCGGCCTGGCGCTGGGCCTGTCCAAGGGGCGCATCCTCTCGCGGATCATCCTGCCGCAAATGTGGCGCATCGCCCTGCCCGGCCTTGGCAACCTGTTCATGATCCTGATGAAGGACACCGCGCTGGTGTCGGTGATCGGCCTGGAAGAAATCATGCGTCACTCGCAAATCGGCGTGACCGTGACCAAAGAGCCGTTCACCTTCTACATGGTCGCGGCCTGCATCTACCTGAGCCTGACCGTTATCGCCATGACCGGCATGCACTTCATGGAAAAACGCGCCGCTCGCGGCTTTGCGAGGGCCGAATAATGAATTGGGAAGTCATCTTCAAATGGCTGCCACGCCTGGCCGAGGGTGCGGTGCTGACCCTGGAGCTGGTGGCCATTGCCGTGGTTGCCGGGTTGATCCTGGCCATCCCGCTGGGCATCGCCCGCTCCTCGCGCCACTGGTACGTGCGCGCGGTGCCGTTCAGCTATATCTTCTTCTTCCGTGGTACGCCGCTGCTGGTGCAATTGTTTTTGGTCTACTACGGCCTGGCGCAGTTCGATGCCGTGCGTTCGAGCTCGCTGTGGCCGTACCTGCGCGATCCGTTCTGGTGCACCGTGCTGACCATGACCCTGCACACCGCCGCCTATATCGCCGAGATTTTGCGTGGCGCGCTGCAGTCCATCCCCAAGGGTGAGATTGAGGCAGCACGGGCCCTGGGCATGTCGCGGGGCAAGGCACTGTTCTACATCATGCTGCCGCGCGCTGCCCGCATCGGCCTGCCGGCGTACAGCAACGAAGTGATCCTGATGCTCAAGGCCAGCGCCCTGGCCAGTACCGTGACCCTGCTGGAACTGACCGGCATGGCCCGTACCATCATTGCCCGCACCTACCTGCCGGTGGAAATCTTCTTTGCTGCTGGCGTGTTCTACCTGGTGATCTCGTTCCTGCTGGTGCAGGGCTTCAAGCTGCTGGAGCGCTGGTTACGCGTGGATGCCTGCCAGGGTCGCTGATAGCTCACTGACTGCTTCGCGGGCACGCCCGCTCCCACAGGTACATCACAGGCCTCGAAACCTGTGCTAATCCTGTGTGAGCGGGTTCACCCGCGAAGAGGCCCTTAAAACCGATACACTTCTTCTCATGCCCAGCCACCTCCACAGCCACCACCTGAACACCCGCTTCCAGGCTCTCGACCAATTCCTGATCGAGCACCAACCGCTGTGGAAACCGCGCCCTTTCACCACCCTGCAACTGGGCTGGGAAACCACACACCCCGAGCTCGCCGCCCACTTGCGCCAGTCCTCCCTGGCAGATGCAGAAAACCCCGACGCTGCTGATTTGTTGCCCACCCCGTTCCCGCAACTGGCCCGGCAAGCCCAACAGCTAGCCGCCCTCGGCAATCTCCCGGCAACCGACCTGCCGCCCGCCGCCCACCGCCTGGACGTAGCCGTCCCCGGCCGCAAATGGCAGCAGATCGAAGCCTTCGCCAGCCACCTTGCCTTCCGCAACCAACCCCGCCACTGGCTGGACTGGTGCTCCGGCAAGGGCCACCTCGGCCGCCGCCTGCTGCAACCCGGCCAACGGCTGACCTGCCTGGAATACGACGCCGAACTGGTCGCCGCCGGCCAGACCCTGAGCACGCACCACCACCTCCCTGCGCAGCACGTGCACCAGGATGTGATGGCCAGCGACAGCGCCCGCCACCTTGATGGTGCAAAAAGCGTGGTAGCCCTGCACGCCTGTGGCGACCTGCATGTACACCTGATGCAACTGGCCAGCCAGCAAGGCTGCCGGCAACTGGCCGTGGCGCCGTGCTGCTACAACCGCATTGCAGCGCAGCACTACCAGCCGTTATCCACAGCCGCGCAGGCGTCAGCCCTGCAACTGTCACTGGACGACCTTGGCTTACCCCTGAGCGAAACCGTCACCGCCGGCGCCCGCGTGCGGCGCCAGCGCGACACCTCGATGGCCCGCCGCTTGGGGTTTGACCTGCTGCAACGCCAGCAGCGCCAGGCCGACGACTACCTGCCGACCCCTTCGCTGCCAGTGGCCTGGCTGGAGAAGCCGTTTGAGCAATACTGCCGCGACCTGGCTGAGCTCAAGCAACTGCCGCTGCACGGCAAACCGGACTGGGCAGCACTGGAAGCCGCCGGCTGGCAACGTCTGGCCGAGGTACGCAACCTGGAGCGCGTGCGCAATCTGTTCCGTCGGCCACTGGAGCTGTGGCTGGTACTCGATCGCGCCCTGTTCCTCGAAGAACAAGGCTACGACGTCCAGCTGGGCCTGTTCTGCGACTATCCACTGACCCCGCGCAACCTGCTGATCCTGGCTGAACGCGACCGTTAGCCGCAGCACAACCTGTGGATAACTCTGTGAACAAGCTTGTGATTACCTGTTGGAGCCAAGCGCTATTTCAAACGCTTGGCTTATTCCGGCTCGTAGGTCAAGCCCAGTAAAAACAGGCGTTTGCGCAAAGACCAGCGGCGTAGCGACTCGGCATGCCTTTCGCGCAAGACGTCAATGCTACTTGTGCATAAACATTTCTTGTGGTTGGCAATACTCCTGCAATCGCGCTCTTCTGTAGGAGCGGCCTTGCGTCGCGAAAGGGCTGCAAAGCAGCCCCGGCAATCTCTGCCAAAACGCCAAAACCGGGGGCCGCTGCGCGCCCCATCGCGACACAAGGCCGCTCCTACAAGGACCGCGTCAGTGCGCCTTGTTCTTGGCAATCTCGATATCGTTCATCAGCGCCTTGGCCATGTCGCACAGGTAGTCCGCCGCGCCGAGGAATTTATGGTCATCTTCCATATCCCCCTCGCGCACAAGGTGCTTGATATAGCCCATCAGGATCGAGACATGCTCATAGGCAGCATCGACCGGGACGCCGGGCTCGACGCGCAACAAATTGAGGGATGGGTTACCGGCGGCGAGGAAGGTTTCTACGCCTGCGGTGGTGATTGGCTCGAGAATATCTTTGTTCATGGCAAAACCTTGTTCTGAGGAAGGGGACTGCCAGAAATCTTTCTCACGGATTTAGGGTGGCAGCCGTACGCAGGGTGAGAAACCGAGTGAACAAGTAAGCCCCGGCCAGGCCAAAGCCTGCCCGCGTACGACCACCATTGAGTGGTAGTGCTTGTCCAAAGAAGGGTTCTCACACCCGGTCGCCAGAGCGACCCGAAAAAGGTATCCGTGAGCCACTTCCCCGACAACAGCGATACTTCGGCGGCACGCGTAGGATACTTCCGAAGCGTCCAAACCCTGAAGCTTTAAGGCCCCAGGTTCAGAATCTTCGTACGGCTGCCGGCCCTTTCGCGGGTAAACCCGCTCCCACAGCATCTCTGCAGGTCCTGAAGCTTGTGTGGGACCTGTGGGAGCGGGTTCACCCGCGAAGAGGCCCGCTCAGGCAACACAAGGCTAATGCCCAACGACCGCAACGGTGTATCATCCACCCCCCAAATCATTAAAAAGCGAGTCGCGCGCTGCCTGCCAGCCCTGCGACCTTCTGGCGTTGCGCCAGATTCGACACTGGACCCACACCGTGACCCAAGCCAAACCCCTCGCCCTGCTGACCTTCGCCCTGGCCCTCACCGCCTGCGCCAGCCACCCAGCGCCCCACCCTGGCAGCAGCCTCGGCTGGAACCACCCCGGCATGCAACTGGGCGGCGACAACGGCCTGCCCCTGCGCACCGAAACCCCGTGCCGCAAGCGCGGCTGCGACAACGACAAGCTGTTCTTCAACCCGGGCAAAAGCGAGCCAAACGTCAACACCATCCACCGCGGCTGGTAAGAAAATTCTTCTTTTGGGCCGGTGACTTAGCCATTTTTCGAACATTCGCAACGAAGTGGTTTACAGGCGCCAAACGATCGCTATAATGACGCCCCATTGCCGGTATAGCTCAGATGGTAGAGCAACTGACTTGTAATCAGTAGGTCCCGGGTTCGATTCCTGGTGCCGGCACCATTCAAGGTTCCATAGAAAGCTTTCAAAATCTCTGGAACCCCCGAAAAACCCGCCTTCTGGCGGTTTTTTTCGTTTTGGCGTTCCGTCGGATTCCGAGGGTAGCCAGCGCTAATAAGGGTACTTTTAAGGATACCTACCAATTCGACATTGGAAAGTACCCTTATGGCTCGCACAACGGCTCCCCTTACCGACAACGCCTGCCGCACTGCAAAGGCTCGCGAACGTGAGTACAAGCTTTTTGACGGCGATGGCCTTTACCTGCTCGTGAAGCCCAATGGTCGTAAAGGCTGGCGGCTCAGGTACGTGAAACCCGATGGCCGCGAGGGCCTGACCTCACTTGGCAACTATCCAGTGTTCGGGCTGGCTGACGCTCGCCACAAGCGCTTCGAGCTCAAACAGCAGCTCGCCAACGGCATTGACCCTATCCAGTCCAAGCAGCAAGCCAAGGTGCAAGCCGTCATCAATGGCCGAACCTTCGAAAGCGTTGCGCTCGATTGGTATGCCGGGATGGTGCCGAAGTGGGCGCCGGGCCACGCTAAGACTGTGCTCAGCCGGTTGAAGACTCACGTATTCCCTTTGTTAGGTGCCAGGGCAATCGTTGAGTTGGACACCCACGACCTCATGCAGCCACTGGAGGCTGTGACGAAGCGCGGCACCATCGACGTGGCGCTCAGGATCAAGAACTACCTGCAAAGCATCATGCGCGAAGCCAAACGGCTGCGACTGATCACGGCGAACCCGGCTCACGATCTCGATGGCTCGATCAAAACGCCACGGGTTACACATCGACCCGCACTACCCTTATCGCGGTTGCCTGAGCTACAGGCGCGTATCGACGGCTACAAAGGTCGTCCGCTCACGCGCCTCACAGTGATGCTATCGCTGCACGTGTTCGTGCGCTCCAGTGAACTGCGCTTCGCCCGCTGGAACGAGTTCGACCTCAAGCGCGGCATCTGGGAAATCCCCGATACCCGCCCGGCGCTGGATGGTGTGCCGTTTTCCACAAGGGGTACAAAGATGGCCGGGGACATCCACGTTGTACCCTTATCGCCGCAGGCAGTGGCCTTGCTTGAGCAGATCCACGCGATCACCGGCAAGTTCGAGCTGGTGTTCGCGGGGGATGCCAAACCGTGGAAGCCGATGTCCGAGAACACGGTGAATGCCGCGCTCAGGACGATGGGCTACGACACCAAGGTGGATATCTGCGGTCATGGGTTCCGAGCTATGGCGTGCAGTGCGCTGGTCGAGTCCGGGCTGTGGTCAGAGATAGCGATCGAGCGGCAGATGAGCCACAAGGAACGCAACAACGTTCGGGCCGCTTATACCCACAAGGCCGAGTTCCTCGAAGAGCGCCGGATGATCATGACCTGGTGGAGCCGGTTTCTGGAGGCGAACCGCGAGGACCATGTGACGCCGCATGAGTTTGCCAAGCAGACGGGCGAGAACGTCACGCGCCTTCGCAGTGCCAAGAGGACCGAGTAACCCGCCGCACCACCACCTCAACTAGCTGTGAAGTTACCCACAGCACCGCATGAAGCTCCTCCGCGCGGGTCCTTTCAAACGGGGCTGCAAAGCCGCCCCGTTTGAAAGGACCATACCTAAGAAAAAAACTGCTGGCACAGCTTACGTCTGTGGAAAACCACTGATGTCCACTGGGGGATAGTTTTATCCACAGGCGCTAAATCCCTGAAATCGCTTTGCTTGACGAACATTGTCCACAGGCGTAGACCGGGAGTTGCAAACGCTGTCGATGACAGCACCCCAGGTGACCCGAACCTTAAAGGTCACGCCGCTCTGGCGGTGGTTCTCCCCAAGGGCGATTCGCATCCGGCAGCTCGCCCGGTCACTACCCATGTGATGGATGCTCTTACACATAAAGCGCTCGTGCGCCAGATGCTCCGTACCTCGCTGCCCTGCAGCAACCTATCCGCTTGGCCGAATACTGCGCCAACCTGTGCCCGTCTCTTTTCCTGAAAAGAGACGGGCACTTCTACCACTGCTGCAGCCCTGATCGCACGTGGCTTTGCGGCATTCCCCCTCGTGACAATCGGCGTGACAAACGCCGATGTCACCAGCAACAGCCATGTAGATGATGGTGCCGCAGATCAGGGAATGGACTGCACCTGACTGACAGTCAGGCATGCCCCGGTCATCGCATTGCTGCGTTCACCCGGCTCAGGATCTTCAGGCGCTGGTCTCGTCAGCCAGTGCTGCCTCCACCCGCCCACCGGTAACGGTGCTCAGGAGGCCAGATCATGAGATGCCCTTGCTCCCGGACGTAAGGAGCCGCCAGTCCCGCGTAGAGGACATTCCCCACAGGTCGCAGGGGCCTTGATCCCTGATAACACTCAGCATTCTTGGCGGGATGACGTGGGGATAGGCAATCAAATGATCCAAAAAACTCGCTAGGGCGTAGTGCTGCCAGCGCTGCATAGGATGTAACATGCATATTTTCGATAGAGCGGTCGCTGAATGCAGGCACAGGAAAAAAAGAAGCGACACGGCCAGTATTTCACTGACGCAGCCTATGGATCGCTTCTCGTGAATCGTTTCCAAGAGGATGCCGTGAGTGTCGCCTTGGAGCTAGGGGTGGGAGGTGGAGCCCTGCTTTCAGCTGTCAACGGTCGTTGGCCTGATGCACGCTGCATATCAGTGGATATAGATCCAATGCTTTCGCGCTCGCCTTTTTACCAGCCTCAAGATCACCACCATTACTGCGCCGATGCATTGAGTCCACAGCTTGAGGAGCTCATCGGCCTGCCCAGCGGAGTCGCGGACTTAGCCGTTTGCAACCCCCCGTTCATCGCTGCAGATTGGAAGCCGAATTTTTCCACGCTACTTAGTCGCGCAGGGTTCCCAGTACCGAGCAAGGCATTGAAAGTTGGAGCGGACATTTTATTTCTTGCCCAAAACTTATGGCTCCTTAAAGATAAAGGGCAGCTGGGAATAATAATACCGTCTGGCATAATTTCTGGCGAACGCAACTACGCAATTAGAGACGCGCTACTATCACAACATTGCATTACCGAAATCGTTGAACTGCCCGATAATGCTTTTAAGGGAACCGAAGTAAAAACATTCATTCTCAACTTAGAGAAGAATAAGCCAGGAACAAAAAAAATAGCGCTGTATCGATGCAACAAAGACGGTTGCATGGAGCATCCAATTTGGATTTCTCAAGAAGAAGCCAAAAGCAGAATGGACTATAGCTACTACAAGTGGCGAAGTCACAGCAAAAAAAATGTACCAAAACAGAGCATTCCCACACTCACTGTATTGAGAGGCAGCGTTACAACCAGCGAAGCACTCAAAAATGAATGGCGCATTTTTCACACCACTGATCTAAAGGATCAGACCATTCCTGGCGAAGTAAATTTTTCTGAAGAGCTATCTAGCAACGCAAAGCTTTCAAACAAAGTGATAGCCAAGGCTGGCGACATTTTAATACCGCGCGTAGGGAGAAACATCCTAAGTGGCATTAGAATTGTCAAAAGTGGACTTGCCCCGATCAGCGACTGCTTATACGTTCTCCGCACCGATAATCGACCTGCCGAGAAACTATACAGAGCTCTTACTTCAGAAGACGGGCAGTCTTGGCTTCAAGCACATATCCACGGCGCCTGTGCAAAATTCATAACGAAAAATGATTTAGAAAACTTCCCTTTTTAGATCGAGAATTAGAAACATGGACGTACCACCAACTGACAACACAAAACTCAAAGAAATAATACGAAAACTTTGCGCCACTAAGATTCGCAACCCGCTTACAATGGAGCGGGTAAGAACATGGCTGAAACAATTCAAAAGCCAAGAAGAGCAAACCTTGGCACTACTTATTGTAAAGAATCTTATATTCAGAAATTCCGCTCAGATTGAGTCATCACTCCGACAGGCGCTGAAAGAGGCCGCACTCCATTTTGAGCCCCCAGAGAAATCAGAAGCGGGTTACAACTGGAAAGAAGTACTTTCGAACAAAAAGCCCCTACGCAGCAATAGATATTTTTATTTTGCCCCACCAATTATGACCGAAGGAACAACTCCTCCTGGAAAAAGTGGTGAGCTAATCGCACGATCACTACACTCCAACTTCGGAATTGACAAGAGCTATCAGACTTACTGCAACAGCAGAAAGCTCCCAGAAGATGAATACTTATTGATTGTTGACGATGGATCCTTTTCAGGATCTCAGATATCACAAACTTTAGTACAATGCGGCGACCTAATGCGAAATCACGAGAGAGGCGGAATTGTCCTTGCTATCGCTCATGAAGAAGCTATAAAGCGTCTCGCAAAAGATTTCCCCAACGTAAAAGTATTTTACGGGGAGCTACTCACGGAAAAAGACAATTTTAAAAAAGTTTGCGAACTTTGGATTGAAAATAAAATCTGGCCGTACGATCATGTGGATCCCTACGACCTATATTTGAGCACACTGGCTCGTGCAGACATGTCCGATGCCGGCATGGGTGGGTTGATGGTAGTTTACGAACATGGAATACCCGACAATACTCTTCCGTTGCTATGGAAGCGCTCCGCAAACTGGGAACCTCTATTCGAGAGATAATTATGCAGCCAATAATCGATCACTCAATATTAGCTAAAACCCGTGCGGAAGAGCATGCAGCTGACGTATGGGGGAAATTTTTCGTTCCGCCTTATTTCGATAGCCTTTCACTTAAAGATGCAACAAAGTCGACTTATTTGGTCGGAAAGCGCGGTTGTGGCAAAACCATGCTACTCAAGTATCTCGACTACCATACGCTTTTCTCTCCTAACCGGCTGCAGATACCCCCAAGCGAAATTGAGCACATCGGGATCTACTGGCGCGTCGATACTCAATTTTGCAATTCCATGAGATTGCGTGGCATTGAGGAAGCCGAATGGACTACCATTTTCAATTGTTATTTCTCGCTTGCCATCGCCGGAGAAATAGTCCGCTCTCTAAGAAGTATTTCTCAAAGCTCATACGCTGAGTTTAGCCAACAAGACTTAGAAAATTTAACATTTCCATCTGCAGAAGATTACTCTTTTCCATCTAACCCTGAAGAATTGGAAAGAGCGCTAGACAAAACAAGAAAAGCGTTTAGCCTATGGATTTCAAATCTATCCACAGCTCCGCGCCCGCTTCTACCACCTGGCAAAGACTTTTTAGACTCGTTGATTTCGGATATTAGAAAAGCATCAGGCCTAACCAAAAGCTGCTTTTATATCTACATTGATGAAGTTGAAAATTTAGTACCCTATCAAAGGCGAGTGCTAAATACATATCTACGACATAGCCAGCAACCGCTCATTGTTAACTTCACCTCAAAAGAATTATCCGACGAAAATCGAACCACCGGCAAAGAGTCAATTACTGCAACTAATGACTACAACTTGTGTTACATCGATAATCTAATGGATGACACGGAAAGGTCTTGCTTCTTCGCTGAGGTATTCCTCGCAAACCTCGACCTAGCTGCTGGCAAACAAGATTCCAACCTCTTGCTTTTGGTCCGCGACCAAAACTCTTTAGAGAGTCGTCGCGAGAAAGCCTACAAAAACAATGTTATTGATGAAATAAGAAAGCGATTTCCAACAAAAGAGCATAAACAATTTGCAGTAGATGCCTTTGAAACAGACCGCATCAAAAATATTCTACGCGAACGCATTGAAAAGGCCCTTTCGAGAAAGCAAACAAAACTAGATGTAGATAATTTCTTAAAGCCAGACTACCTCGCTGAAGCAAAGGTTATCTTACCAGCGCTACTCAACCGAAATACAAATTCCGCAGAGTTTGTTCTTGAGGAGCTTGAGAAATACTGCAATGCTGAAGAAAGCAAATTTTCAAACTGGATCCACAATAACTTGTTTGGTTCCATCTTGGAACTTTACAGACCTTACAGAACATACTGCCCCTTATATAGTGGATTCGATACATTCATATCGATGTCCAACAAAAATCTTCGCCACTTCTTGATTCTTTCCTACAAAGTACTAGAAATGAGTGAGCTGGAGGATGAGGGTACAGACATATTCTCGATTGAGATCCAGGCACGAGCCGCATATGAGGCTGCCGACCAATTAATTCGGGAAATAAAGACATTCGGTGAGTCTGGAGAGCAATTGCGCAGCTTTGTTCTCCGTTTGGGGAATGTGTTTAGAACACTTCAGTCTGCCCCTAGTATGAGTGAACCAGAGCAAAACCAATTCACTATAAACTCAGGTAATAGGTCACTCGACGCAGGAGAAATGTCATTCATTTCCGAAGCACTGAAGTATGCAATCCTCATTGAAATGTTGGAAACGAAAGCCAAAAGCGCTGTAAGCACAGACATCACTGACTTTCAGTTAAATCCGATTTATTCGCCTTACTTTATGATTAGCTACCGTCGTAAACGCAAGGTAGACTTTTCAGTTGAAGATTTTCACACGTTATCAATGGGCACCGAGGACAAGTACAACGAGCTTGCGGTATCGCTTTATAGAAAATCTGAACAGCAAGATAATCTCCAGCTCGGGCTTGGGTTATGACAACGACAATACTCACTACTCGCTATAGCGATGCCAAAGACGTAGAACTGCCCAAAGGCTGCGTTTTACTACATGGCGTTTCGCTAGATGAGCGAGGAGATATCGCGTTATTGCTAGATAAGTCTACGGCCTCTGAAAGGTTGAAAGTTTCATATTCATACGAAACCATGAGACTTGAAGTTGGCACCCAGGAAACCAGTGCTGACATATCTGAAGAAGTCATCAAAGACTATATCGGTGCACCAATTGTATTTGAAGCAACAACACTAGGACTTGCCGAACTCTTCTGCACGATACGCTCGGTGATAAATTTGGGCGTTAAAGAGTTCGACATAATTTATGGTGAGCCGGCAGACTATACTCCAGTGCATCCTGGGGGTGATTCTTTTGCATTATCCAATAAAATAGTTGGATATAGACCTATTCCTAATGCGGTGGTTGATTTATCAAGCGAGAATGTTGAGGCAGGCGTATTTTTCTTGGGCTATGAGCCCGAGAGGCTTGAGCGTGCGCTTGAAGAATACCAGATGATTTCTTCAAAGGAGATCAAAGTCGTCTTTGGTGTGCCCGCATTTAAACCAGGATGGGAACTAAATTCTTTCATCCCGCACCTCCCAAGCTTAAGCGAAAAATCTTTCGATATAGCCTACTGCGCCGCCAATGATCCGAGCGCAGCATACGAATTGCTTGAGAAAACTAAAAACTCGTTATCCGAAGAAAGCCAAATGTTTATTGCGCCTATTGGTACAAAACCATGTGGCGTGGCAACAGCTTTATTCGCTAGCTTGAATCAAAATCGGGTAGGGATTTTATACGACCATCCTGAAAAAAAATCTAAACGCTCAAGTGGCGTAGGCACCTGGCACAAATTTACTGTCATAATCTCTTAAGGATTTCATAACCATGAAAAAGCCTAACGACAGCCAAATTGAGACAATGCTTGACCTTCAGTACAAGCTCAATGCACTAGTAGATCGCGACTGGCTGACAAAAAAATTTCCGTACCTGCGAGCCGCTTTTGTAGAGTCAGCAGAGGCATTAGATCACTACGGATGGAAATGGTGGAAAAAACAAACTTCAGATATCCCTCAAGTCCAGATTGAGATCTCTGACATCTTGCACTTCTATCTTTCCGATTTACTGATAAGCACTTCCGGCGATATCAAATCAGCCACAAAACTAATGGCAACCGAATGCAACGATCTTAGCCAAACTTTAAATATAGGCGAAATTGAATTTGACCTAAGCTCAGTCGAAACTCAAACGCTTTTTGAGCTACTCGCTGCAACCTCAGTCATCAGGCAACGCAGCTTCAATATCCTACAAAAGATAATGGAGAAGTGCGAACTAGACTGGAACTCTTTATATGTTGGCTATGTTTCTAAAAATATACTTAACATTTTTAGACAGAACAATGGCTATAAAGATGGTAGTTATCAGAAAATATGGCATGGCAGAGAAGATAATGAACACCTCTATGACATCATATCTAAACTAGACGCATCTTCTTCTACCTTCTCTCAAGAGATTCTCAAAGAGCTCGATCTAAAGTACAAATCCATTGGCTGACCGTGCGCCAATAACTGCCACCGTCAGACGGCACTGTCTCTAAAGGATAGTTTTAGGGATAGTGCCAATTATCGAAATTCTAAAAAGCTACCTGAATCAGCATAATATTGATGAATTCGACTCCTGGTGCCGCACCATACGCAATACTCAAAAGGCTCACCGAAAGGTGGGCCTTTTTTGTTTCCGGCATCGCAAACCCCACGTCATTCCCGCCTAGGCTCGCGTTGAATCAAGGCTTCGAAGCCAACACCCTCGGTATACATGCGCCGTCGTGTGCTGCCTGCTCTGGTCTCATTGCGCCGGCAAACCGCCTCCCACAAGCACCCCACAAAGCCTGAGGTCAATGCGATCGGTGTAGGAGCTGGCTTGCCTGCGATGGGCTGCGCTGCAGCCCCAGCAATCCCAAAGAAGACACCACTCTCCGCAGTTGGCGGTGATAGAAATGTTGCGCGCTATGAGCCCGAAACATCGTGTTTCTTTCGCCCGCTCAAACGAGTTCGGGCTCAAACGCGCAGGCTGAAGGTCGCCTGGGTCTGGTTTTCGCGGGGGGACCACAACCCTTGCCCCATCGATGTCCTCACCGGTGGATTCCCCTGCCAGGTCATCAGTGTGGCTGAGAGCCGGGAAAGCAAACCGAGCCAGCCGCGGTCTGCGCGGAGACCGCGGCGGCCTGCCTTGGGAAGTCATACGAATCCTCAAACAAACTCACCTCACTGGGTGGTGCTTGAGAACGTCGTTAACCTGCTCGCCTAGCTTAACCCTTTACCTCGCTCAGGCTGTAAATCAAACTTTACCTAACCATTAAAAAGCCCCAGACCGCATTTAGTACGAAGGGGCTTTGGGCACACTGCTTTAAGCATTTAAAACTAAGCTATTTTTTCTCATCAGAAAACGTCGCTTCTTTATGTACAGAAAAATCAAACCTTTCTTTAAACTGCGCCCTGCATAAAAAACTCGACCGGAACCTTAAAGAAATCAGCAAAACCTTTTATTTGGGCAACCGTCATTTTTCTTTTGTTGTTCAGTATTTCAGAAACAGCACTTTGCGTTGCAATACCAGACAAGTCTTTTTGTTTGACCCCCCTATCCGAAATCAGAAACGCGAGCGCTTCAGACTGGGAGGATTGAGGTATCAACACCGTTTCAGCTTCGTACTCATACACTCGATCAGCAACCAGCTCCGCAAAACGTGCTGCTGCGTGATCTTCACTATCCGCATGAGAGTAGAGTTCATCAATTACCGCCATCCGTCCCCGCAAGTCATCATCATCTTCAATAGGATCATGACATGCAGATAACAACTTGGACATTGTGGCTATCTGATCACTCAGACCATCAAGCATTGGTGAAATATTAGCTATGAAGGAATCTAGTCCACCGGCTTCGATTTTATCACGCTTCATCTTGTCACCTATAATTGCATCATACATAAATAGAGCTGACCTTCCTGATCAGCTACTTAACATCACTTCTGCACCACTTGTCATATCCGGCGTGAGGCAGAATGTCCTTCATGTAAATGGTGCCAGTTCGCGTGTTGATCCACGCGATGATTCGACACTCATTTTTCTTGATATCAAAGACATAGATATCAAGAGGTCCTTTTTTGCTCGTAGGCCTCAGCTTAGAGTGAGGGATGCGATCAACGTTCCATCCTGAGGCGGTGCCCCAAACGTCACGAATCTGCTCAAAGGACTCAAACCGAAGAGGCGGCCTGTCAAAGGTGGTCAGCCACAAGTTCAGTGGCTCTTTCCACTGGCTATACGTTTCAATGGCTTGTGCAACCGCCGTCTTTGTTACCACTCGCATATTGTTGGTCTCCGGCGTCCTTACACGCAGAGAACATTATCGCAAATCCAGATATCTGTCAAACAGATATCGGTACTGCAGATAAATCATGTCTAACGAGCTTAGGCGGCATCAGCAACAGCACCATGCCTAGGCCATGAAGGTGACCACCGGGATGTCGTCACACTTGACCGCGCCCCCTCTCGCAACACCTTGTCATCCCCAACCACCCCCAGCTAAGATGCGACGAATTCTCATCCGCATTCCTATCTGAACCCAAGGCCCGCAGTGTCCTCACCACCCGCTCCGCCTTCCGCGCCCACAGATATCCAGTCCCTCTACACCGAGCACCACGCCTGGCTCGTCGACTGGCTGCGCAAGCGCTTGCGCCAAGGTGACAATGCTGCAGACCTGGCCCAGGACACGTTCGTCAACGTCTTGTGCAAGCCCGACCGCCTCAAGGACGTACATCAGCCCCGCGCCTGGCTGAGCACCATCGCCCGGGCCCTGGTAATAGACCGCGCCCGTCGCGACCGGGTGGAAAGGGCCTACCTGGACGCAATCGCCCATTTGCCTGAAGCCTTGGTGCCCTCGCCCGAAGCCCAGATGATCCTGCTGGAGACACTGGCCAGGGTGGATGCCCTGCTCGACGGCTTACCGCCCAAGGTGCGCAAGGCGTTCCTGCTGTCGCGCCTGGACGGCCTGGGCTACAAGGAAATCGCCCTGCAACTGGGTGTCAGCCTGCGGTCGGTGGAAAGCTACATGGCCAAGGCCATCCGCCACTGTTACTTCGCTACCTTATGACCAGTGCAGCCCGCCCCGACTTGCCGGACGACGTGCTCGACGAGGCGATCATGTGGATGGTGCGCCTGCATTCCGGCTACGCCGACGCGCAGGCGATGCAGGGTTGTCTGCATTGGCGCAAGCTGCATCCGTTGCATGAAGCGGCCTGGCAGGCGCTGCAGAGCAATGAATCAACGCTCAGCAACCTCGCCAACCTGTCGGGCGTGCCCGGGGGCGTCGCCCACGACACGCTGGAGCGCATGCAGCATCGGCAGGTGGGCCGCAGGCGGCTGCTTCAGGTGTTAGGTGCCGGCCTGATCATTGGCGCGACGGGCTGGCACGGCCAGGACACGGTCAGGCGCTGGGGCGCGGACTACAGCACCGCCGTCGGCCAGCGGCGAAAGGTGATGCTCGCCGACGGCACCCGGTTGCAGCTCAATACCAACAGCGCCGTCGATGTGGTGTTCAGCAACAGCCAGCGGCTGATCAAGCTGTTGCAGGGCGAGATCTTCATCGACACGGGCCCTGACGACGGCGCGCCCAACGGCCGGCGCAGCTTCTGGGTGCACACCGCCCAAGCGCGGCTACAGGCGCTGGGGACTGCTTTCGCAGTGCGCCAGGATGCTTCCACTACGCGGCTTGCCGTCGAGCACAGCAAAGTGGCCATCCATCTCGCCACGCAGCAGCAAGTGGTTTCGGCAGGTGAGCAGTATGCGATCAGCGCTGGGAGCTGCGTGAAACTACCAGCTGGCGAAATGGATGCCAGTGCCTGGACGCGGGGCCAACTGGTGGCTCGCAGCCTGTCGATGCAGGCGCTGGTCAGCGAACTGGCGCGCTATCAGCGGGGCTGGTTGGGCTGTGCGCCAGAGGTGGCCGGGCTGAAGGTTTCCGGGGTGTTCCAGCTCGATAATATCGACCTGGCCCTGGATGCACTGGCGGGCTCGATGCCGGTGAAGGTCGAGCGCGTGACCAGGCTGTGGCGTCGCGTTGTCGCGCGTTGAGCATTTTCTGCAAGAAAAACGCGTTTCACGCTGCGGGTTTTTCCGAGCACTTCGGCTAACAGGGAAAAGACCCTGCCAACGAATGGAGCTCGATCTACATGTCATCTGCGTTCTCACCCCGCCCTGTACCCAAAACCCGCCTTGCGATTGCGCTGCGTGGCGCGTTGCTTGCCGGCGCTACCTGCGTCGCGTTGCCGATTTGCTCAGTACACGCCGAACAGAACGCAGTACGTCATTACGACCTGCCCGCAAGCACGCTGGAGCAATCGCTTAATGCGTTCGCACAGGCGGCTTCGATCAATTTGTCGTTTGACCCTGCGCTGGTGCGTGGCAAGTATGCAACCGCCCTGCACGGCGGTTACACCGTGGAACAGGGCCTGAACCTGCTGCTGCTGGGCTCGGGCCTGGGGGCAAGCCAGGCGGCCAACGGCAACTGGATGCTGGACCCGGTAGCCACCACCACCGGTGGCACGGCGCTGGAGCTGGGCAGCACGCTGGTCAGCGGCCAGGGCATGGGCGAGATGACCGAGAACACCGGGTCGTACACCTCGGGGGCGGTGAGCGTGGGTTCCAAGACCCCGACCAGCCTGCGCTACACGCCCCAGTCGGTGTCGGTGCTGTCCAGCCAGCTTATCGAAGACCGCAGCGTTACCAGCCTGCAGGATGCGCTGAAGATGGCCCCTGGGGTGACGGTGCAGAAAACCACCAGCGACACCTACGAGTTCTACTCGCGCGGTTTCAACATCGACAGCATCCAGATCGACGGCGCCGCGCCCATGGCGTTGTCGTCGGTGGCCACCAGCTTCTACTCGCGCCGGCTGTACAACCTTGTCGAATTCGACCATGTAGAGGTATTGCGTGGTTCGGGGGCGTTGTTTGGCGGCGTGGGCGACCCGGGCGGTGTAATCAACCTGGTGCGCAAGCGCCCGCTGTCAGACTTTCAGTTGAAGTTCGAGGCCGCCGCCGGCTCCTGGGACAATTATCGCTCGCAAATCGACGTGACCGGCCCACTGACCGAAAGTGGCAACGTACGTGGCCGCGTGGTGACAGCCTACAACGACCGCCAGTACTTCACGGACCGCCTGGCCACTCAGAAACCTACAATCTACGGGGTATTCGAAGTAGACCTGGGGCCGCAGACCATTTTCACCCTGGGCGGCATGTACGAAAGCACCCACTCCAACTCATCGCTGGGCCTGCCGCGTTACAGCAACGGTGCAGATATCGGGCTGCCACGGCATACCAACTTTGGGCAGAACTGGTCGTACATGGACAATATCTCTCAGGAGATCTTTACCAAGGTCGACCATTACTTCGACAACGACTGGAAGCTGAACGTCTCGTATACCAACACCCGCGATGCGGGCAAGGCACTGGCCGCAGTGTCGGGCAATGCCGTCAACCCAGTGACGATGAGCGGGCCTGTGTGGCGTGCCAGCTATAACGTTTACTCAACCAGCCAGGATCTGATCGACAGCAACTTGTCCGGCAGTTTCGATGCCTTTGGTCGCGAGCATCAGTTTGTGGTGGGTAGCGACTACCAGCGTGTCACCAGCCGCTGGCAGGGTGCGGGGGCGTTCACCGGCACCGGCGTGCCCATCGACATCTACGACCCGGGGTACTGGAAGCCCACCACGATTTCGCTGGAGACCCCGCGTGACTACAGCCCCAACACGCAGGAACAGTACGGGATGTACGGGCGCCTGACCCTGCAAGTGACTGACCCGCTGAAAGTCATACTGGGTGGCCGGGCGGCCCGTTACCACTTCCAGCAGATCTATACCAACGCTGGGGTGGTGCAAAGCAACATCGACATGCGTGAGCCTACGCGCTTCGTGCCTTACTTTGGCGCAATCTACGACCTTGATCAGCAATGGTCGCTGTATGGCAGCTATTCGAAAATCTTCAAGCCCCAGCAAAGCTACCTGTTCGGGCCGGAAAACAGTAACCAGGTGCTGGAGCCGCTGGTCGGCCATACCTCCGAAGTGGGCATCAAGGGTGAACTGCTCGATGGCCGCCTGAATACCAGCCTTGCCGTTTTCTACACCAAGCGCAAGAACGGCGCGATACGCGACACCACCTACGAGTCCAAAGACACACTGTATGGGGGCAGCTGCTGCTGGTTGAACCAGGGTGAGGTGATCAGCAAGGGCATCGAGCTTGAAGCCACGGGCGAAATCCTTGAAGGCTGGAACCTGATGACCAGCTATGTGTACAACTACAACAAGAACGAGAACACCAACAAAGGGCTGAACACGATCACGCCCAAGCATCAATTCAAGGTATGGACGACTTACCAGTTACCAGGGGAGTTCTCGGACTGGACCGTGGGCGGTGGCGCTGATATGCAAAGCGCCACGTATGTGAGTGGTGAAACAGTGCGGGTGGATGGCAATGGCAACGTTGTGCAGCAGAAAATCCCGTTCGACTACAAGCAAAGTGGCTATGCGGTATGGAATGCACTGCTGAAGTACCGCGTGGACGATCACTGGACCGTGTCGCTGAACGCCAACAACCTGTTCGACAAGAAGTACTACCAGACCGTATCAAGCGCAGCGAACGGCAATTTCTATGGTGACCCACGCAATTACATGCTGACCCTGAGGGGCACATTCTAGCCGCAACGAAGGCCGGGCATGCAACCAGCAGCGAATCCAGCTGCTGGTTAGCCGAAAACCCGGTATCGCGCGGGTTGCGAGCCTGAAACCGAAAGCGACAAATCGTAAGCCTTTTTGTCAAAACTCAACTGAATACCGATTGCATGCAAGCAGTGTAGCAACAGCAACTCATTCAATTCTGGAAGACTAATTATGGTTGATTCCTGTCTTTTTCCCGCTGAGGCAATTCCTCCACGGCACAAGCAAGCCTTCCTGAAGAACTCGATCAATGACACCATCTTCAATGCTGCCCACATAAGTAGCGCCCAGTCGAAATTCAAAGGAAATACCTCCTTTTCCAGATAATTCCCTTACCGCACCGATCAACGCTTCCACGTCCTCCAGATTCTTGAAGTCGACACCATGAGGCAGTTTTTCCGGTGGCAGAGCTGAGTAAATCTCCAGCATCCCTCCTACTACCTCCAAGCCATTCTCATCTATCTCGTCAACCCGGGTTGGCGGCGCAATGCTCCATACCCTTGACGCAGCAAGCTCACTCACAAGCTGGTGTACATCAGACCTGATTGACTGATCCAGACCCTGAGCCACGTAGAAAATAAAATTCTGTTTCGCATGATCTAGCAGTATGCCATGCACTACCCAGTTCCTTTCTTCGGGGCGTTATTTACGCAGTTCGCGAATGATCCGGTTCCAGTAACGCACAGCTTCAAAGTGCTGCTGCCTGGTCAACCAGACTTTGTTCTCCGGACTGACTGGATCCCCCCCGAGAATAATGGGCTTGATTTCGAACAGCTCCATGCCTTTGGGGCGCGAGTACCGAGGACTGTCAGCCATTTAATCTGCCAACCGAGCAAAAAGGTCGGGGAGATCGCGCGCGATCGGAGTGGCATAATCTCGGTCCATCCCTATGAAAGGAATACGTACGATAGGCATGGCCGCATCTTCGGTATCGAAACCAAACCCTTCCCCCCCACCATCAGACGCAAACAGAAGAATGCCCGGGGCATAAGTGGCGACTTCGTATTCGCGATTGAAGTCGGCCAGCTCTTCGGCTTGCCAAAAGATAATGTAGTTATCACCAATGAAACCTTCGCCGCCGTTGTGGGCTTTGAGGAATTCAACGTAATCCTTGGGAAGTGCGACGCCCAAATTCGTAGACAAACCATCAACAGTTGCTTTGTCAGCGGGTCCGTTGAGCTGTCCTTCTGTCAGATCGTATACCATCGCTAATTCCCCAGATCTTTCTGCAATTGGTTCCACCACGGCGTCACCTGTTTTCGATGGACGTCGCGCGGCAGGACGAGTTTGTTGCCAGCGTCGGTCGGGCTTCCACCAAATTTCACGGGGTTGATTTCGTGCACGTCTACCGGTTGTCCTATTAACCCCTGCTCACGCCGAATAGTGCGGTTGGCCTTGTTGGCGGCATCTCTGGCGGCATTGTACTCCGCGCCTTCCAGTAACCTGAAAGGCCCGTCCGGTGCAGGGACACCTGCTGGGTAGCCTGTCCAATCCGAAATCGAAAAGCTTCCTGGCGGCGAGTCAACAGCAACCTGTGCTGTGCCACCTGTTTCAGCACTGTTGGCACCTGCTTTTACATCAGCAGGCCACTCAGGCAAATCACAAGGCCCAGTGTTGTGCACCCACGTCTTCAGCTCACCCACGTAGAACGTGTGGCCCACATCCACCGTCAGGTTATACGTCTTGCCCACCGGCAGGTACAGCTGCAGCGACTCCACCTGCGACGAAGTACCCTCGGAGTCGCCGTCCGCCAGCGACTGCAGCAAATCGCCGGGCTGCAGATCGATCACCGGAACGAAGTCGCGCTTGGCCGGCACATAGAACGGGTGGCTTGGGGTAACCAGCAAGGTCTCGCCCTTGGCGGTGCCGTCGGCGCGCAGGTTCTTCAGTTTCAGGCGGTAGATCGGCTGGTCGCTGCGCTGGTGGGTCGCCAGGATCTTCGCGGCGAACGGTTTGCCGCCTTTTTCGGGCTTGCTCCAGACCACGTCACCAACCTTCAGCGACTCGATGGTGCGGTCGCCGTTGGGCGTTGAAACCTTGGTACCCGCGGCGAAGCAGCAAGGGCCTTTTTCAGTGAGCAGGCGTTCGATGTACAGCTCGTCCGCAGTCTTCGCCACGGTGCCAAGCCTAGCCAACGCAGCCGCCCGTTCGACCGGGATGAAGTTCAGCCCGAACTCGGTGTTGGCCTGGTTACGGATAGCAGCAGCGGCCTCGTTGTCGCCCTGCATCTGGTAGACCGTTGCCAGCGCTTCCTGCGCCTGGCCCGGTGCCAGGCTGTCCCAGGCGGCGGCGAGCGGATCCCTGGTCACCGACATGCCAGCGGTGACCAGTTGCTCGCTGCTTTGCACAGGGTTGCTCAGCAGCGACCAGATGGAGCTTGCCACACCGGAAATGGCAGCGCCTACGCCCTGAGCGGTACCGGATAGCCCACCGCTTACGGTGTTACCCAAGTCGTAGGAAACCGCGATATTCCTGTCGTAGAAGCGGTAGTAGTCGTAGGTCAGATCACCGGTATAGGCGCCCTGGAAGTTGATCGAGTTGATCGAGGTGTCGGCGTAGCTCGCCGGGTTTGTGTCGCCAAAGCGGGTGAGCAGTTCGGCGGTTTCAGGCCCGGTGTACACCCGGTCCGCCTGGGTAGTCGGCACATCGGAGGTGTTCTGCGGCGCGTAATGGCCAGCGATGGGTGCCAATGCAGCGCCCAGGTAGGCAAGTGTCGTGTCGTCCGGGGCGTAACCCTGCCCGGTCAACGCCGCGTTCCACTTCTCGTCGGTGTAATAGACCGCGCCCAGCGCCAGGCGCCTCTCGGCCTCTGCTTCAGAGATGTAGGTGTCCGCCGCATATTGCGGCGCGGCCTTCTTGATCAGATCGACCGCAGTGGGGTGCAGTTGCTCATTGTAGCGCTCGACGTTGCCCGCCACCCAGGCGGCATCGTCCGGGTCGCCATCAACCAGCGCACCGCCGGCAATGCCAATGATCTGGGCCGTGGCGACCCGGAACTGGTCATCGGTGATGAAGCGGCTATCCAGGTAGCGGCCAAGGTTGTCGGTGGCCGAGGCCGTCAGCCCTTCTGCAGCAGCAGCGGCGATGGCACCGGTTTTGAAGTCGCCACCGCGCGCTGCCGACAGTGCGCCCCCGAGCATGGCATGCAGGAAGACCTTTTCAGCCGAGCCTGGGCTCAGGTCCATGTATTCGGCAAAATCGCCAAGGTTCTTGTTGCCGACAGCGGCTGCCAGGTCAAAGCCTTCGGACACCAGCGCGGCCCCAAGGTTATCTTTCAGGCTGCCACCGTTGATGGCAGTGGAGACGCCGCTTTTGATCACGGCATGGGTGGTGCTGCGGGCCACCGCATCCTGCGCCTTCTGCCAGCTCAGCCACTCTTTGCTGTAGCCCGGGTTCTGTACCGGCCCGGCAGTGGTGACTTGCGCACCGCCGCCATTGGCCGGGCTGGCACCCTGGAACCAGGTGCTGTCGGCGTAGTTCACCAGGCCTGCAGTCAAGGCGCCGATGCTGGCGTTTTTCAGGCTATCGCTGCCAAAGGTGTCCTTCAGTGCAATGCCCAGGTTGCCCTTGTTGTTGATGACGCTGACCGCCCCGGTGCTGGCCATCGAGGTCAACGCTGCGGTGGCCATCATGTTGCCCCAGCCGGCAGCTGTGTAGCTGGCACCTGCCGCCAGGGCCTGGGTGGTGGTCGCTGCCGCCATGGCAGTACCCGAGCCCGCGGTCGCGCCGGCGGCGCCACCTGCCAGGGCACTGGCACCCCCTGCAGTCACTACGGTGATGATGATGATCACCGCCAGCATCGCCGCCTGGCCCATGCCAGAGTTGCTGTACTTGTAGGAATCGTGAAGCTCTTTCACCTGCCGCCAGTCCACATCCCCCCGCTGCTCGGCCTGTTTCAGCCAGGCCAGTTGCGGTTCAGCCTTGACCATGGCGTCGATGGTCTGGCTGACGGACTGCTGGTCGATCTGCCTGATGTCGATCTTCAGGCCATCGACCGCCTGGATCACCGTTTGCCCCTGTGCAAGCAGTTCGCTCTGGCGCAGGGTTTCGTCGGTGTTGCCTTTGCCCTTCATGGAGAACCAGGCCATGTTGCTCTTGCTTTTGCTATGGCTCTCGTCGTGCAGGTCCTTCACGCCCTCGAAGGCGATGGCGCCGCCGCTTTGAAGGGTCAGGTCATTGCCGCTGTCCAGCTTGGCGACCTGGTACAGCTGGTCGCCGTTGCTGACCAGCGTCAGGTTGCCAGTGGTACGGATCTCGCTGCCGATGTGGGTAGTTTGGGTAACCTCGTCGCGCTGGGCTTTCTTGGCGCCGAAGTTGCCCTTTTCCTTCATGTCGTAAAGGGTGTGGGTGCTGTTTTGCGCAGCAAGCAGGCTGAGGGCGTTGCCGCTGTACAGGTAGGCTTCGTTGCCGGCGGTGATCTTGCTGGCCACCAGGGTGGTGTCGCGGCCGGCCTGCACAGTGACGTCATGGCCGGCAGTCAGCTCGCTGGCGAGCTGGTTGGTGCGGTCATTGGCTTCGCTGATGCGCTTTTTGCCATCCTTGCTTTGGGTAGCGACGTTGTACACATCGCCCGCCGAACTGACGTTGATGTCCTGGCCAGCGACCAGGCTCAGGTCGTTGCCGGCCTTGGCCTGGCTGGCCAGAACATTGATATCACGCCCCGCATCCAGGGCCAGGTTGCCACCTGCGGTTACCGTCGCTGCCAGGTTTTTTACCTGGGTGGTGATGACCGACTTGTGCCCGCCGTCGAACAGTTCGTGCTGCTCGCTGCTGTCGGTCCTGGCCAGCAGGTTGATGTCGTTGCCGGCCATCAGCGCCAGGTCGCCACCGGCGCTGATGGCCCCGTAACTGGTAATGTCGCGGCCGGCATTGATGGCAAGGTTCTCGCGGGCCGTGATGCTGCTGCCGGTGTCGGTGAGGGTGCGCATGCCTGCGCCGTCGCGCACCTGGATGGCGGTACGGTCGTTAAGGATGTCGCCTTTTACCGCAGCCAGGCTTACCTGCCTGCCACGGATCTCACCGGCCATCGCGTTGCGGATGCTGTCCTGGGCGATCATCTGCAAATTGTTGCCTGCATCCACCAGGCCGCCCTGATAGATGCTTGCCCCACTGTTGACGCTGAGGTTGTTGCTGGCACGCAGGGTGCCGACGTTTACCAGGTCGCCGCCCGCAATCAGCGTCAGGTCACGGCCCTGGATCAGGCTGTTGCCACGCACGCTGCGCGAATCGGCCTGGGCCAGGTAAAGCACTGGCACCAGCACCTTCTGGCCATCGACCACGCGGTTTTCCATCCACACGATGTCGTGGGTCAGGGCACTGACCTGCTCGGCATTCAGCGTAACGCCAAGGCTCAGGTTGAGCGCGTCCTTGCTCGCCAGCGCGTTGTCCATCAGGTAGCGGTACTGGTCGTAGTCGCTGGCCAGGCCATCGGCCAGGAAACGCTGGCCGGTCTGCGCCAGCACGGCGTCGCGGATCAGGCGTTGCTCATACAAGCCGTCACCCAGGCGGCGCCAATTGCTGTCGGCGTTGATGTCGAGGCGGTCGAGGATGTAGTCGGAACCCAGGAACTGCGACAAGTCGGTCAGGTTCGGGTTGGTTTCAATCAGGTAGCTGCTGGTGGGGTCCGGGTTGCGAATGAACAGCCCGTAATCGCCCTTGGGCAGTTGGAAGGTAGCGCCTGCGGTCGGGTCCACGGCGACAAACGGGATGCCACTGTAGTCCACCGGGGTGAAGCCTGCCTGCACGCTGCCATCTGCAGCCACCCGCTGAACGGGCTGCAGCGCCGCTACGTCGGCCTGGCTGGCGTCGCTGGCCTGTTTGTTGAGGGTGATATCGATGCCGCCGACCTTGATGCCGGTCTGGTCTTCACCGAGGCTGCCGGTAAGGATTTCGGCGGTGTTGTTGGCGTGCAACGAGCCGTTCTGAACGGTACGCGCAACGTTCAGGTTGACCGCACCGCCGGCCTGCAGCGTCGCGGCATACTTCGGCTGCGGGCTGTCGGTCCAGACGGTGTAGTTGCTTTGCTCGACAAAGCGGCTGTCGGCGGAGCGCGACTTGAGCAATTCGAAGCGGGCCAGGTCGAAGTTGCCTGCAGCCACGGCGGCGTTGAACGCCGGGACGTCGATGAACTCCATCTGGTCCCAGTAACCGGTAGCGATACGCGCAGGCGTACCGATCTTGATGCTGTTCTGCCCGGTGCGCTCGGAAGCACCTTGGTTGAGCAGGTCGTTGGCCGTAATGTTCAGGTTGCCGTTGGCAGCCAGCAGGCTGTAGCGGTTCTGTACCTGGTCGGCCTGCAGGGTCAGGTCCTTGCCGGCGACCAGACGCGCCGATGGCGAATCCTGGGTGGCCGTCTCCAGAAGGGTCTGGTCAATGCTGATCACGCCACGCTTGAACGAGTCATGCCCGCCACAATGCTGGCCGCACTGCCAGTTCAGGCTGCCATTGACAATGCGCTGGCCCAGTTCGAATTCAGCCTTGGCGTTTTCCACGAATACGGCGTTGAGCGTGATCGCACCCTCACTTTCCACCGTGCCCGACAGGTTGCTGAAGCGTTGCGCGCTGCTGCCATCCAGGTTGGCGACACTCAGGTCACCGCGGCTGTAGACATCGCCGTACAGGTTGTCGAAGCTGGCGGTGCGCAGGGCCAGGGTGCCGCCACTGAACAACAGCGCGTCGGCGCCGTTGCTGACGGCCTGGCTGGCATTGAGGCTGACATCGCCCTGTGCACCCAGGGTGCCACGGTTGGCGATCTGTGCGGCGTCGATTCGCAGGTTCTGGCGAGCGGTCAGGTAGCCGAGGTTGTCGAGTGTGCCGGAGAGGGCGAGACGTGTATCAGTGCCAGCACCGATTTGCCCACCGTTCTGCCTGGCATTACTGGCCTGGATGGCCAGCAGGTTTTGCGCCCAGAGACGACCACTGTTGTTCAAGTCTCCGGTCAGGTTCAGGACCAAGTCACCATCGCTGAGCAAATCGCCGCCGTTGTCGAGGTTGCGCAGGTTCAGGGTAAGGCCACTGCCGCTGGCCAGCCGATCCCCGGCCAGCAGCGCCAATGAGTCACTGGTGTAGGTCAGGGCGTTGTTCAGCTGAACAACGCCCAGCCCGTCGACTGCGCCGAAATGCCAGTCGCCATTGCCCAGCGCACTGATGCTGCCGCCCGCCCCGTTCACGCGGTTGAAATCCAGGGTAAGCAGGCCGCTGCCGGCATGTTCGATACTGCCGGCACGGTTGTTCAGCGTATCGGCCTTGAGCACGAAGTCGGTGCTGCCGATTTCGATACGGCCGCTTTGGTTGATCAGGCTGCCTGCCAGGCCGAACGTGCTGGTGCTGTTTGTAGCGGAGCCAGTGCCGAGGGCGCGCAGCCGACCCGAGGTGTTGTCCAGCGACCCGCCTTGCACGTCCAGCGTGGTGTTGGACTCGATAAGGCCGCCACGGTTGATCAGGTTGGCTGCGGCCAGCGTCACACTGTCGCCGCTCAATTCGCTGCCGTCGGTGTTCGAAAGCGTGTTGCCGGTGAACAGCAACGCGGTTTTGGCGAACAGTTTGCCGGCGTTGCTGGTCAGCGTGTCGATGTTCAGCGTCAGGCTGTCGAGCAGGCTGGACAGTGAACCTGCCTTGCTGGCGTCGGCGCTGTTGTCCAGCGACCCGGCCGTGATGTGCACCGTGCCGCCCTGGACGGTGCCGCCGACGTTGCTGACAGTGCCGTTGCCCAGGTCAAGCCGCGTCAGGCCGCTGCTCAGTAGCGTCCCGCCGCTGTTGTCCAGCCGCGTGCCGGTGTAGCTCAGGCCGCCACTGCCGGCGACCAGTTGGCCGTGCTGACCATTGCGCAAGCTGTTGGCTTGCAGGCCAAGCTGATTGCCACGGATGCTACCGCCCCGGTTGTCGACATCGGCAGTACCGCCGAGGGTTACCGCGTGGCTGCCCGCATCGATGACACCCGTCATATTGCTCAGCACATCGGTGACATTCAGCGTGACGGCACCGCCATTGCTGGCTACCGCCCCCTTGCTATCGTTGACCAGGCGCCGTGCATCCACCCGCACCTGCTGGCCAAGCAGCGTACCGCCGCTGTTGTCCAGCCAAACGCCAGTCAGCAGCAAGGCGCCGTCGCTTTGAACCTGCCCGGTACTATTGAGCAGTTGTGCCTGGGTCGCGGAAGGGCCGAAGCGCAGCGCCAGCCCTTGCGCGCCTGCCGCCAGCAAGCCCTGGTTGCGGTTGTCCAGCATGCCGGCACTCACGTCCAGCCGGTCACCGACGATCGTCCCGCCCCGGTTGTCGACCCGTGCGCCCGCGGCGGTCAGCTTGACGTTCGCCCCCAGCACACTGCCGTTGCGGTTATCGAGGCCCGTGGTGTCGAGTTCAAGGTTGCCGGCAACCGCCAGCAGCCGGCCACTCTGGTTGCTGATGTCAGCGCCTTCGACCGACAGTTTGTTCTGCGCCTGCACGGTGCCGCTGGTGTTGTCCAGTGCATGGCGCGCCGTTATTTGCGCATCAGCAGCACGGGCAGACAGCAGCCCCGAGCGGTTGCTGATCGTGTCAGCGTTAATGGCAAGGCTATTGGCGTCGATCTGGCCAGAGCCGTTATCCAGCGTGCCAGCTTCTATTGCCAGGCTGCCACCCGCAACCTGAATCAACCCCTCGCGGTTATCCAGGCTGGCCAGTTGCAGGCTGACCGCCTGCCCCGTGCCAAAGCGGATCACGCCGGCGAGGTTGACGATCGCCGGGCTGGCAACGAACAACGCCTGTTCGCCAACCAGGCGTGCTGCCGCCCCGCGGTTGGTCACTTGCCCACTGGCCAAGCTGACCTCAGCGCCTTGCACCACGCCCTGGTTGTCGAGGGTTTTGGCCGCGTTGATGTTTATCGCCCGGCTGGCTTCGATGTAGCCGCTGTTGGCGACTTGCGGCGCGCTGATGGTGACGTCGCCGGTCAGGTTGCGGCTGTTGTCGGTTTCGATACCCGCAGCGAGGGTGCTTGCGTTGACGACCTTGCCAGCATTGATCTCGACCCGCTCGCGCACAGCCAGGCTCTGCTGGTTGCTCAGCGTGCCAGGGGTGTGCACCGTTGCCTTGCCGGCGTACACCTTGCCGGTCATTTCGACGCTTGGCGCGTTTACATTCAAGGCCCCCTGCGCCGAAGCCTGGGCCATGTTCAGGTGGCCGTTGGCATCAATCTGTATATCGCCGCCGCTGGCTGCCATGTTGCCGGCAGTCTTTACCCCGACACCTTGCTCTGTACCCACCAGTTTGATCGCGTTGGCGTACATCCCGCCCAGCGCCGACGAGTCGATGGCCAGCTGTGGTTTGTCGGCGGCATTACCGTCACGGGCGCTGGTGGCCAACGTGTCGGCGTTGACGTCATTGGCACCGGCGATGACATTGAGCTGTTTGGCGTGAATATCGGCGTTGATCTTCGCCGAGCGGGTAATCAGGTCGAACTGGTCGACGGTGCTGGCATCCAGGCCTTGGCCTTCGACGTTGATGCTGCCGCCGTCGACGGCAAAGTGTTCAAGCTTGCCATTGGCATCCAGCACCGGCTTGCCGGTGCTGAGGGTAACGCGCGGGGTATTGATGAAGCCGCAGCCGTTACACGTGACGCCGTAAGGGTTGGCCACGATGACCCGCGCTGCCTGCCCGGCCACTTCGGTATAACCCTTGAGCTGGCTGGGGTTGGCACCGGTGACTTCGTTGAGAATGGTACTCGCGGCACGCCCGCCCAGCTGGCTGTTACCGAGGATATTGCCGCCCAACTGGGTCGCTTGTATGGCACTCGTCGAGTTGTTGAGAATCACACCCTTGCTGTCGACGTTGTACTGTTGGTACTGGTTGTGCGACAAACCCGCCCCGTTGGGCGCTGCGATGTTGATCACCGGCACACCGTTGCCAGCCTGGCCCACAGCGGTGTTGGTCGTGCCGCTTGCGACAATCCCCTCAGCCTGCGCCCAGATGGGTTGCCAGAACATCACATTGGCCAGCAGCAGGGCCAGCAGGCGCTTGGGCATCCCCAGGAAACTCGCGCGCTCGGCCAGTGCAGCAGACGGCTGACGGGCCAACAGGTCCAATTGGTTGACGTCCATGTAAGCGACCTCGGAACAGCGTAGTTAAAGGAAAAAATCCATACGGAAGTAAACTGGCGCTTCGCGCTCGATCACGTCGGGACGTTCCAGGGAATGGGCGAAGGTGACTGACGCGGCAACATGCTGGCCGCGGGTAAACAGCTCGAACGAGTGGCTGGACAACCGGCCATGGCTGGCACCGTTGTAGCGATCGTTGCTGATCACGCCCTGGTCATAGCCGGCAGCGGCGCCGTACTCGCTGAACACCGGGCGCAGCCAGTCGAGGGTCACGGCACGCGACAGGCGGATTTCGTTGCGCCAGTAACCGCCACTGTCACCGGACAGGAACTGGTCCTTGTAACCGCGTACCGAAGACGAACCCCCAAGGCTCAGGCGCTGCGGGCTGAACAGCACATCCTCGCTGCGCTGCCCGGTGGCCAGGCTGGTGAAGGCCAGGTTTTCGCCCCACAGCTGGAAGGGGTACAGGTAGCTGATGGTGCCGGTGTACTTGCGATAGCGTGCCTCAGGTTCGCCCGGGCCCGGGTGGTGGCTACCCTGGGCGTCCAGCAAGCCAATGCCTTGCTGCATGCCCAAGTCGATGTTGACGAATGCCGACCCCACCCGCCGACCATGGTTGATACCGAATTGCGCTTCAGTAATGCGGTTGCTGCTCAGGGCCAGCTTGCTGTCCTCGATGAAGTTCTGCGTGCGCAGGTGCGCCAGGCCAGCATTGAGCGATGTCTTGCTCACAGCGTCGCGGTGGATCACGCGCTCGGCACGGAACTGGTGGGTCTGGCTGTCACCGTCTTGCTTGAACCTGAAACCTTCGGCCTCGGCCTGCGAGCGGTATTCGGTTTCGCTGTACAGGTAGCTGAACGTCCACCAACCCCACGGCACGCTGTACGACAACAACGCGTTGTGTGAGCCCTGGTGATGGTCGCTGACCGCATCATGGCCCCCGCGCAGGCTCAACTGGTCAGCCAGCCCCAGCGGGCAGTCCCAGTCCAGGCCTACGTTCCATTGTTGCTCGCCGGTACTGCGCTGGCCGTCGTTGTTTCTGGAGAGGTTTGCGCGCCAGGGCTTCTGCGGGGTGTTCCTGACCAGCACATCACTGCCACCAAGGGCCTGGCCGGGGGTCAGCTCCATCCGCGCCTGGTTGGACGGCAAGCGGTTGAGCTGATCGACCATCTGCTCGATCTCGCGCAGATCGAGCAATTGCCCTGGCCGGCCGGGAAACGCCATGGCTATTTCACGCGCCGACAGGCCGCTGGCAGCGTCACTGCGCAGTTTCTCCAGCTTGCCTTCGATGACCAGCACCTGCAGGTCGCCTGTGGACAGATCCTGTTGGGGCAGATAGGCGCGAGTGGTCACCAGCCCCTTACCGATGTAATGGTCGGTGATGGCCTTGAGCAGCTGGTTGAGCTGGGCTACCCCCAGGCACTTGCCCTGAAAGGGCGTGATCAGTGCGTCACGCTCTGTAGCCGATAACGCGTCTGCTCCTTTGAGCTCAATGCGCCTGATGTTGAAACAGCGCGTATCGGCGGGCGCGGTGGGGGCCACTGGCGTAGCCCGTTCGCCGGGCAGGTCCTTGAGCTCTTCAAGACGACGGCGCTGCTCTTCGAGCAAGCGGTTCTGCCGGTCACGTATGAGGTCCTGCTCGCCAGGCGTCGCAGCATGAACAGGCGAATACGCGCCAGCGCCCAGTACGAGCGCACAAAGACCCAACCACATCCTTGTAGAGGCAAACATAAGCATTCCATTAGAAGCAGGTGAGGTGCGGCTGTCAGTGCCACTGGCAGCACGGGCCATGTGACATCACGTGTAACAGCCGTGACACAGACCACCCGCAAACCGAAGAATTCCTTGATGTTTTGCTTAGGCGATGAGCGGTAAACCGGCGAACCTTGATTTCAATCAGCCCTGCAGAAGGCACGAGGGTTATGCTGGATTCAGGCAAGTAAAAAAGGGCCGCTTTGCGCGAGCCCTCGTAGGAGCGGCTTTAGCCGCGAACACCGGCAGGGCCGGTGCCATGCACCGCGCTGCCTGCTTCGCGGGTAAACCCGCTCCCACAGTGACAGCGCAGTATGAACGGCCCCTGCTTTTTTGCATTTGCGCCGAGATCCTGGGGCCGCTGCGCGGCCCATCGCGACGCAAGGCCGCTCCTACACCGTGTCAGGTCAGAACGCGGTGCTGACCGTCAGCGACAGGTTGCGCGGGTCGCCATAGATGCCGCCGGCATAGAACCCGTACTGGGTGTAGTAGTGCTTGTCGAACAGGTTGTTGGCGTTAAGGGTGACGCTGACGTCATCGGTTACCTGGTATTTGGCCATGGCATTCCAGATGGCATAACCGGACCAGTTCACGTCGGTGGCACCGTTGCTCACGCCATTGGTGGGCTGGCCGGCCGGGCTAGAAATGGCACGGATGTTGGTCTGTGCAGTCACGCCGGCACCCACGGTCAGGCGGTCGAGCGGGCCGCTCAGGCGGTAGGTGGTCGAGGCCTTGAACAGGTGCGACGGGTCGCTGCGGCCGTCGCTGTCGATGCGGCGGAAGTGCAGGTAGGTGTAGCCAGCGTACACGTTCCAGTTAGGGGTCAAGGCGCCGGCGACTTCCAGGTCGATACCGTCGGTTTCCACGCCGGAGCCTGCTTTGTAGGCGCTGGCCCCGGTCGGCGTGGTCAGGTCGCCATCGAGCACGGCCTTGTTTTCCTGCTTGGTCCGGAAGTACGCCGCCGAGGCGTTCAGGCGGCCGTCGAACCACTCGCCCTTGACCCCGGTCTCGTAGCTTTGCCCACGAATCGGCTCGACCTTGCTGCCGCTCACGGTTTCCGACGTTTGCGGGGTGAAAATGTCGGTGTAGCTGGCGTACAGCGAGTAGTTGTCGTTGAGGTCGTACACCGCGCCCAGGTACGGGGTGACGATGCCGTTCTCTTCCTGGCTGCTGCGCTCACCGGCCACGCTGCGGGTAACCGACGAGTAGTTGCTGGTGCGCACGCCAACAATCACCGACAACGGGTCGGTAATGCTCAGGCGGGTGGCGGCGTACATGCCTTGCAGGCGGGTGGTGGTCTTGCTGTGCAGGCCGGTACGCGAGGCGATGATGTCGTAGTCGTCATCCACGCCATTGTGCCAGTTGCTGACCGGGAAGCCGTTGTTGGCGCGGAACTGGCAACCGAGTGCCGGTGCGCTGGCCATGCCGTCGCCAACCATGGTGCAGGTGTATTGCGGCGACCAGCCCACGGTACGGCTGTCGTTGTAGCCGACCATGGCCTGGTGGGTGCGGCCGAACAGCTGGAACGGGCCGGACAGGTCGATCTGCGCCGATTGCTGGGTGGTGTCGCTGGAGCTGTGCAAGCCGTTCAGCACGGCGCCGCTGCCGTCCTGGTCCCAGTAGCCGCCGTAGCTACCGCGCCCTGCCGAGTTGACCTTGGCCAGGCCACGGTGGTTGAGGGCTTCGGTGGTGGCCTGGGAGGCTTTCAGGTCCAGCGTCCAGTCATTGTCGAAGCGGTGCTCCAGCGAGCCGAATGCGGTGCGGGTGGTGTACTCGCCAAAGCTCCAGCTTGGCACCACGTTGGTGCTGCGTGGCAGGTCGGTCTTGCTGCCGTCGCGGTACCACAGCGGGATGTTCGCACCCCAGCCGCCGCCGACCACTTTGTTGTACTCGTACTGGTAGCCGGCGCCCAGGGTGGTGGCGTCGTCCAGGTCGAACGCGAAGTTGGCCAGCGCGGCGCGGGAGCGCTCGGACTGGTTGTCGCGGAACGAGTTGGCGTCCTGCTGGGTCATCACGAAGCGCGAACGCAGGCGGCCGTCCTCGGACAGCGGTAGGTTCAGGTCAGCGCCCAGGCGGCGTTTGTCCCAGCTGCCGTAGGTGGCGTACGCGCTGCCGCCGAAGGTTTTGGTCGGGGCCTTGCGGATCAGGTTGACGGTGGCCGAGGGGTCGCCGGTACCACCCAGCAGGCCGTTGGCACCACGCACGATGTCGATGCGCTCGTACAGGTCCATGTTCAGCGCGTTGCCGCTGCCGCTGAAGTCGGAGCCGCCCTGAGTCTGCAGGCCGTCGACCTTCCAGTTGCTGATCGAGTAGCCACGGGCGCGGTAGTCGGTACGCCCACCCACCTCGGACTTGTTGGCGGTTACGCCCGGCGTGGTTTCCAGCGCCTGCTCGATGGTATGGATGCCGCGGTCTTCCATCTGTTGGCGGGTGATGGTGGTGACTGACTGCGGCGTTTGCCGCGGGGTCAGCTTCAGGCCGGTGGAGCTGCGGGTGCTTTCGACGGTGTAGCCGATCTGGCCGGTATCGTCAGCAGACAGCAGCGCGCTGTCTTCGATCTGCGTGGCATCCAGCTCCAGCGGCTTGCTGTCTGCCGCCATGGCACCGCCACTGATGGCGACCGCAACGCAGAAGGCAAGTGGCTTGAGGCGACTGCCGCCTCGGGTGAAAACAGTGGAGGTGTTCAAGGTACTGGTGAAGTTCATTTGGGAAGGCTTCGTATTTGCAGTTGATTTTTTGTTAGGATTCTAGGCATCGGCCCTTCCGGCTCCAGACCCGACATGTACGGGGATGTAATTGAACGTAATGAGCGCCACCGGCCCTCACCCCACAGGTGTTTTTCCGCATGAGCACGACCCTGCTGGTCGTCGACGATGACGACGAGATCCGCGAACTTCTTTGTGATTACCTGGCAGATGCCGGCTACAACGTATTGGCCGCGGCCGACGGCGAACAGATGCGTGAGCAGCTGGCCCGGCACAAGGTGGAGCTGGTGGTGCTCGACCTGATGTTGCCTGGCGAGGACGGCCTGAGCCTGTGTCGCCATTTGCAGGCCACACCCGGGCTGGCGGTGATCATGTTGTCGGCCAAGGGCAGTACGCTGGACCGCATCATCGGCCTGGAGGTGGGTGCCGATGACTACCTGGCCAAGCCCTTCGAGCCACGCGAGCTGATCGCCCGGATCAAGGCCGTGCTGCGCCGCCCGCAGCGCCTGGATACCCCCGCAGAAGAACCCGTGGTAGTCGATGCCCAGCTGTTCGCCGGCTTTCGCCTGGAACACATCAAGCGCCTGCTCACCCGCCCCGATGGCGAGACCCTGACCCTGCCGCGCTCCGATTACCGGGTGCTGCGCGAGTTGCTGGAAGCCAACAACCGTGTGGTCTCCCGCGACCAGCTGACGCGCAGTGCGTTCGGCCGCGACCACCTGCCCGATGACCGCTCGGTGGACATGTGCGTCAGCCGCCTGCGCCAGCACCTGCGCCGCGCACCCGCAGGGGCCGCGCAAATCCTCACCATCCGCAACGAAGGCTACCTGCTGACCATCGCCCACCACGAGGCCGATGCCTGAGATGCGCTGGCTTCGCCGGCTGTGGCCGCGCACCTTGTTTGGCCAGTTGCTGTTGATCATGGTCAGCGGCACGCTGGTGATCCAGTTGATGTCGAGCAGCATCTGGTTCGATGTGCGCTTCGCCCAGGTGCTCGAAGCCCCGGTGCGGCTGATCGCAGCGCGCAGTGCACCTTTGATTGCCCAGGCCGACTGCCACGGCGGAACGTTGCAGGTGCCAGCCCACTATCAACTGCGCTGCGCCGAAAGCCTGCCCACGCCGGAGCACGACGAGCGTCGTGGTCGCAGGCGCGTCGAATTGCTGTTGCAGCAGGCCCTCAAGTACGAGCTGGGGCATGCCCAGGAGGTACGCCTGATGAAGGTGCAACTGACCGATGAACTGGGCCAGCCCATGGTCTGGCGCAGCCTGTTCGGCCTGCGCACGGCACAGGCGCATATTCAGTTCGCGGTGCCGTTGGCCGATGGCCACTGGCTGACCATCGATGGCCAGGAGCTGCAAGGCTGGAGCGGTGAGTCGGCCTGGGTGCTGATCAGTGATTACCTGGTGCGGGTGTATGCCCTGCGCATTGTCGCGGTACTGCTGGTGTGCCTGATTGCCGTGCGCCTGTGCCTGCGCCCGTTGCGGCGCCTGGCCGATGCGGCACGCGGCCTGGGCGGCAACCTTGAGCAGCCGCCGCTGGCGCTGGATGGCCCGGAGGAGGTGCGCCAGGCAGCCCAGGCATTCAACGCCATGCAGCAGCGGCTGATTGCCATGGTCAATGACAAGGCCTATTTCCTCGCTGCCGTGTCCCACGACCTGCGCACACCGTTGACCCGCATGCGCCTGCGCCTGGAGCGCCTGCCTGACGACGAGCACCGCCAGCGGCTGCGGCAGAACATCACGCAGATGGATGACATGATCGGCCAGGTGCTCGACTACCTGCGTGCAGGGGAACAGCAGAACTTGCAGCAGGTTGACCTGGACCGGCTGGTCGCACGCCAGTGTGCGGACCTGGCCACTGCCGAAGAGCCCTTGCCGGTGCGCGGCCAGGCGGGCAGCTTGCGCGTCGATGCGTTGCTGTTGCAGCGCTGCCTGCAGAATTTGCTGGTCAATGCGCTGCGCTATGCCAAGGATGTTTCGGTCACGCTGGAGCAAGCGACCACGGGGGTGTTCATCCATATCGATGACCGCGGGCCGGGGATTGCGCCGGGTTTGCTTGCAACCATCACCGACCCGTTCGTGCGCGGTGAAGGGTCGCGCAACCAGGCGTCCGGCGGGTATGGGCTGGGGTTGAGCATTGCACAGAGGATCGCCACCAGCCATGGCGGGGAGCTGATGCTGACGAACCGCGAGGGCGGTGGGTTGCGGGTTAGCGTGTTGCTGCCTCGCTGACTTACCAGCGAACGCGGCCTTTTGTCTCGACCAACATCTGTAGGCCTGCGCGATCTTTGTGGGAGCGGCTTCAGCCGCGAACACCGGCAAAGCCGGTGCCATCCACCGCACCACCTGCTTCGCGGGTGAACCCGCTCCCACAGATACCGCGCAGGCTTCGATTTCAAACTCTAATCGAAGGTATTTGCTTGCCCCTCTTATTCAGGTAACAGTCTTTTACCGATTACCCAGGTTTTCCCCTCCCCGCCTTTGCCTATCCTATGCCCGGTCATCCTGCCTGCGATGGACCCATGAAACACTCTCTACCCAGCCGCTATGCCTGCCTCTTTTTCTGCCTCGTATTCACTTTCGCCAGCCTGCCATTGTTGCCCCAGCATGCCTGGCTGTGGCCGCTGACGCTGATCAGCGCATTGCTCAGCCTGGTTGGCCTCAATGACCTGCGGCAAAGCCACCATGCGGTGCGGCGCAACTATCCGATCCTGGGCAACATCCGCTACCTGATCGAAACCATCCGCCCGGAAATACGCCAGTACCTGATCGAAGGCGACGACGACAAGCTGCCGTTCTCTCGCTCGCAACGCTCGCTGGTCTACGCCCGTGCCAAGAACGAAAGCGCCGAGAAAGCCTTCGGCACGCTCAACGACGCCTACAAGCCCGGCTTCGAGTTCATCAGCCACTCCATGCTGCCGGTGGCCACGCCAGACCCTGCCTCGTTCCGTATCGCCATCGGCGGGCCGCAATGCCGCCTGCCCTACTCGGCCTCGATCTTCAACATCTCTGCCATGAGCTTCGGCGCCCTCAGCGCCAACGCCATCGCCGCCCTCAACCGCGGCGCCCGCATGGGCCGCTTTGCCCATGACACCGGTGAAGGCAGCATCAGCCCGTACCACCGCGAACACGGCGGCGACCTGATCTGGGAAATCGGCAGTGGCTACTTCGGGTGCCGCACCGAGGACGGCCGCTTCGATCCCCGGCGCTTTGCCGAGCAGGCACGCTCGCCGCAGGTGAAGATGATCGAGATCAAACTCAGCCAGGGCGCGAAACCGGGCCACGGCGGCATCCTGCCGGGGCATAAGGTCAGCCCCGAAATTGCCCAGACCCGCGGCGTGCGCGTGGGTGAGGACTGCATCTCACCGGCCGCGCACAGTGCCTTCCGCACGCCGGCCGAATTGCTGCAGTTCGTTGCCAGCCTGCGCGAGCTGTCGGGCGGCAAGCCGGTGGGTTTCAAGTTCTGCCTGGGTCACCCGTGGGAGTTCATGGGCATCGCCAAGGCCATGCTGGCCACCGGCATTACCCCGGACTTCATCGTGGTCGACGGCAAGGAAGGCGGCACCGGCGCAGCGCCGCGCGAGTTCAGCGACAACATGGGCGTACCGATGCGCGAAGGCCTGATGTTCGTGCACAACACCTTGGTCGGCCTGAACCTGCGCTCGAGCATTCGCATTGGCGCGGCGGGCAAGATTGTCAGTGCCTTCGACATTGCCAGCGTGTTGGCCATCGGCGCGGACTGGGTCAATTCGGCGCGCGGCTTCATGTTCGCCATTGGCTGCATTCAGTCGCAGAGCTGCCACACCAACAAGTGCCCGACCGGCGTGGCCACGCAAGACCCATTGCGCCAGCGGGCGCTGGTGGTGCCAGACAAGGCAGAACGGGTTGCCAGCTTCCACCGCAATACGTTGCATGCACTGGCCGAGATGCTGGCCGCCGCAGGCCTGGAGCACCCGTCGGAGCTCAAGCCCAAGCACCTGGCAAGGCGTATCAGCCCCAGCGAGATCGGCTTGTTTTCGGACTTGCACACGTTCCTCAAGCCGGGCGAATTGCTCAGTGGCTCGATCGAAAGCGAGTTTTATGCGCGGATGTGGCGGATGGCGCGTAGTGACAGCTTTGCGCCGGAGACTGGCGAGGAAGAGGTGAAGGTTGCAGAGGTGCGGCGTAGGGAAGTGGAGCCGGCGTAAAGGCAAGGGACCGCGTTGCGGCCCTTTCGCGACACAAGGCCGCTCCTACAGGGGATTGCACTCTCTTGTAGGAGCGGCCTTGCCGGGACGCCGGACCGGTCGGATGGGCTGCAAAGCAGCCCCCTAGACCATCAGATCAGAATCAGAAGATGCTGATCGGGTACTCGACGAATACGCGGACTTCGTTGCCGTCGTCGTTGTAACCGTTCTGCTGCACGGCGTTGTTGGTACGCACGAACGAGCTACGCAGCTTGATCGACAGGTCCTTGGCCGGGCCGTCCTGCACCACGTAACGCACCTGGTTGAAGATCTCGCGCTCTTTACCTTCGCCGAAGCCCTGCGGGTTGGCGTTGTTGCGGGTGTTGATGTTGTCACCCACCACGTAGGCCAGCTTGTAGGTCAGGCCAGGGATGCCGTAGGCACCGAAGTCCAGGCCGTAGCCCAGCTGCCAGGAGCGCTCGTCTTCAGCGTTGAAGTCGGACCAGTACGAGTTGGCCAGGTAGATGGTCGAACCACCGTCACCCACGCCACCCTGGTTCTGGTACCAGCCGTAGTTGTAGCCGGTGCTGCCGGTGCTGCGCTGGTGAGCGAGGGTGAACGAGTGCGCACCGTACGCATAGGTAGCCGCCAGGCTCCAGATGGTGTTGGAGTCGCCGTTCAGGCCTGCAGCCTTGACGTACTTGTTGTTGATGTCCGACTTGTAGCCGTTGAAGTCCAGGGTCAGGGACTGGTCGCTGGCAATCGGGAAGACGTAGTTCAAGCCCAGGTAGTGCTTGCGCATCACGTCTTCGTTGTCTGCGGTGTACAACGAACCGGTGAAGTTGTCGGTGAACTTGTAGCTACCGCCGAGCACGTTGATCGACTTCAGGCCACCGCCGTCACGGCGCTCGGCGCTCTTGCGCGCTTCCTGGGTGAAGCGGCCGGCGTTCAGTTCCAGGCCCTGGATTTCTTTCGAGGTGATCAGGGTACCGGTGAAGCTTTCTGGCAGCAGACGCGCGTCATCGTACTGCAGCACTGGCAGTGCCGGCATCTGGTCACCGTACTTGAGCACAGTGTTGGAGATGCGGAACTTCACGGCGGCGCCGGCACGGGCCAGGTTGTGCGGCGAGCTGGCGTTGCCGTCGGCATTGGTGGTTTCGTGCGGCTTGAAGAAGTCGACGCCCGCGCCACCGTTGTGGCCTTTGCCGCCATCAAGGCGCACGGCGTACAGGCCGAATGCGTCGACACCGACGCCGACGGTGCCCTGGGTGAAGCCAGAGGAGAAGTTGCCGATGAAAGCCTGGCCCCATTCGATCTGGTCGTCGGTGCCGTGCTTCTTGTCACGGTTGATGTAGGCGTTGCGCAGAAGGACGTTGGCGTGGCTGTCCTCGATGAAGCCCTTGCTTTCGGCCTGGTCATTGGCCTGTGCCTGGGTCGCGGCGATCATCGCCAGGGCGACCAGGCTGATCCTGGTTTTCAACATGTTGTTTTCCTTATTTCTTAATCAAAAACGCTCTGCAATATGACGCCAGGAACCAACGCCCCTTCGTAGGTTCGACGCTATGCGGATCCAGACTTGAAGGCCTGCCGGTAACTACACGGCGGCCTCTGGCAGCAGCATGGCCAAAGGTTATTGGCCAGCAGGCGTTGGCCGAATCCTAGCCGTGTGCGATTACAAATGTCAAAAAGTCGTGAAATGCAGGTTGATATAACCAAAATTATCCCGTGAGCCGGGGCATTTCGACGCATCTCTGCGCTATAGGCGGGTAATTTGACTTTTGTCAGATATGTCATCTTGACCAATCCGACAATTCCCCTGAAGGCCGCACTATACAGAAGGCGTAGTTACAAAGTGATACATATGTAAAGACAACCCTTTACAAATAGCCAAGCAAGAGCAAATAGCAAGCATTACCATTCGCACCTCTTTTCACCTGCCCGGTCCGGATGTGCCCATGCTTGTACCCTGCCGCCTTTCACCCCTTACACTTGGCCTGTCGCTGCTGTTCAGCGCAGGCCTGGCCAGTGCCGCCACCACTACCCTGCCAGAGCAGTCGATCACCGCCGACAGCGAGCGCGAAAAAGACAACCCACGGGTCAAGGAAGTGAACACCGCAACCCGCACCTCGACGCCGGTACGTTACGTACCGCAGGCCATCGACACGGTGAAGACCGTTAATGTGCTGGATTACGGCAGCAACACCTTGGGCAAGGCGCTGGAGGGCATCCCCAACGTCAGCAGCGGCGCCGATACCCGCTTCGACAGCGTGCGCATTCGCGGCTTCGAGGCCAGCAACGACTTCTACCTGGACGGCATTCGCGACGACAGCCAGTACATTCGCGACCTGCACAACATCGAGCGCGTCGAGGTGCTGAAGGGGCCGGCTGCCGTGCTGTATGGCCGCGGCAGCCAGGGCGGTATCGTCAACCGGGTCAGCAAGGCACCGGAGCAGGGCCGCCGGTCAAGTATCGAGGCACAGGCTGGCAGCGAAGACCTGCGCAGCCTGTATGCCGACCTCAGCGCCGACCCCAGCGACACGGTCAGCCTGCGCCTGAACATGGGCAACCAGGACAACAACAGCTTCCGCGACGGCATCGACGGTAGCCGCCAGTTGTTCGCCCCTTCGGTCAGCTGGCAGATCAACCCCGACCTGAACTGGCTGGTGCAATACGAATACAGCCGCTACAACCGCACCCCGGACCGCGGCATCCCCGGGGCCAACGGCCGCCCGGCCGACGTCAGCCGCAGCACCACCTATGGCGACCAGCGCGACTACATTGACGACCGCGCCCAGTCGCTGCGCTCACGCCTGAACTACCAGCTGAACGAAACCTGGCAGCTGCGCCATACCTTGGGCCTGTTCAAGCTCGACAGCGAGTTCGACAACACCTATGTCGTGGGCTACAACGCCGACACGAATATCCTGACCCGCCAGCGCTGGCAGCAAGACCTGAACACCCGCAACCTGTTCAACAACCTGGAGGCCGAGGGTGACTTCGACACCTTGGGCCTTGAGCACAAGCTGTTACTGGGCCTGGAGCTCGGCAACCAAAAACGTGACCCGGTGTTGTACCGGGCGCCAGAGCAGCGGCTGTCAGGCCTGGGCAGACCCGGTCGCGACCAGCAACACCCCGGTACACCGGCACTGTTCAGTGACAACCACACCGTGGTCGACAGCCGTGGCCTGTACCTGCAAGACCAGATTCGCCTGAACGATCAGTGGCAGATCCTTGCCGGCGTGCGCTTCGACCAGTTCGAAGTGGAAACCACCAACAACTTGCGCAACCTGTCCGAGAAGCAGGACAGCAATAGCACCAGCCCGCGCCTGGGCGTGGTCTACACACCGTGGCGCGACCATTCGTTCTATGCCTCGTGGAGCAAGACGTTCTCGCCGGTGGGCGGCGGCCTGATCGGCATCACCCCTGGGACAACAAGCAACGCTAACGAAACCAAGCCGGAAGAAACACGGCAGAAAGAAATCGGCGTGAAAAGCGACTGGCTCGACCAGCGCCTGACCACCACCCTGGCCATCTACGAGCTGGAGTTGTACAACCGCCGTACCCGCGATCCGGTGATCCCGGAAAACATCTTGCTCAGCGGCTTGCAGCGTTCGCGCGGCATCGAGCTGACGGCTACCGGCAACATCGTTGGCAACTGGTATGTCCGCGGCGGCATCGGCCTGCAGGACGCCACTATCGTCAAGGACAACAACGGCCAGGAAGGCAACCGCATCAATGACGTGGCCAAACGCAACGCCAGCCTGTTCGTGACCTGGAAGCCGGAGCTGGGCTGGTATGCCGAAACCGGGCTGACACTGGTGGGTGAGCGTTATGCGGACAACCAGAACACCACGGTACTGCCGGGGTATGGCCGTTGGGATGCGCTGGCGGGGTATCGCACCCATGACTGGGATGTGCGGGCGGCGCTGAGCAACATTGCCGACAAGACCTACTACAGCTCGGCGACCAGTGCGGCGCAGATCCAGGTCGGCGACCCGCGTAGCCTGGTGGTGACGGGTAGTTACAGCTTCTGATCTTTGTTGCCTGGGCCGGCCTCTTCGCGGCTGAAGCCGCTCCTATGTATGGACTCGCCCACACTGTCTAATTGCTTTTGAACATAA